>NZ_JCAUAR010000019.1:0-124094 GCF_059692055.1 Paenibacillus sp. J31R109 | reverse complement strand
TATCTGGCACATGGCTTCTCTCAGAAACTCTTCTTCTCTGGTTTCGGGCTTCACACAAGTCTTCGCCTTTTGAGTCAAAGCTTGCATCGACGATCTTTTTTTTTTTTTTTTACGCCGATTCTCTTGCCTTTGCGGTCTTTCTGGCAAGCTTTATCGTTACTATCCCTACGTCTGACTTCTCACCACTCGTACCTTCTTTCTTAACCATCACGGTTTTGAAAAGAAATTACCACTTACGTAGAAATGGCGAGATCTCCTTGGGTCACGTCATCGCACTTTCACCCGAATCCAGTCCTCTTAACCTACAACGCTATGGATGGTATTGGACGTCCCTTTTTTTTGCAAGGTTATCCTGCGTTGCCGGCCAACATGGTTTAACCGCCTGTTCCGGGATTTGTCTTCCCATCCTCCGCACCCTTCCTCACGGACAGAGCACTATGAGTCAACTATGTACTTCCGCCATCTCACGGTGTACTTGGGACTTTCACCCGTTAGTACGATGCGCTGCCAAGCGCACAAAAAACCTCCATGCGAGCTCACACGCTCACATGGAGGTTGTTCATTTAGAATCCGAAATATTGTTTGGCATTGTTGTAAGAAATCCCTTGAACCAATTGCTTCAACAATTGCTCGTCATTCGGGAACTCGCCTGCTTCCACCCATTCACCGAACATATTACATAGAATGCGGCGGAAATAATCATGGCGTGTGTAGGACAAGAAGCTGCGGGAGTCTGTCAACATACCTACGAAGCGGCCAAGCAGACCGAAGTTGCCTAGCGACTTCATTTGGGAAATCATGCCGTCACGCGTATCATTGAACCACCATGCTGCGCCCAATTGGATTTTGCCTGCGATGCCGTCACCTTGGAAGCTGCCCATTAAGGAAGCGAGAATTTCATTATCCCGCGCATTCAAGGAGTACAGAATCGTTCTAGGCAGCGAATCCGCTACAGCCAGGGATGACAACAAGCCAGTCAATGCGCTTGCTACTGGGCTATCACCGATGGAATCAAAGCCCGTATCGGGACCTAGCTTAGCAAATGCCTGTCCATTGTTGTTTCTAGAAGCATTAATATGGTATTGCATCGCCCAATCCAGCTTCTTGTAGATGCCGCCTAGGAATAATAGCGTGTATGCTTTATATTTTTTCTCATCTTCTAAGCTAACAGGCTGACCAGCAAGTCCAGCAGCGAAGATCGCGTCAACTTCTTCTTTCGTCGCAACTGCGAAAGGCACGTAGTCTAGTGCGTGGTCAGAAACTTTACAGCCAACGGAATCAAAGAACACCGCGCGGCTTTCCAAGCCTGCTAGCAAATCATCATAAGTACGAATCGTTGTTCCTGTCGCTGCTGCCAATTGCGCAATCCACGGAAGGAATGTAGCGCGATTGATTTCTAACGCCTTATCCGGGCGGTAGGAAGGCAATACTTGCGTATCGAAGCCTTCAATATCTTTGATTTTGATATGGTATTCCAAGGAATCCACAGGATCATCTGTTGTACAAATGACCGTTACTTTGGAGTTTGTGATCAAGTCTCTAGCGCGCGATCCACCTTCAGCCAGCTTCGCATTCACTTTTTCCCAAATCACTGGTGCATTCTGTTCATTAATCAGATCGTACACACCGAAATAGGTTTGAAGCTCCATATGGGACCAGTGGTACAATGGATTACCGATCGCCATAGGCAGCGTGGAAGCCCATGCGACAAAGCGATCATAATCACTGGCTTCACCAGTAATTTTGGACTCTTCGATGCCATTGGCACGCATCATCCGCCATTTGTAGTGGTCGCCATATAACCAAGCTTCTGTAATGTTATTGAACTGTTTATTTTCATAAATTTCCTTAGGACTTAAATGGCAGTGATAATCGATAATCGGTAATTCTTTGGCATATTCATGAAAAAGATGTACTGCGGTTTCATTCGTAAGTAAGAAATTCTCATCTAAAAACGTTTTCATAAAGCGATTTCCACCCTTCTCAAGCTGAATGATCTGCCCTCTATATTAGCAAAAGAATGGCTTAGAAATCTTGCGATTTCGTGCTTTTATTTCATAAAATATGCATATATTGACCTCAACTAAAAAGCCCCCACGCGTTATGGGAGCAGTGTGCCTACATTCGAATTCGTTTCAATTTCCTCTGGGATCGCTTCTGTTGCACCTGGCACATGGCGTGCCTTGAAATTTATGAGCTCAGAAGATGTAATACTGATTTGAACCTGACCAGGCAGCGTATGCGCTCGGATGAGGATAGGCTGATTATAATCATTTCGAAAACTAAAATCAGGCCCGCCCCAATTGACAGTCGCGTCTCTTCCATGTGGCACATAGGGTACCGATCGGCTGTGTGAATACCTTTCAATGATGGTAAGGCCAGCACGGTCTGCGGCATTAAACAGGGTGGACGAGATTTGACAGATGCCCCCGCCAATCCCCTCTGAGAATTCCCCTCTTACAATTACCTTGGCCGGCATATAGCCCCTGTTAGGTGTTCGAACACCGACTACACGGTTAAAAGAAAACGTCTCATTTGGCTGCACGACATAATTGTTAATGGCTTGAGAGGCTAGTTTGAGATTCGTTACACGATGCGTATTCCGTGAATTAAAATAGGTAACATAATAGCCAATTGGACGAACGCGAATGCTGGCAAGTAATTCACTATCTACTTTGGGATACATCGTTTGAAGCGGCAGCTCCACCTTCATCGGTCCTTCTGCATAGAATTGCGCATAAAACTGATTGAGAAAAGCACGACGATTCAGTCTTACGCCCGCGACTTCTTTCACAATGCCCCCACCATCATTAATGGTGGCATTAATCGGTTTACGATAAATCGATTTATCAATTTGCTCCGCAAGACGGTCTAATTTTTGCGTATTAACCATAGGTACATCGAGAAGATGCAGGGTATAAGGCTCTCTCTGGATCTGGGCCATCCGTCCACCGTCTGAATTCTCCGATAGTTGAAATGTCATTTCTTTGGGCTGGGCAAGCAGCAGCAGGCCCAATAGCCATTCATAGCGCATGAACGCAATTCACCTCCTGCATCTAGTGTAAACAAATGTAAAAATTCCATGCAATGACAGCCAAGAATCCACTATTCAACCAACGGTAAAATTTATTTGACAGTCAGCGAGTAGAGCGATAAACTTCAAGCAAGACAGAGAAAAAGGAGGATGACTCGAATGAATTTTGAACAAAATCTCGAGAAATATGCGGAGCTAACAGTTAGTGTTGCTCTCAACATTCAATCCGGTCAATCGCTTTGGATTAACGCACCGATTCAGCACCCTGAGTTCGTACGATTCATTTCCCGCAAAGCTTATGAAGCCGGTGCTAAGCATGTACATATTGAATGGCAGGATGAAATCTGCACTCAAATTCGCTATACCCATGCACCGGAGGACTCCTTCAACGAGTATCCAACATGGCGCGCGCAAGCCCTAACCGAATTGGCGGAGAACAATGGCGCTTACTTATGGATCGATGCCGATAATCCTGAGCTGCTTAAAGATGTAGAACCCTCTCGCATTGCTGCGAATGCCAAAGCCGCAGGTCCTAAGCTAGTCAAATGGCGTGAATACATGTCCTCTTATAAGATGACATGGTCCATTATCGCGGCTCCTTCCCTAGCTTGGGCACAGAAAGTATTCCCTGATCTGGAAGATCAAGCAGCTGTGAGTGCTTTATGGGATGCGATCTTTGAAGCTACTCGCGTGGATCAAGCAGATCCCATTCAGACGTGGCGAGATCACAATGCAACACTTCGAAGCAAACGGGAGCAATTGAACGAGAAGCAATTCCATAAAATTCATTACCGTGCCCCAGGCACGGAGCTGACGGTTGAACTTCCTCCACAGCACATTTGGCGAGGCGGATCTGCGACGAACGAAACCGGCGATTTCGAGTTCAACCCGAACATCCCGACAGAGGAAGTGTTCATTTCTCCTAATCGTTTAGGCACGAGCGGAACCGTTCGCAGCTCTAAGCCACTGAGCTATCAAGGAAGTTTGATCGATAACTTCTCGATCACCTTCGAGCAAGGCCGTGTCACACACTACACCGCGGAGCAAGGTTTTGAATCGCTGCAAGCGATGATTGAAATGGATGAAGGCGCGCACTTTCTCGGCGAAATCGCACTAGTTCCTCATGTGTCTCCCATTTCAAACACTAATTTAATCTTTTTCAATACGCTCTATGATGAAAATGCGTCAAACCATTTGGCCCTTGGCAGAGCCTTCCCTACGTGTATCGAAGGCGGCACGAAGATGACCAAAGAAGAGCAGCTGCAAGCTGGATTGAATGACAGCCTCATTCATGTTGACTTCATGATCGGCTCCGCCGATATGGATATTGACGGCGAACACGCAGATGGAACCATCGAACCCATCTTCCGCAAGGGAAGCTGGGCATTCTAATACAAAAAGGCTCAGATTGTAGTTAAGCAACTACGATCTGGGCCTTTTGAATTAGACTAGGCTATTCTTTATAATCTCAACTTTACGAATGCGATTCGTGTCTCGCTCCCGCACAATGAAAGTCAAATCTTGATACTGCCATTCTTCACCGATTTGCAACTCTGAATTCGTGCTGTACAGCCATCCACCAATTGAATCCACGTTCTCGTCTTGAATGTCCATGCCCAACCTAGCATTTAACTCGATAATCAAGGCGTTTCCATCAACGATGTAGTGCCCTTCGGCTAACTTATCAATCTCTTTCCGCTCATCTTTATCAAATTCATCCCGAATCTCGCCAACAATTTCCTCTAAGATATCTTCAATCGTAATCAATCCAGACGTCCCGCCGTATTCATCGAGGAGCAACGCAATATGCACTTGTTCACGCTGCATCTTCTTCAGCAGTGCTTTTACGGGCATTCCTTCCGGAACCGTCATGATCGGTTGAAGTAACCCTTTGAAATTAAAATCCGGATTGGAAAAATAACTTAAGAATACTTGCTTCGTATTTACGAATCCGATGATATGATCTTTGCTCTCTTTGGCAACTGGAAAACGGGTGTATTGCTCTTTGGTGATAATCTCCATGTTCTCTTCAAGTGATTTATCTGCGTATAGACAGATCATATCCGTCCTTGGGACCATGATTTCCCGTGCTAACAATTCATCAAATGAGAAGATTCGATTCACATAACTATACTCTGTTTTATTAATTTTCCCACTCATCAGGCTATCTGATAAAATAATTCGAATTTCCTCTTCGGAATGGGCTTCTTCATGCTCGCTTGCAGGCTTGACGCCAAATATCTTGACCAGCTGAGTCGCTGAACCATTTAAAATCCAGATGAACGGGTACATAATTTTATAGAAGAAGATAATTAACGGAGCTGTTAGGGTCGAAATCGCTTCTGCTTTCTGAATAGCTAATGTTTTGGGGGCTAGTTCACCTAGCACAACATGAATATATGTAATGGATAAAAAGGCAATACCGAAAGATAAGATATGTGAGAGTGTTTCACCTAATCCGAGACCACTGAATAAAGGACCCAGTAATTTCTCGACCGTGGGCTCTCCCAACCAACCAAGACCTAATGCTGTAATCGTAATGCCGAGCTGACACGCTGACAAATATCCATCCAAATTGGACGTAACCGTTTGAACAGCCCCTGCATTTTTCTTGCCTTCCAGAACCATTTGATCGACACGGCTTGGTCGAATTCGAATAACTGCAAATTCTGTCGCGACAAAAAAAGCGGTAAGCACAATCAATACTACGATTAAAAATAAATTGATAAACATAATAACCTTCTTTCGGAGATTTTTATTTACATCTATTATTTTAACTTTGTTGTATGAACTTATCAATATTTGCGAAAAGTGATAAAAAGGATTCCACAAATGAACAAAGAAAGTCTAGCCTCATATAGTAATATAGGATACTTGCTATCCGTTTGGGAATGAGAGTCAAAGGAGCGCAAACTCGGAAATAGTGTCTAATCCGCCAATCAAAAAGGAGTTGATCCAATGAGTATCAAACCGAACATCGCTGCAATCTGTGTTAACTTTGATCTGGGAGCAGGTCGCCGCGGGGCAAGCCATGGACCTAAGGCTATTATGGAAGCAGGACTATTTCATGAGTTGCAGCAATTAGGCTATACCGTTGATCATGCTGCTGATCTACGTCTCCCGAACGACACAGCAGCTCCTTTAGATGCTCAAGTAGATTCTCACAACCTCAAATATTTCGCTGAAGTTATAGAAATCAATACCCAGCTGGCTGATCAGGTTTCTCGGGTTGTCAGTCAAGGGGCTTTCCCACTCATTATCGGTGGAGATCATAGCATAGCCATTGGTACGATTGGAGGGTTATCCAGCCATTATGCCAACTTAGGCGTGATCTGGATAGATGCCCATTCGGATTTAAATACGCCGGATACAAGTCCTTCAGGGAATATACACGGCATGTCACTTGCGGTCAGCATGGGAATCGGGCATCCATTGTTAACCGACATTAAGGGGAAGAACCCCAAGGTGAAACCGGAACATATAGTGCTCATTGGGGCGCGCTCACTTGATGAAGGAGAAAAGAAACTTATACGCTCGCTGGGTATCAAATGTTTTACCATGTACGATATTGACCGCAAAGGCATGGCCCCTGTTATGCAAGAAGCCATTGACTATCTACAAAACAAAACAGATGGCGTTCATCTCAGCTACGACGTGGACTCCGTTGACCCCATTGAAGCGCCAGGGACGGGCACTGCCGTCAAAGGCGGGCTTCATTTCCGCGAAGCTCATCTCGCCGTCGAGATGCTGCATGAGGCAGGCATCGTAACTTCTGCCGAGTTTGTGGAGGTCAATCCGTTGTTGGATGACAGCAACAAGACATCACAACTTGCCGTGAGCCTAATCAGTTCATTATTCGGTGAGCAGATCCTATAGGCTGAATGCACAAATACCCCCACTCTAGGTGATAGAGATGGGGGTATTGTTTATTTAAAAGGCGTTAATCTGCTGGTCGAAGCAGTCTATCTCCGGCTATACCAGGCGTAGTCATTTGAATCGGATTGAGAATTTCTTCAATCTCCTCTGGTGTGAGAAGACCTTTCTCTAGGATAAGCTCCTTCAAGGTATAGCCCGTACGAACCGCTTCTTTCACTAGCTGCGCGGCGACCTCGTAGCCTAGATGCGGGTTGAGCGCTGTAACAATGCCGAAGCTTTGCTCCACATAATTTTTGCAGCGTTCACGGTCAGCTTCCAAGCCTTCAATGGCGAAGCGCTCAAACACGCTGGCTGCGTTTCGCAATATTTTGAGAGACTGCAACAGATTGAAAGCTAAGACTGGCCCCATGACATTGAGCTCGAATTGCCCTGCTTCACAAGCTAGACAGATCGTATGGTCATTCCCAATGACTTGGAACGCCACTTGGTTCACGACTTCCGGCATCACCGGATTTACTTTACCCGGCATGATCGAAGAGCCTGGCTGTCTAGGCGGCAGCTTCAATTCCCCTAGTCCTGCACGAGGTCCAGAAGCCATCATGCGAATATCGTTACAAATTTTCGATAGGTTCACTGCACAAACTTTCAGGGAAGCAGACAACTCCGTGTAAGCATCCATATTTTGAGTTCCGTCTACTAGATGCTCCGAGATTTCAACTGGAATTCCGACAGCACCTTTTAAATGAAACATTACTCGTTCTACGTATTCAGGCTTCGCGTTAAGCCCTGTACCAACGGCGGTAGCCCCCATATTGACGATTAACAATCCCCGCATCGCCTGCTTAATTCGATTGATATCACGCATCAGCACTCTTGCGTAAGCGCCAAATTCTTGTCCCATTCGAATAGGAACGGCGTCCTGCAGGTGGGTTCGGCCCATTTTGATCACATCATCAAACTCAATTTCTTTCCGTGCAAACGCACTCTGCAAAGAGCTTAATGCCTCGATTAATTGTTCAGAAAGACGGTATGCAGCTATTTTGATCGCGGTTGGAATGACATCATTCGTCGATTGCGACATGTTCACATGATTGTTTGGGTTACAGTGAAAATAACTCCCCTTTTGCTCACCCAACACCTCTAAAGCACGATTAGCCAGCACTTCGTTCATATTCATATTAATGGAAGTACCTGCTCCGCCTTGAATGGAATCGACGATAAACTCCTCAACGAGACTGCCCTTGCTTACTTCCTCAGCCGCTTGTACTAAGGCTTCACCTATCTTCTTAGGCAGCATATGAGTATCCATGTTCGCAAGCGCGGCTGCACGCTTCACTTCGGCTAACGCCGTAATGAGTTCCGTATGAATCGTAACACCTGTAATCGGGAAATTCTCAATTGCTCTCATCGTTTGAATGCCGTAGTAGGCATGAGAAGGGACTTGCTTTTCACCTAAAAAGTCTTTCTCAATGCGAAAAGTCATCGGAACCATCCTTTACCACATCATATTTCATTCCCTAAGCTTTCATGGAACCCATCGTGGCATCAAGCCCACTATCGTGGTTATTTTTTGCTTAAAAGTCAGGGATATGCACGGTCAGGCTAATTTGAATCGCCTCACCTCTTTATCAATTATATACTTAGGATGTCATCGTAAGCTAATACTAGAATACAATGAAGTACACCTAAAGAAGCTAGGACCTAATGAAAAGGAGGAATTCACATGGCGACTCAAAGCTCCTCTATCATTGAACAAACAGAGAAATATGGTGCACGTAATTACCATCCACTCCCGCTTGTTATTTCTAAGGCCGAAGGCGTCTGGGTTGAAGATCCGGAAGGAAGCCGCTATATGGACATGTTGAGCGCTTATTCTGCCTTGAATCAGGGGCATCGCCATCCGCATATCGTGAACGCATTATTGGAACAAGCAGGAAAAGTGACCCTAACCTCAAGAGCCTTTCATAGTGAAACGCTCGGCATGTTCTATGAGAAATTAGCCCAATATACAAGTAAACCCATGATTTTACCTATGAATACAGGGGCAGAAGCGGTTGAAACTGCCATTAAAGCCATTCGGCGCTGGGGCTATGATGTGAAGGGAATCCCTGCAGATCAAGCTGAGATCATTGTATGCGCAGGCAACTTCCATGGTCGAACTGTGACCATCACGTCATTCTCCTCCTCACCGGAATATCAACGAGGTTTCGGTCCCTTTACGCCTGGCTTCCGCATCATTCCATACGGCGATGTTGAGGCGCTGCGTGATGCTATTGGACCGCATACAGCGGGGTTTATGGTGGAGCCTATTCAAGGCGAGGCTGGTATTGTCATTCCGCCAGAGGGCTACTTGCGGGAATGTTATGAGCTGTGCGAGGCGAATCGGGTATTGTTTGTTGCGGACGAAATCCAGACAGGATTCGGCCGCACCGGCCGCCGCTTTGCCAGCGACTGGGAAGGCGTCACGCCGAACCTGTATGTCTTGGGCAAAGCCCTCGGCGGCGGTGTGTTTCCGATCTCGGCGGTGGCCGGAGATCGGGAGGTTCTAGAGCTGTTCGAGCCAGGCTCGCATGGCTCGACGTTCGGCGGGAACCCACTCGGCTGCGCCGTGGGGATCGCCGCTCTTGAGGTGCTCGAATCCGAAAAGCTCGCAGAGCGTTCGGATGAGCTAGGGGCTTATTTCCTGAAGCGGCTTCAGGAAATCAAATCGCCGCAGATCGCCGAGATTCGCGGCCGCGGTTTGTTTATCGGTATTGATCTGACCGTTGCGGCACGCCCTTTCTGCGAAGCATTGAAGGAGAAAGGGCTGCTATGCAAGGAAACACATGAGCATATCATCCGTTTGGCACCACCCCTGATCATTACGAAGGATGAGTTGGATTGGGCTTGGCAGCATCTTTATGATGTGTTGCAGGAAACTCATTAACGAGAAAAAAAACCGGCTGCTCCGTCCTCGGAAAGCCAGAATCTAAAAAAGATGCGAAAATGCATCTTTTTCTACTAGGGAAGCCGCGGTCTATTAGGAAAGATGCGAATATGCATCTTTTTCCACCTCATATCCCCTTTTTATGGAATATCGGTAAAAAAAGATGTATTTTCGCAGCAATTCTTCGGTAAACCGTCTATTTTCCTTAAAAAGATGTATTTTTGCAGTTCTCTACTCATATCGAGATGCTTAATGGAAATCAAATAAGGGGTAAGCTCCGCTTACCCCCAAAAATACTTATATGTGTAGTTGCTCCTTCACAAACACGAGCTCCTTGAATTGCTGCGAAATATGGAAATTGACCTTCCCTGTAGGTGACCAAGCCGAATAGTGACGGACGCCTTCACGATCATCATCAATCCGGAACACATTCCAATGCCAAACCGTTCCCGGTTCCGGCACACCGACATCGTCCAAATCGGCAAATGGAATCTCGACTTCATAAACGAGCCAGCCTTCCTCCGTCCCTGGTGTGACCTTGGCCTGAAATCCGTTAGCAGTCCATGATCTATCCACGTCTATTTTTCCTTGTAATGAGTTATGAATGAATGCATCGAATAAGACGCCTCGCGGACTGATCTCGAATTCATAATACGTCGTGCCGCCGCCAAATGGATCAAGAAACACTTCTACGACGTCTTCCTCATAAAGTGAATCGTCACGCTTCGTCATCGTTGCAACGATATGATCATCTTGACATTCATAACGGATATGCAGCGCTTCCTTCGTCCAGCAAGCACGAAACCGTGTTTCTAGCCGCGGAGCTTCCGCGGTCACCACATCTCGCAGATAACCTACTGGGGACACGGACCAATCCCATTGACGAATATTTTCCACAAAACCACACACATACTTCATTTTCGTTATCTCAACCTCACTTTGGCTTACCAGATTCAAGTCTTATATACGATATTAATATCAAACTCTTTCGAAAGAAAGCTTGAAATTTGATCGCGAGATTCCGACTTCACATCTTTGAGCCAAGAGGCATCCAAGCGCTCTATCACTTCTATACGTAAATCTTCATACTTCCCCTTCGCCTTCTCTGTTTCGCGCGCCCGATTCGAGGTGTAGAGAAATAAAGAAATACAAGCGAGCAACAAGCCGCATAATAGTTTATTCGCTATGATTAACTCCAAGATGAGCAAGGCATTCCCGCCTGAACGAACAATTACTTGTCGATACAACAAATAGATGACAAAGAGAAGGATACCACCCGTTAGGATGGATAGGATGGGCTGCATTTTTTTCATTCTGTCCCATTTCACCTTTCTTTCTTGCAACTCTTTTAATAAGACTTCGGTGTCATCACTCACATTAATCGTAGGTCCAAGCACAGCATCTCCCCCTCATATTCATGCTATGCTTGTCTATTCCTTTTCTTTACAAAAAAAAAGACCAAGAGCATCACTCTTCACGCCTCGCTGAAGATGCTCTTGATCATAACCTATTATTTTAGAAGAAATAACTTCAATAATTTCGACTAGAAGCGTTTCTTTCCTACAAGAAACTTTTTGTTTCCTTTTTTAGATGTTACGGGCACATGTTTGTAGCTACGCACCATTTGTGTTTTACAAAGTGGGCATGTCGGTAAAGCTTCCGTCACGAATTCTTTGCGAACCCAAGCTTTACATTCTGTGGCTTTACATTTCCAAATCTCAATCTGTTCAACTTCCGGCTTCTGTTCTTCTTCCGTTACAATACTCGTTGATGTAGACATTTCAATTATGTGCTCCCTGCTTCGTAGATTAGACTACTTATTATTATACAGATTGGATCGAATATCAAGTCTTTCCCGTGTTCAAAACTATTTACCAGTGGTAGAATAGACAAAGCGATTGCAATTTAGACACAAAATACAAAGGCAGGAATATCGCATGACCACTTTACTACGCGAATGGAAGCAGCAACTGCAAGGCTATAGCCGGAATATTAAGCTGTTCTTCTGGTTTAATTTTGTTTGGAACTTAGGGATCAGCATGTTCGGCCTCGTATACAACTTATATGTTCGCAGTCTAGGTTACGAGCAAACCATGGTCGGCAGCCTAGTTGGCATGACCGCGCTCGCCGCGGCCATCATTTTGATCCCAGCAGGTATTATGAACGATCGCTTCGGACCGAAGCGTATCATTTCCTTCGGACTTCTTTTTACAATTGCCGCACTCACCGCACGTTCCCTCATTGAATTGGAAGAAGGGATGTTGATTTCAGCTTTCTTAGGCGGTATGGCGCTAGCAGTCGTTTCAGCTACCATTCTACCGTTTATGGCTAATAACTCCTCCCCGCAGCAACGGGTGCATTTATTCAGTCTCAATATGGCGCTGGTTATGCTAGCCAATGTCATTGGCATCTCGCTCGGAGGCGTGCTGTGTGATTTCTTTCAATTTATGATTGGTGTAGATGAGGTTCACAGCCTTCGTTATACCCTATTAATTGGTGTGGCTATTGCCGCACTTGGCGTCTTGCCGATGTCCATGTTTGGGAAAAGCGATCAGGAAGAAGCAACACCAGCGCGTGAAACGTTGAACTGGAAGCAAACGTGGCGCGAACATAAGACATCGATCCAGGTCATTAGCATTTTTTGCTTACTTGGCTTACTTTCTTCGCTAGGTGGCGGGATGATCGTTCCCTATTTGAACGTATACTTTGAGGATCGCTTTGAAGCGTCCAAATCCGCCATTGGGATTGTCGTGGCATTGGGACAAGCTGCTACAGGCGTCGCTTTCCTCATCGGACCGATGATTGCTAAGCGTTATGGGGAAGTCAAATCTGTTGTTTATTTGCAGTTAAGTTCCATCCCTTTTTTACTACTTACTGCGTTCTCGGCAAATTTCTACTTATCTTCTGGTGGTTATTTATTCCGTCAAGCTCTGATGAATGCGGCGAATCCTTTCTATAATTCAATCAAAATGAGTTATGTACATCGCTCACTTCGCGGATTAGCATCGAGTTCAGGGGAAGCTGTTTTTAATCTCGGGTGGTTTATTGCTTCTCCAATTAGTACAGGCCTCGTCTTCCGATATGGCAGTTACTTCGGTTATGCCTACGCCTTTTGTATTACAGCGGTCGTCTATTCTGTCATTTCCTATTTATTTTATTTCTTCTTTGGGAAACAACGATTTAAGACCCTTGAATAATTCTATATGAAATACCTCTTTTCCATCGTTGACGTAGACGAAGGAAAGGAAATACAATAGAATGAGAGCGCATTCATACTTGCTTCTTGGTTGCTCAAGGAAGAAAGTTCGAATACGAGGGGGTCGCTGGTTGATGCGAAATAAAATTATCTTTAATGGCCAAAGTATTGTATTAACCTGGTTAATTTCATATATCGTCATTCTCTTATTACCTGTTGCCATAGGCCTATTACTATATATTGAATCTAACCGAACCCTGAAAGAAGAAATCCAACAAGCGAATGATTCCTTATTAAAACAAGTACGTGAAGTAATGGACAACCAATTCAAAGCCATGGAACAGCTCAATTTTGAAATTACATGGAATGTCAATATTCAAGAGTTGCTCTATTCCAACAAGTATGAAACCTATCCGAAAGATCTACCCTATGATGAATATCAAATCGCCAAGAGCTTATCGATGTACAAAACCTCCTACCCATTGATCGACTCCTTTTATGTCTATTTGAACAAAAATCAGTCTGTCATTCTTCCTACTACCGTTCGTTCGAAAGATTTCGCTTATGAGACTTTGCATAAAAGCATTGATTTCCCCTTCGATTCCTGGCAATCCATTATGACACACAATAATTTTAAAGGCTTCATTCCAATGTACCGAATCGGTGACGATAATAGCCTTCGCAAAACAGTCGCGTATGTGAGTACGTATCCCGTAGAACGCAATCAACCGCTTGCTACGAATGTCATTATGATTGATCAGTCGCGCATTCTAGGCGCTATTCAGAATATGGAGATCTTCAATAAAGGCCATGTTCTGATTCTCAATGAGCAGAATCAAGTTCTAGCTTCCAGTTCTGAGGGCACGATGCCCATCGATTTCCCTTATGCTAATTTAGGGAATACATCCAATTTTTATTTTGATAGCAACGATGGTGAGAAGTATGAAGTGTTCAATATCCAATCTCCGCGTTCGAAGCTGAAATACGTCTCCATTATGCCAAGTACGACTTATTGGCAGAAGGCCTCACATGTTCGCAACTTGACTTATTTGAGTCTAATCATCAGTCTGCTTGGTGGAGGTTTATTGACATTTGTCTTCCTAAGAAGAAATTACAACCCTGTGCGCCGATTGGTTCACGCCTTTTCCAAGAAACAAACCCTTGAATCCGGTAGAACCTACAATGAATTTCATTTCCTCCAGCAAGCTGTGGATAGTACGTTAATCGAGATGGCTGATTTCAAAAGCAAAGTTGAACAGCATCGGCAAATCGTCCGTTCACATTTTGTAGAAAAGCTGCTTAAAGGTAAGCTGGATGCTAAAATTCCGATCGCGGAGGCTTTAACCACTTTTGACATGAAGCTGGATCGGAAAGAGTTTGCCGTCATGCTGTTTGTCATTGATAAAAGTGAGTCCTTCTTCGAACGAATTACGCATACGTCCGATGAGGAGAAATGGAAGCTGCTGCAATTTATCGTCAGTAATGTCGTAGAGGAATTAGTAGCTCAGAAGCACCGCGGCTATGTGGCCGAGATTGATGATACACTTGGGTGTTTAGTGAATATGACGATGGATGAAGGCCGCAGCTCCAAAGAAGAATTAATCCGCATTGCGGATGAGGCACAGACCTTCCTGGCTTCCACCTATGATATACATCTTACGATCGCAATTAGCGCCATATACGACCATATTTCCTGTGTACCACAAGCCTTCTTGGAAGCTTTAGATGCCATGACGTACAAACTTGTTATGGGCGGTCACGAAATTCTGGCCTACAATGAACTTCCCCCCCATAGCCACTGTGATAATCCATCTGGATATTATTATCCAATGAGCGTGGAACAGCAGTTTCTGAATGCTTTGAAATTCGGAGAACTTGATGAGGCTCGTGACATTCTTCGAGACATTATCCAGAAAAATTTCGAAGGCTCTGGTATTTCCGTTTCGTTAACCAAATGTCTCATGCTTGGCTTGGTAACCACGATTATGAAAAGTATCAATGATACAGGCGGTATTCAAGAAAGCTTCTTCATCCGAAATCCCAAATTGCTGGATCGCCTCTTAACCAGTAAAACGATCCAAGACATGGAACATCAACTCGGCGATATGGTTACACAGGTCTGTCTGTATACCTCCGCCAAACGACAACATGCCAACTCGATAACGAAGCAGAAAGCCCTTCAACAGCTCGTCGACCAAGTGAACACGTATATTGAGCACAATTACACGGATGCTAATTTGAATGTCACGATGATCGGTAGTCATTTTGATCGTAAAGCCACTTATTTATCCAAGCTGTTCAAGGATTACGTCGGTGAAGGCTTACTTGATCGGATTAATAAGGTACGAGTTGAGAAGTCCAAACAGCTGCTCAAAGGGAAAGAACAATCTGTCGGTGATGCTGCCTATGGCGTTGGCTTCAATGATATTAACGCGTTTATCCGTGTATTCAAAAAAGTGGAAGGCATTACACCAGGTAAATATAAAGAAATGCTAGAAAAATAACGGGGTTCCGGGGGTGGCGAATAGCTGCCCTTTTTGCTTCTTCTAGGGTATCTCCACCTAATAACAAGGAGAAAATCAATAAAATTGGCTATTTTGCTGAAGGAATTGGACATTTTGTAGAGTCTATCATGAATTATCAAGATGCAATTGGAGATATTCAAGATACCCAGATTGTAAGCGCTAACATATAATTCAATTAGGGCACAGACAACTTCACACCAAACACTTCGAAGCCTGTTTCACTGGTCCATTTCTCATTACACCGCTCTCTTGCCAGTTTCACATGGCGCAAAACTTTGAGGAGGTCAACACATGAAAAGAAACAGTAAAAAAATGTTCACCATGTTGGTTACCACATCTTTAATGGGAACTTTAGTTGTTGCCTGTTCATCCAACTCTTCTACGACAAGCTCACCTAGTCCAGCCGCTTCAGCAGACGCGACCAAGGCATCCACCGCACCAGCCGCTGGCGCAGCGGTTACTTATCCGCTCAAAAATGATAAAACCCTAACATATTGGGGAGAACTTGCTGGTAACTTAACAGGGGTAAAAGCTACACACGCTGATACGCCATTCTTTCAGAATTGGCAAAAAGTGACTGGCGTTCCTTTGAAATTCACTGCACCACCGACTAACCAAGGGATACAAACACTTAACGTATTGTTGGCTACGGGCGATCTGCCAGACATGATCGAATTTAACTGGGCAGATTCATTCCCAGGCGGTCCTGAAAAAGCGATCAAAGACGGATATGTCCTCAAGCTGAATGATACCATTGATAAATTTGCCCCAAATTTGAAGAAATACTTGAAAGAACATCCAGATATCGACAAACAAGTTAAAACGGATAACGGCAGCTACTACGTCTTCCCATTCATTCGCGGCGATGATTACTTACGTGTCTACCAAGGTCCAATGGTTAGAAAGGATTGGTTAGATGAACTTAAACTTCCGATCCCAGAGACTATCGACGATTGGTACACAACACTTAAAGCCTTCAAAGAGAAAAAAGGCGCAACATCTCCTTTCGCGGTTGTAAGTGTTCCTAGACCTTTCAACGAATCTTACAATGGTGCTTTCCTCAGTGCTTTCGGCGTAACACGTGATTTCTTTATTGATGATAGTGGGGCCATTAAATTTGGACCTGCAGAGAAAGGCTTCAAAGAGTATCTGAGTACGTTCCGTAAATGGTACGCGGAAGGATTAATTGATAAAAACTTTGCAACCGCAGACAGCAAAGCCATGGATGCCAATATGGCATCTGGAGCTACTGGAGCTACTGTTAATAATGCTGGTGGCGGAATTGGTAAATTCCAACCGCTTATTACAGCCAAAGACCCTAAAGGTGTTCTCGTTGCCGCTCCATATCCAGTGCTTAAGAAAGGCGACATCGCCATGTTTGGTCAAAAAGACCCTTCTTATTCATCTGGTGGATCTGTCGCGATTACCGCTACTTCCAAAAACATCGAAACAGCTGCTAAAATGCTTGACTATGGTTACACCCAAGCAGGAGGCTTGTTCTTCAACTTCGGAACTGAAGGCACATCCTATAAAATGGAAAATAACTATCCGAAATACACGGATACCGTTATGAACAATCCAGATAAACTGGCACCTGCACAAGCATTGTCCCTGTACGTCCGCGGTAACTACAATGGACCATTCGTTCAAGATAAACGCTATATCGAGCAATACTTAGCTCTGCAAACGCAACGTGATGCTGTAACCACATGGTCAAAAACCACCGTAGACAAACACAAAATTCCGCCAGTTACAGCAACGCCTGAAGAAAGCACAGAGCTTGCGAAAATCATGACAGATCTGAACACGCTTGTTGACGAAATGACGCTCAAAATTATTTTGGGCACAGAGCCTCTTGATAGCTTCGAGAAATACCAAGAGAAGTTCAACTCCGTTAAATTAAGCCGTGCGATTGAAATCAAAAAGGCTTCCTTAGATCGTTTCAACAAAAGATAATCAGTACCATGGGGGGCGGGGAGCACTAGCCCCTCCCCCATGCTATTCATTTCTGCGGCGAAAGGAGAGATATTATGCGTAAACCAGCGGAGGCTAGTTTTCCCATTCGTTTTAAACGCGATTTTCTATTAAATAAATATTTGTATCTTATGATGGTTCCCGTGCTGGCTTACTACTTTATTTTCCATTATGCGCCCATGTACGGTGCCTTAATTGCATTTAAAGAGTACACACCAATTAAAGGGATACTCGGATCCCCCTGGATTGGATTTCAAAACTTCCAGGATTTTTTCACCAGCTATTACTTCTGGCGAATTCTCAAAAATACCGTTATCATCTCACTTTACTCGATCTGTTTTGAATTCCCTGCCCCCATTATTTTGGCTATCTTGATTAACGAGTTGACCAATAAGAGGTTTCAACGATTTGTGCAAACGATTACTTATATGCCGTACTTTATCTCACTTATCGTCATTGCCGGGATGATTAAAGACTTCACCAACAATGGCGGCTTAATCAATACGTTACTGACGTATTTTGGCGCGAATGATACAGCCATGCTGCAGAAGCCAGAGCTGTTTCGAACCATATATATCTTATCGGAAATTTGGCAAAAAATTGGTTGGGAATCGATTATTTATCTAGCTGCATTAATGAGTATCGATCAAGAGCAATACGAAGCAGCCAAAATGGATGGTGCTACCCGGGTGAGGCAGATATGGCATATCACCTTGCCAGGCATTCTACCAACCATTTCGATTATGCTCATTCTTCGGATGGGGAATTTATTGAACGTCGGCTTTGAGAAAATCATCCTGCTCTATAATCCTAGTACCTATGAAACAGCCGATGTAATCTCATCCTTCGTTTATCGAAAAGGTTTGCTCGAATTTGGTTGGAGCTTTTCTGCTTCCGTTGGTCTTTTCAATTCCTTCATTAATTTGGCACTACTGATTGCAGCCAACAAAATAAGTAAACGAATTAGTCAAAACAGCTTATGGTAGTAAGGAGGAACTCCGATGAAAGTCAGTTTTAGTGACAGAGCATTCGTCAGCATTAACCATATCTTATTGCTTGTATTAGTCATTGTAACGTTATATCCACTCATCTATGTTACCTTCGCTTCCATCAGTGACGGCGCACAACTCATTACGCATAAAGGCTTCTTATATCGACCGCTAGGGTTCAGCTTGGAAGCCTATAATAGTGTATTTAAAAATCCAGCTATTCTAAAAGGCTACCGCAATACCTTATTTATCCTTGTGTTTGGTGTCGCCACCAACTTGATTGTCACCGCTTTAGGGGCTTATGTACTCTCTCGAAAAAATGTCATGTGGAACAATGTCTTTATGTTCATTGTTGTTCTGACTATGTTTTTTAGCGGCGGACTTATCCCCATGTATCTGGTTGTGAAAGGTGTTGGCCTAATAGACTCCTTATGGGCTACGATTTTACCTTTCGCTGTAAATACCTTCAACTTGATTATTATGCGCACAGCCTTTATGGCGGTTCCCGAGAGCCTTGAAGAGTCTGCCAAGATGGATGGGGCCAACCATTTCGTTATTTTATTCCGCGTCATCATCCCGCTTTCCATGCCTGTTATCGCGGTTATGATTTTGTACTATGCGGTAGAAAAATGGAACGGCTGGTTCTATGCCTCCATTTTCATCAAGGATCGAGATCTGTACCCGCTCCAACTCACCCTTCGGGAAATCTTAATCGCGAATAACACCGACTCGATGAGCACAGGCGCCAACGCCGCCGATCAACACCAGATCGGGGAATCGATCAAGTATGCCACGATTATGGTTGCCTCTGTACCGATTCTGATCCTCTATCCGTTCGTTCAAAAGTATTTCGTGAAAGGCGTCATGATTGGCGCTGTTAAAGGGTAATCACGAACGATAATTATGAAACGTCGTCTTCTCCGAACTGGGGAGGCGACGTTTTTTATGTTGGACAAGACGAATATTTCGCACCAGTAGGCACAAGCAGAGACTGCCAAGTGCGATGGACATACATTATAGGACAGTTCATTTATACAGAGTAAGGAGGAACTTCCATGCATATCGATCTTGGCTGCGGTCACCACAAGCACTCGAATTTCTTTGGCATCGATCGCGTGGCGTTACCCGGTGTTGATTTAGTATGTGATATCAACGCAGGAATTCCTTTGCCTGACAACGCGGTGGAATTTGTCATGGCTAGTCGAAGCCTTCCCTTTGTAGCTGATTTATTCACAGTCATGTCTGAGCTCTATCGGATCTGCAGCCACAAAGCCATAGTGTGTATTCTTGCACCTTATGCGCATCATTTTCGCCATACGTCGAATCCATATTTGAAACAAAAATTTGATGAATATACTCCTCGTTATTTGACGAATTCCTTCCTTCAACCTGCAGGCAGCCCTATTTGTCCACCTGTACCCGAGTACCTTGAACACCATTCTCCTTTCGATTTCCGGCTTATTCGGATGGAGCTATTCTATGAACCGCCGTACTCGACAACGTTGTATGAGCAGGATGAATTAGACATGCTACAATACGTACAACCCAACCTAATAAGCGAAATCATGTATCATTTCGTAGTCGTCAAACAGGAATTACGTACCGATGATTGGCACCGAATTTGCAATCAAAAGTATGCTGAACCCATCTGGACTCCCTCACTTCGCCGCCAACGCGCACCAGAAATCGAGGAAAGCTTCGAAAATTTGGATGCCATCCCCCAATTCAAGAAAGCATCGCCCGTCAATCCAACTTCTAACAATGAGTCGATTAAATCCGCAAAAAAACCAACTCCGCCAGCTAAAAAGAAAACAGGCACACACAAGTAAGATTTTTCATGTGCTGTTAATCATTTTTTCGTTTTCGGCTCATATCTTAAAACCATCGGCCTATTTTACTTTCCATCACCACACCGTTTTCTCGATTCTGAGGACTGAACGGTACTAATACTAGGGGGGTGACGATCATAGCTCTCGTCGTCAGGGCCACACTCAACGCAACTGGCGCGATTACGTTCACCGGAAATACACTTGGCCTAAGCCGCTCAAATACAGAAGGTGTACCGGGAACCCAAGACAGTATTGGTGCTTTTACCACGACTAATACAGCGCTCAAATACGGAACTTATCCTAACGGAACCACTAGTCTCTATACCCTTAACAACTCATCAGCCATCTTAAACCTTCCTGCTGGAAGCACCGTATTGTACGCTGAATTAATCTGGGGTGGTTCTTATGTGAATGGCACTGTTAACTTAACAGCTTTTATTAACAATGCCGTCACCTTTACCACTCCTGCAGGGACCAGCAGCATTACGCCAGACAACGCAACCAAAAATGAATTCGATTTAGGTGGCGGAGCACTGGGATATGTCAGATCCGCTAACGTCACAACGCTCATTCAACAAGGAATGGCAGGAACGTATACAACTGGAAATGTGGTTGGCACCATCGTTATTCCTGGTGATTCCACCGCCAACCATGCTGGCTGGACGCTCGCTGTCATTTACCAGAACACCAGTTTGCCTTTCCGGAATATGTCACTGCGGGTTGGCGCTGTCCTTGTCCAATCGACATCTCCGCCCGTCAACACGACGATCACCGGATTTGCTACACCAGTAACGGGTGCTCTAGGCGGTAGAGCATTATTTAGCGCCCAGGAAGGAGATGCCAACCGAACAGGGGATCAAGCGTTATTCGGTCCTACAACCGGTTCATTAGTTGCATTATCTGGACCCAACAACTTTGCGAATAACTTCTTCGCTTCTCAGATCAATAATGACGCCGGGAACCTGAACACCACAGGAACCTTTGGCTCATCCAATCAGATCAATGGAGCGCCAGGGACGAATATTAGCGCCGGACGACAAGGTTGGGATATCACCAACATTGATGTATCTGCACGCCTTATTAACAATCAATCTTCAGCTGTACTGCAATTAACAACATCAGGCGATGCCTATGTCGTAAATGCCAATGGGATTCAGGTTGATATCAATGCTCCCAAAATTAATGTCACCAAAAGCGCCAATGTCGCTGGCACTGTGGTAGGGGATACGATTACCTACACAGTCACTACCAGCAATACGGGAACAGCCAGCGCTGCCAGCATCGTGTTATCTGACGCGCTCCCAACTGGCTCAACATTTGTTCCTGGTAGTGTCACGGTAGCTGGTGTTGCTAGACCCACCTATGATATTACTTCCGGTGCACCGCTTGGCTCACTTGCTTTCGGTTCCTCCATCATCGTTACGTACAAAGCGACGATCACAAGTATCCCAACTCCGTCCCAAATTGGGAATATGGCGAATGCTGCTTTTACGTTCCAGAGTGTCGCTGGAGGTAACGTCATTACGGGTGTAATTCCTTCGAACACGGTGACAACGCCCATTTACGCGCCGAAGATTGGCATCGTAAAGTCGGCCAACACAGCCAATGGTTCGGTGGGAAGTACAGTCACGTATACGCTGCAAGTCGCCAATACCGGGAATATCGGGGCAAATGTTACCATCACCGATAACATTCCTCAAGGTACTTCCTATGTGCCGAATAGCTTTAAAGTCAATGGTGTCACTGTCCCTGGTGCGAATCCCGTGGCAGGTGTCAACATCGGGACTGTCGCCGCTGGCGGCACATCAACCGTTACCTTCGACATTCTGATTCTCGTACTGCCTTCGCCATCGCAAATTATTAATAAAGCAAATAGTACATATACCTTTCAACCACCAGATGGCCGAACCATTTCAGGTGCGGCAGAATCCAACACGCTCACGATTCCTGTTCGATTACCGAGCGTGGGAGCTGTCAAAAGCACACCCGTTATCGACGCTGTCGTTGGAGACACCTTTACATACAACACCGTCATTACAAATTCAGGTGTAGAGAGCGTTACAAATGTTGTTCTAACCGATACGATACCCGCTGGCACTGTATTCGTACCAGGAAGTGTACTTGTTGGCGGAGTTTCGAAACCAAGCGCCGTTCCTGACGGAGGTATTGGTGTTGGCTCCATTGCCGCAGGCAGTTCTGTCACCGTTAGCTTTCAGGTCAATGTCGTCTCCTTACCGGCTTCAGGACAATTAGCGAATCAGGCTGGCGTCTCGTATTCATCTGGTACCTTTAATGGGACATCGTTAAGCAATACCATTACAACACCAGTATTTCAACCCATCGTTTCGATTGCCAAAAGTGTCAACAGCACGAACGCCACTGTTGGCGATACCCTGACCTATACACTTATCGTTAGCAATCAAGGTAATATCGCTGTTCAACCAACGATCGTAGATGCGATATCCCCATCCTCTTCGTTTGTGGCAGGCAGTGTTACGATAAATGGCGTTTCCAGCCCTGGTTCCAATCCTGCTACTGGCATTGCTGCAGGTTCTCTTGCACCAGGGGGGACGACGACGATTACCTTCCAAGTTATTTTGCAAAGCTTACCATCACCACCACGACTGACGAACTTCGGCACCGTCAATTACACGTATCAACCGCCTGATGGGCGTGTATTGTCAGGAAGTGCAACGTCCAACACGACTGACATCCCAGCCTCGGCACCGAATGTGTTAGTGACGAAATCCGTCAACCTGACCTATGCTGCCTTCGGTGATGTTCTTATCTACTCACTCGATATTCTTAACAATAGTGTTGTTCAGGTTACGAATGTGGTTATTAATGATGCACTTGCCAGCGGGGTTACCTTCCTGCCAGGTAGTGTAATCGTCGATGGCGTTCCGAAGCCTACCGCCAATCCTACAACGGGATACACACTAGGTTCTATAAATCCAGGCGTCACCACTCACGTAGAATTTCGGGCAACCGTAACCTCACTGCCTAATCCGCCACAAGTCCCAAATAACGCAAGTATCAGCTTTACATCTGGTGCTTTTTCTGGGTCTACCTTTTCGAACAGCGTCATGACCTTCATCGAACAGCCGATTATTTCCCTTACCAAAAGCGCTAGTCAATCCTTAGCGGTTATTGGTGACATCGTTGCGTACACGATTGAAGTGCGTAACACGGGAAGTGTAGCGGCCGCTGCGACGCTTTTTGATAATATTCCTGCAGGCAGTTCGTTTCTTGTAAACAGCGTTATCGTCGATAATGCACCATTACCTGGCGTTGATCCCGTAAACGGCATCCCCATTGGAACCATTCCTGTGGGTGGAGTTAAGTCTGTCGTATTTTCAGTGGCAGTAGAATCGCTGCCGAACCCGCAGCAATTAGTCGACCAAGGTACAACTAGCTACACATTTACACTCACTGATGGCCGTTCACTCTCCGGCTCTGGCAGTTCGAATACGGTAACGATTCCCGTATCTGCCCCTAATGTCGTGGTGACGGAAACAGTCAATGTAAGCTCAGCCGTTCAAGGTGACACAGTTACTTACACAGTAGTCGTCACCAACCAAGGTGTTGCGAACGTCAACAATGTTATTTTGACCAGCATTGCCGATGTCAGCACTTCATTCATTCCCGGAAGCGTCCTCGTCAATGGCGTACCATCGCCTAACACGAATCCGTCCACCGGTATCCCAATCGGAACACTGGCTCCCAATACGCCGGTAACCGTGACATTTGAGGTGAAAATCACAATGCCAACGCCACAAATCATTAACCAATCTAATGTCAGCTTTACATCTGGTACATTCTCTGGCTCTTCCTCTTCCAATGATGTTGTCACACCTGTCACGCAAGCGAATCTGACGTTGCTGAAAACGGCCAATACATCGAATGCCACTGTTGGTGATACCGTACTCTATAGTATTCTCGTGACAAATACAGGCAATCTAGAAGCAACTGTGATCGTGACCGATACCATTCCAGCTGGAACTTCTTTCGTTCTAAATAGTGCTATCGTGGATGGTACGCCTCAGCCAGGAGCTGATCCGATCACTGGTATTAACGCCGGCATAATTGCAGCAGGCAGCTCCAAGACGGTATCCTTCTCGGTACTCATTAACACCTTGCCTAGCCCACAAGTCATCAGCAATACTGGTACGGCTACATATACGTTCTTCCCGCCAGATGGGCGTACCATAACGCGAACAGCGACATCCAATACGGTATCGTTCCCTGTTTCTTCGCCTAATGTAGCTGTATCCAAAAGCACGCTATCTACAGCTCTCACTGTCGGAGATACCATCGTCTATAGTACTAACATCACGAATAACGGGATTTCCCCTATTACGAATGTCTCTTTCTCAGATCAAATTCCAGCAGGAGGAACCTTCGTTCCCGGAAGTGTTGTCATCGTCGGAGCTCCGACACCTGTTGTTCCACCAAATCCAGCGACTGGTGTCAGCCTTGGCACAATTGCAGTTGGAGCCACTGTTACTGTATCCTTCTCGGTACTTGTCACTTCAGTGCCTAGCCCCGCGGAATTTCATAATTTTGCATCTGTCACCTTCACTTCTGGCGCACTATCCAGCACAACGAATTCCAACACGGTTATTACACCTATCTATCAACCTGTCATTAATGTGCTCAAAAGCGCGAACAGCACGAATGCCACTGTTGGCGATACGATTGTCTATACGCTAAACGTCTCCAACACAGGGAATTATCCCACTGCCGTTAACATTTCGGACACCATTCCATCCAACACGTCGTTCCTGCCAAACAGCGTCTTTGTAAACAACGTACCTTGGCCAGGGGCCGATCCGGCAACAGGCTTTTCCATTGGCACACTTGATCCCAATACGACGGTGCCAGTTACCTTTTCCATCATTATCGATTCGTTGCCTAACCCGCAGATCTTAACCAACACAGCTACAGCTGACTATTCCTATACACTTCCTGATGGTCGACCATTCAATCGCAGCGTGAATTCCAACACGGTGACCATCTCGGTATCATCACCTGACGTTAGCATTGTCAAAAGTACAACTGCTACTGACGCTGTTGTGAACGATATTATTCCTTATAAATTCGTCATTATGAACAATGGTATTGCGCCTATTAATAATGTCGTATTCTCTGATCCGCTGCCTACTGGAGAAGCATTCGTCCCTGGCAGTGTCGTCATTATTGGCGCTCCAACGCCTCCTGTACCGCCGAATCCAGTGTCAGGTATTGCACTTGGTACCATTGCCGTTGGTGCGACGGTTACGATTACGTTCGATGTCAGAGTCACGTCCTTGCCAGACCCAGCCCAATTAAATAACTATGGCTCAGTTAGTTTTACTTCCGGTGCTTTCTCAGCGGTTACTTTCTCCAACACCATTACCACACCGGTCTATCAACCAATCCTCACCGCAGTCAAAAGCTCAAATTCAACCAACGCTACGATTGGCGATTTGATTATTTACACGATTAACGTCAAGAACTCAGGGAATTACCCTGCTTCCGTATCGCTCGTTGACACCATTCCAAGCGGTACGACGTTCCAACAGAACAGCGTTGTCCTGAACGGAGTTACACAACCTGGAGCTGACCCAGCTGTTGGCATTCCATTCACTTCGCAGCCTGGCGCTACAGATGTGATTACCTTTGGGGTTGTGATCGTATCCTTACCAACTCCGCAAACGTTAGTTAATACAGCAACAGCTAACTTTACATTTAGTCCGCCTGACGGGCGTATTATCACTGGCTCCATCAATTCTAATACAGTGACTATCCCTGTCTCGGCACCTAATGTGCAGTTATCTAAATCATCTACAGCAACGGATGCCGTAGTTGGCGATATTGTTCCTTATGAAGTTATTATCATGAATAGTGGTATCACTACCGTTAATAACGTTCAATTCTTTGATCCGCTTCCAGCTTCCACGAGCTTCGTAACGGGCAGTGTCAAAATTAATGGAGTAACAGCACCGAATGCGAATCCAACAAATGGTATTTCACTCGGTTCAATTCTCGCAGGAAGCCAGGTTACCGTCGCTTTTAATGTCACGGTTACGGCACTGCCTACATCCCAGCAGCTTACCAATCAATCGTCTGTCACCTTTACAACGGGTGCTTTCTCAGCTTCCGCCTTCTCCAACACGGTCAATATCCCTGTATATCAGCCGATACTTTCTGTGCTCAAAGGTGCGAATACAACGAATGCAACAGTTGGGGATACGATTATTTACTCCTTAACACTGACGAATTCCGGAAATCTATCTGCAGATGCAACGGTCTTTGATTCCATCCCAGCAGGTACAGCTTTTGTTCCGAACAGCGTCATTATCGATGGCGTTTCTCAACCAGGCGTGAATCCATCAACGGGTATTAATGCTGGAGCGATTGCTCCGGGTGATTCTGTCGATGTCTTAATCACACTAGAAGTAACCGTAGACGCACTACCATCTCCACAATTACTTTCCAACCAAGCTACGGCGAACTATACGTTCTCACCGCCAGATGGCCGTCTATTAAACGGATCTGTTCAATCCAATATTCTGGTCATCCCAGTTTCAGCGCCTAACGTTAAGGTTGTAAAAAGTACGGATGCGATTGATGCGATTGTTGGCGATACCATTCTATACACCATCGTGGTCACAAACAATGGTATTGAAACCGTCAATAACGTCGTGCTGACCGATCCAATCCCAACTGGAACCAGCTTTATCGTAGGAAGTGTCACCGTAAATGGTGTTTCCAAACCTGCGCTGAATCCGAGCACAGGTGTACCAATCGGTGCTATTCCTGCCGGTGGTTCTGTTACGGTTACATTTGAGGTGACGGTCGTATGACGGCCGACTCCCACTCCACCAATCACCTAATAAATCAATCTGTCGTCAGATTTAGTTCAGGCACCTCCACCAGCCATTCTTTCTCGAATATCGTAGATACGCCTGTAGTAGGTCCAATCATAACTGTGCTCAAAAAGGCAAACACCCCTCTGGCCGTTATCGGCCAGATCATCACTTATACGTTAACGATCGCCAATAAGGGTAACTTGGATGCACAAGTTACCCTTTTTGACAACATGCCTGAAGGCACTTCATTTATTCCGAATAGCGTAATTGTAGATAATATTCCGTTACCCATGGCTAGACCAGATGAAGGTATCCCCCTAGGTGTTATACAGGTGTGCCAAACCATTGAAGTCACTTTTCAAGTCATCGTCCTAGAGATACCTGCTAGCCGACAACTTCGCAATCAGGCTAGCACCGTCTATTACTTCCATACTCCTGGCGGTAGAGATGTTTCGGGCAGTTCTAAGTCCAACACGATTATCATTCCGTTTAAAGAAACGAAACTAACATTCACCAAACAAGCAAGTACAACATCTACGTATGTTGGGGACACGGTCACCTTTTACTTTACGATCAAGAATGAAGAAGACTGTCCGATCCATCACCCCTTATTCAAGGATGAATTGCCTGCAGGTGTTGCCTTTGTACCAGGAAGTGTTAAGATCGATGGGGTTAGCTACCCTGCCGCTAATCCTAATGCGGGTATCAAGCTTGGAGATATCCCTGCGCATTCTGAAGTTTGTCTTCAGTTCCAAGTCACCATTGTGCATTTGCCCACATCGTATTGCATCGTAAACTCTGCCGTTCTAACGTATACCTTCGAGGATTGCAAAGGAAAAATCGTTTCGAATTCGATATCGATCCACGTTTATGATCCTGCTCTAACCGTGGTTGAATCTGTGCTTGAACCTAAAGCTACCCTCGGTGATACCTTGACTTATTCTATTACAATTGCCAATCGCGGCAATATTACCACCGAGGTCCGACTTTCCGATTTTATTCCCGAAGGCAGCTTCTATGTCGTAGGAAGTTTAACCGTAGATGGCGTTCCCTATAGTCAGACTGTTCTCCCTAGCATCATACCGCTTGGTACGTTACAGCCGAATGCGTCATTTCTTGTGAAATTCCAAGTCACGGTCAACTCGTTCGCCATTTCCTTGGATCAGAAGTTACTTACTAGCCAAGCTCATGTTTTATATACTTATCAACTGCCAGACGGTCGCATCGTCTCGAATATGATGTTATCCAATCTCGTTACCGTTGAACTCTTACTGCCTATCATGGATATTCTTCTGTCAGCTAATCCACGCCAGGCAGAGCCTGGTACAACGATCCATTACCATATGCTTGTTGCCAACACTGGAAATTTAGCCGCGAATCAAGTGAGTCTGATCGACTGGATTTCTCCGTTAAATACATTTATTCCGGGATCTCTAAGGATCGATGGTGTTGTCATCCAAGACGTTAATGTCAAACAGCCACTGGTACTTGGCAATTTACAGCCGCGTTCGAGCATTGAAATCACCTATGATGCTTCTATCGTCCACCATACCAATGTGAGACGTCTCACGCTTCAAGTCCCTGCAACATTCGAATACCAAGTGAATGTACCCATTCATAAAGGAACCGTGCTTTCCAATGTTATCGTCATTCGTATTGATCATGCGGAGGAGTAGCACATGCACAACAAAGCCGAGGCTGCGATAGCCTCGGCTTTGTTGATTAGTTACGATCATTAATCGCTTTGATGATTTCTACAGGGATCTTCGGCTTGCGATCATAAGTCAGCAATCCATTAATTTCCTGCTCCACATCCGTCAATTGCGTATAGCAATAACCTTGCACAACGCCAGAGTTCAGGAGTGGACGAATGACTGCGCGCAGCTTTTGCTCATAATCCTCGTCATTATCTGCCCCGGAATAGCCCCAGCCTTCCCATTCACTCTTCTTGTACGCAATTCCGCCAAATTCGGTAACCAGAATCGGCTGACCTTGATAAGGGAAGCCTTCCACGAATAGACGTCGATTCGCTGGCATCGCGTGAACCGCTTTTTCCTTGGAGCTGTATCGCTCAGTGAGTACTTCTTCTCTCCACTCATAATCATGAATGGCAAATAAGTCAGTTGTCACAAGCTCCCATCCATCATTCGAGATTACCGGGCGCATTGGATCCAGCGATTTGCTCAGATGATACATCGTCAAAGCGTGCTGCTGCTGCAGTTTATCAATTTGAATGTTCGGGACACCCCAACTTTCATTGAGCGGTACCCAAGCAATAATCGACGGGTGATTATAATCCCGCTCCATCGAGGCAATCCATTCTTTCGTAAATTGCCCTACGTACTTATCCGTGTACTCGTACGCATTCGCGGCTTCACTCCACACAACAAGCCCTAGTACATCGCACCAGTACAAGAATCTTGGATCCTCCAACTTCTGATGCTTACGTGCCCCATTGAAGCCCATCGCTTTAGTAAGCTCGACATCTTGTTTGATCGCATCATCGCTCGGCGGTGTCAAATTCCCATCGGGGAAGTAGCCTTGATCCAGTACCATTTTCAAGAAATAAGGACGATTATTCAAGCACAACTTGCCATCTTCAATGGAAACCTTGCGCATACCGAAGTAGCTGCTGACAACATCCACAACCTCATTATCAATCAGCAATGTAAAATTAACATCGTATAGGTTCGGCTTCTCCGGTGTCCACCAACCGCCAAGTCCATGATCATTGAAGTCATTCAACCGCACTTTCCGTGCGCCCGTCCCACTTCGAATGCCATACACGTCTTCCGATACAATCTCGCCTTTAAACGAGATATCCACCTTCAATTGGTACGTGGATGTGGCATTTGCGTCGATCCCCTCGATGTCGTACTTAATTTCAATCTGCTTCGCATCGATATCCGGGGTCATCTTCACCTTCGCTAAGTGTGCATCCGCAGAGACCGCTTCTAACCACACCGTTTGCCAAATACCTGTAGTTCTTGTATAGAAAATGCTCGCGGAATCCGCTTTCCAGTATTGCTTCCCACGTGGCAGTGTGACATCTTTACTGAAGTCGACAGCCTTTACAACGAGCTTATTGCTTCCCGCTTGAAGCGCTTCCGTAATGTCCGCATGGAAAGGCGTGTGACCTCCTTCATGTGTTGCGACCAGGATGCCATTCACCCAGACCGATGCCAAGTAATCGACGGCTCCAAAATGAAGTAGAATTCGCTTATTCGCAAATTCCTTTGGAATCTCCAGCTCGCGGCGGTACCAGACGACATCGTGAAATTCATTACTTCCAATGCCGCTTAATTGACTTTGAAAAGCAAAAGGTACTTGGATCTTCTGTGAAAATGCCTTCTCGCCTTGGTGCCATTTCTGTTTGGATCCTATAGATGCATCATCGAATTCGAATTCCCACTCACCGTTCAAATTGATCCAGCTATCTCGTACAAATTGTGGTCTAGGGTATTCAGCTCTTGGTTGATTGCTCATTGTGATGGAAAACCTCCAATTAGATAATTTATAAGTTAATTAAATAACGTAATAATTCCTGATTTCATTATGCAATCGCTTGAATATAAAGTCAATATATGTTATTCAATTAACTTTTAAGTTACACTAATGAAGACCTCATGACTCGTCGTTTAGACTATATTTGATTCGCTGAGACTGCTACTTTCGACGTCTCATCGCGAACTTGGTGCTGTTGCGCAACTGAGACTGCAATTATTGACGTCTCAGCTACGCGTTTCGTCGTTTTGACTAGTTTGACTCGCTGAGACTGCTACTTTCGCCGTCTCAGAGTGAACTTGGTGCTGATGCGACTCCGAGACTGCAATTATTGACGTCTCAGCGCCGCGTTTCGTCGTTTAGACTAGTTTGCTTCTCTGAGACTGCTACTTTCGACGTCTCACCACGAACTTGGTGCTGATGCACAACTGAGACTGCAATTATTGACGTCTCAGCGCCGCGTTTCGTCGTTTAGACTAGTTTGACTCGCTGAGACTGCTACTTTTGACGTCTCAGAGCGAACTTGGTGCTGATGCGCAACTGAGACTGCAATTATTGACGTCTCAGCGCCGCGTTTCAGCGTTTTGACTAGTTTGACTCGCTGAGACTGCTACTTTTGACGTCTCAGAGAGAACTTGGTGCTGTTGCGTAACTGAGACTGCAATTATTGACGTCTCAGCTACGCGTTTCGTCGTTTTGACTAGTTTGATTCTCTGAGACTGCTACTTTTGAAGTCTCAGAGTGAACTTGGTGCTGTTGCGCAACTGAGACTGCAATTATTGACGTCTCAGCGCCGCGTTTTCGTAGTGATATGGTAATAAAAGACCCCCACACAGATATTCTCCATGTGAGGGTCCTTAGAACATAAACTAGTCAATATAGCCGGCCATGCCATTTTTCATCAAGTATTCCATCTCAGCTTCCAAGATCGTATCCACCGCAAGCTCACTCAACTTCACATCAGGCCGGCTCAGTATATGATCGATCAAATCATCACTATCAATGTCTACAGGGCCTTTGGAGCCTTGCTCGGCTTTGGTGATATACGCTTTCTCATGTTTAAGTACAAGCTCAACTTGCTTCGGGTCGGCCTTCGTCTTGCTGATAATGAATTGCAACAGCTCCTGCTCATTCATGGGTGCAGTCATTCTTCTCACTCCTAATCTGGTTATATCGCCTATTGTACCATAAGTGAACAAAAAGAGACCCACAGCAACGGGCCGCGGGTCTAAAGGTTTATATTTAAAAAGGGGGTCGTCTTTTATTATAAGCGATTAACATGTAGGACAGATGACTATCATATTTCTTTTATATTACAAATTCACATTGATCACATACGGAACGATGAACACTTCGTTATTTTGCTGAAATTGGCCCCAAATTTTGTATATGCCTTTTTTGGGAAACAGAATCTTAAACGCCGCGGTTGGCCCTGAAGTCGCTGTTGGATCCGCCGGATGAACATGGACATACTCATTCCCATCCTCACTAATCGCAACAATATGACCTACGCTGCCTAGGTAAGGCTGCAAATTGGTAACAGGTGTTTTTTCTACGCCTTGCTTGAATGTGAATACCATGTCAAGGGTCATCCCTGCCATGAGATGATCGAAAGCTAGCGTGACTTCCTTGTCACCGACTTGTTTAGTTAAGCTTTTGTCAGGCTGAAGTTTAACTGCCTTCGGGGCTTTCCCGTTAATCGTCACCCAATGGGATTGAACAGTCTCCCCTAAGTCCGTCGGCGTAAAATCAGCAATAAGCTGATAGTACCCTCCCGCGGGGAATGACGTTTGGACATCGAATCGACCAGCGCCCGCATAGTTGGGATGCAAGTGGTCGAAGTAGGACAAATCCCGACTGACCACGATGAGGTGCATCAGCTTCTCATGCATCAGATCAAACTTCTCGATCGGCCGATTCCATTTATTTTGAACCAGAATGGTTATGTTGGATAACTCATTCGGTAAATAATGGGGTGAATCCAAGGAGAAGCGGGCAAGTGCGTCACTCGAATGTTGATGTGTAACCGATGATGAGGGCATCGTCATGCCGGTCATACCTGACATCTCCGACATATCAATCGTCGTTGTCGAAGATGAACCGCAAGCTGAAAGGAAGACAACTAGGCAGATAAGGGGCAGCAGCTTCCCTCTCATCTGCTTGGGCTAGTTGCAACTGGCGCTGCAAGAATACTTAAACCAAGCGACGACAATGCACACAGGAATATCGTCCCTCCCCACAGCTCAGGCGACCAGTCTAAGGTATGAAATAATTTCAAGTTAGCGAAATACAGTCCCCAAATCAAGACAGGAAGTACAAAGAAGACAGCCTTATACCGCCAATCTGTTACCTCTCTCTCTTTGATTTCACGAAATAAAACATCTCCGATCACGCCGCTAATGAGCAGAATGATGATTGAACCATAATCCCTAAATCCATCAAGAACCGCAAGGAAGATGGACTCAAACAGGAAGAAGAACGTAACCGTACCGAAGGGGAGCTTCCATCTGCGCAGGACAAACATGACTGGAATGACAAGAATCATAGTTGTCAGCATAAAATCAACTACCGCTTTGGCTACCGCATCGTAGTCTCTCGCCATCCATAAGTTTTGGCGGAAGGACCATGCGTACATAAGGAAGAAAGCGAACACCGTAAACGTGAGCCCGATTGATGTTAGCGCCGGTAACAATTGGCGAAACGTCGGCGCAGCCCCCTTTTCAGCAGCGCTGATCGCACGGTAGGGACTTGTCAATATTAAGAGCGCCCCCGATAACAATAGGAGATGGGTCGGGCTTAGAAGCGCTTCAATATTTTTCTCAATGCCGAAGACCGTGTGCCAATACATATCGCCAAGCCCACCTGCAAAGAAGAGGATAACCCCTGCTACGCCAAGCTTATAGCCAACGGGGATCGCAGAGATCCAAGTCGTGGATTGGTTACTGATTTTGTTCGAACGAATCATGAAGAAAATCCAACCTGCACAAGCCAAGTAACCGGAGTAAAGAATCGCGTGCCACGGTGTGAAAAAGGTTTCTACTGCTCCATGGTTATGGGCGAAGCCATCAATAAACAGGCCAATAATGAGCCACATCCCCATGATCATCGTGATCGAATGCTTGGACGTCGTCGTGGTACCTTTTACCTTACTTACCTCTACTTGGACAGACAAAAACGATCAGCTCCTTACGAAATGATTAGATTTAGTTCTTCGGGGGTGCTAAGTCCATCGTTCAATGCTTGCTGACGCAGTGCCAAATATAACTCAGCTTTCGTCGTATTATAATAAGGTAATACAAACAACACACCTACGCCAAGTGCTAAAACACCCAGAAGAAACCACCCAATAAAGGAAAGATCCAGCACAAACATCCGCCATTTAAATCCGCGCGTCATCTGATTGCTGAGCTGTACGGCTCTTTTCCGGCCAATCGTAGGGTTATCTCCCAAAATATACGGAACCAAACTGTAGGCATAACTCTTCACGATACCAGGGATGATGAGCAATAAAAACCACAAAAAGTTAAGCAAAGCACTCCAAAACATCGCAGCAACCGTTCCTACATACTTCCCTTTGCCAAATGCATAAAGCAGATAGTTCATATTCACATCGCCTTGAGAGGCTTGTTTGAAATATTGCTGTGTGTTCACTTTAAACGGGGCCAACACAAAGATATTGAAGGCGGCTACGGCCAATCCTACTACGATCGCAACAAGAATAATGATGATCAGAATTAGTGCACCTACACCATCCGAAATATCCCCAAAATCAGCTTGCATGCCTGACAGATTAACGGAGGAACCACTATTCGAATTCCAGTTGCAACTTGGGACACCCCCGCCGATGATGGCAAGCAGTAAGCTGACCAAGAATGCCTTCCAATACGATGTTCGAAGTACTAGTTTGGCTCTGCTTTTTAATTCCTTACGTGACCAATCCACGCAATCCCTCCTCAGGTAAATCCATATATACCATCTTATTTTATCTTGGAATGGCATAGAACAGTACCTATTTTTACCAAACCAGATGCGATCTTTCTTTCATTGACCGTCTCCTAGATATGGGCATACAATTAGTCATAATCCCCTGTGAGAGGAAGCCACTTCATGCATACAAAGGTTGTCTGGATTTTTGCAGCTTTACTAGGCTTGGCGAGCTGTATCGCCATTCTCCTATTCGTTATAGATCGTAAAGTGGATCTGATTGAGCCTAATCAACCAGCAATGGCTGATGTGGATAATCCTCCCACAACGACTGATTCTCCTTCTCGACCTAAGCAACCCGATCTGATCACGTATTGGACTGACCAAGAGAAGAAATCTAACCAAACAGGGCATCCAGAAGCTGCAGCAGACTACAGAGAACGTATCACTGCCTACACAGCTGGACCTCCTTCGGTACCTCCAATTTGGCCTAACCTACAAACACCTTCAACGCATATGGAACTCTATCTCCGTAACTCAATACCGGCCGATTCTTCCAAAACAGCTACTCCTTCAACTTCCTTGTTAGCCAAACATGAGCCAGCATCAGGGGTGTATATCGGTATGCTTGGGGCAGATCGCCGAGTAGGCTATGATGTCACGAAGATTGAGGACGTATATGGACGCAAGCACGCACTTTACTTGGCCTATGTAGGATGGCGGAAAGTGCAAACGGACACGAATACCTACTTCCCCGCACGGACTGCCGAAAGAGTCAAAGAGCTTGGCGGAGCCCTCCAGATTGGTTGGGAACCACGTTACGGCTTAGACGACGTACAAGATGATGAATATGTCCGCCGATTCGCGCGCGAGGCCAAAGCGTCCGGAATCCCAATCTTTCTTCGTTACGCTTCGGAAATGAATGGAGCTTGGGTGCCCTGGCACGGAGAACCGCAGAAATATATAGAGAAATTCCGCCTTGTTCACGACATTATGGCCGAAGAAGCGCCGAATGTAGCCATGGTGTGGTCGCCAAACTTCTGGCCACCGGATACGGTCGATGACTACTATCCTGGGGACGCCTACGTGGACTGGGTAGGTTTTTCCTTATATAGCACCCCCATCTCAGCTGAGAAAGAACAGTTAAAGGGCACCGTTATTGATACCTTTGCCCCGCTCTACGAACGCTACAGCCATAAGCCTATTATGATTTCAGAAGGGGCTGTTGCACACACCTATTTGCCAACGAATCAATCGTATTGGAGCTGGGCAGAAGGCCAGTTGGGTTACATGTATGGACTCTTACCGCGATTGTTTCCACAGATAAAAGCAATCACTTACTTTAACTACAGCCGTGCTCAAGCTATTCGAACAAACGGAAGTTATGTCTACGATATCGGAGAGAATCCTTACATGGACGGGTATTATCAAAGACTGATCGCTTCCGATTGGTTTTTGAGTAAAATCGAACAAGGAGTGAATCCTATTTCGTATCGGTATTCGCCAGTCAATTCACCTTCGATCCCGACTGGGAAACAAACCGTGCTCGTGTATCCCAAGCTTGTGAATGATCGAGGTGAACCCCCATTTGCCATCGCCCTATACCAAGGTAAACAATTGCTTGGTGTGAGTTATGAGGCTCCCTGGGAAATCGACATTCAAGTAAATGCCGAATCGGCCTCTGAACCATGGACCGTGTTCGCCTTCAATACCAAGATGGAACTGACGGCTGCCAACACCGGTATTGGGCTCGCCAAGAGGTGAACATCCTACACAGCATAGATAAAAGGTACAGTTCCTCCCATTCAGCGAGGATAGCTGTACCTTTTTCTTTTACCAATATGTTTTGGTTACCCCGAGCAATCGAGCTACAGCCTCAGCAAAATAATAATCCCCATAAATTAAGGAGCAATCCACATGCTTGCCAGCTGGATGGTGTTCACAACCATGATGGAGCAAGCCTGCATGGTTCGGTTCTTCACGTGTTGAGTAAACTTCAAAGAGATGCTGTACGACACGCCTTGCAAAATCTGTATACAGATTTTTCTCTTTCTTGTCGACATGCTTAGCTAGTTCTAGAAGACTTGCAGCAGCGATAGCGGCAGCTGAACTGTCACGAAGTGCTTGTGCCGGATTCGGCACATCAAAGTCCCATAATGGCACCAGATCTTCGCCAATCCTGTCCAGATAGGCCTTCGCACAGCCACGCGCAACATCAAGATAAGCCTTCTTCCCCGTATACTTGTAAGCTTGTGTATAACCGCCTATTGCCCATGTCTGTCCGCGGGACCAGCAAGACTCGTCCGCATAACCTTGGAAGGTTTGTCCAAATTTAGGTGCACCCGTTTCTGGATCGAAGACATACGTATGGAACGCTGTAAAGTCAGGCCGAATAATCGTACCCGCACACGTATCAGCATGGGCTTCCGCTACTTGCCTGTAGGTATCATCCCCTGTCTCTTCCGCAGCCCAGAACAGGATTGGCAGATTGTACATGCAATCGATAATAATTCGGCCTCTGTTTTCCTCACTAAAGGCCTCACCTGGCTGCCATACGTTCCAAGCCTGGATAAACTTTCCCTTCTCATTAAAACGAGACATAAGTTGGTCCGCTGCATCAATAGCCACCTTGCGAGCAGAGAGACTCCCCGTTAACTTGTAATCCGCAACGAAAGATAACGCGTATAGAAACCCAATATCGTGATCCAACGTTTGGGGTGCTTCGTACAAGCGTTGCAGCAATCTTGGGTAAGAATTACGTGCGGAAGCCATAAATTGCTCATCCTGTGTAAGCTCATAGCTAAGCCAATTGAGCCCCGTCCAGAAGCCGCCTGTCCAAAAGCCATTCTCCGAAAATTCATACGCAGCATCTTTGGTATGCGTGGGCAGACGATCTCCGAAAGCGCTTGCATTGCGACTTGTTTTTTCTGCAATAAAAGCAATTACCTCATTCAATGATTGCATGACAGCCTCCTGAAGTATCCTATTTATGCTTCATTATAAGCACTTTTTTAGGCTTAATCTACAAGAGAATTGGCATGAATTGGTTATCCTTTTATACCGCTAAAGGTAATTCCACTAATAAACGTTTTCTGAAGAAGAAAGAAAAGCACAATAACCGGCAGTGTCATCAAGGTGGAGACGGCCATTAACAGCCCCCATTCCGAGCCTTTTTGACTTTGAAATTGCTGCAATCCGAGTGATACCGTATAGGATGGCTCATTCGTTAAATACAGCAACGGACCGATGAAATCCGTCCAGCTCCCCATAAATTGAAACAGAGCCACTGCTAAAACCGCCGACTTCGCTAAGGGAAACATAATTTGCAGATAAATACGGAACTCACTGGAGCCATCAATACGTGCCGCTTCCCGAAGGGCATCCGGCAGTCCAAGGAAAAACTGTCTTAATAAGAAGATGTAAAAAGGGACGCCAAAAAATTGCGGAACAATAAGCGGGAGATAGGTACCCACCCAACCTAATTTACTGAACAAAAGGAAAAGTGGGATCATGGTGACTTGTCCGGGAATCATCATAACGGCAAGGGTGACGAAGAACAATACATCGCGACCACGCCACTCTAGCTTGGCAAAGCTGTAGGCCACCAACGGACAGGAGATGATGACACCTAAGGTGCTGACAATTGTAATAATCGCTGTATTTTTCAAATACGTCCAGAAGGGGATATAGTCAACGGCACGCGCATAGTTGCTCCATTGAAAAGGATGCGGAATCCACTCTGGCGGAAAGGTGAAGATTTGTGTGAGCGGCTTCAATGAAGTTGATACCAGCCATATAAAAGGAATAATGAAAAAGAATGAAGCAATAATTAAGCATAAATGAGCGACAGATCGGCTTACTCTCTTACTAGCTAGTGGATTCATTCCATCATGTCCTCCTCTATTTACCTTGATAATGAACCCAACGTTTTGAGGTTACGAAAATCAACCCAGTTAAAGCGATAACGATTACAAACAAGATCCAAGCCATGGCGGAAGCGTAGCCCATTTTGAAGTATTTGAATCCATTCTCATATAAATACATGACGTAAAATGTCATGGAATTGGCAGGTGTTCCTTGCCCTTTGGTCATGGTGTAGGGAAGTGTGAATTGTTGAAAGGCACCGATCGTACCCATAACTAAATTGTAGAAAATAACAGGTGTTAGCAACGGCAGCGTTACGGCTTTCGTTTTCTGAAACCAACTCGCGCCATCAATTTCCGCTGCTTCGTAATATTCATCGGGGATATCTGCTAATCCGGCAAGGTAGATGACGACCGCATGACCGATTCCCCAAAGCGACATCAAGATCAACGATGGTTTGGACCATGATTCACCACCTAGCCAAGGAGGACCATCGATCCCTATGCTGGCTAACATCCCATTCACTAAGCCAAAGTTTGGATGCAGCAGCCACATCCACAGCACAGCCAAGGCCACTTGCGGTACAAGCGTCGGTAAGAAGAAGATCGTTCGGTAAATGGCCATTCCCTTGATTCTCATATTTAGCATCATGGCGAGCGCTACACCGAAAAATATACTTAAGGGTACGAAGAATACAGCAAAATAGATCGTATTGTAGATGGATTTCCAAAACAATGGATCATTGAAAAGGTCCTTGTAGTTCGTCAAACCGATAAATTCACCAGGCTGCAGAATACTATACGTGGTGAGGCTGAAGTAAAATGAGGCGAACATCGGGATTGCATAAAAGCCGAGTAGTCCGAGCGCCCAAGGTGATGCAAAGAGCCATCCAATCAAGTTTGTCTTGTGGAAAGATTTCCGTTTTCTTGTTGTTCGACGGTCTAGTACGAGCACTGAATTTGCTGAATTTGCCATGAACATCCACCTCCCGAATCGTCCAATAGGCAAGGAGAGACAGACTCCCCCCTGCCTATTGAGCATGTTATTTCTTATATTTCTCTAAAGCTTTGTTAACGGTCTCGGTCACTTTATCTAAATTCTCTTTGGGACTGCCGCTGCCACGCGTGGACTTTTCAGTTGCAGAAGCTAATTCATTCCAAAGCAGCTGGCCTTCCGGAACGACTGGACGGTTGTGTGATTTCGGAAGAATATTAACGAATTCCTTCATAATCGGATCGTCTTTGTAGCCAAACTTCGCGTTTACAGCATCGATAACGGACATCCCCGACTGCGCATTCAGCAAGTACTGCCCTTCTTCCTTACCTAAGTATTCAAGGAACTTCCAAGCAGGTTCTATGTTCTTAGCTCCCTTAGGGATAATTAAAGACATACCGCCGGACCATGTTGTGAAGTTGGTTCCCGTTGGCGTCGGTATCGGTGTAACGCCATAATTCAGATCTGGTTTAAACTTTTTGATACCCGCAACTGTCCAGTTCCCACTAATCTTCATACTAATTTGACCCGTGATGAATGGATCCATCTCATCTGTCCCTGCTGCACTTGTGAAGCCTGTAATGTCTTCAACATTGTATTTTTTCGCAAAGTTCGTCATCCACTGCAGCGCATCTACGACCTTGGGATCATTGGCCGTGACTTTCCCCGTTGCCGGGTCCATAAAGTCTCCTCCGAACGACCATCCCCAGCTATATAGCCAACCTTGCGAGTACCATGGAATAAAACCGATACGCTTGAATCGTTTGCCATCCTTAATCGTTAATTTTTCAGCGGCTGCTTCAAGTTCGGCAATTGTTTTGGGCGGATTATTCGGATCTAGTCCGACTTCTTTGAATTGATCTTTATTGTAAAAGAGTAAGCGGGAATCCGTACCTAAGGGGATCGCATATAGCTTGTTTTGATAACTAGACTCATCCCAGGCAAATGGATAATAGGAGTTCTTCGTAATGCCAGCGCCTGTAGCCATTGTAGTCAAATCAGTCAAAGAACCTTGCGCTGCCCAAGAACCTACCTTAAAACGATCGAAAAAGGCAATATCTGGCGGGTTGCCGCCTGCAACGGCTGTAAGCAGCTTCTGATCAGCACCTTCGTTGGATTCTGTATAAACCAACTTGATTTTGATAGAAGGATTCTTCTCTTCAAATGCTTTCACGACTTTATTCATATTCTCCAAATCAATGGAGGTCAGACCGTGCCACAGTGTGACTGTTGCATTTCCCTGTCCGCTTGTCGTGCTGGATCCTGCGGTGGTTGATGGCGTACCTGAACTAGTACCTCCTGTGGATGAAGTCGTCGATGAACATGCGGTTGCAAGAACGGATATAGCGAGGACCGATACCATGGTTGGAAATATGAGCTTCGTGGATTTTCTCATGCATAATTCCCCCTTCAGATAGGTTTTGTATGCGCTTACATACTTGTTGAGCTTCTTCATGTAAAAAGGATGTTGGCGTTGAATACAACGTTTGTGTAACCTTTTACTAAGGAAACTGTTTACTTATATCTGGCTAGATAACCAGTTGTCCCACCTCTTTTCCATAAAATAGCATTAGTACATACTAAGTATATTAATATTTGCGGATATATCATGTCAACTCCAATATCACGACATCCAGGTGCACTTTTATCCCTTTTTCAAACCTTAGCGGGTAGGCTTCTGCCCTAGCTAAATAACAAAATAGACAAAAAAAAACATGGAAATATCCATGTTTTTACTTGCTATTCAGTGACCGTTAAAGCTAAGCTCTCACGATCATCCGATGCTCAATTATTCGTTGTTCAGGAACGGCCTCACCGATTAACTGGGAGACGAGCAAGTCAACTGCGCCTTCACCCATCCGTTTCTCATCTTGTTGAATGTGCGTAAAAATTGGCTTCCCTAGATGATCGTTCAGTGAGTCGAAGCATACGATGTCGTAGTCGTCCAAGGATTTGCCCATTGCATCAATGACCTGAGTCAACAGAGTAGCCACTAAAAATTCTGAAGCGACGAATGCTTTGACCTCAGGATATTGTTCCAAGAAACCTTGAAGCGCCAATTTGTCACTATCGTTGGCAGTTCCATTGTAATTAATAGGCAGGATTCCCTTTAAACTTGTCAAACAATAAGGTAGATGTAGCTTTAATCCCTCTTGCGTAAAGGCTAAGGTATACCCCAGCAGCCTTTCTTCCAAAGTTGATGTATTTTCTACAGGAGGAGACAGAAACGCAATGTCTTTGTGGCCTCTCCCGATCAGATGAAGTGTCAAGTCTTTAGCGGCTTTCTTGTTGTCCGTATACACCGAGCAAACCGGAATCCCCCTCAAATATCGATCCACCAATACAACAGGAAATTTGTCCAAGACGAGACGCAGCAGATCCGCATTATAATGCTCGCCATGGATCGGCGTTACGATTAAGCCCTTAATACCTAGACTGACAAACAATTGGATCGCGCGTTCTTCTTCTTCCCTGCTTCCCCAAGTCCGCTTGATGATGAGATCATAGTTGTGCACTGCGCTTTGCCTTTCCATCGACCGGAGCAGCTGCAAGCCGAATTCATCGGAAAAATTAGAAATAATAAACCCGATCAATGGTCTTGTTTGGACATTAGACAGTATCGCTCTTTCCTCAGAATGTCGCGTAGGCTCTAGCCCAACCGCAACTGGTTGCGCCACAAATGACCCTTTTCCCTGGATGCGTTTAACGAGCCCCTCTTCTGCCAGCTTCTCCAACGCTTTCTTGGACGTGATGCGGCTGACACCAAACTGCTCAGCAAGTTCTTTCTCTGAAGATACGCGATCTCCGACCTTCAACTTTCCCTCTTTAATCTCATGCACAATATGCCAATAAAGCTGTTCATATAAATGCGCTTCCATCTGGATCACCTGACCGTATGCCTTTAATATACTAAGTATATCATCCTAGGCATAATTAGCAATCCTAACATTATCTCTGTCATTTTTTGTCGAACATGTTGTCCTTATTCGAAATCGCTTCTGATGATCTCACTTAGAAAGTACACAAAACAGCAGAAAAGCACCCAATCACAATTGGATGCCTTTCCTCTAATCTATATATGAAATACGCGTTTCTTGAGAACAAGCGGGAGCAGTGTCATAACCACGAAAACAAGTGCAACCATCACGCTGTATACCGTCTTCTCCTGTAAGAACATCGAGCCCAGCAAGCAATAAGCGAACGTTCCTGGCATGATGCCTAGCAGCGTACCGAATACAAATGCTGAAACATTCATTTTCGCCACACCGGCTCCATAACTAATAAGGTCAAACGGAAATATAGGAATAAGCCGAAGAATCAACATATACACAAAGCCCTTTTGCTGCAGTTGTTGCCCTAGCTTGCCCCATTGCTCTTGTAACCTCGTGGAAACCAGTCGGTGACCCCATAATCGTGCTATCCCCCAAGATAATATCGCGCCTAGCATCACACCAATAATAGCATATAGGGTGCCCCATCCTGTGCCGAAAGCCAATCCGCCTGTCAAAGCTAGCACCGACTGGGGAAACCAAATGAAAGGACGCAAGGCACTTATAGCGATATAAAATACGGGCGCTGCCCAGCCAAATGCGATTATCCAAATCCTTATGTCTTCTGAAGTGAGATGCATAACTTGATGATTGTACATAATTAGTCCAATAACAATGAAGATAACGAATAAAGATTTGATTTTATTTCTCACTAAATAGTGGGAGATAGGCACCATAGCCACTTGCTTCAAGTTCATCTTTCGGAATAAATTTCATAGATGCAGAGTTCACACAGAATCGCAATCCTGTCTCATCAGGTCCGTCATTAAACACATCACCTAAGAAGGAATCCGCATTGCGACTTCTGACTTCACATCCAGAAAAGAAACCTTTCTTTTTCATAACAACGTTAGTGGTATCCAATGGCTTTGTAAAACTCGGCCAGCCTGTACGTGCATCGAACTTGTCTTTTGAACTAAACAGCGGCTCACCTGAAACGATATCTACGTAAATACCCTCAGCTTCATTATCCCAGTATTCATTCGCATACGGTCTCTCGTCCACACCATGCTGGGTGACATTATATTGTTGTTTCGTCAGCGTTTTTAACTTTTCTTCTTTATTAAAATCACCATTATAACTTTGTTTTGAGTTCGTATTCATGGCTCATCACTCCCAATCCCACATATTTTGTTCAAGATACCGCGGATCGGAGAAATACTTGTTCATCGTTTTCTTTACCGCTCCGCGAACTCTTTTGTAATAGTTCTGATGCTCGTCCTCAGCTTTGTAAAACGTTGATGCAGCGGCAACTTTCGTTAGAACTGGCTTACTAAACTGTCTAGATGCTGCGAGTTCCTTTCGAGATGCTTCCACAATCTCTTTTTGTTCAGGACTCCTGTAAAAAATGGCGGAATGATCGCCCGCGTCTGTTGGGTCAACGTTTTTCCAAAAATTTTGGAGCAACTCCTCATACGTAATTACATTAGGATCGAATTGAATCTCGACGGATTCAAGGTGGTCGGACGTTTTGGAAACGACTTTTTTGTAAGTCGGATTGTCATCTGTTCCACCTGTATAGCCGGTATGCACATCAGTCACGCCTTCAAGCTCTCGGAAAGACTTTTCCATATGCCAGAAGCAGCCACCAGCAAAAATAGCGGTATCGGAAGCCTCGATCACAACCGACTTCAGAGATTTGTTCATGCCGTAAATGATGCCTTGGTGATAGAAGATATGCATCGTACTCGCGTAGAGGAGCTCACCGATCGTCTCGGCATGCAGAAAATTCTCGCTCACGGGCTCATCTAGTCTATCTTGTAACGTATCATGGATATACGTGCGAAGTTCTTTCAATTGCGTGATCAATACGTCCCACTCCGGTGGTTCTTCTGTCCAATCCGCAGGTTTCGTACCGTAAGCGAACAAGGTTTTATAGCTTTCGGGAAGGATCAGCGGCTGCTTGGAAAGACCGAGCACTTCCATATGTGTAATGTATAGAACATGACCTAGCTGCCAATGAATATTGTTTTTATATCCTTCCGGAATGGCGCCGCGTTTCTCTGGTGGACATTGATTACATACGTGTATGAATTGATTCATGTGTTTATCCAATAAGCGAAATGCGAATGCTGCCCTCATGTTATTGTTCCTCCTTCAATGGTAGTACTTCGCTCTTCCCCTCAACTCAGTAATTCAACTTAGTAGTTCAAAAAACAGTTAATTTCATAAAAAGAGCCCGCAGTTAAAATAACGAGTAGAAAAATAATGACTAATTTTTTTCGCATATCGGAAAACTCCTTTTTCATGTTTTTTGATCTGCTGTAACTATTTATATCTATTTTATTAGTTACGAATATAACACAAACAACAACGTGTTACAAGTAACTATCTATATAAAATTTTGGGAGTTACAACCGCGATTAGTAAAAATGCAGCCCAACTGTCAAAAGGGCTGCATTTTTTACTCTGATGGTTCCAACAAATACGAATTAGCGTAGTGACTTGAATGCGGCTCGAAGCTCATTTGCAAAAATATCTGGCTGCTCCCATGCAGCGAAATGACCGCCTTTGTCAGGTCGATTGTAATAGATGAGGTTAGGATAGGCCTTCTTTGTCCAACTCCGCGGAGCCTGATAAATTTCGTTGGGAAAAGCACTCACAGCTACCGGAATCGTGACGCCTTTGGTGTTAAAATAACCGCCTTTATATTCTGCATACAGTTTAGCCGCAGAGACTCCCGTGTTCGTCAGCCAATACAGTGTGATGTTGTCCAGGATCTCATCACGTGTTAGTTCGCCAGTCTTGCTCGACTTCCGCTTCAGTCCTTCGACGAACGCCCCAGCTGGTTGGCCCTCAGCATCATTGTGATCGAGAAGCCAAGCGGCAAGTCCTACAGGTGAATCTGCAATACCGTATAAGGTTTGAGGGCGTGATGACATAAACCTGCCATACTCGCTTTGCATGGTATTACGAACCAACTGATCATAGGCACGTTGTTCATCAGCCGACAGTCCCGTAGGAGCTGGACCACCTGCTAGTGCTTTGTCAATCTCAACGGGAACCGTACCCGGCATGTTGGTGTGGATGGCGAGTAGCCCCTTCGGTGCCTGCAAACCCATCTGATCGACGATGATCGCCCCCCAATCGCCGCCTTGTGCGACGTAGTGGGTATAGCCGAGTCGCTTCATGAGCTCATCCCAGGCACGAGCTATGCGCTCGGGGCCCCAGCCAGGGCTCGTCGGCTTGCCGGAGAAGCCGTAGCCAGGCAGCGACGGAATGACGACATCAAACGCGTCTTCGGCCTTCCCGCCGTATGCGGTTGGATTGGTCAGTCGATCGATTAGCTTAATGTGCTCAAGCACCGATCCAGGCCAACCATGCGTAATGATGATCGGCAGCGCGTTCTTGTGGGGCGAACGGACGTGGATGAAATGAATGTCCTGCCCATCGATCTCAGTGACGAATTGAGGCAACGCGTTGAGCTTCGCCTCCACTTTGCGCCAATCGTAATCGTTCGCCCAATAGTGAGCTAGATCTTTCATCATGCCTAGCTGCACGCCTTGCGATGCATCCGCCACTCTTTCTTGCTCAGGCCATTTGGTCGCTTTTATGCGACGTCGTAATTCAGCAAGCTCCTCATCTGGAACTTGGACATGAAAAGGACGGATAGCGTTTTTGTCTACAGGCTGATTCTCTATCTCATTTGCGTGTGTGTCGAAGGCCGGCATTACCAGCGATATAACCAAAATCATGACAAAGCGATGCCAGTACCTGATGCTCATAAGGAATAGCGCTCCATTCGGAAAGTTTTTTGGAATAACCTTCCGTTAGGTTCTTTCCGAAGGGCAAGTCTTATTCATTTTCCCACAATCAAAGAATTCGCGGCAGATAACCAAATGATCAGTCAAGCTCATAGCGTCATTTGTGCTGCTGACCTCATCTATCTTCTTGACCATCGCATTGGTCTCGTCAAACATAATCGCTCGCCCTACATAAGTAATTGAATATTCCATTAAAAAATACCCATTGCCGGTTTCTGTTGACTTACTCAAAATCAAGGTAACATCAGGTGTTGAATCGTCATCGGCTTCGTAAGAATATATATGGATTTTCCATATTCTCAAGCAATCCGAACAATCGCAACAATAACAGTCATCATGCTTGAATTTGTCCAGTTCAAACCAGCCCTTTTTCATCCATTCACTTCCTTTACCCTTATGCCCACAAAGTATAACATGAATGGAACGTAAGCAAAGCTGTGAAAAGTCATGATCTGCCTACGAAAAAAGGCAAAACCTTGGATAGCCAAACATGAATAATTTCATGCTTCTATGCCAAAAGTCATGCCCATTCAACCTAATAGATGACGTACTGCAAATAGAGCTACTTGCGTCCTGTCGCGCAGTCCCAGCTTCGCTATTAAGCTAGAGACGTGATTCTTCACGGTACCCTCTGTCAAATACAGCATGCCAGCAATTTCTTTATTATTAAGCCCGCGACCCAATAAGGCGAGCACATCTTTCTCTCGATCCGTCAATTCTCGCAGTTTCTCTGGCTCCGCGTTACTTAATGCGTGGGTCTGATTCGGAATTCTATCCGACACGGCAATTAATTCTTTGAGCAGCATCGATGTAATGTCGTGTTGAAGTACCGTCCCTCCATTGTACACCGTCTGAATCGCACGGATAATCGCTTCCGAGGTCATATCCTTCAGCAAATAGCCATGAACCCCTTTTTCCAATACGTTCAAAATGAGTTCCGCGTCATCAAAAGTGGTTAAAATCAACACCTTTGTCTTTGGGTAGTGCTTAAGAATTAACTCCGTACCCTCGACGCCATCCATCCCCGGCATTCGAATATCCATTAATACGACATCCGGCTGCAACTCGACAACTTTGGCAAAAGCATCTCTGCCGTCCTCGGCAGTTCCAACCACCTCCATCCCTGGCTCCAGACCAATGATTGTAGCAAGACCGTCTCGCATCAGCCGCTGATCGTCGACAATGAGGATTTTCAATGGTGTCCCTCCGTTTCTGTTTGCGCATAGGGCAGCTTCACTTCAACAGTAAAGCCTTTTTGCTGATCCATCTCAAAATGTACGTCTCCCCTCCACTCCTTCACCCTTTCCCTCATATTCAGCAAACCAAATCCCAGATGAAGTGTGGCAGGCAATTTGCCATTATTCCGTATACTTAATGAAAATTCTGTTTCGGCAAAAGCCAACCCAATGACCGCATGGGTCGCATGGCCATGCTTCTGAGCATTCGTAAGCGATTCTTGTACAATGCGATACGCCGTTAATTGAAGATCTTTGGGGAGGGTAACAGGCATACCCGTCACTTCAAGAACAGTGTGAACCTTAGCAAATTTAGTGAACTCTTCTGCTAGACGGGTAAGGCTTTCTTCCAATGAAGTTGATGTAATGGATTCATCTCGGATTGCCCTTACAGATAGACGCACCTCTTGTATCGCAGACCTGACTAACTCTTCACATACCAAGTAGGTTTGTTCGCTCCGTAGAGGATCCAAGCTGCTCAGCTTGCGAGCCGCTTGCATCTGGACCAACAAAGCCGTCAGCTTATGACAAACCGTATCATGAATATCACGTGCTATTCGCACTCTTTCTCTCGCGGCTGCCCACTCTTCTGTCTGGTGCGCATAGGCTCGCAGTTGCTCGTGAGATTGCATCAATTGTGTATACAATTGCATGGTTTCCTGGCTTGCCTTTTTATGATAATGAATCAAAAAGCTGACTATGCAGGCGAACACAATGAACGAAGAGGAAATAAAATAGCTTGTTTTATCAAAGCGTCCATACATATACCAATCAATGCTTCCCATCGTAATCAAATAAATCACTAATAAGCTTACACCAGTCAGGATGAGCTTTCGGGGATTCTTTACAAACATACAAATCGCTAAAGCGGTAATGCCATTAAATAAGTGATTGGGGATTTGACCGCCGATATACACATAACCGTAAGAAGCGGTTAGCAAGAAATCGATGATTAAGAGGAACAAGAGCCAATGTTTTTTCATTTTGGCATAATATAGATTAACGAAAAGAAAGATCAACAAAGAAAGTGCAACAAAACTTAATCTCCAAAAGATAGCCATCGCGTTTTCAAAATAAAACATGCCCGTCAGCACAAAATCATAAACGAGCTTTAGTCCGAACAGCCACCTCAACGAAGCCGAACTCTTCCAGACCATATCTTTAACTTTCGGGATCATCGATAACTCCCTTCTCATGGGACGCCATGTAAAGGGAATTAACTCCCTGTTGGTATAGTCTTACCAGATCTCGATCTCCTATTAATACCAAGCACAAAAAGACCCACAGCCAGGGGCTGTGAGTCTCCGATTAAATTAGTTTCACCTAATGTATTGCCCAACCATCATCCGTTTAGCGCAGTGTTTTGAATGCCGTACGAAGCTCTGAAGTCACGAATTCTGGCTGCTCCCAAGCTGCGAAATGTCCGCCTTTAGGAAGTTTGTTGTAGTGGATCAGATTCGGGTAAGCTTTCTCTGCCCAACTCTTCGGTGCTTCATATAGCTCATCTGGATAGACACTTACCGCAACCGGAAGTTTGACGCCTTTGATGCCGAAGAAGGAAATACCGGACTTACCATTCTCCCAGTAGATACGAGACGCGGAAACGCCAGAATTCGTAAACCAGAAGAGTGAAATGTTGTCAAGAACATCATCGCGTGTTAATCCTTCTTTGACTCCCGCGAAAGATCTCGCGATCAAGGCAAGGCTTTTCCAATCATGGTCAAGCATAAAGGCAGCCAAACCGACAGGTGAATCTACGAGTCCAGTCAGCGTCTGCGGGCGAGTTCCCATCATCGCGGCGTAGGCGAATTTATTTTCAAGAACTTGCTGGCATGCTTTCAGCTCTTCTTCTGAGAGTCCGGATGGCAGCGGGTTCCCTGACCAGATAGCCGCATCAACTTCTGCAGGAATGACGCCAGCCATGTTCGTGTGAAGGCCGATTAGTCCTTTTGGCTCTTGAACACCCATGAAATCAACGACAATCGCACCCCAATCGCCGCCATGCGCCACATACTTCGTATAGCCAAGACGAGTCATCAGCTCTCCATAAGCACTCGCGATGCGTTTAGGATCCCAGCCAGTTGTGGTTGGTTTGCCTGAGAATCCGTAACCAGGCATCGAAGGAATGACCACGTGGAAAGCATCCTCTGCACGTCCACCAAATGCCGTAGGATTAGTCAGCGGTTCAACAAGCTTCATTTGCTCGAAAATCGAACCCGGCCATCCGTGAGCAATGACAATCGGCATCGCATTCTCATGCTTGGAGCGAACGTGGATGAAGTGAATGTCCAGACCATCAATCTCGGTAATGAAATGTGGCATCGCGTTAATTTTAGCTTCTATCTTGCGCCAGTCGTATTCATTCGCCCAATAACGTGCAAGTTCTTGAATAGTGGCAAGCGGTGTTCCTTGGTCGTGGTTGTCTACAGTTTCCTTCTCAGGCCATCTAGTCGCGTTAATACGTCTACGCAGATCAATAATTTCTTCCTCTGAGATATGGATGTGAAATGGACGAATTGCGGTGTTGTCAGTATTTGTTTGTGTCATGTTTGTAATCTCCTTTTTGTTTGGTCTTGGATGTCGTTTTTGCGTGGAAATCGCTGAGAAAGTTCAATTAAGTAACCTTCTAAAATACTTTTGTTTGTTACGAGTTGTACTATATCACGAACTAAAAACAAAAACAAGTAACCCTCTAAAAATATTTAGAAGGTTACTTACATGAACTTTTACATACTATAGAAGCAAACTGAACATAACTATTGGTATGATAGCTGCCTAAGTCGTTACCAAGCATCACTTTCCTACACCGCTCAAGCCGTTAAGACACTAGCTTAGGAATGCTTTGAGTGTTACAATTAAACCATTCCACATAAAACAAGGGAGTTGCGGCGCGATGTTATGGGACGATTTTATGAAAAGCGACTATCACGATTGGAAAGGCAGTGGCCATTCGGAAGACCGACTGGACAAGCCCGGATGGCTAGAACAGTGGCTCGCTATCCACAACCTTCCCTATCCTGGCACTCCGTCAGCGAAAGAATTCGATGAACTGAGACAGTTGAGGGGACACATCCGTCATATCGTCGAAAAACTGACGGTATCTGAGTCCGCGGACCCCGCTAATCTAGAAGGTCTCAATCGGGCACTGTCCGGCGGACCGATGTATTTGCGTATCGCGGAATCGGATTCTGATTTTCGCCTAGAATCGATTCCTTTGCAAGCTGGCTGGTCCCGTATCGGCGCGGCCGTGGCCACTTCCTTCGGTCGCATACTTACAGATTGCGAGCCCTCTCGCTTGCGCATTTGTGAAAACTCAGATTGCCTAGCCATCTACTACGACGAAACCCGAAACCGTTCCAAACGGTTCTGTGATGATAAAGTGTGCGGCAACTTGATGAAGGTCCGTCGTTTCCGTGCACGTCAAAAAGCCGCCAAAATTGGCGGCTCTCCAACACCGGAATCATCCGATATGATTCAGTAAGGGTGACTTCGTGTAAGACATTAGCTCGTTCTCCCCAACTGTTGATGCGGTGGAACGAGCTATTTTCCAACTAGAAAGAGTCATTAATTCTTAGGATCGAGCGTCAAGTCGATATTCGTGAAATAGAGCGTCTGCAATCCTTCGTAACCGGAGTCTGTGCCGATAATGACGTAGACTTCGCCAGCCGCGTTACTTTTCACTTGGAAAGTGCGTTCGAAGTTTTTCAACTGGAATCCACTTTGCTCAGCGTTCGGCTTGGCGATATTGCCAAGAACGGCTACCTCTTTGCCTTCGGTCGATTGATTGCCTTTATCGAGATTTAGACGATAGTAAGGCGTACCCTCCATAGCACTGTCCTTGATAACAGAAGGCTCTCTGTCAACAACGCCAGCTTTCACATAGACCGCAGAAGCAGAACCTCCCCCGATACCAAAAGAGCTCTCAGCTTCATTGGTAGCTATGTCGAATCGCAACTTCACTTCGTATTCCGTATTCGGTTTCAAACCTGCGCTACTGTCTAGCTTTTTGGACATATACATAAACAAGTCATCACTGCGGTTCATCCCGCTTAGCAACATGCCGTTAATTTCAGTGCCATCGCTCAGCTTAACTTTATCTACTTTCATGTTAATACGGAAATCCTCGTCTTGATAGGAGACAGGAAGATCAGCGACGCCCGTTTGCCAGCCACCGTCATCTTTTTTGAAATCGAAGTTGAGGTGAGTTTGCTGTGTATCATTTGGAATGGCGATAGACGCTGTGCTCGTCGCTGAATCCCACAAGGTTACTGCTCCCATTCTAGCTGTTAGTACCCTAAGCGGAGCGAAGGACATGTCGTTATTCAACACGGCAGGCGTCGTCAGCAAGAATGGCTCAAAGTCGCCAATCGTTCCGTGAGTTCTGTTCATCGTAAGCCGAATGACACTGTTTCCTTTAACTAGCTTCACTTGTTGCTGATTTCCGTCCCAACTAACATCCCAACCTAAACCTTGAGCAATTTCGCGGACCGGTACCATCATGTTCTCCCCCTCTAAATAAGGAGATGATGGGTTTGAACCCGCGTTAAGCGAGAATTTTTTGATAACGGTGTAACCCGATGTATGTTCATTGTTCATAGCTTGTACGGAAGTGCCAAGTACGACAGGAGTCAATAACACGGCAGCCATAGCAGTGGATGCGATTGTTTTTTTCAACATTTTAGTCAACCAGCCTCTCTAAGATGTATTCGGTATCTTAACGCAGACTAGTTGAAAATGGTTGCAGTAGGTTATTCGTTCCCCTGCAAGCTCCCCCTACTTATTCACAATTAGGACATCCTGGTTCCCTTGGAAGGCAGACGATGACTGATACTTACTACTAACTATAATCTTACGCTACCGGCAGATCTTTTTTTATCTTCACAACCTCATACACCGGCTTCCGCAATCCCTGAAGAAAGTCATCGATAGCTTGCCGATGCTCCTGAACAACAAGTTGTAATGAATCGCTATAAGCCAAATTATGCGTTTCATCCGGATCATTATTCATATCGTACAATACATAACGCTGCTCGGGCGCCTCAAGGTTATACTGGATAAACTTCCAGCGTTCCGACCTTGCCATCACCTGCATAGGTACACTATCTACGCTTTGCAGCCCCTGCACACTGAATGTAAATCTTCTCGCAACATGGGAATCTTCATCTCCGCTTCCGCTGCTGATTGCCGAACTGGACAGATCGTTGCCGGATATAGTAGCCGGCAGGTGCTCTAGCGCTCCCGTAAGTCCCGCAAGCGTAGGAAACAAATCTACATGATTGATCAGCTTGTCGTTGACTTCACCGGCAGGAATGACACCTGGCATCCGCATAATGAGCGGTATACGAGCCGAGGAATCGTACATCTGATTTTTAAGCCACAGTCCTTTTTCACCAGCCATATCCCCATGATCCGAAAAGTACACAACCAGCGTGTTCTCCGTGAGCTCAAGCGCGTCAAGCGTGTCCAGCAGTTGATTCACATTATGGTCCATCCAGCTAATGCTGCCATAATACCGGGCTCGCGCCAGTTTGTTCATCATCTCCGTATTCTGAAACCAGCCAGCTTGCTCTGCCATTTTATACACAACCGCATTGCTTTCCAACTCACCTGGGACGCTTTTCGGATAATCTATGTTCGCAGGATCATACATGTAATAAAAGTCTCTCGGTGTATTCCAATACCAGTGTGGTTGAACAAACGAAACGTGTAGGAAAAACTTTTCCGATTGATGATCCTTTAGGTACTGTACCGCCTCTTTCAGCATAATCGCATCGGTTTCCAATGACTCATCGTTCACTACTTTGCCATGCAGCCGTGAAGATTGTTTCCCTCCAGGACGAATATCTGTCATAGCATCAAATACCAGCTTGTCATCAGGATCAAATTGCGGTGGATCGGATGCTCTTCGCGCTTTAGTCTCCTCAGTAAAATGCTCTGTACTGTATCTGTAATCATAGCCGTATTCGTAAGACTCATGATTGGTATGCATTTTCCCAATACAAGCCGTCGTATATCCATGCTGCTTCCAATGATGCGCCCATGTCAGACTGCGTTTATCAAATACATGCGCGTTGCTGAGTTGGCCATGCTCCATTGGATATTGACCAGTGATAAAGCTTTGCCGGGTCGGGGCACAAATCGGATAAGCACAATACGCTTTCGTAAAAAGTGTCCCCTCGCTGGCCAGTCGATCCAAACCAGGAGTCCTAATAATCGGGTGGTTCGCACAGCCCATGATTTTGGCATTATGTTCATCTGACGTAATAACTAGGATATTCCAATTATTTGGTGTAATCGCAGCGGTCATTCCTATCCATTCCTTCCTTATATAAATTGAAAGCTCCCTCATTTTCTCCCGATAAAATGGATAAACAATACGCCGTTCGCATCAATCTGCGTTTCTATGGAAGTCCCGTCGTAGTTCATTGCAGGTTCTTCCCAAATATTCCGCAAAAGAAAGCTGGAGTCATGCGGTAATGCGAGCTCTTGCAGTGTAATCGCAACCAACTTCTGCTCTCCCGTTCGGTTAAAAACACCTATCCATCCCTCGTTGAAACTGTCCTGCTTCCAAGTAGACCATGCCTCGATTCCCTCGTTATGATAGACCCTAGTTCCCATGATGCCGTTTTGATTGCAAGCAATCATATCGGAATTTGTAAGTAATTCAAATGAAAACTCATCCGTTGTGGGAAGTGCACCTCCCATGAATAATGGAGAAGCAGCAAGGGCCCTCATCGTAATAAAGGTCAGCATTTGGCTGCGGCTTAGCCCGCTCATCCGTTCACTTCCTTTTCCGCTAAAAAACTCTTCCTGCGAAGATATGCTAGATTCCGCTTGCTGTTTCTCTTCCGGTCTCCACACACAGAGATGCCCGAAAGGAATCATATCCATATCCAGCCAAAAGCCTTCCTGACGAACATCATGAAATTCCAGCCACTTGTCGAATGCCCTGTCAATATCACGTTGATTGTCCCAGACATCTTTGGTTGTCCGCAGCATATTGGCGAGGCTATACATGCCTATTTGTTCAATGACCGTTTGGCCCCCTGGTGAAAGGCTCAGAACGATATCGCGTCCGCATTGCTCGATCGCTTTAACAATCGCTTCGATCTCACGTGGAAAACCAGTAATATCATCCGCTTTGATGAAATCTACACCCCAATCGGCGAGCTGACCGATCCAAGCGTTATAAAATTGTTGAGCCCCAGCCTTATCCATATCAATTCCATAGTTATAATGGCACCATGCACAGGTATCCGCTGTATTGGCAATGTCTGCAGCCCGATAAGGCGTACCGTAAATCGGCAGGTTCCTTTCTACGGCTTTGCGGGAAATACCACGCATGATATGAATACCGAACTTGATCCCCAGTTCATGTGTACGATCAATCAAGGGCTGCAGACCGTTCGGGAAATTACAATTGGAAGGTAAGTACCTTCCATATGCGTCTATACGAACATCAAGTGCATGCTTAGCTGTTGGAAATTGGTGACCCGGCTCTATGTCATATTCAGCAAACCAACCGTTGTCGACGACGAAATAGTCATAGCCAGCGGCCTTCAATCGCGCAGCCATCACTTCCAAATTCTCAAGCAGCACCGCCTCAGATGCCGCGCAACCATAACAATCAAAACTATTCCAGCCCATCGGAGGGGTGGGTGTTAAGGCATGCTGTTTCCTAGTTATCGTTTCCAAACGAATAAGCTCCTTTGTGCGCATAGGTTAGTTGAGTCCCTCTATCATAAAAAGCTCTCCCCCTGACGCACAGAGGAAGAGCACTAGCTTTATTGATAAGCTGTCGGAAGCGTCGTATACAATCCACCCGCTTTGTCTGTTGAGGTTACTTTCGTTTTCAAAAAGGTAACCACATCATTGATTCGTTTTGCGTTATATAACCAGTATATATAGTTCAGATTCAATTTGTCGTGACCGAAGTTATACAAATCGCTGATATTGGCAGGGATCGTTTTGGCATCATCTTGAAAATAATCCGCAGACTGTACAGCTGTACCGAGGGGGACGATGCCTGATAGTATCTGTCCTTGAACGCTGCTGTAATTCCAAGCATTCGCATAATAGGCATAAGCGCCAGGCGCGTTATTGGTTCCGATTAAGCTGGTGTTAATCGCGGAATAGGCTTTAATGTCTGGCCCTCCAGAACCAACGCCATGCGTACGTTCCGCTGCAAAAATTCCGCTAAGACTTTGTTGGGGAAAGTTGGTGAATTGAATGGTTACCGTATTCGGAAATGCGGCTTTGAGCGCGACAATTTCGTCGCTGATTGCATTGGCATAAACGGTATAATCAAAGGCTGGCGAAATGCTTTGGCTGTTAATATTTGCTGGTTGTTGGGACTGAGCCGTTTCTGATAGAATCACCGATTCCAACGTGCTGTTTCCGTTAAAACTCGTTCCAAGTGCGCCATACAGCGCCTTGATTCGATCGCGCACATGATCATTCCAACGAATCGGATTATAAGATCCAGTGGCTGTCTCATACACCCCACCGCCATAGTAACTGCCTTGGATATAAGCAGGAGTCGCTGTTTCCCCCTCACCGAATGCTTTGGTTTGAAGCTGAATCACCAATTTGGAAGGAACAGCAATGCCATTCGAGTCCGTCAAGCTCGTAAGATGGTTCAAATCCGCTTGAATTTCGGAGAAATCATAAACGAATTGGCCAGGTTGAGAAGAATTAGGAACTTCGAGTTCATTCCAACTATATTTCTTTTGAATGCCCCTGAATATTGGTGTGCCGTCCGTGCTTTTCTGGGTTAGCCAGGTATCATACTCCCCATTACTAATGGAAAGCTTATCGTTCGCCAATAGATAATGTCCTGGGTTCCAGTTAGTTAGATTGACTGTAGCATGGGCGGTGTTCGTTTTACCTAGCGGTGTCCCTCCGAAAGCCAATGTAGCTGCAGCGAGCGTAAGCAATGCGGTGGACCAAATCCTTTTCTTATTCATCCTATTCACCTCTTCAGTTTATTCCCTTATATACAACTTATCGAAGTTGTTTACTTGGTTTTAAACATCATAACTTCTTTTTGAAAAAGAGGGGATAGCAAAAAGGCTGGTTTGACTTTATCATTTTGTCTATAAAATGGTAAGCAACACCGTTCACTCTTTAATGGATCCGATGAGCGCACCTTTTGCAAAATATTTCTGCAGGAAAGGATAGACAGCCACTATAGGCAGCATAGCCACCAGAATCGCCGCCATTTTCACATTTTCCCCGATCGACGTGGCCATCTCTACCTCCAGTGAACTTTGGGATCCAACTTCAGCGGTACCTCCTACAACCATTTGACGCAACAATACCTGAATCGGCCATTTGCTGGCATCGCTCAGATAAATCACGGCTGCAAAGAATTCATTCCAATGATGAACCATGAAGAACAGTGAGAAGGTTGCCAGAATCGGCTTGGATAGCGGCAAAATAATAGAAAATAATATGCGAATCTCGCCTGCCCCATCGATACGCGCAGCTTCATCTAAGCTTTCAGGTAAATTTTGAAAGAACGTCTTCATGACAAGTACGGTGAACGCATTGGTAGCTCCCGGCAGCAGTAAAGCCCAATACGTATTGATTAAACCAAGCGACTTGATCAATAAATAGTGAGGAATCAACCCGCCTCCGAACAGCATGGTAATGAATACAAACATCAGCATCGTGCGGCGACCCGGCAACTTCTTCTTGGACAGAGCGTAAGAGAGCGTAATGGAAACTAACATATTTATGAGCGTACCTACGACAGTGAGATAGACCGAGTTGCCTAACGAGCGTATAAATCGATTCGTAGAAAAAAGGTACCTGTAGGCATCCAGCATGATGTCTTTAGGAATGAAATATAAATGTCCACCTGCCGATTCCAGCGTGGAACTGAGCGAAACCGCCAGCATGTATAGAAATGGAATCACTACCCCTAAACCTAGCAGGAGAAACATAGCGGCATTGCCGACATCAAAAAGGGAGGTTTGTCTATTCAAAATACCCCTTCCTCCCCCATCGATTTGGCAGCTTTATTAGCCAATAATACGAGTATCAAACCAACAATCGATTTAAATAGTCCCGCTGCCGTGGCAAAGCTATAATCCCCGCCAAGTAGTCCGACACGGTAGACATAGAGATCAAACACATCGGATACGTCTAAATTCATGGCGTTGGACATCAGAAAAATTTGCATGAAGTTCGATTCCAGCGAATGTCCTAGACGCAGCAGGAGCAGGATGACAATCGTGCTGCGAATACCAGGCAGTGTAACATGCCAAATGCGACGCCAACGCCCGGCACCATCCACTTTAGCCGCTTCAAATAATTCAGGATTTACCCCGGCTATGGCGGCAAGAAAAATAATCGTCCCCCAGCCTAGATCCTTCCATATATGCTGCATCACCATCATGGAGCGAAACCATTCATTGCTAACGAGAAAAGGAATGCCTTCTCCGTTACCTACATAATGGTTGATGACACCGGAAGGACCGAAGAACACCAATGTCATGCCCGCTATAATTACCCAGGAAATGAAATGCGGCAGGTACAAGATCGTTTGAATCAGCCGTTTATAAATCAACCACCGAAGTTCATTTAGCATGATAGCGATGAATAGTACGAATGGAAAATAAAAAAACAAATGATACAAACTTAGAAGCAGCGTATTCTTCAACAAGAGAGGAAAATCATCATGGGTCAGAAAGTTACGAAAGTGCTCCAAACCTACCCACTCGCTTTTAAAAACTCCCAAAAATGGACTGTAATCCTGAAAGGCAATCCATACCCCCCACATTGGAAAGTAATGAAAGACTAAGAAATAGATGATGCCCGGAGCGGCCAACGCATAGAGCCATGCATAACTTCTCCACTTTACTGCCATTCGCTTATACCTCTCTTTAACTAAGTTAGCCTATCTACTGCTTATACAGCTCCAATAGCTCTTTACCAATCTGATTACCGCTATTCTGTTGCCAAGTCGCAATTTCTTTCTGCACAACATCCCATCCAGCTTGCCCTGTCACATATTTGATCGCCGACGCATCGACCTTCTTCTCATGATCTGGGTTTTTCTGGTCCGTAGGTGAAATCAATCCAGAGAACGTATCGAGTACGCCGATTGTTTTGAAGCTGTCCAGAATACTACGTTGTAACTTGTTCACCTGTGGGTCCGTTGAATTCGCATAGTTATAAGGATCGAGTGGCCATAACAGCAGAAAAGTCGAGGGCTTCTCTTTCTCGCTAAGTTTCTCCTGTTCTGGTGTACGACTAACAATGCCATCTTTAATATCCGTGGAATGAACGCCTTTGATCCCGCCATTGCGGTAATACTCGTATTCCGGAGCCGCTTGGGCATTCAAAAATTCTACAATTCGCTCCGCTTTTTCCTTCGATACCGTAGAAGGAATCACCCAGGATCCGAAGAAGCCCAAGCTTTGATTAACGCCTTTCTTCCCGCCAGGACCTTCAATCGTAGGTAAAACAACCATTTCAGCCTTCGGGTCTACCGTCTTGAGCTTGTCATAGTTGTTGCTGCCTAGCAAACCTACATGGTACACAAGCGCTCCCGCTTCACCTGCAAGGAATTTATCTTTGTTTTGTTGATTCTTAAGCAGTGTCGCGTCTTTATTAATCAACTTCTCGCTCCATGCCTGCTTCAGCCAATCCAGATAATCCTTATATTCCTTCGTCTCCAAGGCGTAAACAGCCTTATCATTTTCAATTCGGTAGTTATTCGGCATGCCAAATGCAAACTTAACAGGTGCCATTCCGCCGAAAACAGACTTTGCATCATCTGCCTGCGCAGCAAACGTGACAAAAGGAATCGTTTTCCCGCCACCTACAGGGTCCTTATCACGGAATACCCGCAAGGCATTCGTCAATTCATCAATGGTTTTCGGTACGGTGAGGCCATAACGGTCAAGCCAGTCCTTACGCATAATAATATTGGCTGAACCATTCCCATAGGCGTATTGCGGTCGAGGAATCGCATAAATTTTATGATTAACACTGGAAGCTTTCCATGCCGTTTCGGGAATGTTTTGGTCCAAATTCTTTTTCCCTTTGACCAAGGATGTCAGATCGTAGAATGCGCCCTGTCTTGCTAATTTTTCAAATTTAGGGTCCTTGATCCCTGATTTTAAAAGGATTAAGTCATACTGGTCCAAGCTTGCCATCGTAACATTCAGTTTCTCGTCATAGGTTGAAGCCGGCACCAGTTCCATGGATAGCTTCACATTGTGCTTCTTTTCGATATATGCTTTCGCCTGATTACCTTCCATTGGAGGCTGATCCTCATAATGGATGGTCATCACTTTAATCGATACAGGCTCTTGTGCGCTTCCGCCAACTGCCGTAGCTGAGTTCTCTTTGCTACCGCTGGAGCAGCCCGTCAAGGCTCCAATACCTAATACAGCTGTGAGTCCTACATGTAACCATTTGCTCGCTTTCATTCCGTTTACTCCTCTCATAAATCTGGTGTACGGTTTGTTCCAATGGCGCACGCCGGGCCCCATTCCGCTAAAGCTACCGTCGGATATTGGTTAAAAATAAAATCCCCCGCATCCGCAGCTTCTCTCCACATCGCCATAAACAAAGATCGTTTTAGTTCCTGCATCTCTGGTGCATTCGCGATATTGCTAAGCTCGTGAGGATCTTCCTGCAAATCGTACAACTCATCGCAATCCGTTGGATTATATACCAGCTTATACCGTTCTGTTCGGACGATCCTTTGCATGTAGTACACTTCTACTCCGTTGCATTGTGTAAACAAAGCTTCCCTCCATGTTTCCGGCTCCTCGCCGTCAAACCATCTCGTCAAGCTAAGTCCCTTCGTATCCGCTGCAATGTACCTACTTGCGTCTGCTATGTCCAAGAAGGTCGGTGCAAAATCCATAATGCTTGTCAGCGCATCGATCTCCCTCCCCGGCCGTGCGATTCCGTTAGGCCAGCGTAGCACGCAAGGCAGTCTATATGTTTCTTCGAACGGACTGATCCCTTTTAAATACAAGCCGTGTGCGCCAACATTTTCACCATGATCAGATAAAAAGACCACTAACGTATCCTCAGCTTGACCAGTTCGCTCCAACGATTCAAGGACTTCTCCAAACAGATCGTCAACCATGGTGCAATAACCCCAGTAATGACGAATCGATTCTTTGACTTCATCCTCTGAAAGTTGATCCCAAATGTTACGCATCCGCCGGTAAATGGCCGGCTTATTTTGAAGCGAATCGTTGTAATTCGGCGGAAGCGGAATAAGGGACGGATCGTACATGCGTGCATATCTTTCAGGAATTTGAAAAGGATCATGAGGCCCCGTTACCCCTACATACATGCACCATGGTGTCTCATCTTTTGTAAGTTTATCCAACTGCTCAATCGCACGTTGTACCACCCGATAGTCTCTTGTATCCTCGTATTCCACTTGCGAAGTACCATAGAGCTTGTAATTGCCCCAACCAGGCCTTGCAATTTCCCCCTGCTGCCTCGGTCCATACTGGACCATGTCTTTTTCCCGCCAATCGTCTATGGTAAGACCCATCACCGCGTCCATTCCCGCTGTTACAAGAAGCTCTTCCCAGCCCCGATCTGCAGGATTTTCTTCTGCTGAAATATGCCATTTACCTGAAAAGTAAAGCTGGTATCCAGCAGACTTGAGACCTTCTGAGAATGTCGTAACGCCTGGAAAAAGCCCACGACGCAGCGCAGCAGCATTGCTCACATTATTATGGATGCCATGCTGGGAAGGATATTTTCCCGTCATGAAGGAGGCACGGGAAGGACAGCAGTGCGTCATTGTCGTATAGACACGGGTGAACATTAGGCCATCATTGGCTAAAGCTTGAACATTCGGCATCTGACAAGGATGATCTCGGGCAATAACGCCGGCCTGCTGTTGATCAGTCATGAAAATCAAAATATTGGGTTTGGCCACCTGTCCCCCTCCTTTATGAATGGACTTTTGCATTTTTACGTAAATACATATGCGAATAGTCGGAATTAATCCTGCGAAAGGCGTATTAACTGTGTATAGCTGACAGCTACACTGTCCATTGCCGACCCTTTACATTGATCCTGCTCGACTACGTACCATTCAATGCCGTGTTTCTCGCCCCACATAAGGATAGGCTTGAAATCAATGATGCCTGTTCCAATCTCCGTGAATTCCGGATTGTCCCCTGGCGTCATATCTTTTAAGTGAATATAAGGTATGCGATGAGGGTACTGCTGAATGAAAGTCAAAGGGTCAATCCCGCTCCTCTTTACCCAATACACGTCCGGCTCTGCATATATATCGCTGCCGTCAGTTATATCGCACATATAGGATAGCGCTGTTCCCCCATCCATACGCGTTTCAAACTCATAAGCATGGTTATGATAATGGATGCGCAGACCTTTTTCCTTCCCTTTATGAGCAATTTCATTTAAGACTGACTTCGCCTCCCGAAATCCTTGTTCATTGCGTAATCTTGGGGGCAGCGCCGGGCATATGAGGTCGCGCGTGTTGAATATTTCTGCCTCACCTATCACTTTATCCAGTTGATTGCTGAGCCGCTCGTAACCGACGTGCATGCCTGCAACGCGAAGACCTGTCTCAGCTACTACGGCTGCGATTTCACGCGGATCATGATTGTACAACTGGGCAGTCTGAACACCAGCCCAGCCCATAGCGGCTAATTCCCTTAGTACGCCTGCATAATCCTGTTCAAACTCTTTCCGTACCGTATGCAGTTGAATAGCGAATTTCTGTTTCAAGGCTCTCCCCTCTCTCCTCATCCAGCCTGACTTCTCTACCCACACGTGCAGATTCATACAACGCGCATAAAATACGGATCATGTCGACGCCATGCTCTGGACGTATAATTGGCTCCGCTCTCCCTTGCAGGACATCGATAAAATGATGGAGATGCTTGGCATGATTCCCGCCTGTCTTCGCTTTAGATAAATCAGGAATGGTCGTGCACATCGTGTCTGCGATTTCCGAGAACAACTTCACCTCTCCCTTGCGCAGCGAGAACCCTGCTTTGGTTCCACGCAGTTCAACGAAAGACTCCTCCTGCTCCACATTTGAGGCCCAACTAAATTCAAGCTGCAGCGTCGCTCCGTTCTGGAAACGAACATAGCCAGAAGCTAAATCCTCAACATCATACACGCCATCTTCTTTCTTCTCACCATATCCACTATGAATGGAATCCGACAAGCTTGTTTCGGCAAATTTGGTATAGGTTGCGCCAACTACGCTGACCGGCTTCGGATTACCCATTAGCCATATGGCGACATCAATGAAGTGTACGCCCAAATCGATCAGCGGCCCACCGCCGGATATCTCCCTTGTTGTGAACCAACCGCCTTTGCCAGGAATTCCACGTCGACGCAGCCAACCACAACGCCCCGTATACGCTTCACCTAACTGGCCTTGATCAATGAATCGTTTAAGAAACTGTACGCCTGGCGCAAATCGATTATTACGCATGGCCATGAGATGTTTGCCTGACTGGCTGGCAGCCTTCGCCATTTGCCGTGCTTCTTCCACATCGATGGCATCCGGCTTCTCGGTAAATACGTGTTTACCCGCAAGCAAGCCTTCAATTGCAATGCGAGCATGAAAGGCATTCGGTGTGCAGATATCAATAAAGTCGATATCCTCCTGCTTGATAAGCTCACGGTAGTCGGTATATACACTTGGTACATGCAACTCAAGTGCCGATCGCTTTGCTTTTTCGTAGACAATATCACACAGAGCGACAATTTCCACCTCAGGATGGGTGCGATAGGCTTCCAAATGAATGGCAGCTACTTGGCCGATCCCAATCACGCCAACTTTCAGTTTCTCTTTCATGCTCAATCCTCCTGTACCAAGGCAACCGGTAAAGCATAGTAATCTACTTGGAATTATTACTATCAGTGTAACGGATCTAGGTACCAATGGTAAATGTCATTTTGATTCCCTAGATTTAGCATTTTGTCTCCTTAAATGACCTATAGATCTAAGGTTTTACCCATTCATCGTTAGCAAAATGAACACTAAAAGCTTACTTGCTGAATGGTGCCTGATCATCGTTTATTTATGGATCCCTGTCCGTGCACCTGATTGGTATTGTGTCGGAGACATTCCATAGTATCTGCTGAACGCCCGCGAGAACGAGTACACATCTGGATAACCGATCGATAGTGCGATATCCGTAACATTGAACTCACCGTCTTTCAACAGTTCTATGCTTTTCTCCATACGCAATTTAATCAAATATTGCATCGGACTAAAGCCGAGAACGCGGATACACTCTTGATAGAGATGGGAGCGATGGACACCAGCAATTGTGGCAACATTCGTTACGCCGATGCCTTCCATGTAATGCGTATCCATGTATTGTTTACATCGCTCCAGCCAATCGATATTCACCTGACTCTTCGCCTGCTCATCCGTCTTGGCAATGAGTGACTCGAGCAGCTGATATAATTTCAGCTGCAGCATCACTTCGTCATACTCGGTGCGGTCTCGAAGCATGCTATGAATTCGGTTCATCGTCTGCGCATGCTCCGGCATCCACCGATGCTTAACATAGGGCTCCTCTTTACGGAAGCCAATTCGATCTAGAAAAGGGCCGGCTTGATTGCCTTGGAAAGCCAGCCAATACATCTTCAACTGCTGCTCGTCTTCGGCTTCCGCCAGCTGATAGCTGTATCGCAGTCCAGGATACAGACAGAATAGATCGCCTTTGCGCAGTTGAACCGTTCCGTTACCATGGATGAGCGTAACACTTCCACTTATCACAGCATGCACAGAATAACATTCGATCACTTTAGGCCCTACCAGGTAGTTCGGCTTTGCCCTGTTCTGCCCGGCTCGAATGATCCATAAGCCTCCGTTCTTTTCGAATTCGGAAGGCGTGTGGTACAGATATTCGGCAAATTCATGGCCATATTCTTTCATCCGCTCCGCTCCTTCGCAAGGAACTATTATCGTACTATAAAGCGCTCAAGCAGCTCCATCTGCCTATCTTGGAACTGATGCGCTTTCTCATTCTCCGTTTCCGGCGAACATATTCGCCGCAGCTCCGCATCAAGCTCTGAAGCTTTCTCTGGATACTGCTCATATACGTCATCAAGCTCATCGGGATCTGTATCGAGGCGAAACAGCTGATGTGGAGCTTCCATGTAGGAAATAAGCTTCCAGCTGCCTTTGCGTATCATATACGCGCCCGAACGGGTACCATGACCGTGATATTCCGAAAACACGACACGTTGGGTGTCATCTTGATCGATGTGCTGAAGTGGGCTTCCTGCCCATTCAGCTGGCCTTTTTGCACCAGCAGCGTGAAACAACGAAGCTTGCACATCGTGCAAATCGACGGGAGTCGTTACCCGAACGCCCTGCGCGAACCCCGGGCCTGCTCCAATACACGGAATACGCACGGAGTCTTCATACAAGGAACATTTCCACCACATGCCAAATTTACCTAGCATTTCACCATGATCCGAGGTGTAAATCAACTGGGTGGTTTCTGCTATCCCCTGAGCATCTACCGTATCCAGCAGTCTTCCTAGCTGATCGTCAATAAACGCAACGTTGCCCGCATAACCGCGTCGAAGTCCGCGTATTTGCTCCTCCGTAAACAAGTCTGCTTCAAAATGCTCGCGCAAATCTTTGGCATACGGATGAATGGCACTCGCCTCATTAACACCGTATCGGGGCAGATCAGCTGCTTCCGGATACAAGTCCCAATAAGCTTGCGTATTCCATTGCGGGAAATGTGGATTAATTAAATTAATCGTCAGATTCCATGGCGCTGTAAGGGTAGGAGCGACATTCGTCAACCAAGCCAATGCGGCGTCCATAATCTTGAGATCCGAGTCAAAAGCGTCCTCTTTCACACCGTACCCGTTTGCCCTTTGGGCTGCTCCCTCACGGATAGCGAGTGGCCTGCGATGGAAATTAAGGTCTCCTGGCAGTTTCCGCTCCTTCGTATGATGCAGCTCTGAAAATCCTAACCGCTCTATATCGTCGAATACATCCGATTTGCCGAAGTAGACCGTATGAACGCCCTGTTCACTTAGTACTTTGCCATAGGAATCAGCATCCGTTGGCAATGCCAGATTACAATTGCTGTAGTTTTGGAGCTCATGTACTCTCTTGCCCGTGAAGAAGGCGCTGCGGCTTGGACTGCAAAGAGGGGATGGGCAATAGGCATTTTCATACACCGTACCTCTGCTTGCCAACCGCTCCATATTTGGCGTACGCAGAAATGGATGTCCATATACGGACGAGTACAACGGGTTATGCTCATCTGATAGGATAATGATGGAATTACTCATACGCAATCTCCTCTCTTTAAACACGTGATTCGTGGTCAGATACACGTCGCTGCCCGCTCTTTTTACTATCCGCTGCTATAATCTCAGCTTTCGGTTCACCCGCCGCTTCCATTCTCCGAAGCAGTCGCTCTCTCAGAATAGCGGTGACATCTCCATGTGATGCGAACCCTATTAAGTTCGTTAGTTCATAGGGATCTGCCTGAAGATCGTATAAAAATTCTTCAACGTAGGAATCCGCAGTCGGTACATCGCCAATCGGTTCTCTAGCCGATACGGAATATTTCCATCGCGAAGTCCGGATTGCTCTGCCAATCTGCGCCTCGCTAATTTGCACATAAACATCATCAGGCCAACTAGCAGTTTCTCTACGTACGAGCGGGAGAAATGATTGTCCTTGCATCGCTTCAGGTACCTCAATACCTGCCGCATCCAACAGCGTAGGCGGCAGATCAATCAAACTGACTAGCTCACGGATTTGCCCTCCGCTATCGAAGCCGGGGCCGATAACCGCCGACGGTACACGGATAGAGCTTTCATGGCACGAGCGTTTGTACTCGCTGTTGCGTGTTTTGAAATGGCAGGCGTGGTCGGACGTGAACAAGATAATGGTATTATCAGCGAGGCTTAAGCTTTTGACAGCGTCAAACAAGCGGCCAAGTGCTTCGTCTATCCGTTTCACCATGCCATAATAACCGCCCAAATGCTGCGCGCTTGTACCGCCTAGCGCAGCCAAATCAGGAGGGGTCCATCTGCCGGTGTAAGCTTCTTGATAAATGTCCGGCGATGGATAGTCATCCCGATGATTTTGATGATGCGGCTCCAAGAAGGAAAGGAATAGGAAGAAAGGATTCTCTTTCTCCTGATCTATGTAGCGAATTGCTGCATCTGTCAACGCATCAACTCTATAACCGGGCAGCTTCACTCGCTCATTATCATTATTAAAGACAACAGCATCATAAGAGTCGGATGTCATTTCCAAGGCATTCGCCGCAAGCCAATACTCGTAACCGCCACGTCCCTTCTCCGTAACGGGATTCTCGCTGGCGAGATGCCACTTTCCGATATAACCGGTTTTATATCCGGCGTCTCGGAAATAATGCGCTAGAGTCTGCGTCCCTTCCGGCAGCGGAATAGAGTTACGATGACAGCCCGTCGTCGTCGGATACAAGCCCGTCTGAAACACCGATCGTGCCGGACCGCAGACGGGTTGACATGTAAACGAATTATATAAATGAGTGCCCCGTGCCGCCATTCGGTCGAAATTAGGCGTAAGTCCAAGCGGGTTCCCATGCACCCCAGTCGTATCCCAGCGCTGTTGATCCGTAAAGAATACGATCACATTCGGTTGTGAAGCTTTTTGTGTGTTTGCCATATCCATTCATCTCCTTCTTTTTCACTTCAAAATAGCAAGTCTTCTCTCGCTAAGCATTGGCGATGCGGGGCATCCAAATCGGTTCTTTTCCCAGCTCCGCCCAGGCATATCGCAGCAGCAGGTTGAATTTCAAAGCCTCATACTCCGGCTCATCCCATAGGTTTCGCACTTCCCCTGGATCCTCCTGAAGATCGAAGAGCTCGCCATATGTTTGATTGTAGTAAACCGTGAGCTTGTAACGCTCATTCACATAGGTTTTCAAATGAATAGTCGTTGGTTCATGGTGATTCTCACAAAGGATATGATCACGGGCAGCCTCTTGATTGCCGTTCCAAACCTCCCGTTGGTTGACTCCCGTCATGGAGGAAGGGATTGGCAAGCCCGCGTAACTTAGCAGAGTCGGTGCATAGTCAACGAGTGATTGCATTGAAGCTGACACACGTCCTGCCGGAATTTGACCAGGGTAACGGGCAATCATCGGTACACGAATCAGATCCTCATAATGAAATGGACCTTTGGCAATGAGACCATGATGCCCGAACAGATGACCGTGATCTGATGTGAAGACAACCAGCGTATCCTCTGTGAGCCCAAGTTCATCCAGCTTATCGAGAATACGTCCAATATAGGCATCCATTAAACTCGTCATTCCGTAGTACACGGCAATGTCCTTGCGAAGCTGTTCCTCATTATGCAAGTGGGAACGTAAGCCATGCATGCCGAAACCGGACTCTCGATATGAGGAAAAATCAGGCTTCTCCTCTTGCGCCAGACGAAAATGCGGCGGATTGGCAGCATGCTCTCCTTGCTGCAACTTCGGAAGTGTCAATTGATTCGGATCGTACATCGTGTCCCATGGCTCTGGCACAAGGTAAGGTGGATGCGGATCGAAGAAGCTCGCCCACAAGAAAAAGGGCTGATCGGATTGCTGATACTGCTCAAGCAGCGTATTTGTACGTTCAGCGATCCAGGCGTCATAATGATATTCTTCCGGGATCGCCCACTTGTGAACTTGCTTCCGATCCATTGTGCCTGTCGGCGATAGGAAATAGTTACGCCATTCTGTGCAGCCTTTCTCCTCTAGCCATAGTGCGTAATGCTGTCCGGCATGAGCCTCATTTGTATGGTTGCGGGCAAGCTCTACATGCCTGAAGCCGTAATACGACTCGTCGAACTGTCTCCAGAACGCCAAATCCTGAAGCAGCGGATACGACTCCAGAGACGGATATTCCTCCGTCGAAACCAGTGGTTGGAAATGCGCTTTGCCAATCAGCGCAGTTTCGTAGCCCGCCTTCTGGAAATCTTCACCGACCGTATGCACCTTCTCCGAAAGCTTCGTCCCTAGTGTCCATGCACCATGTTGACTCGGGTATTGTCCCGTTATTAAGGAGCTGCGAGTCGGCGTACACGTTGGATTAGGGCAGTAGGCTCTAGTAAACGTTGTTCCTTCCCTGACTAGACGGTCCAGATTCGGCGTCTTAATCTCAGGTTGAAAGGCGCCGATCGTATTCCAATGCTGTTGGTCGCTTGTAATAAGCAAAATGTTAGGCTTGCGGCTCACAGAAACAGCTCCACTCCGACACTATTATTTTTTCACTAATTGCTTATAATCATCCGATGTATAGTCTTTATCCGCTTGCCAATTAGGGAAGGTGAAATCATCTCTGCTCACTTGTACTCCAGATGACTTCACTTTATTCACAGCCTCGTCCAAGCCTTTGTTTAATTTCTCATCATAGGCTTTAAGCAAAGGTGCCGCATCTTTTTCAGCCCCCGTCAACACCGATTGCAAAATGTCACTGAATGATGGCTTGATTTTCGGCTGCGAAAGGGTTCCGAGACCCACGATGACCTTGGCGGTTTGCGGGTTTTGAATCGCGTAATCTGGGCGAAGCTTCAACTCTTCTTTGTGCAGTTTCAAGAACGAATCGAATTCAGGATATGGATACAGCGCCTTATTCTCATTAATACTATTAATTGGCGTCAACGCGACGCCGCTGTTCAGGTACTTTTCATAAAATAGCTGTGAGGAAAAAGCTTTCTCGATAAACTCCGCTGCGGCTTTCGCATTTTTGGACTTGGCTGAAATAAGATAGCCGGATGGAGCTGCTTGCACATAGTAATACGTTGGCTTACTTCCGGAAAGCGTCGGCACGGCTGCGAGTCCCAGCTTAACATCTGGCGTATCTCGCTTCGCAATCCACATCCGGGCGCGACCATCAATTAGAAAAGCTGCCTTGCCTTGACCGAATAGCACGCTGGCTTCCGTGCTTTTCAATGTAAAAGAGGAGGGTAAAATACTACCATCTGCTTTGAGCTTTAGTAAGAAATCAAAAGCATCCAGCGTTGCTTTGGAGCTGTATTCATATTTCCCGGTCTTATAGTTAAATCCATCAGCTGCCTGAGGATCAGTGCCTGCGCTTAGCGCACTTACGAATTTACTGATGCCTGAAGCATCGCCGGTCTCTCCACCGCCGAATACGATGCCGAATACATCGCCTTTGCCCTTGGCCGTAATCGTGTTTGACATACTGCGCAGCTCATCCCAAGTTGTTGGCGGCTTCTCTGGGTCAAGCCCAGCTTTTTGCAGCACATCCTTGTTATAGTACAGGATCGAACTCAACTGCGGCCCTGTGAGTGGCCATGCGTATGTTTTGCCATCAATGACATTCACACCTTCGGCAAAGGATCCCGCGATAAACTGCTTCTTCCACTCCTCCGAGAGAAGACCGTCATACGGAAGCGCCCACCCATTAGCAACGATGGAACGTATATCTGTATTTTGCGGAGTTTGAAAAATATCCGGAAGCTCGTTGGATGTAGCCGCCGCCTGAACAGCTGAATTGTATTCAGCCCAAGGCATGTAACGGGCCTCAACCCGAATGCGGCCTTTGTTTTTTTCATTAAACTCCTTCACCATACGCTGGCCTGGACTTTCGTCCCCCTTCAAGAAATCGCTCCCGCCCCATACCGTGACAACCGATTCCTGCCCAACTTCTTTCGTTTGTTCTGGCTTCTCAGCGTTATTACTTGTGCAACCTGAGAGCACCACAACACTCCCTAGCGCCAAAGCGCCCAATCCATTGATCCATTTCTTTTTCATAGCCATCCTCCTCATAAAATAAAAAATTGTTTTCTTACGCTTTTCTTATCCCTTGATTGCGCCTGAGACCCCTTCGATAAAATAACGTTGCAGTAAAATAAATACAGCAAGGATAGGGAGCAAAGATATGCTAGCTGCTGCCGCCATTCCCGTCCAGTCCATCGTATTTTCGCCTACGAACTGAAACATCCCCACGCCGAGCGTCCGTAAATTGGGCTTGCTCAATGTAAAAATAAGCGGCATGAGAAACGCGTTCCACGTCCACATAAACTGCATGATCGCGGTCGTTGCAATGATCGGCTTTGCCATCGGCAGCATAATACTTGCAAATGTCCTTAAAAAACCACTCCCATCAATCTCCGCCGATTCCTCCATTTCCTTCGGAAGACCGCGGAAATAGGCAACGAATAGTAAAATGAACAAGATATGTCCGCTGCCTGCCTCAGCCAAAATAACGCCCCATAGGGAATTGTTAAGTCCCAGCGAGTTAATAAGCGAATACACCGGGATAATCGTATATCCCTTGGGCATGAACATCGTCGCAGTAACCGCTGTTACAAAAAATAGCCGTCCACGGAAACGATAACGCCCAATTGCGTAACCCGTTAGGGAGCACACGGCAAGCACGATCAACACCACCGACACCGTAACAATCAGTGTGTTCCAGAAATACACGGAGAAATGCGCGGTCTCCCATGCCCGTTTGTAATTGGCAAATTGAAACTTTTGCGGCAATAGTGTAATGCCTGAGGTGATATATTCGTTATTTGTCTTAAAAGAAGCGGCAATCATCCAAATGAACGGATATATCCAGACGATGCCGATCCCGATCAATAAAGTGTGCAAAGCAAATAACGGCACGCGTAGAAGCTTCCTTTTCAAGCTGAGTCCCTCCTATAACCGCCCGGACGCTTTACGTCCGCCAGTCCATTTGACAAACAACCCTAGAATAATTGAAATGAGCATGACCACAATGCCATATAAAACGCCCGCTGCGGAAGCGAAGCCTACCCGGGCTTCCCCGCTGCCTGAGAATGCATAGCGGTAGATGTATACATCCACCATGTCCGTTTTGAAGGCTGGTCCGCCGTTGGTCATCGTCTTAACCAGATCAAATACATGGAGCGCATTAACAGCTGACATCAGCACAATCACACTCCCAACCGGCAGCAGCAGGGGTATCGTCAAAAATCGGAACAATTGCCAAGCGGAAGCTCCATCGATACGTGCTGCTTCGAACAACTCTTTTGGCAGAGCTTGAATACCCGCTAACCAATACACAAGCTTCATCCCAAAGGTTTTCCAAATGCCGACTACGATGACAATCGCGAGTGCCGTATCAATCGAACCGAGCCAATCCACAGGCCGTTCAATCCATCCGAGACGCAGCAGTATCTCGTTCACCAGACCTTTGTAAGCACCGAATGCGAACCGCATCACTAAACCAACAACAGCCGTGGTCGTAACAACCGGTAAGAAGTACACCGTGCGGTAAAATACCTTCCCTTTGAGCCAACTTGCATTCAATAAAAGCGCCATGAGCAGCGCAAGCGGTACTTGAATAGCTACCAAACAGACCATAAACACAATACTGTTGCGAAAAGCGTTCCAGAAGATTGGATCAAGCAGCGTCTCCTTGAAATTATCAAATCCGGCGAAATCTCGCAGAGGGCCGTAGCCATTCCAATGGAAAAAGGCATATACATAGCTCATTGCGATCGGGTACACCGTAAATAGCAGGAACAGAAGCAACTGTGGCGCGATAAAAGCCCAGCACCACATCTCTTTGCGCAAACGGTAGTGAAACCATGTCGGCTTCTCTCTTCCCTCTGTTTTATTGCCAGTAACTACTTGCATGGTGTTACCACCTCCTTTCGTTGGATCTCATTATGTTAAGCATCTGCCGCACAGCGAAACCCTATATTCCCTGTCGAACTGTCCGGTGTATTCGAGCTGCGTGCAGCAACTCTGTAGCGGTTGCAGTAAGACTTATGGCACAAGTACGAACCGCCACGCATGGATCGGCTCACGCCGGAAGATGGCCCACGCGGATTTCTCTTGTTCTTGTCCGGCGCTGCTGTAAACCAATCGGAGCACCATTCCCATACGTTGCCAACCATGTTGTACAAGCCGTACCCATTCGGTGGAAACGAGCGTGCAGGTGCCGTACCGGCGTAGCCATCTGAGGCATGGTTTTTGTCAGGAAATTTCCCCTGCCACACATTGCATAGATGCTCGTTACCAGGCTTCAGCAGATCGCCCCAAGGGTAGCGCTTCTGGATCAAGCCTCCACGAGCTGCAAACTCCCATTCGGCTTCCGTCGGAAGCCGTTTGCCGGCCCATTTGGCATACTGCGTTGCATCATGCCATGAAACATGAACGACGGGATGATCCAGCCGTTCCTCGATCGAAGAGCCACTGCCTTCCGGCCGAAACCAGCAGGCTCCGTTCACAGCAAGCCACCACGGTACGTTCGGCACTGGTCTTGCGTCCACGTCCCGCACCTTATCCGGGACGAACAAATGAAAGACGAACGACCAACCAAACCTTTCCGCTTCCGTCACATAGCCGGTTTGTCGAATGAACTTCGCAAACTGCTCATTCGTAACCGTGCAGGCATCGAGATAGAACGGTGAAAGCTCGATCGTGCGAATCGGCCCTTCTCCATCATTTGGGAAGCCTTCGGCGTCATCGGTGCCCATCAAAAATTCGCCGCCAGGCAAGTAAATTAACCCTTCTTCTTGAAACGGTTTCTTCTGGGTACTTTGTACGAATGATTCCAGATGTATAAAATTAGTCGTGTTTTGCGCCTCGACGGTCTGCTGCTCCGTTCGCTTGATGGAGCAGCAGGCTCCTTGACTAGTTGTACGCATATGACACCCTCCTCCCAATGGCAAAATAAAAAGAGACGTACGGCATGAACACTTACATTCATGCGATACGTCTCCGTTAGTACGGTCGACTGCGTCGGCTTCAATTATTATAATCCAATAAGATTACTCGGTTATCACTTTGTCTAGAATTTTAGCTCCGAACACTTATATTGTCAACCGTTTTTTGGCAAATTGTCATTACTAGGTTTCTTTTCATTATTGTTTATCCCAAATGAAACAGCCTCAGTCCAATGACATTCAGGACCAAGGCCGCTCTGATGTTTAGCGTTCAGCTACAAACGTATTTCGCAGTGTACCAATCCCCTCAATCGTCGCTTCAACAACATCACCAGGCTTCAACCACACCTGAGGCTTCCTCCCCATTCCGACACCAGGAGGTGTACCCGTGCTAATGATATCCCCGGGTTGCAGCGTAATGGTATTGGAAAGAAACGAAACCAGATGCGGAATATCAAAAATTAATTCTTTCGTGTTCGAATTCTGCATCACTTGCCCGTTCAACGTCAGTGAGATATTTAGTTGTCCTGGGTTTGCTATTTCCTCTGCCGTCACAATCCACGGACCTGTCGGTGCGAATCCATCGATGGCTTTCCCGCGCGTCCATTGCGGCTCGTTCAACTGAATATCACGAGCACTGACATCATTCAACACCGTATAACCAAATACGTAATCCATTGCGTCTTCTTTTGTGACCCTTTTGGCTGTTCTGCCAATGACGACGGCCAGCTCGACTTCGTAATCACATTGCGAGACTTCCCTTGGAATCGTCACGAAATCCTCATGTCCGATCAAACAGTTGTTGTATTTTGGAAAAAGTACGGGAACTTTGGGTACTTGCATATTGGACTCGATGACATGGTCGTGATAGTTAAGTCCGATACAAATAATTTTCTCTGGATCTGTTAAAGGGGAAGCTAATTTTACATCCTCCAGTGGATAAAGAGCGCCGCCTTCGGCACATGCTGTTAGATAATCTGCGGCACGCTTACCAGACTCGGCAAGCCCACGGATTACATCACGCGCCGTGCAGACTGCGCTTAACACTTGAACGGTACTCTCTTCTTTTACAATACCGACTTGCAACTTATTAGGATCCTGTTTGGTGTAAAATTGCACTAATTTCATCCTATTTATCTCCTCTGCCTGTTTTTTAAACTTGGATGCCAACCTTTAAAATCGTTTGATAATAATAGAAGATCGGATAGTAGTATTGCGCAAACTTTTTTGGGCTATCTCCCCAGAAAATGAGGGCATCACCAGCATCACCAGAGATCTCTCTGCCTTCTCCCTCGCCCCCACGGATGTCGATGCCTTCGCGGAACGTAGCCCTACCCGCTTCCAAAAACTTCACTTCGCCAGTAAATTCATAAGCATAGGACAACGCCTCTAGACAAATTGGATTACTGTGGAGTTTCTGTGTACTAGGTAACTCTTTATAATAAAATAAGCCCGTTTCTTTCACATAACAATGCTCCAAATAATCGTCCATCACATCCACAATCATTTGCTTAATTTGTTCCTGAGGGCGAATGCGATAGTAACGCATCAAACTGTTAACCGCCACGCATATCATGAAGCCTGAGCGATACACGGTGTGATCCGTAGCAGGGGACAAGAAGGTGCCAAATTTATGTTTCCACGCTGCAAAATGATCAACAATGCGCTCTGCGGCTTCCAGCCATTTCTCCTCATAGGTCTCATTATATAAAGCTGTCAGACTGCGAAGCGCCCAACCGCTTTCTCTAGCGGCAATGCCTCCCTCACCTTGATAGCGGGGCGTATTTAATATCCTTCTGATGTTGTCACCAATACCAATGGCGGCCGTAAGCGCGGATTGTTCGCCAGTCATGTGATAATAGTCAAGTAAGCCTTCGACCCACTCATGACATATTTTCACGAGTCCTGTTACATGCTTGCCTGAATGCATGATTTGACCATGTAGACGTAACGGATCCTCACTAAAATGGCAAATATCCACATCCATCCAGTGCTCAGCGCCTCTTAGCATGTAATCGTAGAATCTTCGCTTTCCGGTTCTTGCGAACAAATGCATCATCGCATGCGGGAGGTCATACTCGTTGTTCACCCACACCCAATCACCATTGCCCCTGCCTTGGAACGTATAGTTCTTGTCAGGCGCATCGCCCCAATGCAGCATACCAAAGGTTTTTGCTCGACCGTCCGCCATGCGATAAAATCCACGCTCGACCCAGTCGATGAATTGATCGCCCGGGATAGCCTCAATAATCCCCGCCCTTTCATAGGCTCCGCGCTCAAGTACAGGATGATCTGGCATCTGCATTTGCAGACTGCGCACGTTCACTTCCTCCAACGTCTCCTCCGCTCCATGCACGTGCAGGAAGAAGCGATGAGTTTTGGCCATTCCCTGCATCATGGTGATGGGGTGTCCTGCTGGAATGATACCCACGTTGATCTCTTCGGATGTAACCTCCAACGATTTAGGCAAGTTTTGTGGTGCCTGGAACAACGTAACGCTAATTCCACCACGATGCTGTTCACTCAGATCTGCCCAGAATGTCCCGCAAAATGTTTCTGGTATGTCTTCGATAAATTCTTTTTTCAAGGATTCAGCCGTAAAAGCATACGATAAATGATCTCCCTTTACTCCGCTTTTGGACAATCTTTTATCCGTTCCAAAGCGGGAGATGCCGAGTCGAAGCTGTTCGGATTGCAGAACGTCCTGCACAGATTGAATACGCAGTTCGGCAGCATGAATCACCTGCTCTTGGGCTAATTCCTTGTTGATAATCTGATAATCGATCATCAACCACGGTTTTCCGGCAAACGCATAGACCCGGACCACAAAATCAAACCAGCGATTCTCGTCAGCAGTACTGAGATGCTTCCCTTTCGCTTCAACGGAACAACGAACAGGACCTGATTCGAGCACGCGCCAGCCTTCCGCGGAGATTTCGCATACGAACTCCTGATTCGATGCATCTCGAAGCGTCGGCCCTACTACGCTATGAGTAGGTAAACCATCTTTGCGTTTCAACGATTGGAATAGGCCTGTTTGGCCAGGAGCCGACAACTCGGCGACCAACTCACCGGTGGTGATCACCACCGATCCATTGCTTTGCTGAATCCCTACTGGATCCGATGGCAAAACCGTTTCACGATCCGTTGCGATCATAAATGTTTTGCCAAGATTCGCTGGAAGATCCGCTAGAAAGTGCAGCAGCAGCCACTTCACGGAGCCATCAGGCCACATTGCTGTTACTCGGGACTGCGTCGGTACCACTTTGTTGCCGTCTAGAACAGAAACCCTGGAGCTATCGGACACCATTCCTTCCACAAATGGAACAGCAATCGTGCTAGGTTCTTCTTCGCGTGGAAACTTGGACAACTTTTCAAAATGTAAGGAAATGTTCATCATGTTCTCCTCTCTAAGACGGGATACTCATTCTCATTTGCTTATACTCGTCATCGATTCGTTTCCGTTCTGGATGAGTTTCTACGGTCGTTCGTTGTTTAAGCAAGCTCTGGCATTCCAACATATGCTCAATTAATCGGCTTTTCAAATCGCTCTTAATGCCAAACAAAGTCTCATCCTTCGATCTATTCGTAATCTCTTGTGGGTCCTCCTGAACATCGAACAGTTCTTCCCCACCCGAAATATAATGCACATATTTATAGCGACCGTCATACACCATGGAACGTTCCAGGAATTCACTAAAAACGTAGTTATTAATGGGCTTCTCAGGGTTCTCGATTAACGCCATCAAGCTTTTCCCTTGAACCGTTTTCGGTTTAGGAGCCTCACACATATCTAAGAACATCGGCATCAGATTAACCGTGCTAACGAGGGAATCGCATGTGCTGCCTTTCGCCACTCCTGGTCCATACACAAGAAGTGGAACTTTGACCATTGATTCGTAAAAGAAATATTTATAGGATAAACCATGGTCACCTAGCGCATCGCCATGATCACTTGTAAACACGATATACGTATCTTCCAGCACACCTTTTTCCCTTAATACATCCAGCATTTTGCCAATGCCTTCATCGATCAGGGAGATTGTCGCATAATAATGCTTCCGCCATCTTCTAATTTGCTCAGGTTTCGCCTTTGTAGGATCAATTCTGAAAACCGAATTATTCTCTGTATCCCTGCAAAACGCCAACTGCTCTTCCAACATATAGTTCGCTTCTACCGAACCTTGAATCGGCTCAGGAATGTCGCAATGTTCATACATATCCTTCATTTCTGCAGGCGGATCGTAAGGATCGTGCGGGCTCGGAAAACTTACCCAGACGGCAAAAGGCTCATCGCCATTCGTTCCCAACCATTGTGCCGCGCTTTCTGCAACAAAGACATCGGGGTGGAACTTCTTTTCATGAATAAAATACGGCGCTCCGAGGGATTCCTGATATTCCGGAAACTCAACTGGACTCGAACGGTCCAATCCGTTGTGTTTTAGAAAGGTATAGTGGTCATCCGGCAAATAAAAATGCCGCTTATCCTCACAAATAATTCGCTCTTTAAAACCGCCTAGTTGATCCCATGGGGTAAAATGCATTTTGCCAATTGCAGCCGTTTGGTAGCCTTCTCTGCCAACAATCTCCGGCCATACCGGCGTTCCCTCAGGAAGATTCGTATCGTTGGATAACGTCCCGATGACTGAAGGATACTGCCCACACATCATGGCTGATCGGCTGGGTCCGCATACGGGAGCTGTTACGTAGCAATTGTTAAATACCATGCCCTGATTAGCAATCCAATCCAGATTCGGCGTTTGCATAAAATCTAACCCATAACAGGGCAGTGAATCCTGTCTTTGTTGATCCGTTGTAATAAACAATAGATTCTTCTTTTTCATTACCCATTCACCTCCGTCAAGTAGAGCTGTATCGTCCCGCTTCGGTCGGAGGCGAATAAAATGTGGTCAGCCTTCCAGCTGAACGTCGGATGACAATGCGACATCTGGGAGCCCCATGAGGTGTGGTGCGTACATAGTGTTTTCAACTCCGTCTGACCATCTTTCAATGTGATAAGGACGATATCATCGACTTCATCCCCAACTAAGAGGCTGTTATCGTTATTGGCATGATAATGGTTGCAATAATGTGGCATCGGGATCGTGTTAAGGACCTTACCGTTCTCATCAGCTAAGCCGATATAAGGCGTTTGCCCACTTTCCTCCGTAACAATCGTAGCCTGCGTTCGCTTGGAAGTAATCGTGCCGTCATGCCCTTTTCTGCGATTATCGAAGAAGATTAAGCCGTCTCGCGTCCAAAACTCATGCCCAACGCAATCATCCTCTTCCTGCCTAAAACAGGGAGTTACTTTGCCGGAGGGAATGTCCAGCAGCCAGATACGTTGGTGAACCTGATTCCAAGGCCCCTCATGACAGAACATGGCCTGATCGCTGTTATGCGGCGAAAATTGAAAATGCCCCAGCCAGTGGGTATCTTCAAAGGCATTATAGACCTTGGAACCATCCAGATGAGCAATCGTGACAAAGCCCCGTTTGATCGCGTACATCGTCTCCTTGAAGCCGGCGTAATTGTTGCCATATGTAATGGAAACATCCTCGTTGCGGCAAAAACCTACTAGCTTTTTATCGGGACTTATAAAAGGGGACCATAACGTCATGCCCTCGGTTTCCTCGTACACAACGGTGATCTCCCCCGTTCGGGTATTGACCTTTTTGATCTTGTTGCCTGTAATGTAGACTAACAACTCGCTGTCCGGTGTCTTCGTGCTGAAGCCGGTGTAGCCGACGCCTTCGGGCTCGTCTGTTATCTGAGTAATATGTCCTGAAGCCAGATGCATTTTGAAAAAATTGTACAGCCCCGATTCACTACCTCGATCGGAAAGAAAGTAAATTTCCTTATCGCCTAACGTAAAGGAATTATCCGTAAAATAGAGATGAACATTGTTGGAGGCGCCGTCGGTCAGCTGCCACACTTGTTTTCCCGTTTTTTCATCGATGTACGACTTCTTTTCCGATGGATATACTTTACCTATCAATGCGTCCACTCTCCTATGGATCTAGCTGATTTCCAAAGTTAACGCCCACTCATTGACGCCGCTGCCTGGCACGACCGAGCAGCTGTTCAAACCATGAGCAATGCTCACATTATCCAAATACCCTGTCGCTGGCTCCAACGCAAGGTGATAATGATCATTCCATCCGCCGCCGTTCACCCAGAAGGCCAAATAAGGAATCGTTTTGACATCAAAAATGAGTGTAAATCGCTCTCCTGTCGCTTCCTCAACTACGGAGCACCAGCCCTCTTGAAGGGGGGACTTTACATAAAACTTATCTGCCACACCAGAATGACGCGCGGGCATCTTATCTATTTCTACTTTAGCCCCGTCCTCGCCAATAAAAGCTGGCCATTCCTTCACCGTTCCCCATTGTCCTAAACGCTGATCTAACGAAACGGTCGTTATGATTTGGCTTATAGATGTAGGCAAACAGATGCGCATCGATTCCGTAGCAGCGATAATCGGATGCGGAGCCCATAAATAAGGCATGTCATGCTCGCTCAAATTCGTTAAACGATAAGAGAAAAGGACCTGACTACCATTCAAAACCATCTTTTTCTCCAATCGGTAAGGCAGGCTGCGTCCTTGAACAACAGCATGCATCTCAAGGTCGGAGACTTTATTGCACACCCACGGCAATGCCCATACTTCTCCGTGATCGGGAATTTGGATATGTTTCCATGGATCAACCGGATAGGAACAGCTATCTATGCTGGGAAATAACTCATCCCATCCGCATCGATCCCATTCCTCCCACAAGCTGCCATAGCGAGGCTCACGAAACTCTCCCCTTCCCTCAGGTTGATCCATCCACTGTTTTCCGGTCTTTTTATTGACGAGCGAACAGATTTTAGTACCGAGTGCAGGAATGATGTCAATTAACAAGTGCTCATTCTCCAAGCGGATGTGTTCCATCATACGATGAGCAGTTCATGGAACTCGCAGGAACGCGCCCCATGGATAACGAACGGGTCTTGCGCAGCCAGCTTTTCAGCTTCTTCCAACGAGTTCGCATTGTAAATCACCATGCCACCTGCTCCGTCTACAAAACGAGCTTTGAGATAAATCGAACCCTTCTTTTCCAGATCCTCCAAATAAGCCAAGTGAGCTGGTCGATGCATTCGATTCTTTTCCTCATCCAGCATCGGTAAAATCGCGATGTATTGTTTCATAGCTCAGCCAACATCCCTCCGTCAATGACTACACCCGTGCCAATCATAAAACGCGCCTCGTCGCTAGCCATGAAGCAGATCAGGTTGGCAACTTCCTCTAGCTTACCAATGCGTCCCAGCGGCTGGGCGTCTTTCCATTCCTCATTGAGATCAGCACCATGCAATCCGCCTAATTCGGCGTATCGATTCAACATGCCCGTATCGGTTGCACCGGGTAGAACCGCGTTGACGCGAATCCCTTGTTTGGCGTAATCGATCGCCATGCTTCGGGTCAACGCCATGAGCCCGCCCTTGGAAGCCGCATAGGCTGCGTAGTTGTTAATGGTTGCCTGCGCGTGAACCGAAGCGACGTTAATAATGACGCCTCCACCACTGTTTATCATATGCGGAATGCCGTATTTCCCTAGTAAGAAAGCGGATGTTAAGTTCACATTGAGCGTCGCATGCCACTCCTCTTCGGACAAATCGACAACTCCAAGCAACGATTCAACTGCAGCACTATGGACGATGCCATCCAGCCTGCCAAAGGTTTCAACCGCAGTCTGGATCACCCTCTGTATATCGTTAGACTGTCCCACATCGGTTTTGACAAAAATGGCTTTTCCCGCCGAGTCTTTCATCTGCTCTAGCGTCTCCATCGCGTTCGCTTCCGAACGGTTGGCGATCACAACGTTGGCTCCCTCTTGAGCCAAGCGTATGGAAGTAGCTCGACCAATACCTGTACCGCCGCCGGTAACAACGAAAACCTTTTTCTCAAATCGCATGGTGTCGCCCTCCCTACTTAAGGATGTAAAGTAATTTTGCTGAATTCGGTTTTACCTTCCACCAAAGCTCGGAAACTGTCGGGTCCATCTGACAAGCTGCGTTTCGCCAGCCAACCATCCGCTCTGATTTTCCCGCTGACCAGCATTTGTACGGCATGTTTAAAATCCGCATCCGTATAGGAATAAGAACCGCGTATATTCACCTCTTGACGGACAAGATGGTTCAATTTCATAGGTGATTCATCGCTACCTAAGCCCACCAGCACGATGTTCCCGCCAGGATTAATCAGCTGCAGCGCTTGCTGTCTCACGGCGGTTGCACCGACGCAATCGATGATCGTATCGATCCCCCGCTGCGCGAAGAGCTCCGCTGCTTTGACTTCCACTTGCTCAGGCGTCGCCACCTCAGCACCCAGAAGCTTGACATGATGCAGCCGTACTTCCTGCCGATCCACGACCAGCACTTGATTGGCGCCCATGTTTAATGCTGCCTGCAACGTCAGCAAGCCGATCGTACCGGCTCCATAAATGATTAGATCATCCAAATACGGAAGTCCTAGCTTGATCGCATGAATGCATACGGCTAGCGGCTCCGCCAATGAGGCGACAGCGGCATCCATTTCTTGGGGCACCTTGTACAGGCTGCTGACAGGTACGGTCACATACCCCGCAAAAGCGCCTGGTCGATGAATACCGATCAATTCCCGGTGACGGCACAGATTGCGCTTGCCGATGATGCAGCGGTCGCAAGAGCCGCAAGAGATTAGGGGATTGGCTACGACCTTATCACCTATGGAAAAACCTGCAAGTGCACCTGATTGATAATCGATACCAACGATCGTCCCACAAAACTCATGCCCCATAATTAACGGTGGAATTCGAACGCTGCTGTGGCCCAGATAGCCTTCCAACTCGCTGCCGCAAATCCCAGCGGCTTCGACCTTAATGACGGCCTCTCCAGGGCCCGCATGCGGATCTTCTTTGTCCTCTAGACTTAATTGCCTCGGCCCGTGATATACCAGCGTCTTCATGCTGAGTATACCTCTACGCCATTCACGATATGCTTCGGACGCTCACCGTTCAATATACGCTGCACTTCCAAAGCCGCATGACGCTGCAGTCGGTTCAAGGAGCTTTCCGAATACCAAGCGCAATGGCTTGTAATTAAGCACTGCTCTATTTGGAGCAGAGGACTGTCCAGCGCAACAGGCTGCTGCTCCAGCACATCTAGTGCTGCACCGGCAATTTGGTTATTTAATAAAGCTTCTATTAAGCTTTCAGTGTGAATGACCGCTCCTCTGGACGTATTGATGAGGTAAGCCGTTGATTTCATTCGCTCAAAAGCATCGCGTTTGAAAATATGTTTCGTATCCGCTGTTAATGGAAGATGAACGGAGATCATATCGCTTTGTTCCAGCAATTGATGCCAATCTACCTTCTGCGTGTTATTTTGTTCAAATACCGCCTGCTGCACATAAGGATCGTAACCAATGGTGTTGATGCCGAAGCTTTGCGCTCGCTTGGCCACATCTTTGCCGATATTGCCGAAGCCAGCGATCCCTAATGTTTTCCCGTTAAGTCCCATAAGCGGGCGGCATGGCGTTATTTGCCATACGCCTCGGCGTACTTGGGCAACCACTTGCGGAATTTTGCGGACACTCGCAAGGAGCAAGGACATCGCATGATCGGCGACTTCGCCCGTTCCATAGTCCGGAACGTTGACGACAGGAATATTTCTCGCTTTGGCCGCTTCAATATCCACGTTATCTACGCCGACGCCATATCTGACGATGATTTTGCAGCGCTCCAAGCTGTCGATGACGGCCTTCGTAATCGGTGCTCTCTCCGAGATAATGGCATCCGCATGTCTAGCTAATTGCAGCACTTCTTCTTGCGTTTTGCATTGGCCCGAAAGGAGCTTCACGCCCATTGGCAGCAAAACTTCCTCTTCTTGCTTTAAATCCGGAAACCCGTAATCCGTCACTACTACCGTGTATGTTGTCATTCCTTACGCTCCTTTTCCATTGTCGCATAGCATTCCACGAACCACTGAGCCACACCATCTACGATGGCAGCTAAATACGCCTGTCCTTGCTCGGCAGAAGAGGCCTCGCTGCTGTCAGTAAACCCATCCGCACCAGTTAATTTACCATGACAGCCGATAAACGTGCCTACCCGGCTGCCAAATATCCAATCCAGCTCGGTATGCTCCTCCGGAATGAGGTCCTTACGAACGAGACGCTCGTCAAGCGCAAGCATCAGCGAAGTCTCAAATCGGCCGGCATGCCCGGCCACCATCCCACGATTTTCTTCGCGAGCAGACGTCATTGCCTCCCCTGCTGCGTTCCAGTAGGAAGCGGAAGCGACCCACACCGGATGCTGGACAGCTAAGTCCTGTGCTGCTTGGTTCATCATATTGGCATTACCGCCATGCGCATTAATAAAAATAATTTTGCGGAAACCGTCTTTGATCAAGCTTTCTCCGATTTCCTTGAGCATCCGTAAGTACGTTTCCGAGGAAAACGAAAGGGTACCGCCAAAGGCCAGATGATGGCTTGAGCAGCCGATCGACAATTGCGGCGTGAGGAGCAGCTTCGCTTTGCCTTCTGCGGTCGCTTTACGAACAGCCTCTGTGCTTATATGCTCACAAATCAGGCTATCGGTATAGACACTAAGGTGTTTGCCGTGCTGCTCCGTGGCTGCCAGCGGCACAACTGCGGCATAACCGGCGCTTGCGCATTCTGTTATTTCTTCCCTCGTCAAATGGTGAAATAAGAATGTATCCATGGCGTGAACCTCCAACTGTGATATATAAACGAAGTAAAATTAGTTCTAAATATTGAGATTGTCGATAATGTAACGATTATGATTACCTACCGAGCATCTGATGACTGCCACGCAGCTCTTGAGCACAATTTTTGTGCGCTAGCGAGCATCTGACGGCTGCTACGCGGCTCTTGAGCACAATTTTTGTGCGCTAGCGAGCAATTGCCGGCTGCTACGCGGCTCTTGCGCACAATTTTTGTGCGCTAGCGAGCAATTGCCGGCTGCCATGCGGCACTTGAGCACAATTTTTGTGCGCTAGCGAGCAATTGCCGGCTGCCATGTGGCTCTTGAGCACAATTTTTGTGCGCTAGTGAGCAGCTGCTATAGTATTATAATCGTATCACTTGTAATATTTGTAAAATCACAATTGTGCTAACACGCGATCCATTGCACGCAAAGTTGCTTCGATTTCAGCCGATTGGTGTGCGATAGAAATGTACCATAACCCATTCGGACGAAGTAAGACGCCTTCTTCCAGCATTAATTCTGCAAAGCGGGTATATTGGGCAGCATCGCGCTTATTAAACGTCTCGAAATCGTTAACCTCTATCGCATCAATAAACATCATGTGCATCACAGGTCCTATTTGGTTCACTACACCAGAAATACTGTGTTTACTCAGTAATGCGCGTATACCGTCAGCAAGTTCTGTAAAGAGTGTTTCCATATGCTTGTAAGCCGCACCGTTATCTTGGGCGAGGTGGCTTATCGTTGCAATTGCTGCAGCGGTAGAGACACAGTTTCCATTTAACGTCCCCAGATGGCTTACTTTCCCTTCATCCACAAGCTTCATAATCTCAGCTTTACCGGCCACAGCACTGATTGCGATGCCTCCGCCCATTGCCTTGCCAATCACAACCAGGTCAGGGCGAATGTCGAATCTGCCATGAGCTCCTCCCAAGCTAAGCCGGAACCCCGTAATCACCTCATCCATAATCATGACGATGTTGAGCTCTTGCGTCAGCTTACGCATTAACGCTAGATAGCCTGCTTTCGGTTGAATGCAACCGGAATTACACATGACTGGCTCCGTTATGACAGCGGCGATTTCATGTCCTCTGGTGCGCAGCGTAGATTCTAATGCTTCAGGATCATTCCAAGGAAGTAAGATGATATCATCCAGGCTATTTTCGCTTTGTCCAAATGTACCAGGGGGAATAGCTGCTGCCTTGTCGTCGGAAGCTTTTTGACTCATGTCCGAGCTGGGAAACGATGTGAAGATCGAATCTGACCAGCCATGGTAATGTCCATGGAAGCGTACAACCTTTGTTTTGTTTGTGTACGCGCGTGACAATCGAAGCGCCAGCATAACCGCTTCTGTGCCGGAGCCGCTTAGCGATACTTTCTCTGCGCAAGGAAGAACCTCGGTTAACAGATCAGCCAATCTAATTTCGCCATCATGCTGAAGTCCATACGTAGCTCCATTCAGCAAAGCTTGATGAATGCTTTCATTTAAACCGTCGTGCGCATGACCTAGAATCAATGGGCCGTAGGCAAGCAAGTAGTCGATGTAGGTATTGCCATCCACATCCGTGATGCGCGCAGCTTTCGCTGACTTTGCATACAAGGGAGTTGGTTTCATTGACGCACGTAAGGAGCTGGCTACCCCGCCTGCAAGATGCTGTTTGGCTGCTTGATGCTTGGCAATGGATTTTTCATAAGTTCTCATTTGGATTCCTCCATGTACGAAATAGGATCAAGCGGATAAATGGGACGAGTTAATTGCTCATATTGAAAGTGGTAGAGGTTTTCTCCACAACAGCCTGGCGTATCGACCTGTATAATTCTTTTGCATAGGGTACCAAAAGCTGTCTTCCACGCAATGGCGGATTTCACGACGATCACATGGAAGTCTTCAGCGCGTAAGCCTACAGAGGTGACATGCCCAAGATCCCAAGGTGCTGTGCGCTTTTCCGTTACAATTACGGTGAGATTTCCCGCTTCGATGACAGCTGTTTTTCCCATATCTGCCCATTGTCCTGTCATATAAGGACCAATATGGGTGTATTTACCATCAAATAGCTCTCGAATGACACCTGTTATTGGAACCGGTTCTCCGTTCATTTTACCGCTCTTACCGCCAATTTTTGCATCACAAACAGCACCAACACCTAGACGGTGGGCAAAATGGGCAGCTTCTATATCACGAATCACCATGAGACATTTTTTGGGTGCGTTAATGAGATGCTTCAGAACATGGGTTGCATCCGCTGGGGCGCCTCCGCCAACATTATCCGCACCTTCTACGAGGATGACAGGTCCTTGCTCCTCAGCAAACGCCATAGCTACAGCTTCGGCGGCGGGGTATCCATTGCTGTTTAACCTATCTCGGAGTTCCCATGCCATTCGGCTAAGTTCTTGGGCATAGTGATCGGCAAGCGGTTGATCGTTATTCGTCGTCACGACAAATGAAACACCAGCATCAGGAACATCGCTATAGGGAAAGCCTCCTGCTACAGTAACATTGACTACCTTCGGGTCACTTTCTATTGCAAATGCGCAATCCATTAATTCCTGCATCGGACCAGCTACATCCGTTAACATCACTTGCGGTACTAGGAGAAGTCGCGGTTGAACGAAGGCACTCACAGGCTTGATCACTCCGCGGATTGTCTGTGCTAACAACTGAACCGCCTCTACGCCTCTCTCATAGGCATCGATATGCGGATACGTGTCATATCCAACAATGATGTCGACCTGTTCCACCATGTGCTTACTGATATTGGCGTGCAGATCTAAGGTGACTGCAATGGGTTTGGAAGGACCCGCCTTCTCTCGAATACGCCGGACGAGCTCACCCTCAATGTCTGGGAAGCCTTCTGCTACCATCGCACCATGCAGAATGGCAATAATGCCATCAGCTGATAAATCAATGGAGGAAACCACGGAATCAAATAGTGCCTCCACTGTTCTACGACTGACCATTCCGCTTGGAGGCGCCGCGGTATACAAGCCGCATGTTATTGCTGCGAGCTCCACTCGCGCCCCATCGATAACGCCACCCATGGATGTTCGTGTATGCTCATATCTTTGATGAAAAAGCTCATTGCCTTGAATCCATTCTTGTTCAAAATCTTCCAATTCGGTCTTCCCTGGAGCAAACGTGTTCGTTTCATGAAAAATGCCTACAATCGCTAGCTTCATACATTTCCCCTCCGTCTCGAGCATGATGAATTCGGGGCAGTTAGCTCAAGTCTCTTGAAGTAACTGCCAGCACCTACCGGGAAGGTCCGCTTGGAATAGTTGAATATTGCCAGTATCCGCTACTGTCACGTAACAACTGCGTCCATCGGGTCCCCCGAACGTCAAGTTGGTACAGTCTTTGCCTAACAATGGAACTTCGACGAGGATCTCACCGCTTGGTGAAATTTTGGCAATCGTGCCTTTGCCATGGCGGGTTACATAGAGGTTTCCGGCGATGTCACACCGCATCCCATCCAAACCGAAATCAGGAAATTCAATAAGGAGTCGTTTATGGCTGATTTGGAAATCCGCTGAAAGGTCGTAAGCCCAAATTCGGCGTTGTCTAGTTTCGTTGACATACAACGTCTTCTCATCTGGACTGACTTCGATTCCGTTGGTAGTTCCCATATTGGCTTCCAGTAAGACTGCCTTGCCATTTCCACTTGGATCCATACGCCAGATTTGCCCTGTGGAGTCCTTCCAATTCGGATCGCTTGCAAAAATAACGCCACTGGAAGTTATCGCTAAATCATTGGGCTGATTCATCGTCGGTTCATGCACATAGACCGAGATTAGGCGAGTCGCGATATCGACCTTGAGAATGTTATGGCCGGTATGATCGGCAATGAATAAATCGCCATGCTGGTTCGTACGCATCCCGCAGCCCGTGCTTCCTTCTGCCAATTCAAGAAAGATGGCGCACTCACCTGCGGGTGTTACCTTACCAATCGTATGTCTACGGGCAAAATTCACCGCATACAAATTGCCTTCCCGATCGCAAGCAGGTCCTTCAATGCTCTTCGTGAAACCAAAGGGTTCAGTAAAAGACCTACTAATAAAATTCGAATCACTCATTCAGCGAAGCTTCCCTTCCATCCGAATTTACCGATATACTTTGCGACCAAGTTCTTCACAAGCCCGCTTGATCCATACATGAACTTTATCCCAGATCTCATCCGTAATGCGCACCTCAGGAACAGATATACTTATGGAAGCTACCGTTTGGTTAGCAGCGTCAAGGACAGCCCCTGCAACGCAATGTACGCCTAGAACCGTTTCACCCAAGTTGTAACCAACACCTGACGTCCTTACTTTTTCTAATTCCAGTTTCAGCTCTTTTAAAGAGGAAATCGTTTTACTTGTCACTTGTTCCAGCTTTTCTTCTGGATAAAGCGTGTGCAATTCCACTTCCGAGTAGTCAGCGAGCAAAATTTTACCAGAAGCTGTTGCATGTAAGGGAAATACATCACTCTGATTAGGCGTAAAGCGCAATGCCTGGCTGCTTATTTTCTCTCCTAGATACAACAGCTGGTTGCCGCTTCTCACGGATAAACTAACCGTTTCATTCAAATCCTCCGTGATCTTATCGGCAATCTGATAGAACTCGCCAGTCAAACTTGTATTCTGGATATAGCGATTACGAATGGTAAACAATTTATAGCCAATCCGGAATTGCTTGCCTGACTTGTCGACTTCTAGATACCCGCGGTTCAACATGTTTTGTAAAATGAGATAGGTGCTGCTTGGAGGCATCTCTAATTTCTTAGAAATTTCCGATAAATTATAGGAATCGGTCCCTCCCGTAAATAACTCGAATATGTCCAACACTCGGTCTGCTGATTTGACTTTATGCGCTTGATTTTTTTCCAAGTCATGAATCCCCCTTTGAAATCGTTTCATCTATATGAAAGCGTTATATTCATTGTAGTGTAAGCAACTGCTTATGTCTATTGTCATAAAAGGAAATAATTTCAATTAAAAACGAGCGTGCCAAATTTCGCAGGCACATGGAAATTCCTTCGTTCTCCCGTTGGCGACCAAGCCCAATAATGGCGCTGTCCTGTGGAATCTTCGTCAATACGGTAAAGATTAATTCTCCATTTCATGCCCGGAGCAGGCGGGGGGTCGAAGGATGCGATAGGAAGTGCCATGTCATACAAGGCCTTCCCCTCCTCTGGCCACATTACCTGTGTCAGCAATCCATCCAGGTTCCAACTGGCATCGACCTTCTGTTTCTGCCCTTCTTCTTTATCAATAAGGGCATCGAATACGACATTGCGGGGACTCAGCTCAAATTCTTTATAAAACCTGCCCGCCCCGCTTTCATCGATGAAGATTTCTACGACATCTTGCTTATATATGGGATCATCCCTATTCTCGTAGGTAGCGACGACATGATCATCGGCACATTCGAAGCGCACATGGAGATAGCTATCGGTGCGGCAGATTTTCACGGTTGTGTGTAAACGCGCTTGTTCTCCGGTAACGGTATCCACGAGCGGTATGCTTTCTATTTCCTCCCAGCACACTTCGGGGCCACTCTGATAGTTGCATGTGTACACGTACGCTTCCATATGCGCCTTCGCTCCCTTAGTTTCGTTTCTGAGCAATAACATCAATTTCAACGAGAAGATCGTAATTCAAGTCACAATAAACAGCAGTGCGGCTAGGAAACGGGCTTGTGAAGAAACGTCTGTAAATGGTATTGAATTCCTCATACAGCTTTCTATCGCTTAAATAAATATTACATTTCACCACATCGTCAAAAGTAAGTCCAGCAGCTGCGAGAATCTGACTAATATTCGCCATCGTCTGAACGGTTTGTGATTCCAAATCACTACCAACAACAGCACCTGTCAGCGGATCAAGACCACCTTGCCCCGATACGAATACCAATGAATCCGTTTGAATAGCTGCCGAGATCGGTTTGCTGCTGCTTGAACTCATTACTTCAGATCGCATATATAGACCTCCATTATTTACATTCATTTCTTTGGATCATAGACAACGCTCCATGCGTCTAAGGACAACGGGCTGCCCACGTATAAGGATTCCATTGCCGTATTGATAAGGTACGTTGTCAGCAGGTTTCTTTCAATTGGGCATGGGGGCGTACCATAGAGGACCATCTCTTCGATTAGTTGAGTCAATTTAGTGAAATGGCTGTAGGGCCGCTCTCGCCCTGTATTACAGTACGCAGCGATACTAGCGTCTGTCTGATCTTGAACAGCAAAGCTCCATCTTGTAGCAAATTTATGAAGCTGCGCCACATATCCCTTCGTGCCATCTTTGTAGGTGACAACAAACAGTGCAGGATCTGGACATTCGTTGCGTGGATGCCTGCCAGATAGCTCTGGTTCGAGTGCGAGCGCTTGCATCATCAGCGCCTCCGGCCATTCAGCCCGGTCCATGGCTTGCCACATCGCATCGCCAGCTAAGCTATGAACGGAAGCAACACCCGTCTCGGCACCATGTCGATGCTCTGCCAGTACCTGCAGTACTTCCATGCCATGAAATCCGTAGGATTCGTGCCCCCCATGACTGACGACAAAGAACGTACGGCCTCCCTGTAGAAAGGAGCGATCGAAGTGCGGTACATAATCTGTATAGGGTATGGAGGATCCCGCCATACATGGAATGCCCCTTGTTCTCACTTCTTCATAAATCCAACGCGCATCCTCATTATCATAAGAGAAATGCTTATCAAGGAAGATAGGTACACGAATGCCATGCCGATCCATGGCAGCTAACGTTTCTCTCATAAATCGCAGCCTTGGATACAAGTGCTGTTGTTTCTCATTCCATGGGTAATCCCCATGTTCACCGATGATGACAATACCATCTATTGTTTGCTCAGGTGCGCCCCAAGACACGGCTTCTTCAATGGTTGTGCAGATCGCCACACCATGCTTAGCGGCTAGATCACGACTCAAATCTCTATCCGTGAATTGCTCCACGTACATCGCCACTAACTCGACTTGCGGTTCGTAGCCAAGCTCGCCTAGTAGTCTGCTTACAATCACATCTGCGTGCGAGTTAAGTTTGTACTGCGTAATGATCGCTGCGACGCGCTTCTTCATATCCGAATCCCTCCGTCAATCGTATACAGCGATCCCGTTATATACGAAGCAGCATCAGACAGCAGGAACGATGCAAGCTCGCAAATCTCGTCCGGAGTTCCGCTGCGCCCAAGCCAGGTACTCTTTCGCAGCTCTTCTGCTTTCTCGGGCGACACGGGCTTTGGCTCTTTCACATCTCCCGGTATAATCACGTTAGCTCGTATACCGTGAACGGCATTCTCGGCAGCGATCACCTGTGTCAAGAAATTGATCCCGGCCTTTGACGAGCCGTACGCCCCCTCTCCTGCTCGCGGTTGTACGCCAAGAACAGAAGATGTATTCACGATGGACCCGCCTCCGGAGTCCTTCATTAATAGTATCGCATGCTTGCTTATGAGAAATGTCGAAGTGAGCGTGCCTTGGATAACGCCATTCCAGTCCTCCAAGGTGTACTCCGCAACCGGCTTTCGATTCTGTGTATAGCTATTATGGAAGGACCCATCCAAGCGACCAAACTGCTCGCGGATTTGGCGGAACATCCCGGCGACCTGATCCTCATTACTCGCATCAGCCTGCACGAAAAGCAGGTGATCTGGGCCATACTGCGCTTGAAGTTCCATCATACGTGGGGACTCCTCCGCAGTTACCCAATCATTAGCAATGACCTTAGCTCCTCTGGCTAGAAACATCCGTACAGCGGCGAATCCAATCTTGCCAAGGGCACCAGTCACGACAATGACCTTATCTTGAAGCGGTAAACTCATGCTAATACCTCCTGCTATCCCCAATACGGGACTCTTCTAGCCCATTCAAGCTTACCCCTTCAAACCGGACGATGCCATCCCCTGAATAAATTGCTTCTGGGCAAATAGGAACAAGACGATAACTGGGATGGTGATAATGAACGCAGCAGCCATCACAATCGGAATCTCATTCGGTTGATCATTAACCGCCTTAAGGAACAAGAGACCCAATGGCAATGTAAACATTTTGTTGTCCGTTAAATACAATAGCGGTCCCATCGTATTACTCCATGCTCCAATAAAGGTGAACACAGCGAGCGCCGAAAGCGCCGGTTTGGACAACGGGATATAAATGCGCCAGAGCACGCCCCATGGGGTGTAGCCATCAATAAGCGCTGCTTCAAAAAGCTCTCTAGGCAATGTTTTATAAAATTGATGCATGAGGAAAATTCCGAAGGCCCCTCCCAGGAAGGCTGGCACTATTAACGGGTAGAACGTGTCAAGGGCGTTCAGGTTTTTCCAAATGAAGTACTGCGGAACCATCGTCACTTGACCTGGCAAGATCAACGTCGACACCATGGCCAAGTAGATCCATTTCTTCAACTTAAATTCAAACATCGCAAGTCCAAATGCAATGACGGCACAAGAAATCATCGTTCCGGCCACATCGAGAACTGTTACAAATGTGCTATTCATCGTGTACCTGGCAAAATGCACATTCTGGCTGTTCCATGCTGCAGCATAATGCTGCCAAGTAACCGGATCAGGAATCCACTGAGGCGGCAACTGCAGCACTTTCGCTCCTGTTTTGATCGACGTTATGACCATCCAATAGAAGGGAATGAACATGCATAAACCACCTATGATTAGAAACGAATAAAGCAATGTTGCGCTTAATTTGGATTCTTTAGTCATAGTGCACCCACCTCTTCTCCATCTTCCGTTGGAAAATGGTAATGATCAAGATGACAATGAACAGCAGCCAGGCCATTGCGGAAGCAGGTCCCATTTTGAAGAAAATAAACGCATCTCGGAAAATCATAATATTTACGGTCAGCAATTGATCCTTAACTTCGCCTGGTTTACCGACCAATGTAAGGAATGAATCAAAGGCATGAAATGCGGAAATCGTTGAAAGAATCAGTACCATGTAAGCCATCGGCGAAACGAGAGGTACGATAATGCTTCTGAACACTTGCCACTTCGAGGCGCCATCTAAATCTGCTGCTTCATACAACTCCTTCGAAATATTTTGCATGCCTGCGAGCAGGAGAACCATCGAGCTCCCCATACCTTTCCATACGTTCGCTATAGCTACGCTCCCAATGACAACCCACCAATTCGGATTATCCAGATATTTGTAAGGGCCTAGGTTCACATAACTGAGCAGCAAATTGACGACACCGAAATTAGAATTCAGGATCCATGACCAGACCAGACCAGCCGCGATCCATGGCGTAATGACAGGTAAGAAGAAAATGACCCGAAAGAATCCTTTTAACCGAATCGACTGGTTTAATACATAAGCTGCTACGAACGCGATCCCCGTTTTCAAAGGCACAAAGATCACTGCGAAAAAGAAAATATTGCGGAACGAATAATACATTTGCTTCTCATGGAAAATCGTTTTCCAGTTTTGAAGACCTACCCACTGCGGAGGATTGAACATGTCCCATTTCGTAAAGGTTAGATAAAGGGAAAATAAAAAAGGGTACGCTTGGAATACGAGAAATCCGATAACAAATGGCAACGTGAGTATATATCCCCAATAATTGTACCTTTGTATGACGCAACACTCCTAACTTCATAAATATAGGAGGAGGTGTTGTCCTCCCCCTAAACATTGCGATCTTGCTACTTGTTGTTGTTTAGAACCGTTTTGAGTTTTTCGTCAGCTTCTTTCAAACCTACCTCTGGCGTCTTGGTTCCTTTGAACATTTCGAGGAATACCGGTTGAACAGCTGATGTCATCTCGCTCCAGAATGGAGTTTCATCCGTGGTTGAACCAGCTTGGGCAACGCCTTCACTGAAAGCTTTCTTGTTTTTCGGATTGGTATTCAGATCCAATTTGGAGTTAGCGGATACTCTAAGCGGAAGTGAAGCTCCGCTTGTAGCCAGATACCCTTGTGCTTCTTCACCTAAGAAGTATTTCAAGAATTCCCACGCTGCATCCTTCTGTTCCTTCTTCGCTTTCGAGAAGATGACCCAGGAGTTTGCAACAAACGGAACATATCGTTTGCCATCATACCCCTTAGGAACCATGACCGTGTCATAATCCAAGTTTGGATAATCCTTCTTGTAGGTAAGCTGTCCGCTGTATTGCATAATCATCATGCCGATTTTGTTCTCACCAAACATCTGGGCAATCTTCCCATTTGCTTCTAACACATCTGATGTTGGAGCAATACCACTTTTCATCGTATTTTGCCACGCTGTAATACCCTGAACTGTTTTCGGATCCAAGAGCATGGATTTCGTTTTGGTTTCATCTAACCAGCCGCCACCGTAAATCTTCGACCATGGCCAGTAGCCTTGCGTCATATTTTTTTCAACTGACATACCGTAAATATCGGTTTTACCGTCGCCATTCGTGTCTTTGGTCAGCTTTTTCGCTGTGTCCAACATATCCTGGTAAGTCCAGTTATCAGTAGGAGGTTCAATGCCAGCTTCTTTAAAAATCTTCTTGTTATACGCCAGCGCAACAGGATTTAATCCATGCGGGATACCCCACACTTTGCCACTCTCATCCTTAGCTGCATATAAGTTGCTAACATAGTCACTCTCTTTAATGTCTCGTTTAATATACTGCGTAAGATCTTCAGCAACCCCACGCTTCCCGTAACCACGAATAATTGCATTTTCCTGGAACCAAATATCCGGAGCGTTGTTGCCGGCAATTTGCGCTGTAATTTTCGTAGCAAATTCAGACCATGGCGCATCTTGAATCTCCAACTTAATATACGGGAATTTCTTTTGAAAACCTTCGATAATCTCTTTCTTGGTAACGTCGTAACTTCCTGGCAAACCTAACTTCAGTGTCACTTCTTTCGGTGGCGCAGCTGCTGTAGCCGCTGCTGGTGCACCGCTAGTCGTTGCCGTTGATTCTGTTTGACCATTACCACAAGCTGTAAGCGTTACAGTTACTACCAACATACTGCTTAATACAACCAGACTCGTCTTTTTCAAAATAAACCCTCCCATTTATGTGTACTTGTTATGTAGAACACTTAGTTGGAATCGCTTTCCTCTGTGATTTCATTATATCTCGACCAGTTATTCACGTCAATGAAATGTTTTCACATTTGTGAATTTAAACAAAGGTTATGGATAAAATCCAACTCACAACCAACTTAACGCTATCGGCGCCCACCCATTAGTCCGAAATTACCGAACTAATCCCACTTTAGGCACCAACAATCCTGATTTAGTCCGAATTAGCCAAACTAAATCGCCTCTACTGACTCCCACCCGCGCAAAATGGGCATTTAGTTCAGTAGAATCGAACTATTCCTGCTTTTCCGCAGAAAATCTCCGATTTAGTTTGGAAATATCGGACTAACGCCACTTCCTAGAAAATAGGACTCCTGACAACAAAGTCAGAAGCCACATGTTCACAGGCGTAAAGATCTAACTTCTTGCAATGGAGAGCTGCGACTTCCTATTGAGTTAAAATAGTTGCAAACGGGTCTGTCCCATCGAGTAGAAACTCCACATTGGTTGTCTGACCGTTGTACACGTAACTCATTTTCGCCAGCTGATTCGTTTTCAGCAAAGGAATTACAGTACCTGCTTGCGCAGGATTAATGATCCAGTTGTTGGACTGCAATCTAACGGTTGATACCCCTTGAGGAACGGTTACCGTGTAGAAGTAGCTGCTAATATCAACCGTGCTGCCTGCCGAAACACCGCCTAGGATGATTTTATGGAAACCGCTATTAATTAGCTGTAATTCATAGGCACCCTGATTAGCAAATACATTGAAAGTCGCCGTGTCTCCGTTATGATACGCCAACGTCTGGTACACCCAGTCTGACTGCACAATCGAGAGTTTACTTTCTCCATGAATGCCGTTAACCGTAATCGTTTCAACAGGCACATTGAATACATTCGCTTGATTTTCGTACAAGATCACACCCGGGAACGTATACGACATGCCGCCTTTGCGAACGCGAACCGTATACTTCCCTGTCGGCAGGCTGCCATTTTCAAAAGGAATAACAGCACCGTCACTATAAGTACCCGCGTTTATCCATGATGTCTTGTAATACTCCACCATGGCATTCTCAACGCCTGGAAAGTTGACGACAAGACTAGTTGAGATAGGCTTCTCAAATGTGACAGACGCACCAGCTGCCACGAGTTCAGCACCTGTTTTCGTGATTGATGTGGCGTTTGGATAGGCAAAGGAAACCTCTTTATCCGTAAGCGTTGTAATCACCGAAATGTTCGTCGGCGTTGCAGTTAGATTGGACATCACCCCAAGGGATGCCGGGAATGGAGCAGTGTTCAGCGGAGAAGGTAACTCCGCCGTTACCGCACCTTGCGCCCCCGTCACAGAGGAGAAGGCAACTGTATTTCCTAGGTCGGCACTTCCATTTCTCAACTTGCCTTTTGGCAACGCCACAAAGACATTCCCCGCCAAAGCTGAGCCACCAGAGCCTGCACCGACGTTGGCAGCAGAGGCTGCTTTCGCAATCGCAGTCACTTGCGTATTTTCGCCGTAGATCAGGATATTGCCGCTTGCCCCGTTTTCTCCGCCGCCGATCCCTGCACCAATAGCGGTGGTCACACCGCCACCTGTAGCGGTAATCGTTCCGCCACTGATGATGATATTGCCGCCTGCACCATTCTTACCGCCACCGATGCCCGCAGCTGCATTGGCGGAATTGCCGCCACCTACAGCATGAATCGTTCCGCCGGTAATGGTGATGTTGCCGCTCGCGTTGCCCGTGCTGCCGCCAATGCCGGCACCTCCAGAACCGCCGCCTGTGGCCGTAATCGTGCCACCGCCAATGGTAATCGTGCCGCTCGCGCCGCCTATGCCAGCGCCGGAGGATCCACCGCTGGCCGTTACCGTCCCACCGGTGATCGTGATGCTGCCGCCCGTGCCGAGGACGCCGTCGCCGATGCCGGCTGCGCCGTTCGCACCCGTGGCCGTCACGGTGCCACCGCTGATGGTAATGTTGCCGCTTGCGCCGCCATTTCCACCGCCAATGCCTGCGGCGCTGTTGCCGCCCTTGGCCAGCGAAATCGTTCCGCCGGTGATCGTGATGTCACCGCCCGCGCCGGCTCTGCCGCCGCCAATGCCTGCGGCGTGCCCGCCGGCCGTCGCCGTAACCTTGCCGCCGGCGATGGTGATGGCACCGGCTGCGCTGCCTTTGCCTCCGCCGATGCCGGCACCCTCGATGGCGCCGGTTACCGCAAGCGTCTGGTTAGCATCAGACGCCTGGATCGTCAAGGCGCTGCCAACTGGCACGCCGATTCCTGCTCCATTGCCGACGATGAGAGCTGAATGCAGCGTCGTCACGACATTTGTACCCTCAAGCGTAAGCGTATTGCTGCCTGACGCGAAGTACAGAGCTGATTTCGCTTGCGCGTCTGCTGATTTCATTTTCAAATTGTTCATCGTCAACGCGTTGTTGCCTTCGCCAACTACAGCGATGCCAACAAATTCCACATTCGAATTACCTTTGATTGTAAGAGACTTGTTCACCGGTACGTGAATGGTCACGTTGCCCGTTGGTGAAGTCGCAAAGCTTGACAAGTCGAGCATACCGGCAAATGCTGGAATGTTCAGAACCGCATCGACACCCGCTTGATCCCATGTTTGAGGTATCGCTGTGTCTAGCGCCGTCCATTTGGCGTAAAGAGTGATACTCTGTGTAATCACATCTGTCGCAAAGTTAAACGCGTTCTGCAACGCACCATCTGTATACCAACCTTCGAAACCATAACCCGATCTAGTCGGATCTGCCGGTTTAGCAATGGTTGCTCCGCTAGCTAAGTCAGCAATTGCCGCAACAGCCGTTCCGCCATTCGAATTAAACGCGACGGTGAAGCTTTGGATGACTGGCTGCCATTTGGCATAAAGAACCGTATCCGCTTCGACAGCTTTGCTGAAATCAAACTTGTTCGCATACGTTTCGTCGAACCAACCAACAAAGTTATAATTGGCTCTTGTCGGCGCCTGCGGTGTAACGATTTCACCGAGCGACGCTCCATTTGCATGAACGGTCACCATTGCATCCGATGTAACACCGTCATTGTACTTATAGGTAAGGTTAAAATGGGTATCATAATTACCTTCTGTGACATAAACCGAAATCGGTAGCGAAAGACCACCATCTAACTTAACAAGGAAAGCTCCCTTCCCTTTTGCCGGCTGGCCTGTTAATACGTTCGCTTTTGTATTTCCAAGATCAGCAAGACCTTTGGTAATGGTCGTTCCGAATTGCTCACCTAAGAAGTTTTTGCCGATTTTCTTCGGATAACCTGTTACGGTAAGTACCAAATCGACACCTTGCGTGATCGTACCTTGGGTTTTCCCATCGGCATTGGTCACTGTAAACCAATCGTAATCACTGTTTTTGCGCAAATCATACTTCGTTCCAGTCGGAATTCCGGCTGTCTTAATAACAACTTGCTGCGTGGTGTTCCCTGTCACGTTCAGTTGATACTTACTGTCACCTGATCTTAAAGCGGTCGGTCTCGTCGGAACGATCACATCTTTGCCGCTTTCGATGGCTCCGATATCAGGTGCTGCACCAGCGTAATCAGCCGAAGTTACAAAGTTAGGAATCGTTGTACCCTTATCAAAACCAAGGCTTCCGCTTGTTTGGCTCAAGTCACCTTCCGCCCGGTTAGTGAAAGTCGCCTTTTTACTGGAATCCGGATTGATCGCTGTTACCGGTGTTCCGATTTTATCACCGGTAATCCCGTTTGGCTCAACAATTGGCGGAGGTCCACCCGTTGTACTGAAAGCATTTGTGGTAACCCCAGATCCATTAAACAAGTCGTAATCATAACTAGCGCCTGGATAATTGTAAATGTGCTTAATCGTTATGATGACTTGGCCATTCGCCAAAGGACTATCCATGGATTCAATAATATTATTGCGATAGTACGGTCTGTAAATTTGACTGTCTTTGCGGGTAATATGACTAGCTGAACTCAGGATCGTATTGTTGAACAGATAGTTAGCGCCGAGCCCCATGTTCGCTTCTTTTGTAGCTGCTCCGTGCTTGAGTGCACCTTGGATCAATCCCCATTCGTCACCCAAGTTTGTTAAGACATTTCTGTATAAATAAATGGGACCAACGTAGTTCGTATCCAAACCTACGCCATTCGCGACCCCTTCTATTTTGTTATTGTAAAATCTGATGTTCATATCCGAGCCTTCTAATTCAACACTGTCATCTTGGGTATAGGCAAAATAATTGCCATACACGTCGGAATCCTTACCAACGCCGCCGTCTACTTCACCATTTCCCCACGTTTCAATGGCATCATTAAAACGGTGATCATCGCTTCCCACAATGTCGTTGTAACGAATAACAACGCCTTGACCGCCTCTAGCATACATACCGCTTACACCTTGTGGATGCTTATCATCCCACTCAGGGTACCAAGCTCTACCGCCGCCGCCATTCCATGCATTGGTTTTGGTCCTTGCATCATGAATATAATTCTTCTCAATGACAAGATTGCTTGCATCGCTGATAAAAATACCAGAATCATTATTAACTGGCGTAGCGTTGGCCGTGTAACTTTGACCTGTACGCAAATCAACAGCCAAGTTCGGATCTGCATTAGCAACCACGGTTTGCTTCGCTAAGTATTGTGTTGCTTCTCTTCCAAAATGGGAAATATCGCTATTCACAATGCGAATATGGTGACTTGAACTAAGTACGGATATCGCGCTTCGCTTACCGCCACGAATGATTAAGTTTTCCAAAATCACATATTCGGACTGTGCGATCACTACGGCTTCCCAGAACTCGTCCGTCACTTCAATGACCGTACTTCCGTCGCCAATAATTCGGATATATCCGTTTTCTGACCCTCTCAACCCTTGAACCGACAACGGTTTTCCGGGTTCATATATGGAAGCGATCGGGATATCTCTCGCAATCGGCACGTTCTCTTTCCATGTTCTGATTTGCTGCGTGTAGGTAGAAGCGTCTTTTAGCACTTTAACTTTCACTTCATAATCCGTGTCAGCTTCAAGGCCAACGATAGAACCTCTGAACTGCTTGTTAACCGAATCCCATGCCAGTGAGAGTCCGTCTTCCCATGTTGCAGTACCCACTTTCCTGAATTGCACCTCATTGGCAGGGTCAGTGACGACCTGTATCGTGGTGACAGGCGACGTCGGAAGCTTATACGCGATCGTATCTCCAGGAGTCGTATAACCTGTATAATTCAGATATACACTGACATTGTTGAACGTCGTTCTTAAAAGCAAATCGTTCCCTGTATTGGGGATGCTGTAACCACTTTGAGCTGCGCTTGTGGCAATCGTTGTTTTGAATTCCTTATCTGGTCTGCCGTCGGAGTAATGAATTCTCACTCTGATCATGTCATTGCTGCCCCCACCGGACAAATAGCTGAGGCCTCCCTCAAACGCTCCTGTCGCCGCATTATAACCGGGCTTAGGTGCGATCAGCCAAGCATTTCCGGTATTTCTCGGTTGGGCAATCACATAGTTGGCCGGGTCCACTGACTTCCGCCACACCGTGACTTCGGCGTTCGGATCGGCGCTCGGAATACTGTAGTAACCGTCTCTGGACTTGCCTACAGCTGTGATGTCAACACCCGGTACAGCTACTGGTATAGCCGCTTCAGCGGTAAGATGTCGGTTTTCATCATATAGCACTTTGGCCGTATTGCTTGCGGCATCCCATGTGTATGTGGCTTCAAACGCATACATCAGTGTATCCAGTGGGATAAAACTGCGAATTCCCTCTTTAAAAGGCATATCCGTCGTAACCGTGGAGCCGTTCTTTAAAGCAACTTCGTTGCTTCCATATGTAGCTTTCATATCGTAATAATCATTTTTTAAAGTGAAGGCTTTGCCGTCGATCGACTCATAAAACACCGCATACAAGTAGTGAGCCATCGCCTCGGCAGACACCCAGATTTTACCGTCCATAAACTTAGGTGTTACGTCTGATTTCACGTTCTTGCCGTTTACCGTAATCTGTATTGGCGAAGCTGGATCTTGAATCTGAACAGGTTGATGCGCATAGGCTGCAAATGCGGAGTTAGGAAGAACAAGTGACATGATGACTGCAACAAGCAGTAGAAATCTCATAATGGGTTTCATTTTGTTTGCCATGCTAATAAAATCCTCCTATGTTGGATTTGCTAATGATAAGTCGTAGAGAATCCCCTATATCCCCCCTCTTATGTTCCTGTCTTCACCTTTTTTCACATACTGGAAACGTTTTCAACCTCAACTCAACTATAGATCGCCACTATATTCATGTCAATGAAATATTTTTACAAATATGAATTTTCAATCAATTTCAATAATTATGATAAGCCAGTTCTGATGTGTGGAAGCTGCAAAAAATAGGGAAGTTCTTCGCCAACTTGGCGATCTCCTCAGCAGGCACAGAATCAAGTTCCGTTAATCGCCGGATTCTCGTCTTTTCCGCCATTTCCTGATAGGTGATAATCATATCGGCTTTCTTGAACAACTCGGGTCCCCATCTCACCGAAAAATCAATATGTCGACGTTCGTCAATCAAATCAAATTCACACGTAATCGCAGACAAGACATCGCCAAATTTCCAAAACGCTTCCGCCGACTTGCGCTTCTTCTTGAAGCCGCAAGCTTCACCTAGCATGGTTAAGTTGGCATACAACTCGGTAAAGTGTTCTTTGACATCCCGCTTGCCAGGACCACCCAACCACTGGAACTGGTCAACGGAGTGACCCATTTGCAGCAAACGTCGCATCCCCATCTGACTGTGCCTGAATTCATCCCACATATGACGAGCCAAATCAAAGTAAAAAGGCAATGGCATGCGATCCACGTAATAGTAAATGCAGGACAACGTCTCTCCGGCAAAAATCTCCGTCGCATAGATGTAGATCATTTGCTTCACACTGTCATGCAGTACGGACATACTTGTATCGGTATACGATTGTTGTGGTTTCGGATTCGTGTATCGCGGATACTTGCTCTCCAACTTTGCCTTCTCCGGCAGTGGACCTGCTGGATTCTTTACCAGATTAGCCGGCCACACCACAGCATTCGCATCGACTGCGAATGTATTTGACCAAAAAGCTGCCCAGACCGTCTCGATATAGCGCTCCCATTCCACCAGCTTCCGCGATCCTTCTTCACTACTACAATGGACAAACTGCAATTGCTCATGCAGCCAGCGTTGCGTCGCTTCCCGTTCTATGAAAATGATCTTGATCTGATCTAACGTAGGCGCATTTAAAACCGGATCCAGCTTGGCTACTAAAGCATCATACTGGGCATATAGTTGCCTATGAATATATAAGTAACTGATTAAAAACGCGTGCTCATCTGGCGCTCCGAACATTCTTTCGAATGCCTCCCTAGTGATATCAGGCATCCAATCCTTGTCGTGCATCCCGCCAGGCAGTTCCTCGATACGTTCGTATAAACACTTCACGTTCCGATTATGCACATAGCATAAGCGGCCAAGTTCGATCTTGTGCTCATAGACTGGAATTGCTGGAATCCATCCGCCAATTAACTTAGATAGCGCCAACTCCTGCCAGAGCAAATGCTTGAGTTCATTGCTTGTATCCACAGGCCGCAAGAACCGATTTTTCAAAAAGCTATGCTCCGTTGTCATACTTTGCTGTAAACCTTCAAAATCTTTTTCATCTCTCATATCCGCGCGCCTCCTATTCCTGTTTCCATAGTCCTTCTCGAAACGAATGCCCATGCCGGAAATACATCTGTCTGTGCTCCAATCGATGCAGCGTCTCCTTGACCGCAATATCAACAGCCAGGTCGATTGTCTCGTTACCGAAAGCCACGCTTGAATCCCTTGGATCCATCACACCTCCGACGCCAACAATCGGCTCCCCTTTCGGAGGAAGCAAATCGAGTCTAACCGTCTCGGGATGAAGCGCCATCATGTGCGAAGTCTCCCACCCCGCGGCGTGATCCCCGGCACAATCGTACCGGTTCTCCACCAACATATAATCAACAAACGCCCACGCTTGCATCCCACTGCTGCTGCGGCTATATAACCGCTTGTTGAACAGCATCGCAGCCGCTCTGGCATGATCAATTAACGGATAATGTCCTGCAACTAGCACGCCCACGCGAAAGCCGAGTGATTCCGCCTCTGCAAGGATATGCAAGAGCAGTTTCTCATAATTAATCACTTGCTCCATAGCTGAAAAGGGCATTCGTTCTGGCAGAAAGTTGTCTGGATTCAGCCCCATCAACTCTGCAATTTGTTGTCTATCCGCCGCATTCGCTTCCATTAGACCTTCAACCCGGCTCTCACCGTAGTACAATGGCGGAAAAACAAGGCCGCCGCCCTTTTGTGCGCATCGCATGGCAATGCCCTCCGCTTGCAAGGAGTCGGCACCGACTGGATTATGCAAGCCATGCCATTCCAGCGTGCCAATTGGGATATAGACGACTGGACATGCTGTTCTCCTAGCAACAATCTGCTCAGGGCGCAGCATGTGATATCTGACTTCTTCGCTCATGATCCCCTCACTCCCCATTTTCCATATAGTGGTTCAATCGTTCAACTTCAATGCCCGCCAGCATTACGATGCCGATACCGTGTGTATCGTTGGTCTTCCATGGCAGCTCATCCTTATAATAATCAGCCGTAAACGCATATTTAGATCCCGTACACACCCCATGCACATTGCCGTACTGATCAACCGCCCTGCTGATTAATCCATGCCAAGCCTGCCTAATGCTAGCTTCGAATGCCGAACGGTTATCCTGCAAGATACCCAGACGCAATCCTCGACAGAAAGCGTAAATAAACATAGCCGTGCAGGACGTCTCTTCATAGGAATCAGGATCGGTCAACACTTGATGCCACAAACCATTTTTCCCTTGAAGCGAAAGCAATCCCTCACTAAACTCTTGAAAAAACGCAACTAACTCTCCTCTGCGAGCATGCGTGGAAGGTAGTACTTCTAATAACTCCGACAGCGAAAATAGCGGCCAACCGTTCCCACGTCCCCATGGCACATAGGTGGCTGTATTGAATTTAAAATCGTACACATGCGACATCACTTTCAGTTCAGGCATGTATAAATACTTTTTATAAGCGATAAATTGCTCTGCTGCATCGTCCAAAACAGCCACATTTCCCGTAAGTAAATAGTAGCGCTTCATGAACGGTGTGCTCATGTACAAATCATCGCCCCAGAGCGTTTTTTCCATATAATAACCAGGGCTCTCCCGATAAAATGCCCCGTCTTCCCTACGTTCTTGACGATTGCATATAAAGTCAGCGATTACTTCAGCTACTTCCAAGTAGGTACGTTCCTTATGTTCGGTATAAGCCTCCAGCATAACTGATCCAAAAGAACCACAATCATCTAACATATCCAATTCAATTAACTGATGATTAACCCACGGGAAACCGTACTGCTTGCGATCCCATAGTCCATAGTCGTATAGTCTGGTGCACTCCGATATATGATTCGTTACATATCGGACGATATCTTCGCGCCCCAGCATCTTGCCTCCTTGCAGCAAGCCATACAGCGTTACGCCAAGCGGATAGTTCCAACGCGCAAAATTTGCATTTTCCAAATAAGGACGAACCCAAGCATCCGGTTGATCCAGCCGCCAGTAAAGGCCACCGTTCTCCGGTTCCCAAACGGTATACATCGTTTGCAGTTCGGCAGGCGTATATGCTTTTTCACGTTGAAAAGGTCCTGCATATAACCAGCGTTCTTCTGTACCTTGAACGGGATGCGGAAGCTCAACCTCACATAACTGGCCATTCTGGTGAATATCTACGTTAAAGCCCCAATCCTTGCCGCCGCTTAGTGACTGCACCAAGAGGTCATGCATCCCATAAGTGAGATCGATGTCAAAATGAATGGGTTGCAACGCCTGCGCCTGAAATACTTCCTTTCCGTCTATCCACACAGTTAGCGCTGCACTCTGGTTGGTTCCCCTAAAGGAATAGCGTTGCTTTCCTGGAGCTGAACAACGCAGACGCGTCCAACCGTAAGCATACTGCCCCTCTTGGGCTCCATTCCCAAACATTCTCGTGAAAACGGGTTGTTTGTTTTGTTCTGTGTTCCACTTCAGTGTTGGACGCCATTCAATGCCTGTCGCCAATTCACTTTGCCCTAGTGCGGGCAATGCACGATTTTTGTACACATCCTCACCCGTGGGAACCGAGTAGATCCATCCGGCCTGACCCTCACGCTCGTTAAATGGTGCCAAAGCAGGAGGCGTCGACCATTTACTCCGAATTGTCCCAAGGATGCAACCGAATCCAGCAGGCGTTTTACGTAATTTAATGAAAATCGTCGTCCAACCCGAACTCAGCGGTATTTTCAGATGACGCTTATTCGCCGGGTTTAGCTCATCAATCGTCACTGACTTATAGAGCAGTTGACCATTAACATACACGCTTGCCGGTCCATAGCAGCTTAATGCTGACTCTACAATGCGTTCCGTATCACTCCATATTTGGGTAAACGCGTAGCCAAACTGACCGTTTTTCGCCTCAGGAAACTTCTCTCCCAAGTTAAGATCGTATCTGGCATCTGCCATTTGTTTACATCCTTGCCTACTGTACAGACGCCATGTGAACGAATTTGCTGGGTGCGTCCCCATATAGTGGTTGGCTATATTTTCTAAGATAAGCTGGGTGTTGGAACCACATTGTGCTTGGATACTTTGCTGTTTGTCAAAATGCCTTGTTATCATCATTTGAGTTTGCTCCTTAATGAAATCTTGTTATTGACTTCATTGTAGCCACATACTATCACATTGTCTTTGCCCTGCATTGTGTTAAAATGTTGTTGTATTGTGATTTATTTAGAGGAGGTTATCCAACTGAATCTCATCAAAGATTTTCAACTGAATCATGAACCGATCCAAATGACGTTTCACAGTCAAACGACTGCCTACTGGGACATTTACCACGCTCACCAAGGTATGGAATTTATCTATGTGCATCAAGGCGAAGGTTCCGTCATCATCGATCCATTTATGTACGAGATCAAACCAAACACATTACTGTTTTTCCAACCTTATCAACTGCATCGCATTAAAATGGATCTCCATTCGAGTACGTACAATACCTACGAGCGTTCAAAATTTTTATTTGAACCTTCTATCGTAGACAACTTACTGAGTACATTGCCCAACATGCAGAGCTTTTTCCGAACCTTATGGAAAGATACCCTTACTTGCCAAGTCCTGTACTTGCCCGAATTAGCAGCTAGTTGGGATGTTCAGTTGAAACAATTAGACAATGCTTTACGTTCCACGCCCAGAGAAGAACATATGGAAGAGTTCGCAATCTTTTTGATCGGCTTCCTACAGGGTCTGCGCGCACATTGGCCAGATAAACAGGATTCCACATCTGCCAACCAACGCCCCATGCATCATGTCGAACACATCATGAAATGGATTGATGAGCATTACCAGAATCCTTTTAAGTTGGAAGATCTAGCAGAGTCCTTACATCTCAATACCACCCATGTCTCGCATCTCTTCCGCAAATTCTCCGGCAGCAGTATTACGGAATACTTAACGGCCAAACGATTACGAGAAGCTTGTTGGCTGCTCAGAACCACATCAGAGCCTGTTCACATCATCTCCTCGGCTGTCGGGCTGAGCAATGTGTCTTATTTTTGCCAATTATTCAAAACTCATATCGGAACCTCTCCACACCAATATCGCAAAAACAGCGCACATACCTGATAAAGGAATTCCACTACAATTGTCCAATTGTTTTAATATAAAACTTACGTGAATGCTGGAGGATATATGGCAATGGATCTCACCTTTTCACAACCTGAACTGTTCTCTCATATCTTTGAATATTCTCCGATTGGCATGTCCTTCTTGTCTACAGATGGCAAGTGGCTGCGAGTCAATTCATCTTTATCTCAAATGCTCGGATATTCAGAATCCGAATTCCTTGATATGACATTTCAAGACATCACGCATCCCGATGATTTAGCGAGATCTCTGCATATTAAGAATCTATTCTTAGAAGGTAAGATGGATAATTTCGAACTGGAGAAACGTTTTATTCACAAAGATGGTTTCATTGTATGGGTATTTATAGTTATTAATTGTATGAGGGATGTTGGGAAGAAGCCCCTATTTTTTATTAGCCAAATCAAGGACATTACGGAAAGAAAGCTAGCCGAAGAGGATCTCAAAGCGAAAACAGCGCAGCTGGAGTCGTTTATCGAAAATAATGCAGATGCGATTTGGATGATCGATGCTGAGGATACACTTTTAGAAGTAAATCCTGCTTTCGAGAAATTGTTTGGATGGTCTTCCGATGAGGTTAAAGGCAGTAAGTTGCCTATCATCCCTGACTTTCTTATAGGTTCCATCAATAACATTCATCAAGGAATTAGAGCGGGAGAAACGGTTGTGGGATTGGAAACCACTCGCATGCGCAAAGACGGCACTCTCCTCCATGTGGAAGCAACCTTATCTCCACTTCGTGATCGAAGGGGAGCGATTATCGGAATCACAGGTATTTGCCGTGATGTAACAGCGAAAAAACTTGCGGAAGAGGATCTCAAAGCGAAAACAGAGCAGCTGGAGTCGTTTATTGAAAATAATGCGGATTCCATTTTAATTTTTAACAATGAAGGTTATGTACTAAGGGTAAATGAGGCATTTGAACATATTTTCGGATGGTCGAAGGATGAAGTCATTGGCACTGAATTACATCTGCTTCCTTTTATTCCAGCTGCCTGTGTAGATGAGTTTAAACATAGTCGTGAACGAGTGAAAATGGGACTATCTGTCATTGGTGCCGAAACGATGCGTTTACACAAAAATGGGGATTTGGTCAACGTGGTATTAACCGCTTCACCTATTCTTGATGGTAAAGGAACACAGATAGGTTGGTCTGTTACCTTTAGGGATATTACAGAGTGGAAAATTGCGCAAGCTCACCTTCAAAACTCCGAGAAATTATCTGTAGCGGGCCAATTAGCTGCGGGAATTGCTCATGAGATTAGGAATCCCATTACCTCCATCAAAGGATTTATTCACCTCATACAATCCGGATTTGGAGAAAAACAAAAGTATTTTGATATCATGACGTCCGAGATCGAACGAATTGAAATGATTCTTAGTGAGCTTTTAATATTGGCAAAGCCTCAATTGATTAAATACGAGCGAAAAGATATCCGTGTGTTATTGAGTCAAGTGATGACATTGATAGATTCTCAAGCGATTCTCAACAATGTTGAATTTATTGCTGAATTCAAGCCAGGTGTTACTCATCTTTACTGTGATGAAAATCAACTGAAGCAAGTATTTATTAATTTCATCAAAAACGCCATCGAATCCATGCCAAACGGGGGAAAAATAACGATAGAAATCCACAGCGATCATGATCAAGAAATGAAGATTCGTCTCATTGACCAAGGCTGCGGAATTCCCAATGAGGTGCTCTCCAAATTAGGGCAACCTTTTTATACAACGAAAGAGAAAGGAACCGGATTAGGTTTTATGGTAAGTAAGAAGATTATTGAGAATCACTCTGGTCACATCAAAGTTGAAAGTGAAGTAGACAAAGGCACGACGATTGAAATAACACTTCCTTTTTCTAATTAAAAGACAAATACAATAGAAGTTATGCATATAAAAATGGGCGGCAGACGGCGGCTCCGCTACTCCGCTGTAACTCGAATTTTTCGACCTACAGCGCCCACGTCGCCTCATTCTGCTGCCGTAACTCGAATTTTTCGACTTACAGCGCCCAAGTCGCCTCATTCTGCTGCCGTAACTCGAATTTTTCGACTTACAGCGCCCACGTCGCCTCATTCTGCTGCTGTAACTCGAATTTTTCGACCTACAGCGCCCACGTCGCCTCATTCTGCTGCTGTAACTCGAATTTTTCGACTTACAGCGCTCCTAGCGAGCTTCTCCCGGCGGCGACGAGCCATACAAAAAAGCTTACAAGTGACGAAGTCACTCGTAAGCTCAATATGCTTTTATACTAGTTTACCTTCCCTTGCAGCGTAAAGCTGTAGGAATAAGTCTTGTCAGCAAGCAGTAAAAATTGCTGATGCGGCTTTGAACCCCAACTATCATCCCCGCCAACACCCATTTGACGATAATTGATTCGTACAACCGTTTTATCGCTTGCCGGCAGCTTATAGACATGGTCATTGGCCTCTAGTTCCCATGGCGTATAGGGCAATACGTTTAGCTCGAAGGTAGGTTCACCTGTCATGTGCAGGACAACACCGCTCGGATTTGAGATTGCGGCGCAGCGGACATCCATCTTGTTGCCACACTCCTGCGGTCGTAGATAAGGCACGAACTGATCGGTAACTTTGCCTCGATGCAGTCCAATTTTTGCGCTCAACTGACGATCCCAATAGGATTCATGCGGCCCTTTACCGTACCACGACAGGTCCGTGAATGAACCGTCCATACGAAACATCATGCCGATTTCAGGAATTTCTGGGAGATGATTGCCGGGCACAAGCTGCTGCTCAACTCGGATCGTTCCATTACCAAACACCGTATACGTGATCGAGCAAAACGACTCTGATGCTGTAGGCAACACATAGGCTGCATGTACGATAACACGATCAGCAAGCAACTCCCAACGGAACGAGCGGAGCGTGCGTTCTTCGCCTGCATGTCGCCATGTCGCGCAGCGTTCATGCTGTTTATTCCCACGATCGTTATCCGTGTAGGCACGCCAGAAGTTCGGTACTAGTGCTCCCTTGAGGAGCTCACAACCTCCAACGATATAGGAAACCAAGCTGCCGTTTACCGTATCAAATTCAGTTGTGAAGCCTTTGCCACTTACCATTAGCGTGCCAGATTTGACGGCCATATAAACCGGATTGTAGCTCTTCGCAGCCTCAATCACAGCTTCAACTGGCTTCCCGACAGGAAGCACGAATTGCTCGAATGCTATTTCATGACCCGCTTCCGCCCATTTCTCTGCTTTCTTCGTTACAAAGGAGATGGTAAGCACGGCTTCTCCGTTGGGTTCGTACTTCGGCAGCGCGAGCTGAATCTCCTTGCTTTCAAGAGGGGCGACGGATACAGTTAGATTGCCTTCCGCACATACAACACCATCTACAGCGATCGTCCATTGAAGCAAATAGGCGTCCAAATTTGTGAACAGGTTTTTATTTTTCACCTGATAAATACCTTGCGCAGTATCGACTTCGGTAATCACAATATTCTCATAGCATTTCTTGGCTTCCATTAATTTCGGGGAAACGGAACGGTCAGCAAGTAGAAGCCCGTTGCCGCAGAAATTGCCGGAATGCGGTGATTCACCGAAGTCTCCACCGTACGCCTTATAAACCTTACCTTCCGCGTCTGTTTGCCAGAGACTCTGATCAACCCAGTCCCAAATAAAGCCGCCCTGCAGCACAGGATACTTATCAAATAATTCCGTGTATAGATGCAAGCCGCCGAGAGAATTACCCATAGCATGACTATACTCACATAAGATATACGGCTTCTTCGTTCCTCTCTGATTCGCATACGCAATCAATCCTTCAGGTCTTATATACATGTAACTTTCCACATCTGTCGCAGCAGCCGATTCCTTCCAATTCACAACACCTTCATAGTGAACGATCCTTGTCGGATCTGCCTCGCGCAGGAAATCATGCATGTGTACGAAATTATCACCACCGAACGCTTCATTACCAAGCGACCAGATTACAATAGAAGGATGATTCTTATCCCGTTGCATCATAGCATTCGTACGGTCAATAACATTCGCTGTCCATTCTGGTTTGTTGCCAGGGACAATATTCGGAAGCATTTCATTCTGACTACCGAGCCAAGTGCCGTGCGACTCCAGATTGGTTTCATCAATGACGTACAAGCCATATTCGTTACATAGCTCATACCAAAGCGGGTTGTTGGGATAATGGGCCGTACGCACAGCATTGATGTTGTAGGCCTTCATGAGCTTAATGTCTGTCAACATGTCGGCCATCTTCATCACGCGGCCATCATCTATACAGAACTCATGACGATTAACGCCTTTAAACACGATGCGTTGTCCGTTGATTAGCATGAGTCCATCTTTGATCTCGAATTTACGGAAGCCCACCTGTGTGGAGATCGTCTCCAGCAGTTCCCCATTCTCATCTTTCAGACTCAGCACAACCATGTAGAGGTGCGGCTCCTCTGCGCTCCATTTCAGCGGATTGGTGACATGTGCTGAAACCTCTACTTGCGCTTCTGCATGACTGCTGCCAAGCAATGTAGTTACCCTCATCGGCGTTGTCAACACAGCGCTCTGCTGCGCATCATACAACTGTGCCTCCAGCGTAACTGCACCTAAATCGACCTCCCAATAATTCATCAGCGTCGCTTTCACTTTCAACTCTGCATCTTGATACGCCTCGTCAAACTCCGTTGTTACGAAGAAGTCGTACACATGCGCTTTAGGCACCGTATACAGGTACACATCGCGGAAAATACCGCTCAACCGCCAGAAGTCCTGATCCTCCAGCCAGCTGGCATCGCACCAACGATACACTTCGACCGCAAGCTTATTTTCACCTGCCCTTAAGTAAGGAGTAAGATCGAATTCAGCCGGTGTAAATGTATCCTCGCTGTAGCCCACAAGCTCGCCATTGACCCACACGTAGAATGCCGACTCTACGCCTTGGAAACTGATGAAAACAGGTTGTTCCTGCCAATACTCTGGCACCGTAAATGTACGTGTATACGATCCCACAGGATTATATTTCGTAGGTGCAAACGGAGGAGCTAGTTCCGGTTCTGAAGTCTCCCACGGGTAGCGAAAATTCGTATATTGCGGATAATCGTACCCCTGAAGCTGCCAGTGTCCAGGTACATGAATGTCATTCCATCCCCGATGATCAAAGCTAATCTCATAGAAATTCGTAATCCGCTCCGATGGTGACTCCGCGAAAGCAAACTTCCACGTGCCGTTCAGTGATACATAATGACGAGAAGCTTGGCGGTCATTCGTAAGCGCTTCTGCCACGGAGTCGAAAGGCATGAGTGTCGCGTGTGCTTTCATACGATTCAATTCAAAAATTTCAGGATTATTGTTCCACTCTGGGTAGCCGTTGACCGGAAGCGTATGCTTAAATTTTTGCTTCATTCTTGATGCCTTCTTTCCTCTATTAGTCCTGTACTCAAAGAGTAACCCGAAAGTTAGACACCTCCAAACAAGGCGCTTTCTTCCGGGTTACGATTACGGGTACGGGTCTTATTTATTTTCAGCTAGGAACGTGTTAATTTGATTTTGAATTTCCGTTTGAATTTTTTCAGCATTTGCTGCCTTAAGCTGTGATGTCAGCTCCGTCAATCCTTTGTCAGTCTCTTTCACAAGACCGTATTCCAGCGGCAGTCCGTAACGCGTCATTACGTTGCTGACATTTGACACTTCATTAACAACTTTCGAGGTATCAAATACGAACGTTTCAAGTTTGTAATGCATAACTTGTGGTTTCCATTTCGCCTCGATGTCTTTCGCAGCTTGCGGGTATGTCGTCTCTGTACGGTTCAATGTGGACTGGAAGCCCCAGTTCGTGAACGTGTTAAAGCTAGCGAATTTGTCCAATTTCGTGTATTGATCGTTACCGACAGCCGAATAGTGCGTGCCTTCGATACCATACATAATCAGATCGTGAAGCTGTTTATCATTTTGCAGCAAGTCGAGCACCATCAATGAACGCTCAGGGAATTTCGACGTTGCATGAATAGACATACCATTTTGTGTTGAAATAGGGTTTGATTTCTTGCTATCTGGAGCGATATCCGCGATTCCGACTTTCCAATCTGGATGCAAGCTTTTCACAGCATTTACAGCAGAAGCAGCGGCAGACAATGTATGTGAGTATGAGGCAATTTTACCCGCTTTGAAATCTTCTGTTTGGCTGCCTTTGTAAGTTAGCACATCTCTCATCCAAGAGCCGTTCTCTGCAAGCGTTTTGTAGTAAGTTAGAAGTTCTTTGAATTCCGGCGTGTCGTAAATGTTAAACACTTTGCCCGTTGCATCATTTGCATTGTAAGCAAACGGCGTGCCATCAATTTGCTTCCAGTTGTTCTTTTGCAGTAACAACAACGTATCCAACGTGTGGACAGTCCCTAGAGTAGCGCCAAATGGCGTAACGCCTTTTTCGTTTTTGGCAATCGTATCCGAGTATTTCGCAAACGAAGCACCGTCCGTAATTGGCGGCAAGCTGTACTTCTCACGTAAGTCTTCACGGTAAATAATGGTCTTTTCCTTGTATTCATTCGGAATGTTGTACGGGATCATGTAAAGCTTGCCTTTCACTTTCGCTTGATCCCACTTGACTTTATCAATCGTTTTCCAAGTTATTGGCGCGTATTTGGCTAGCATATCGTCTTTCAACTCAAGGAAGCCGCCTTTATTAGCTTGATCTGCGTATGATGACCAGTTCGCAGTGAAGACAAGGTCAAAGTCTTCGTTTGCTGCAAATTTAAGCGGATACTTTTGTTTATAATCGGACCAATCTAAGAACTCCGTTTGGAGTGTAGCGTTTACTTTTTGTTTTAAAATCTTGTTAATTTCTCCGAATACGAGGTCATAATCGGCCGGTTTCGGTCCGAGCATGATCATCTTCAAGTCAACGGCTTTCGACGTATCGATGGCAGCGTCTTTTGGACTTGTAGAGGCCGTACTTTGGGCATTGTTCGGTTTCTCATTGTTACCGCAGGCACTAAGCATGATTGACGCTGTTAAAAGACTTGTCAACACAAGACTCATAGATTTTAATCTCTTCATTTTGATGCTACCCCTTTTCATTCTGTTAGTTGTCTTTCCTATTGATAATCAGGTTTCCCTGAGTTTACCCTTTTACTGCACCAATCGTTAATCCTTTTACGAAGTACTTTTGGATGAATGGATAAGCAAGAATGATTGGGCCTGTCGCGACGACGGTCATCGCCATTTTCAAGCTTTCACCAGGAATCGTCACTGTCATGCCGCCTCCAGATCCGAGCATAGCGTCACGCATGCCCTCCAGATTGCCGAGCATCTTATACAAATAATACTGCAGCGGCATTAGCTTCTCGTCGGATATAAAGAGCAAGGCCATATACCAATCATTCCAGTGGCTCAGCGCGATAAACAGACCGATTGTTGCCAACGCGGGCTTGGAAAGCGGAAGAATAAGACTACGGAAGATACGAAAATCCCCGGCACCATCAATTTTGGCTGACTCGGAAATGGCATCCGGAATTCCACTCATGAACGACCTCATGACGAGAATGTTGAATACATTTACTAACGTGGGAAGAATAAGGACGATCAAGTTATTTTTTAGATCCAAATAATTAACAATTAACAAGTACCACGGGACAAGCCCTCCACTGAACAATGTGGTAAAAAAGAAGTAAAAAGCGAAATGGTTGCGCCATCTGAAGTCTTTGCGGCATAGCACGTAAGCGGTCATTGCTGTTAGGAACAAGCCGAGCACCGTGCTGACAACCGTAACCGTAATGGTTACGCCATATGCTCTAAGAATAGCTTCGGGAAATTCGAATATAACCCGATACGCTTCGGTCGAAAATAATTTTGGGATCAGACTATATCCGCTTAATCGAATCGTGTTTTCATCCGTGAATGAGGATGCTAGCACGATCCAAAATGGAATGATGCATAGTAAGGCCATGAAAATCAGAATGACGTACCCGATGGCGGAGAGAAGGAGTCTATCCTTCTGTAGGCCGCGTTTAACGGCTGTTGCTTGCATATGAATTGTCCTCCTCCGCTTAGAATAAAGCGCGATCCTTATCGTATTTACGTACTGCATAATTGACCATCAGAATGGTCACGAAGCCGAGAACCGATTGATAAACACCCGCTGCGGCTGACATGCCGATTTCGTTGGTCGTCATCAATAACCGGAAGACAAACGTATCAATAACATCTGTTGATGAGAACAACATCCCGTTGTTGCCAACCAAGTTGTAGAACATACCAAAGTCGCCGCGGAAGATGTGACCAACAGATAGCAGTACGAGAATCGTCGTCGTCGGTATCAAATTGGGAAGGGTCACGTGGTAGATACGCTGGAACACGTTCGCTCCATCAATTTCGGCCGCTTCGTACATTTCGGTATCGATGCTTGTAATCGCGGCCAAGTACATCACCATACCGTAGCCGAGGGACTTCCAAGTGTGGAAGAATAGCAGAATGTAAGGCCAGTAGGCCGGCGTATTGTAGATATCGATCTTCTCCATGCCGAGCGATGTCATCAAGTTGTTCAGTGCGCCAATGTCGTAACTAAAGAAACTGTAGGCGATCGAGCCGACGACTACCCAAGAGATGAAGTAAGGCAGGAACATGGCCGATTGGATAATTTTGCGAAACCATTTGCCTCCGACTTCAAACAGTAGAATCGCTGCTCCGATTTGCAGGATATTCCCGAGTATAATAAAGGCAATGTTATACAACCCTGTATTACGCGTTACCAGCCAAGCGTTACCGGATTGAAAGAAAAATTTAAAATTATCAAACCCTACCCATGGACTCCCAAAAATACCGCCTGTATAGTTGTACTGCTTGAAAGCAATTACGATCCCAGCCATCGGGATGTAGGAAAACAATAAACATAACAGTGTTGTTGGCATTATCATGAGCAGCAGAGTTCTATTCTTCACTAGCTCATGCCAAAATCTTTGTTGTCTTTTTATCATGTCTCTACTCCTCTCTCTCTCTGTTTCTTATTATAAAGGGATGGCGAAATGGATATCATTTAGCAGAACAACAAAAACGTATACAAAATCAACGAACATCTTTTATATTTTGCAAGGCTATGTAAGTAGCAGCTGGAATAAAAAAAGCAGTAGCGGATTGCTCCACTGCTGCTCATTTAAATACGCCGCCTAAGGCCTATTTTTAATAGAAATCTGGTCATATTGTGCATAGTTATAGCCGCTTCCCAGTCCTACTAGGCCCGAAGCATACGTGCTGTCGTTGAGCGATACAACAAGCTTACCGTCTATATAGCCATTGATAAGGCTGCCACTGAAGTTTAGTTGTAAATGATGCCATGTCTTTGCTGAAAAAGGCTCAAATCCTGATGCGAGAATGGTGTCGGAATCCTTAAGCGGGTCAGTGATTCTTAAGCTCCAATTGCCCGTCTGATCAACCTGCAGTTTATAACCAGTAATCAAGGTGTCATTAATCCATTGACGCGGCTTACTGCCTGCTCGTCCAATAATGGCTACTGTTCCGGGCTTTTCATTTCCGTAACTATCTTTTTGGGGACCTTCAATGAGTACATCCGAACTGAAGTCATAGTCCGTCCAATTGAGGTCTCCCCATTGTGTATGGGTACCATATCTAATTCGAGGGGTCATCCAAGCATCCCACTGCTTCATAGGACCCACCACAACCTGACGTAAAGCTTTGCCACCGCCGCCAAACTTGTCGGCAACTTCAAATACACCTTCAACATCCGATGTATATGTCGGCGTTTCACCCACTTTGCAGCTCTCCAATTCAACCTGAAAATGACATAAATTGTTGCACGCCATTCGATTTCCACACGTGAACCGTGTCGGTCGACAAGCCCCCTGTCAGCTTGACTGTCAGGGTCTCCTCCGAGCTGCCGGTTGCCACAATGATGCTATAATGACCGCTGTCATCTGGCTGCTTGAATGTGACATACGAGGTCTCTCCTGTCGTGATACCACACCCGCTGTCTAGATATTTCCAACCTGGCTGAGCAAATTGATTCGTATGCGCAGCAGCCCAGACCGCTGGCATCACGGTGTAATAACCTGACCAAGGTTCATCGGCAACCATTACACCTGTCTTCGGAAATGACAAATTGTGATACGTTGAGGAGATCATATGCCAAACATTGGTTTTGGTGACCTTGGCATTGATATAGTTATTATTCATGATTTTAGCCAAATCAAGCGCACCCTTTTGACCATTCGTGCACGCCCACTCGCCACTTCCTGTCCAGCCCTCGCTCTCCCAAAGCGTCAACCCAGCGTTCTGAGCCGATTCCGATGAGCTACTTTTCACATAATGGTATCCAATGACGGATACCGCCTTCTTCAACGCAGGATCAGCTAGGACTTCATCAACAAAAGCCCAAGGTGATCTTGGGTTATAGGGCTCATGCTCCCTGCCGCCAATGTCAGGAGCGACAATTTTCACATGCTGTAAGCCATTTCGATCAAGTGTGGGTCTCAAGATATGGACGATGTAGTTCTTTAAATACGAAGGACTGTTCGGGTCGCTAGGGTCAACTAAATCAAGCCCAACAAAGCTTTCATTTTGATTGCCTCCCACATAGTCAATATCCAAGCCCCACTCTCTTTTGGCTCCCTTTATATAACTGACCAAATAATCCGCATTATCCTGGGAGTACATCGCATACTTGCTATTGTTGTTAGCGTAATAGTTGGCGTTATCACTACCGACGTTGATGTCAAAGTCGTTCAGCCATCCAGGGGCTCCCCACTGCAAAAGATCCAGCTTGATCGCCTTATTCCGCTTCTTTGCTTCGCTCATTAACCAAAGCTCATAGCCGCGGTGCATATTCGGATGGGCAAGCTCCTCCCTCGTTCTCGCGTGAGTTGGCTCTGTTCCCGTCGTGGAAAAGACATCTCCACCAACCTCGACTTTTAAATGGGTATAACCCGCTCCAAAATTAGGCTTAAAGAGATAATCCAGAATGTCACTGCGATAAGGTTCTGGGTAATCGATCAACAGACGAGTATTTCCACCTCCGCCGCTAACCACACCTTCTCCTTCAAAAATTTTTCCAGTTCCATTGCCGTCTATGACAATGGAAGTCGCAACTACGGGAGCTCCACAGTTCCCCCCATTTTCTGAAAACATCACCATGATTGCATGAATCCCTCTCTTGTTCAATCTTCCTCACATTACGAGCTTTAAATTTTATTCTTTTTGCGATATTCCCTTGGCGACATACCTATAGCCTGCTTGAAAGAGCGGTTAAAATAAATGACGTTTCGATAACCAATTTTGTCTGCGATTTCATACACCTTCAACCGAGGATTATCCAGAAGCTCACAAGCTCGCTTCATGGTGATGTCATTCATAAATTCGCTGAACCCCATGCCCGTTTCTGTTTTAAACAAATGGCCTAGATAGTTAGGTGTAAAGTCGAAACGCGCGGCAACTTCTTTCAATGTTACTTTGTTCTCCAAGCGTTCTTCTACATAACTCCTAATTTCTGCGATCAATTTACGGTCCTGTTTCCGTCTTTTCACATAGAGCAGTTCAGACAATTCGAAAAATCTTCTGCGCAGCCAGGATACAATATCATTCATCGTCTCGAATTCGAATAGCACATCCGGCTGATGGGATTCCCAATTCAGAAGTTCATACAAATTCTCATTTATTTTTTGTAAATCGCCATGTAGTTTCGACGTCATTCGGTTGATCAGATCATAAGCCTCGCTCTTGCGATGCGGCGCTAAATCAGGGCGGAAGATCGCCGTTAATCCATCATCAATCTTCACCAGGTCATAATCGAGTATAGCTTGCAAAACTTCTTCGAAGATTTGTTCACTATTCACTGTCCCCACCTTAACGGGTTGCTGAAAGGTTACATCTCGAATCACTCTGTTCTTGCCCAGAACCCACTTGATACTAAGCGCCATTTCCGCTTGACGATAGGACTGATGAAGCTCATCCTCGCTATATGCACGAACGCCGAGCCCAATGGTTAGGGTGAATGGGAAGGACTTACCGAACGAACGAATCAGTTCTTCAAGTTCATTTCCTATATCGGCGCCACACGTTGCCAAAAGAACGAACCTATTCGCGTAACCATTCATCAGGCTCCCCAGTCTTTTAGTCTGAACACTCTCTATCAGGTGCTGCTCGATGCTTGTCCATAATGCACGCCGATCTTCTACGGTCATATCTTTCGAATGTCTTTCAAAGTCATCTGCTTCAATCAATGCCACCGCTGTACCCTTCTCGATAAAAGGCGACACAAACTCGGCCACCCGCTCTTCGGCAATACCCGGAGATGCTTCCTGGAACCAGCGCAGCAGCAATTCTCGCTGTACAAACGGCAATGCCTCAGAAAGAGAGGAATGGAGGCGACGATCCTCCTCGACCTTGGCACAAAGACCAGCAATCATCTTGGCCAGCTCATCGTCATCAACAGGCTTTAACAAATAGTCATATGCCTCTAGTTGTATGGCTTCCTTCGCATAGCCAAAATCTTCATGTCCACTTATAAAAGCAATCCGAACTTCTGGATTTATTTTTCTAGCTTTTCGCGCGAATTCAAAACCCGACATAATCGGCATACGGATATCCGATAGCACGATATCCATTCTTTCCTGTTTCATTAAGGTAAGGGCGGCGAAACCACTCTTTGCCGTTCCCGCAACTCGCAGTCCTTGGCAATCCGTAGCCTCAACCCTTACTCGCAGCCATTCCAAATCAATCGCTTCGTCATCGACAAGCAAAATGTTAATGTTCATAATATCTCACCACTCATTCATGTGTGTTTGCGAGTATAACTCGACACGTCCAGTTCTGGGAAATCATTCATATGAAAGGGCAACAGAATCTGGACGGTTGTCCCGCCGCCGTAAACGCTAGCTATTTGCACGCCGTAATCAGCGCCATATCGAAGTTTAATTCTTTCATTCACATTCTTAAGTCCATAAGCGTTCGATTGTGCTCCACCTTGAAGTGCCTTCTGAACCGTTTCTGGTCGCATCCCGATACCGTTATCAATAACCTTTAGCTCTAGGCTTTCCCCTATCCGCTTCGCCGTAATACGAATCGCGATCGTTTCCTCAAACCAAGCATGCTTAAACACATTTTCTACAAAGGGTTGCAGCAACAATTTGATGATCTGGACATCTTTAACTACGGGGTCCATGTCAATATAAACTTGAAAAGCATCCGCATATTTGACCTTCTGAATGTCGAGATACGCGCCCACTTGATCTAATTCCTTTTTGAGCGGAATAAGAACTTGCCCTTCGTTCAATGTCAATCGATAGAATCGGGAGAGCAGCTTAACCATCTCCGTTACCTCACGAGTCTTGCCCAAATTACTTAGACTACTGATAGCCGATAAGGTATTGTAAAGAAAATGCGGATTGATTTGCGCTTGCAGTGCCTCAAGCTCCGCTTGTTTTTTTTGAACCCCTTGACTATACACATCTTGAATAAGCTGCTGTATACTGCTCGCCATGTTATTGAATGAACGGGCGATAAGTTCAAACTCGTCGTTACCGCTCACAGAAAGCCGGCGATCCAGTTTTCCTTCTTTCATGGATGTAATGAAGGAGACAATTCGTTTCATTCTTCGTCCAGACAACGTCGCTACGACAAACCCGATAATCCCCATCACGATAAAGCTTGCTGCGCAGATCAGCCCAATCGTCACTTGGAGCCGTTTGGCATCTTTGTTCAAATAATCGTGCGGCACGCGAACTTCAATGGCGAACGAAGTGCCTACAATTTCTTCACGCAGATTCAAATACGTAGTGCCAATGTTATTGGGAAGCCGCTCAAACAAAGTAGAACCTGTTCGCTGGTCATAGAAACGCAAGCCAAGTCCTTGCTCTGGATATTTGACGATGTTGCCCAGCAAACTATCGAGATTAACCGTAATTTTTATGTAACCAATGACCGTACTATAGTCAGTAAATAAGACGAGTTTGCGAAAAAGTGATACGTTGCCAGGCTCTCGATCCTCATCAGCCTGAAACCAGAGATTATCCACGCCTTCGGCCTCCAGCTTTTGAAACCAGGGACTGCTCTGCAGAGCAGAAAAGTGATGTATAAAATAATCACTTCTGGTAATTGGCGTCGTGTCGGAAGAGCTTGCTGATTCACCGATATCTGGGTTGACTGCGTAGAGTGTCAGCCGAATTGGACTGCCGAACAGATCAAGCGGCGCTTGCAGCAGCGGAATCACTTCGTCGATGACAGTTAAGTACATCGATGCTCGATCGCCGTGTTTCGTCAATGCACGTTGAAAGGGCAGGTTGCCAAACAATTGGTCCGAAATTCGCTGGACTTCCGCCATTCGGTAATCCGCATTATTGCGCGTCTGCTCCAGTGCTGCACGAATACCCGTCTGTGCGACTTCCGTACGAGACTTAACCAGCATCGTATAGGAGGCGTAGCCGATCGCTATGTCAGTAACCAGTACAAGCAAGAGATAAGAAATCATCATTTTATACGTAAAAGGCATATATGTGCTTCTGAAGAATAATCGTGTCATACCTAGCCAACCCTTCTACGATTTAACTACAGAACGCCTACATTCTCAGTTTAGGGTATACGTGCCCGTCTAGAATATACAAAAAATCAACGGAAAGGAGTATAAAATCAACTTTTTATTAGAAAATAATTAAAAACCGAAGACATGTAACGTGTCTCCGGTCAACATACCCATTAAGGATTAAGAACGGTAAAGCTCCAATTTTGGTTCAAAGAAGTGGACTCTGTCCATTGTTTATTTAGTGCACCGTCGTTCATGCTGCCGCCGTCTAGGCCGAGCATCAAGTTGCTTTTTACGTTTTTAAGTTTGTAGAAGCCGCTGCCTACATCAACTAGCTGCCATAGCTGGCTGGTGGAGCTGCTGGCTGTGTTAATGATATTGTTCGCTCCGCTAGCCGTAGAAGCGTTGCTAATATCCAAGTAAGTGCCGCTGCTTACATTTTTGATTTTATAATAACCGTTCGTATATTCGAACTGCCAGGACTGACTTGCCGCACTTGCATAAGTGCGCTGTTCGACATTCGTACCAGCCGTTGCAGCGTTGCTTACTGTGCCTAATGACTTACCGCTATTGCGATTGACAATCGCATAGGTCTTGGTCAAATCAATGGGAGCCACTGCGTCGAAGCGCCACTTTTGGTTGGCCGAGCCTGATCCAGACCACTGAACCACAGCAGCACTGTCATCCGTTGAACCCCCGCTTATACATAACATCTTGCCGCTGTTGCGGTTCTTGATATTATAGTAGCCGCCGCCTGCGTCAACTAGCTGCCATTGCTGACTATTGTTGCCATTAGCTGTCCATTGGATGCTCTGACCGCCATCTGCTGTCGACTCATTTCTAACATCCATGTACAATCCGCTGTTCGTGTTCCGAATTTTGTAATAGCCGCCCCCAATATGAAGGAGCTTCCAGGATTGGCTGACTGCTCCGGTATAAGGACTCTGTTGAAGCGTCGCATCATTACTCGTAAGATTGCTCGAAATGCCAAGCGACTTACCCGAATTACCATTGACAATTGCGTAGGTTAATTGCGTATTAATAGAAGAAGTAGGCGTAGCAGGGCTCCATGTTCCAGCTGCCAAGTCGATATTCCAATTTTGATAACCGTTAATAATAGGCTTGCCTGCACTATCGAAGGTCAATGGATACCATTGGTTACGACCAGGTCCCGTGCTTGCAATAGCGCCCTTCTCTTTCATGTTGCTCCAACGATCTCCGATATACATATATGTCGTTCCCGCTGTTCCTTGAATCGGTAGGATTTGATCAATTTGCGTATCAAAAGAATTTGCACCCGTAGGACTCGTTCCCGCGTAAGTTGTTCCATTCCAAGCGGTTGTCCCCACCTTAGTCGCAGAACTCCAAGTACCGGTTATACTTGATGCGGTATAGTAATACGTTGGGCTCGATTTCCAACCGTTGGTCTCCGAAGCCAGCATGTAATACGTGGATCCTACTTTGAACAATGAAGTCGCTTCTTTATTAGGGCCAGTTGACTTAAAGAGTACCACAGGTGTGACATTGATCTCATATTTATTATTATTGAATGTTGTGCCCACTCTGCCAATATAAATCCCGGAGTTATAGTCAGGTGTGATGCCGTCTGATTGTAGTTTCCAATCCACGGTTTGCGTAATGTACGTAGTGCCGTCATCGTCGGTGAAAATCGAACCCAGATCGCCATTTCCGTAGTAACCCCCTGGATTAGGAATGACTTGCTGGAATTCGAACGGACCCACTGGTGAATCACTATACCAAATTGAAATGGAAGCCCGGTACCCGCAACAGCCCCATTCCAGGTACATCACATATTTACCCATCTCACTGTTATACTGAACAAGCGGCCTACCGAACCAGTTACTCGTATCAAAAGCAGGGACAGTCGTACCCGGGTTCGCTGTGCGATACGCAGCAATGGAATCAAAGTCGACAACTTCCCTATGCGCTGTCCAAGTCATAAGATCTGTGGACGTGTAGGCACTCACTTTCTTTTTCCAGTTTGGATTGAGTGTACCATTGGGCAAATTCATGGGTTCCGATGCGTCGAGACCGTACCAATAGTACGTGTCTCCTTCCTTCATCGTCCAGCCGCCTTGTGCCCAGATCTCGTCACCGTTCGTTGCATATTTGAGCTCATTGTTCACAATTCCCGCCGATGCGGCTTTCACTGGCTGTGCAAACATAAGCAACATGATCGCAATAAACATAGCTACTACAATCAACACTACTTTTTTCTGTTCATGTAGCCAATTAACATTTTGCATGCGTGTCATCATCATCATCATGGACATCCTCTCTTAGTAATTACATGGGATTGATTTCATCAAATGTAGCTAAACTTGTGATGCGTTTTGGTTGTGTCCCCCTTTAAAAATTAGCTTTAATAAAGCGCTTTCACATAGTACATTTTAGTTAATTTTTGAAGAAGCGAATAGATAGCAAAGCAACGATTTCTAAACTTTTGTTAACATGTGGGGAAGGGCGCGCAGGGTTAAGTCGAAAACATCGAGTTACGCGTGTCATCACTCTGCACTCTGAGACGCTAAGTGGCAGGCTCCGTTAACAAATTAGTCTGACCTAGCGATATCCCTTTCTTGAGACGTCGATTTTTGCAGCCTCAGATTCACATCAGCACCGACTGCACTCTGAGACGGCGAAAATGGCACGCTCGGTTAACACATTAGTCTGACCTAGCGATATCCCTTTCTTGAGACGTCGATTTTTGCAGCCTCAGATTCACATCAGCACCGACTGTACTCTGAGACGTCGAAAGTGGCACGCTCGGTTAACACATTAGTCTGACCTAGCGATATCCCTTTCTTGAGACGTCGATTTTTGCAGCCTCAGATTCACATCAGCACCGACTGCACTCTGAGACGGCGAAAATGGCACGCTCGGTTAAC
>NZ_JCAUAR010000018.1:0-129829 GCF_059692055.1 Paenibacillus sp. J31R109 | reverse complement strand
CAGAATTGAGAGAACTTAGAAGGTCTAGACTTTAAGAACAGCTGCGTGATGCATAAAACCATTTTCATTCTAGGGGGTGGCAATGGAACATTGTCATGGCTGTTTTTTCGAGTTGCAGCATCCAAACGGCCACTTACTGCTGCCGTAACTCGAATTTTTCGAGTTGCAGCATCCAAAAGGCCACGAACTGCTGCCGTAACTCGAATTTTTCGAGTTGCAGCATTCAAGAGGCCGCAAACTGCTGACGTAACTCGAATTTTTCGAGTTGCAGCATCCAGAAGGTCGCGAGCTGCTGCCGTAACTCGAATTTATCGAGTTGCAGCATTCATGAGGCCGCGAGCTGCTGCCGTAACTCGAATTTTTCGAGTTGCAGCGCCCAAAAGGCCGCGAGCTGCTGCCGTAACTCGAATTTTTCGAGTTGCAGCATCCAAACGGCCACTTACTGCTGCCGTAACTCGAATTTTTCGAGTAATTCCTTGGTTTTCGCTCTGCCGCTGCCGAGTATCTCCTCCCCCCTCGCTATCCCCCCAAAGCTACAGGCCACACTACCAGCAGCCACAACAAAGAAGCTAAGCACAACCCCCTTAGCTTCTTTGTCCTTCACTTTTTAAAACAAATCAATTTCATCTCCGTCAACTCGCGTATCGCATACTTTACGCCCTCGCGCCCTGTGCCGCTCTCTTTCACGCCTCCGTACGGCATGTGGTCCACACGGAAGGTGGGAATGTCATTGATCATGACACCCCCTACCTCCAACGCTTCAGCAGCTGCGAGCGCGGTGCGGACATTTTCCGTGTAAATGCCTGCCTGGAGGCCGTATTTAGAGTCATTAACCAAACGTATCGCTTCTTCGATCGACGAAACGCGATTAATCATGACGATCGGAGCAAATACTTCTTGGCACGAGACGCTTGCGGAAGAAGCAACGTTGAGCAAGACAGTCGGGTGAACGATATTCCCCTCTCTCTTGTTGCCCGTTACGACAATCGCGCCTAATTGCTCCGCTTCTGCTATCCATTGCATCGCGCGTTCAGCGTCACGAGATCCGATTAATGCTGATAGATCCGTGTCTTCCTGCAGTGGATCACCTAGCTGAAGCGTCTCTGTCTGTTTCACGAATTTGTGGACAAATTCATCGAACAACTGGTCATGCACATAAATCCGCTGAAGCGAGATACATACCTGGCCGGCATAGGAAAATGCTCCTGTAACCGCCCTGGCGATCATCGCGTCTACATCAACACCTTGATCCACAATGAGTGCTGAATTGGAGCCTAATTCTAAAATGACCTTTTTTAACCCCGCCTTATTGCGGATGGTGATCCCAACTTCAGGACTTCCCGTAAAGGTGACAGCCTTGATTCTTTTATCCGTAACCAGTAAGTCACCAATCACACTTCCATTGCCAGTTACCACATTTAAAGCGCCTGCAGGAAGTCCCGCCTGTTGCATAAGCTCCGCCAAAAACAAGACAGATAACGGCGTTTGGCCTGCCGGCTTCAAAACAAGTGTATTACCAGCAGCGATGGCTGGCCCTACTTTATGTGCAACCAAATTCATCGGAAAGTTAAACGGTGTAATCGCCGCTACGACCCCCAAAGGCTGATGAATCGTGTACGCAACACGACCTTCCCCACCAGGTGCCGCATCCATCGGAATCGTCTCACCCTGAATTCGCTTGGCTTCTTCTGCGGCGAATTGGTAAGTCGAAATCGTCCGCTCTACCTCTATTCTCGCTGTGGTAATCGGCTTAGCTGCTTCTAGCGCGATTAATCGAGCACATGCTTCCTTATTCTCTCGGATCAAAGCTGCCAGCTTCTCCAGAATTGTTGCCCTCTGATGCGCCGACATCGCTGCCATTACTGGCTTTGCTCGTTCTGCAGCTGCTATGGCTAGCTCAACTTCGGCTGTGCCTGCATAACCGATTTCAGCAATCTGTTCACCGCTGTAAGGTGAGAATAAGGGGCAATACGCACTCGCTTCCACCCATGCTCCATCGATAAATAGCTGCTTCCTCATTCTGATCTCCTCCTTGCACATACGTTCAAGAAGATTGATTATAGCATGTCTTTACAGCCTGCTCTAGGACAACCAATGCCTCAGCGAGCTGTTCATCCGTTATGACCAACGGACTTAGGATGCGTATCACATTCCCGTAAATACCAGCACTCATCACAATGACACCTTGTTGATGCGCTTCCTGCAAAATCCGCGTTGTCAGCTCTTTATCCGGCTTCCTAGATGCCTGATCCTTGACGATCTCTATCGCGCTCATCGCACCTAACGTACGCACTTCCCCAATGCATCCTACTTCGTCCTGCAGACGTAGGAAACGCTCACTAACAGCAGCCCCAATGACAATCGCTCTTTCTGCAAGACGTTCCTCCACGAGCAAATCAATCACTTGTAAAGCTGCTACGCACCCAAGCGGGCTGCCGCCATAGGTGCCACCAATTTCTCCGATGCCTGGTGCGTCCATAATTTCCGCCCGTCCGGTAACGGCACTTAGCGGAAGTCCAGCAGCAATCGATTTCGACATGGTCATTAAATCCGGTACAACGCCAAAGTGTTCCATGGCAAAGTTTTTCCCTGTCCGTCCGAAGCCCGTTTGCACTTCGTCAGCAATCAAGAGGATTCCGTATTTCTCGCAGATTCCCTTCACACCCTGTACAAACTTAGTGGAAGGGATCACAAAACCACCCTCGCCTTGAACCGGTTCCATGATGATCGCAGCAACATCTTCTCCTGGCACCTCGACCAGAAAAAAATCTTCGAATTTCTGCAAAAGTTGCTCATCTACCTCTTCCTGCGACAATCCGGATGGAGCACGATAGTAGTATGGATAAGGCATTTTGTACGTATCCGGTGCAAAAGGACCGAAGCCATTCTTATACGGCTTTACCTTACTAGTTAAAGACATCGCCATATAGGTTCTGCCATGGAAGCCACGTTCGAAAGAAATCACGGCTTTTCGTCCCGTGTATTTACGAGCGATTTTCACCGCATTCTCTACCGCCTCCGCACCGCTGTTTAAGAAGAATGTTTTCTTCGGATGATCCCCAGGTGTCAACGCATTGAGTTTTTCAGCCAATGCTACATAAGGTTCATACATCATGACATGAAAGCAAGGATGTAGATAAAGATCCAACTGATTCTTCAGTGCCTCCACCACTTTAGGTGGACAATGACCGACATTTAAAGAGCCGATCGCCCCTGCCAAATCAATGAACGTATTCCCATCAACATCCGTCAGGAGTGCCCCTTCCCCTTTGGCCGCAAATGTCGCCATTGTATTGAAAGGGCCTCTCGGAATACTCGCTAAACGGCGTGCCAATAGTTGTTGAGCTTGTGGCCCCGGAATCGTTGTTTTCATTTCAATATACGTCGTCTGTCTCGTATTTTGATCCATTCCTTATGCCTCCAAACCACACCAATGAATTAATGTCAATGCGATAATCTCAGCCGCTTCGAACACATCATCCAACACGATATACTCATTCGGATAATGGGCAACTTGTGTGATGCCTGGTCCAAAAACAATACATGGCGTCTCACCAACCTGCGTGAGTAAACCACCGTCTGTGCCCCAAGGCGACGCTTCAATCGTGGGCTCATCTTGTTTAACCACGCGGTATTGCTGCATAAGTACCTTCATCAAGTCATGCTCAGGATCAACACTGCCCGGCACCCATTGTGCCCCGAACCATTCCACACGAGGTGGATGCGATTCGAACCATGTGTCTTTCATCGTTAACCCCGCCATCCACTCGCTCATTTCCGCTTTAGCGGCTTCTAAAGTTTCCTCCGGTGCAACCCCCATGCGACCCTCTAGCTTGACGGTATCAGAAACAGACGAAGGCCAATTCCCACCTTGAATGACACCGATATTAATCGGGATTGGGATGGGATTATTGGCATACAAGGGATCTACAATTCGGGCATTTCTAAGGTCCTCGAGCTCGCGTATGTGCTGAATCACAGTCACACTTTTCTCTATGGCACTCACACCTTCGTATCTCGTACCCCCGTGAGCCGATCGACCTTTGACCTCAATTCGGAACCACATAGAGCCTTGTTGCTTGGGGAATATCCGTAAATTGGTAGGCTCGGGAATGAGCGCCGCGTCCGCCCGGTAACCTCTGACAATAGCCGCCAGCGTGCCCGCTCCACCACTTTCTTCTTCAATGACACTTTCAAAAATCACATCACCCTTCAATGTCAATCCAAGCCCTTGAATCACCTCAATAGCCATAAGAAGCGAAGAAGTGCCACCTTTCATATCCGTAGCCCCACGTCCATACAATTTCCCATCTACGACACGTCCGCTGAATGGGTCATCCTGCCATTGTTCACGATTCCCTTCTGGAACGACATCCATGTGTCCATTCAACAGCAAGGAACGACCGCCGCCCGACCCTTTTAAAACACCAACCACATTCGGACTGCCTATAAATTCACTTCGTGGGGAACAGAAATAGGGATGGCTGCGAAGCGCTTCTCCATCTGGCTCCCAGACTTCAACATCGAGCGCTAACTCTCGCAATTTCTCAGCAATAAAAAGTTGAGCCTCCTGCTCATGACCTTGTGTGCTTGCCATTTTAACTAACTTCTGCAGAAAAGTTGTACCAGCATCTCTATGCTGACAGATCCAATCATGAATGGATGTGTGCAGTTCTGTATGCTCGTTTGACAAGGGAAACTCCTCCTTTCACACATGACACAAGACGTCCTGCCCGCCATTTATGGGATATAGGAAATAGCACTAGGGATGAGTAAACCAGCCTCCGTATGGCGAATAACGTCTTCAATCGTATAAGGCAGCATGATCTCTCTCAAAACCAGCCCCTCCTCCGTAACCTCCATCACGGCCATTTCCGTAATTATCAATTTCACACAGGCTACAGCCGTAAGTGGTAAGTCACATTGCTTTTTAACTTTAGACTCTCCCTGCCGGTTTACATGGTTCATCAGGACGATAACTTTTTTGGCTTTTTGCGCTAGCTCCATTGCCCCGCCGATACCTGCCACTCGCTTCCCCGGGACGATCCAATTTGCCAAATCCCCACGTTCACTCACTTCGAGCGCCCCAAGTATCGTAATGTCGATACAACCTCTACGAATCATGGCAAAAGCAATCGCGCTATCGCAGTAAGAAGCTCCACTTGTTATTGTCATGGGATATCCGCCTGCGTTACACAGAAAAGCATCTTCCTCACCGGGAATCGGCGCACCACCTGCCCCCAGAATGCCATTCTCCGCATGAAAAACAACGTGAATGTCTTCAGGGACATAATCCGCAACCATGGTTGGGATGCCGATACCTAGATTAACGGCCATGCCGCTCTTTAGTTCTTGCGCAGCCCGCTTAGCTATCCGCTCGCGGATTTCTTTTCCCATACCCATTCCCAAGTCACCCCTCTGCTTAAAATCACCATATCCACGAAAATGCCTGGCGTGACAATACTTTCGGGGTCCAGCTCACCTAAGGGAACTATTTCATCGACTTCCGCAATCGTTATCTTTCCGGCCATCGCGACGAGTGGATTCAGATTTCTGCCACTTTTATCGTAGATGAGGTTCCCGTAGGTATCCCCTTTCTTGGCATGCACAATGGCAACATCTGCCGTAAGGGCTGGCTCGATCAGATACGTTTTGCCATCCATGGATACGGTCTCTTTCCCCTGTTCCATGATCGTGCCAACGCCGACATCCACTAAGATCCCGCCAAGACCTACGCCGCCAGCTCGGATTTTCTCACATAACGTACCCTGCGGGTAGAAAACCACTTCCATCGTGCCCTGCTCCATCATCTGACCAGCGTTAGGATTTGACCCAATGTGCGAAGCAATCACTTTCTTTACACATCCTGCCGTGACTAATCGGCCAATACCGATATGCGGAAATCCAGTGTCATTTCCTATGATCGTTAGATCTTTAACGTCCTTCTGCAAAATACCCTCGATTAATGTTGGCGGTGTACCAATGCCGCCAAACCCGCCAAACATCAACGTACAGCCATCCGTAATCGTTTGAAGCGCTTCTTCCAGCGTCTTTACTTTGCTGGCCGCATCCGCAAGTGAGCTTTCACTGGGTACCATCATATCTCCTCCAGTCTAGTCGAGGTAATCTCAGCTATGACTTCCTGAATGGATGCCACCAATATCCCAACCAGTTGGTCAATTTCCCCCTCCGTAATGACCAAAGGCGGGGCGATGATAATCGCATCCCCTTCTCCATCCACCGCACCTGCGGCGGGATATACGAGCAGTCCTTTCTGAAAGGCTCTCTCAATGATCCGAGAGGTGACACCTAATCCAAATGGAAATGGTCGCTTTGATGTCTGATCTGCAACAAATTCGATCGCTACCAACATACCTTGGCCCCTCACATCACCGATGCTCGGGATGCCATTTGCCATTTGCCGCAATTGGCCCATCAAATATTGCCCTTTGCTCTCTGCAGCACTAAGCAACTGATGCTTCTCGATATAACTAAGTACCGCCAACGAAACAGCTGCCGATTGCGGATTGGCACTATATGTGTGGCCAGACATAATACTTTTGGAACCCTTCAAGATAGGCTCCATCACCCGATCTTTTACTAATGTAGCTGCTATCGGTGTATAACCTGCGCTCATCCCTTTCCCTAAAGCAATCAGATCGGGTTCAACGCCGTAATGCTCCATGGCGAACATAGCCCCTGTTCGAGCTATCCCTGTCATGACCTCATCCGCGATGAATAAGATCTCATTCTGTTCACAGATCGCTTTAATTCTTTGGAAATAGCCATTTGGCGGAACAATGGCTCCCCCAGCCGCTCCGATGATCGGCTCTGCAATGAAAGCAGCAATATGCTCAGAACCTATTCGCTTGATCGCCGTTGCCAAATCATCTGCGCACGCTAATTGGCAATTCGGTGAAGTTTTACCTAGTGGGCATCGGTAGCAGTAAGGTGGAGCAACGACTGGAAAGTCTTCTAATAAAGGGATAAAACGTCTTCTACGCAGCACATGCCCTGACATTGAAAGCGCACCCAACGTAATGCCATGATAGCTCATTCTCCTAGAGATCACTTTATTCTTGCCATGTCTCCCTTGCTCTTGCCAATGCTGTATGGCTATCTTCATAGCAGTTTCCGTCGCTTCTGATCCGCTGTTCACGAAGAAGCTCCAGTAGTCGTTGCCGGGAGCTAAGTCACTTAGCTTCGCTGCCAGCTTCTCGGCAGGTTCGCTTGTAAACTGCGACCGATAAACGAAGGATACTTTGTTTGCTTGTTCAAGAATGGCATCAACGATATCTGGAACACCGTGCCCAATTCCAGCAGTCACAGCTCCTGAGCAACCGTCTATATAAGCTTTACCTTGATCATCGTACAGGAAGACGCCTTTTCCATAGGCTATGGTGGGATAATGGTGATCTAAAACCGGCTTAATAACATGCTCCCGCTTCATAACGCACCTCCCACTGGTTCACTACGTTAGGTATTATTTAAGAAATATATTCTTGACGCGTGGAGCCTTCATCAGATCTTCATAACGAAATGCTGTTCCTAGTGCCGAAACATCATGCCAATAGAGTGTCTCTTCAATCTGCTGCGCGGTACTTTCTAAAACGTAAGTACGACAGTTGGTACACGTAATCGCAGGGACCTCCAAGATCTGTACGGCTAATCTGCCATCTGGCATGATCCAGTAGCAATCTTTTACACTTTCTCGAATGTCATCTCTTTCACACCACATGCAATTCATATGCATCCATCCTCCATCATATGGTATAGAACATTCTCACAACGCTCTGTTACTTATGCAAAATAGATGCCAACTTTTAAAAAAGGGTATATGCACGCCTATTATTGAGAATGTATAGGAAAAGCTGCCAGACTTTTGGCAGTTGCTAATTTTTTTGCAGCATAATGAGGAAGTAAGGGGGATGCTGGATGCCAAATGAGCTGCCAACCTATACGAATCATGTTTTTACGGGTACGGATTATTCAATCATGTGTTGTCTGGATAAGCGGAATAAACGGTTACGGGTGGATGATTATAAGGGGAATATCGATGCCATGACTTTGCGAATCCTCGAACTCGCTACATCCCATGCTTTAACTAAAATATTTATCAAATCACACGAGAATGACTGGCAATCTTTTTTATCCAAAGGCTGGATGCTGGAGGGTATTTATAAAGGATATTTCAACGGAAACGATGCTTATTGCATGGCATTTTATGATGACCTGGAACGCAGAACCAGCGATTATTGGCTCGATGAAGATCGCATTCTAGAGCAGGTTTACACACTTCCTCTCAAGCCTGATCGTCCCTTGGTGCCGGCTCCGCTGACACTGCGGGTGGCTGGGGTCCAGGATGCTGAGCAGCTCGCCCAGTTATACAGCCACATTTTCCAGACCTACCCCACTCCGATGAATGAACCGAGCTATGTGGAGAAAACCATGCAAGAGGGCACGATTTATTATCTCATCGAAGATCGCAACCAATTAATTAGTGCTGCTTCTGCTGAGATTAATGCGTTCTATGCCAATGCGGAAATGACAGACTGTGCCACGCTGCCCGCTTACCGGAATCAAGGACTAATGCGACTCCTTATGCATGCTTTAGAAGAAGAATTGATCAGTCGCCATATTACTTGTGCTTATTCGTTATCAAGGGCGCTTTCATTCGGCATGAATGCCGTATTTTACCAAATGGGCTATCGCTATTATGGCCGACTTACGAAAAATTGCGATATTTTTGATAAATATGAAGATATGAACTTATGGGTCAAGCCATTAACATGATCCCCTTTCTCCTTGTATTTCAACTATATGCGTTTCCTTCGCACAGAAGAAGATATCCCAAGTTCTTCTCTATATTTGGCTATCGTCCTACGAGATAGTTGGAACCCTTCCTGCTTCATAAGATCAGCCAGCTTTTGATCCGAAAAAGGCCTGCGGGGGCTTTCGCTGTTAATCCACTCTTTGATTTTCAGCTTCATACGTTCCGATGAGGCGGAATCGCCCCTATCCATTTGCAGTCCAGATGGAAAAAAATATTTTAGTTCAAAGATCCCCCATGGTGTTTGAGCGTACTTCCCAGCCGTAGCGCGGCTGACTGTTGATTCATGTATTCCCAACTTATCAGCAATCTGCTTTAATGTCATTGGCTTTAGATGGAGACTCCCCTTCCAGAAAAAATCGGCCTGCTCCTCCACAATGGCTTGTGTTACCCGGTATATGGTTTTACGTCTTTGCTCTAAACACTTCAAAAAGAACTTCGCCGCATGTAATTTATGGGATAGAAATTTGGCTGCTTCGTTATACTCCGTGTTCTCTTGGACCATTCGCTCGTAATAACCATTGACCGAAAGTCGCGACGATGTTGCTTGATGCAGCAACACAATAAGCTGTTCACCTGCTCTCTCGATAATCACTTCAGGAATGATATAGGGAACAGCTTCTATATGAAAAGCTCCACCAGGCCGTGGATTCAACCCTTTGATGACATCGATCGCTGCCTGAATTTCCTGTGGGGCTACTTGTAGATTCGTTGCTAATTTCGAGATACGGTAATCAGCAATTTCGTTGAGATGACTTCGAATTAACAGTGAAACTAAGGGAAAACAATCGGAGAGAGATTGAACCTGAAGGAGCAGACACTCCTGCAAGCTCCTTGCTCCTATGCCGCGGGGCTCGAAACTTTGTAAAATACGTAAGGCATACTTTGCGGATGTCATATCCACCTTACATATGTCAGCTACTTCTTCCAGTGTTGTTCCCAGATAGCCATTGGTGTCCAAATTTCCAATTAAAAAGGTAATTACTTTCCGAATGGTTTGCGGTATTTTTTTTGCAAAACTCAACTGCTCCTTCAAATGTCTTTCGAGTGAAACCTCATTCAAAGAAGCATGTAAGTACGGGTCATAATTAGCATCTGGCAAAGCTGTGTTACGAAAAAACTTTGGCGAGACATTATTGATGTGATAAGTATCCCAATCGTATCCGGCCATATCCAAGGCTGGGTTTTCGACTAACTCCTGCCTTACAACTTCATGTAATTCTGGCGTAGAGAGTTTGAGAATCATTATTGCTTTGCGAAGTTGAGGGGTAATACGCAACTTGGCCGTTTGTTGTTGGAACATCCCGTATCCTTGGCGCATGTGCATCACCCCATTTCGTTGTTGCTTCTATATGTATTCAAGGTGAGTAGAATTTAACCAAATCTGTGTATATTGTATTTGAATGCGGACATACTAATTTACGACGGTGAAGCAGTGGTGAGGTGTTGTGTCGCAGACAATTTACACAAGGGAAGTTGTTCTTGAATCCATATGGAGGCGAGGAGATGTGCCGCATACCACTTACTGTAGTTTCCATACTGCAATGATGTGATGAGGTAGTTACCTAGCGAAGTAAGGTTCAAAGCAAGAGTACCATCAATTCTACTCACCGTCGAAGAAGACTCCGAAAGGAGTCTTCTTTTATTTTTTCCATATATTAACGAACGGAGGATACCCCCAAATACGGACTTAAAGGAAGTAGATTTTCTCGAATGTTATAAAGATCACTATTATCAGAAAGTAAGAGGTATAACATCATGAGAATTAGAACTGGTCTCCTTTTAGGTGCCAAGATAACTATAGTAAGCCTACTGCTCCTTCAAGGAACAAATGTACAAGCCGCTGAAACTGTTCCTGCACCACCTACCGTCTATTTGGATGGGCATCCTCTCTCTTTTGAGACTCCACCCGTTATTGAAAATGGAAGTAGTCTTGTACCCATGCGTGCGCTTTTTGAAGCAGAAGGTGCTACCATTACATGGGATGAGAATACACGAACCGTGACTGCTGTGAAAGCTGGCACGACCGTTACTTATCGCATCGGAGACATGTTCGCAACGAAAAATAAGGAACAGCTTGCGCTGCCCCTCCCTGGTAAAATTATCGATGGTTCTACCATGATCCCTTTGCGATTTATTAGTGAAACATTAGGCAATCTTGTAAAATGGCACGATTACTCGCGCTCTATTACCATTTCATCTGTTCATAACTATGAAACTACCATTCAATATGGCGTTAACTTGCGTGATACACCAGAGAAAGATGATGATACCTCTGTTCTTCGCATGCTTCCCAAAACAGATAAAATTCACGTCATTCGAGAAATCAACTCGAATTGGTTGGAGGTACAAACTCAAGACAATACTATTGGCTTCATCTCTGCAGCCTCCATGTATACCGACTACACAAGTACAGGTCTAGCTGCGAAGCAAGCGGATGCCTTAATCGCTTTCGGTTCCCAATTTCTAGGTACGCCATATGAATTTGGTGCCAAGCTTGGTCAGACCAAAACGTTTGACTGCTCTTCTTTCGTTAATTACGTATTTGACAAAGTATTGTCAATTGATTTACCACGGGTTTCCTACGACCAAGCGCTGCAAGGGAAGGAAATCGCGCTCAGCGACATTCGCAAAGGGGACCTCCTCTTTTTCACGGCTCGCGGTCTCGATATCGGACATGTTGGGATTTATGCGGGAGACGGACGTATCCTTCAAACCTATTCAAAAGAGGATGGTGTTCACTTCACAGAATTCGATGAGAAGTGGAAGAAGCGATTTGTGACGGCTAGGAGATTATTCTAGAGAGGTGAGTGACGTAATCCTACTCTCTTCTTTTAGTCCGACTTTGTCGACTTAAACTCGCTGTCCGCGTGGAAATTTCTTGATTAGTCCTAAAACACCCAACTAAATAAACTAAAATTACCATCAGGGAATGAAATTAGCTTATTAGTTGGGCAAAATCTGACTATTGGCTTAATTTTTGAGGAGAAACTATATTTTGCTCGGCAATATCGGACTAAACCTGATTCACTAATGAGAGAATACTTTCAACAATTGAACTAACTCTGCTTTGTACTCGGTTAGATCGTAGGAAGAATTATTAACCCTTTCGATGTTCATCTGTAATTGATTCAGCAAGTCACTCTCCCATGCTGACCTAGCCTGAAGTATCTGCAGCGTTCCAGCGAGTCCCGTGTAGCCTCGCACTTTGCCATAGCCCTGTGTCGTATAATAGTGAATGAAACCATTGGACCATTGGGCTGATCTTTCATCAACGGCTTTACGAAATGAATAATCCAGATCAGTTTGCTGGACATAAATCAATAGAGGATCTAATGGCGCGATGATCTCAGCTAGTCTCGTTACCTGCTCAATAACTTTATCTTTACTAGCATCATATTTGATCATGCCAAGTGTCACCGGATTTTGAATAAAACAACATTCAAAAATATACACAATCTCGTTACTTCTTGCCTGTTCCGCGAATTGCCTCCATCTCGCCGTTATTAATTCATTGCTGAGCTGCAAAGGTAACTCATAGATATCATGTTGGTGAAATGAGCTAGCTACTTCCGAAGGAATTTGGAAGTCTAGCTCATTTTCAATTTTCCGATAGGGTAATAAATAATACTCCTCTTGTTTAATGACACGATCCTCACATATGGCTTTGAGGTGAAGTGGGCAGGTTGCCAGCACATCTCTGAATTCACTTTCGGAATAACAAGCGACTCCCTCATAATCCGCAGGATGATCCAGATCCCCTTCCGTGAATAACTTAGCCTTCACATTGAATTCCTTTAAAATATCAAAAACGAGTTGAGCTGTCGTTGACTTTCCAGACCCTGGTAATCCTTCAACGAGTATTAGTTTGGCTTTCATAAATACGGATATCTCTCCTCTTTCTATTTGCAGATTGCGACATGCGTTAGTGACCTAAGTCTTCTACTTCCATAATCAGATTAGGAAACTCATCTCGAAACAGTGTCCAATCTGTCAGCATCTCAACATCTGTTAATAAGCACTGATCAAGGGATGCCACAATTTCAGTACGATTCATGTCAATCCCGATGAACACAACTCTGTTGATCCTATCCCCATACGTGTCATCCCAAATGGCCTGTAATTTGAACTCTTCTTCTAGAACAGCTGCTCTCTCCTCTTCAGGAAGGGCTGCGACCCATAATCCTGCTGGTCCAAAACGGATCGAAGCACCCGCTTGACTGAGGTTTTGGGCATAGTTAGGACGAGATGCCAGCCATACCATGCCTTTGGATCTGACGATCTCAGCTGGCCAATCTGACATCCATTGGTGTAATCTCGAAGGCTCGAATGGTCGATTCCGTTCATATACGAACGAGGAAATGCCGTATTCTTCTGTCTCTGGCGTATGACCCTCTTTTTCCAATTCTTGCAGCCAACCAGCGGATGTGCTCACTTCATCGAAGTTAAATAGACCTGTGTGCATAATGTCAGCTGGATCTACCTGTCCATGGATAGCGCGAATAAATTGGGCTCGCGGTTGTAAGGCACGCAGAACAGCTTCAAGTTCATCCAATTCATCTGATTCCAATCTATCACACTTATTCAAAATAAGAACATCGCAGAATTCAATTTGATCAATCAGCAAGTCCACAACATCCCTCGTATCGTCTTCCCCTACAGCTTGACTACGTTCCAGAAGCGTTTCACCACTGCTATAATCTGTCCAAAATCGGAAGGCATCTACCACCGTAACCATCGTGTCCAGTGTACAAAACTGGGTAAGATCAATGCCCTGTGCTTCGTCTTGATAGGTAAAAGTTTGCGCAACTGGCAACGGTTCACCCACACCTGTCGATTCAATCAAAATATAATCAAATTTATTTTCCTTGGCAAGTCGTTCCACTTCTTTTAACAAATCTTCTCGTAAGGTACAGCAAATACAGCCGTTCGACATTTCAATCAAACTCTCATCCGTCCGAGAAAAACCGTTTCCTTCTCTGATGAGATCAGCATCGATGTTAACTTCGCTTAAATCATTCACAATAACAGCTACTTTTAAACCAACTTGATTATGTAGAATATGGTTTAATATCGTTGTCTTGCCGGCTCCCAAATAACCGCTTAAAACCGTGACAGGTATCGTTTGCATGAACAGAACTCCTTTTTAATCGTAATAATTACTATATGATATCAAATAAAAAACAAACGCTCGTTTGTATCTCAACGCTGCTATTCATCTAATGCTTTCTTCAATGCGTGAAGATTGTTCGTCATAACGCCAATATAGTCTAGATTATTCTTTTTATCCTCCGCCGTTAATCCTTCAAGTGGATTCAACACATCTGTTTTGGCATTGATTTCTTTAGCAATCGTTGCAGCAACCTTGGGATCTACTAATGTTTCAAAGAAGATCGTTTTTACTTGTTTCTCCTTGGCAAATTGAATAATATCAGCCATTTGAGCGGGTGATGGCTCTTCTTCAGGTGAAAGTCCTGAAATAGGGATTTGCGTTAAACCATACGCCTTCGCCAAATAGCCAAATGCCGCATGCTGAGTTACGAATTCTTTGTGCTTCACATTCGCAAGGGTTGACCGAAAAGCTTCATCTAGTGCTTTAAGCTTACCAATATAGGCATCGGCATGCTCTCTATAATCAGCCTGATGAGCAGGATCTGCCTGAATCAAGCCTTGCGCAATTGCCTCTACTTCTTGTTGAGCTAAAGTTGGATCTAGCCATACATGCGGATCGGAGTCATGGGCATGGTCGTCATGATCAGCTTCATGATCCTCTTCATAATCCTCACCCTCATCTGGCACACCTTGCATGAGCGCAATCCCTTTGCTTGCTTCAATGACGACACGCTTCGAATTTGCAGCGCTTTGCAATGCCTGTTCGGCCCATCCTTCAACAAGACCGTTGTAAACAAATACGTCTGCTTCCTTGACCTTTTTCATATCCTTGGCGCTAGGTTCCCAATCATGGGGTTCTGAACCTGCAGGTATTAAGGCAATGACATTCGCATGTTCACCTGCGATTTGCTTCGTGAATTCATACATTGGATAAAAACTTGTTACGATATCGAGTTTACCATCGCTAGTTACGGTTTTGGATGAGCATCCGGCCAACAGTGCAAAGGATACTGCCGTAATAGCGATTGATTTGGCAATAACATATACGTTCATTCTAAAATTCCTCCTTGTAGGTTTGTAAGATAGGTACGGATACCTTTTCTTCAACTATGAATGGCTTCGTTGTTTTTCGTAAACTCCTCATCACTTTCTGAGTACTTAAGCCAAGGATAAGTAGGAGCAAGAGGATGATTGCAATCGTCCCTCCTGGCGGTGTACTCAGTGAGTAAGATGCCGTAAGGCCTGAAAATACCCCCAGCAGGCCCACGCCGATTGCGACTAGAATTGCAGCTGTAAAACTAGACGAAATGCGGATCGCCAAGGCCGCTGGTAGTACGATGAGGGATGAAACGAGAAGCACCCCTACAATCGGCATCGCAGCGGATACGATCATCCCCGTTAGTACACTAAAACAGAGTGATAGCCATTTCACAGGAATACCATTCGTTCTCGCTGTATCTTCATCAAATGTGATTTGATACAGTTGTCGACGGAAAAGGTAAAAGAATAAGACGCCAATGACCGTCACACTTCCCATAAGCACAAGTTCCGTTTCATTCACAGCTACAACGGAGCCGAATAAATAAGCGGATAAACCTTTGTTCATGCTGGGACTTAAACTCATTAGAATAACAGCCGAGGACAGCCCGCCAATCATGATAATGGCAATCGAAATTTCACTATAAGACTTATAAGACCTTCTGACATATTCAACAATGACAGCACCTAGCGATGCTACCACAAAGCCCGTCAAGGTAGGATGAATATGGATAAAAGCACCACCCGCTACACCGGCTAACGACACATGCGAAAGCATGTCAGCCATAAGTGCTTGTCGGCGTAATATGAGGTAAACGCCGAGTACCGATGCGATGATCGCGATCAGCCCACCGGCACAAAATGCCCGTTGCATGAAGTCGTAGTGCAGCATTTCCATCCGCCTTCCTCCTTTCTCTCCAAAGTTACAATTCTGTTTATGTAGGGGGTGACTTCCTCCAACTGATGCGTGACCATCACAACCGTTCGACCCATCTTCACTTGGTGATGCATAAGTTGATACAAGCCAAGGCGGCTGGCCAGATCCATCCCTGTCGTTGGTTCATCGAGCACAAGCATATCCGGCTCTTGCACTAAAGCCCTAGCAATACAAATTCGCTGCTTCTGACCACCTGAAAGCTCGCCAATTCTTCGCTTGCGCAAATCCCACATACCCAATTGACGAAGAAATACTTCGGTCATCGTATCATCTTCTTTGCGAAGCCTGCGCAGCCACGGTCCTTGGGCAAACCTGCCTGATCGTACAAACTCCCAAATGCTAGTTGGGAATCCGCTATTGAACGCAGCGATCTGTTGGGACACATAGCCTACGCGCAATTTATCTCCTTTCTCATTGGTCGGCGATAAGTATCTGTGGCCTTTCCACGGTGCAACCAAACCCAATATAAGTTTAAGCAAGGTTGACTTTGCGGCACCATTGGGACCAATCACTGCAACGAATTCGCCAGACTGAATGTCCACTTGAGCATCTTGGATGCAGGCGATATCCGTATATCCGAACTCCACCTGTTGTAAAGAGGCAAGTAGCATCATCTTCAACTCCCTTGTATTTAATGCGTAAATTTTACGATTATAGCATAGAATGAAATCAAAAGAAGATTGACCGTGTGTTCTCGTTATTCTGTCTATTTTCTGCTCAACCGACGACTTAATAGTAAAATTTACGCTTTACCAAATGTAATATATCTTGCTTTTTCCACGGTGTCAAGATCCTGCTTGCCAGAATTAGCATCTTCGCATATGATTTTAATCGTAATCATTACTTTTAAGTCACAGTAATAAAATGTTCATTAAAGGAGTTAACAGCCATGTTAAGTAGCGTGTACCGTACAACCATGACCGTTCTTGCAACGCTCTGTCTCATTCTTCTTGTACTTCTTCTCAAAAGAATTGATTTCTTGTACAGCTTTTTTACAGTTGAGCACTTGCAATCGTTTAAGACCATCTTCATTAGCCTTATTCTTGAAGCATTACCGTTCATTTTACTTGGTGTCATTATTTCCTCCTTGCTGCAATCTTTCGTGCCAGAGACAGCCATTCGCCGCTTTATACCTCGAAACCCTATGCTAGGCATCCTCTTCGCGTGTCTGTTAGGATTACTTTTCCCCATGTGTGAATGTGGCATGATTCCGATCGTTCGCAGACTTATTCAAAAAGGAATGCCTGTTTACATCGCTGTCGTTTTCATTGTTGCTGGCCCGATTCTTAATCCCATTGTCTTTGCAGCTACACTTATGGCTTTTCGCAACCAACCTTCGATTGCCTATTCTCGTATGGGACTTGCTCTAATGGTGACAATGGTAATCGGTTTGATTCTCTATCGATTCGTACGGCACAATCCGTTAAGGAGCGCTCAAGGTCATTCATTCCATCATCACCATCATAACCATGACCATCACGGTGGCTTTTCAAGTAAAGTAACGACATTCTTCGTACATACATCCAATGAGTTTTTTGATATGGGAAAATACTTAGTCTTCGGCGCTCTATTAACCGCACTGATTCAAGTCTTTATGCAGAGAGACAGCCTGCTAACCATCGGGCAAGGCCCTCTCTCTTCGCACATTTTTATGATGGGATTAGCCTATATCCTTTCTATTTGTTCGACCTCTGACGCTTTTGTTGCATCTTCTTTCCAGACTTCGTTTACATCCGGTTCTTTGCTCACGTTCCTAGTCTTCGGTCCAATGCTTGATTTTAAAAGCACACTCATGCTGTTATCGGTATTCAAAACTAAATTCGTCTTGTTACTTGCACTGTTAATTGCTTGCACGGTTCTTATATGTTCATTGCTTTGGGAATCTATCATGTAATCATTTCGGGGAGGAATTCGTATGAATCACATTCGAGTAACGAGCTTTCATCATGTCTTTCGCACGCTGATATTACTTGGCTTTTCCAGCTATATTGTTGTCCTATCGAAATCCGATACATTACAGCTCTATATCGCTCCACGTATGATGATTTACGTCAAACTAGCTTCCGTTTTGTTGTATATCATTGCTTGTTTTCAGGGCTATATGGTCCTTCGTTCCTACTGGGGAAGACCAGTTGCCTGTGCGTGCAATCCATCAGAAACCCGCTCGCCCTTACGACATGTCATGGCCTATGGGCTCCTTCTTTTACCCTTAATTCTAGGCTTCCTTCTGCCAGACACAGCCCTAAACAGCACGATGGTAGCTGCCAAAGGAATGAATCTTTCCGCTGCTACGTCGAGCATAGCTAGCACCCGAGTCGAGTCCAGCACGCTACCCAGCGAACCTGAGAATGTCACGATACCAACAAGGCCAGCCTCTCCAGCCGCTGCTCCAAAGGGAACACTGTCAGAGTCTGACATTGAGCAATTATTTAAAGCGCCTGACGAATGGAACGAGGATTTTGCCAAAATGGGGGTGATTCTATATCATAAGGATCGAATTATTGTAGAGCCAGAAATCTATATGGAGATCTTGTCGACCGTTGATCTCTTCAAGGAAAACTTTATTGGGAAAGAGATTGAATTAACAGGTTTCGTATATCGCGAGGATAAAATGAGGACGAACCAATTCGTTGTTGGTCGATTTGCGGTGAGTTGTTGTTCAGCGGATGCATCGCCTTACGGGGTATTGGTTGAATTCCCATCAGCGCAAACATTCCCACAGGATATGTGGGTAAAAGTGACGGGAACCGTTCAATCTGGCAACTATAACAGCAACGAGATATTCACCATTGCGGCTACTCACATTGAGGAGATCACGGCGCCAAGCTCACCGTATGTGTATCCACATTTTGAACCCTTAACGGTACTCAAATAGTTAAGCTAGTCACCGTTCTTAGCGCAACCTCAATCTTTAAATAGCTCCTCTAGAATCATCTTTCGATTGTCAAGAAATCGCTTAGTAATCATGTAGTGCAGCGTTTCCTCATACGCAATTTCACTGATCGGCTGGTCATCGAAACTAAGAATTTGTGCATCTGGATAGCCAAGCAGTATTGGAGAATGGGTGGCGATAATAAATTGAGCTTCCTTCTCCAAGTCTTTGATAACACGCATGAGGGCTAACTGCCTTGCAGGAGATAACGCTGCCTCGGGCTCATCGAGGAGATATATGGCCTTTTTCCCAAATCGATGTTTAAAAAGGGAGAGAAACGCTTCGCCATGCGATTGCTCATGTAACGAGCGTCCACCATAATAAGGTAAACTTTCTGGAATCGTGTCTAAATAACTAGCAAAATTATAGAAGGTTTCGGCTCTTAGGAAAAAACCATTTGTTATTTTCGGCATCCAAGACAGACGTAAGTGCTCCCCCAAAATGGAGTGAGCCGCATCGACGTCATAGACATTATTTTTACCGCCACTGGCCGTGTTAAATCCGCATTGGTAGGCAATCGCTTCCAGAATCGTTGATTTCCCTGACCCATTCTCGCCAACAAAAAAAGTAACATTCTTCTCAAACCTGATGGAAGTCAACGATTGAATCGATGGGATCGTGAAAGGATATTTCGAAGCATCTATATTCGCTTGTTTTTGGATTTCTAGTCTTCTCAAATACATGATGTTCAACTCCAAATCAGATTTCGAAGCTCATCTTCTATTGTAAACTTTTCTAACTCGAAGTAAAGAAATGCCGCAACCCACGATAGTTAATAACATTAACTATTGATCGTAAAAAGCGAGAAACACGACTGCTCCGTCCTCGAAAAGTTAGCATCTAAAAATGATGCGCATATACATCTTTTTCTGCTAGAGAAGTTACGTTCTATTAGGAAAGATGGGATTATGCATCTTTTTGCATCACATTTATCCTTTTTAAGAAATATCGGTAAAAAAAGATGTATTTTCGCAGCAATTCTTCGATAAACGGTCTATTCCCCTTAAAAAAGATGTATTATCGCAGTTCTCTGCACTGGCATCAAAAAAAAGCCCAATTACATCGCCCAAGGCGCCTGCTCCTCTTCCCCGCCTCGGGGTAAGACAAAAACAGCAAAAAAAACTAAGCGCTATTTACTCAGCTTAGCTCTTTTATGAATAATAAGGGGGGATCCCCTCATCCTTAAAGTTCAATGATCTTCGTTGCAACGTGATGGCAAAATTCCGCGTCATGCTCAACGAAAAGAAGGGTTGGCGCGTATTGAATCAGCAATTCTTCAATCTGCATGCGCGATATAACATCAATAAAATTAAGCGGTTCATCCCAAATGTGCAAATGAACGTTTTGACTCAGACTTTTTGCAATAAGGACTTTCTTCTTCTGGCCGCCGCTAAAAGCGGAAATATCTTTCTCGAATTGTACTCTGGCAAAATCCAGCTTTCTTAATATGGCCTTAAACAGACTCTCATCAATGCCATTTTGCTTTGCGAAATCCGTCAAATTGCCTTGCAAATGAGAAGTGTCTTGGGACACATACGAGATCTGGAGCTGACTTCCCTTTCGGAAGGTTCCCGAATAGGTGATATCCTGACCGCAAAGCAGCTTGATTATACTTGATTTGCCTGAGCCATTTTGACCTGATAGTGCAATTCGCTCGCCTTGCTCGATTGTAAAGCTGACATTCTGGCAAACGACCTTTTCGCCATACAATATCGACACATTCTCAAGCTCAGCAAGTTGGTTTCTATGATAAGCAAGTTGAGATATCTTCAAATCATCTGCGCTTTCCATATTTCGAAGGAGCTTTGATTTCTCGTCGATGGCTGTTTGCTGTCTATTCTCAATTGATTTAGAGCGTTTCATCATTTTGGCCGCTTTGTGACCAATGTACCCCTTATCCACCTTGGAACCTGAATTTCTAGTACCATTTTTGGTTTTCTCGACTTCATGTGACCAGTCACCCGTTCGTTTCGCAGAATCGGATAGCCGTTTAATATCCTTCTTCAGCTTTTCGTTTTCTGCAAGTTCGAACTGATCCTGCCTCTGTTTATTTTCCCACCAATCGCTAAAATTCCCTCTTTGAATATCAATATTCGTCTTGTTGATGGAAAGAATATGATCGACACAGTTATCCAAGAAAGCTCTGTCATGCGACACCAAGATGAATCCGCTCTTAGATTTAAGGTAGGAGCTGACCAGCTTTCGCGCTTTCATATCCAGATGATTGGTGGGTTCATCAATCAACAGAAAGCTGTTTTCCTTCAGAAATAGTGCAGCCAACAACACTTTCGTCTGCTCTCCATTGGATAATGAATCAAAGGAACGATACAGTACATCCTCAGAAACCTTCAACAAGGAAAGCTCACGCATTAATTCCCAATGTTGATAATCTGCTAAAATGTCATTGATAATATTAATGGTATTATTTCCCTTATTATTCACTTTAAAAGGAAAATACTCAAAACTGACATTTGCGGAAATATGTCCGCTGTATTCATACTTCCCAAGCAGTAAGTTGAGAAAAGTCGTTTTCCCTCTTCCATTTCTTCCAGTAAAACCTAATTTCCAATCCGTATCGATATGAAAATTGACATCCTCAAATATATAATCATAGCTGCCATCATAGGCAAACGTGAGGTTTGTAACTTGTATTAATGACATTATTGAATCCTCCTAACCACGCGTGATGCTGAACCCATCATATCATAATAGGATTTACCATTTCGAAGGAAAGGATAACTATAGATAAACTATCCTTCTCCATTCAAATACATTTGTTTACATTCAGTTTAAAAAGGTACGTTACAATCACGTTATCAATTGTTCTTTAGGAGGAATTACATTGGATGCTTCACAACGAAAAGAATTCGCACAGCATGGCGATTGGGCTGTCGAAGCGAATGGACTTGTCAAAACGTTTGGCGAAAATCGAGCGGTAGACGGTGTGAATTTGAAAGTAAAGGCAGGCACGATTTACGGCGTACTTGGTCCGAATGGCGCGGGTAAAACAACCACTATCAATATGCTTGCGACCTTATTACGTCCCGATGCGGGATCTGCGAAAATCTTCGGATACGACGTCGTGAAGGAGTCCCAAATCGTACGTCAATTGATCGGCGTAACAGGTCAATACGCATCTGTCGATGAGTCGTTAAGCGCGACAGAAAACTTGATCATTTTCTCCCGTCTCCTTGGGCTCAGCCGTAAAGAAGCTCGTCAGAAGTCAGACGAATTGCTTGAGGAATTTGGATTAACAGAGGCTGCAAAACGTCCATTGAAAAATTTTTCCGGCGGTATGCGCCGCAGATTGGATCTTGCAGCAAGTCTTATTGCCCAGCCTCCACTCATCTTCTTAGATGAGCCGACGACCGGGTTAGATCCGCGTACACGTGCTCAGATGTGGGAAACAATCCGTCGATTGGTAGACACAGGTTCAACCATATTGCTTACAACGCAATATCTGGAAGAAGCGGATCAACTAGCTGATCGAATCGCGGTCATTGATCGCGGGCGCGTCGTTGCAGAGGGTACCGTGGATGAACTTAAAGCTTCTGTGGGTACGTCTTCTTTGCAGCTTACTGTCCAGAATCCGCTAGACATTGAGCAAGCTCGTAGAACGGTTGAGCAAGTTCTCCACGTAGCTTCTACTGTGGTTGCTGGTCAAATCTCGGCTCCAATGGCGAACGCTGATCGCGTCACGGACTTGCTGATCTCCCTGCGCGAAGCTGGCATTCACTTGGCGGAGTTGAGTGTTCAGAAGCCGACACTCGATGAAGTATTTTTAACCATTACAGGCCATGGCGTCTCAGAGCAAGATTCAGAAACGTCTGATTCATCAAGTAAGAAACAGGAGGCACGTGTATGAGTACATCAATTAAACCTGTATCCGAGCGCCATTTGCGAAACCACACCAGCTTCCGTCAGTCCATACGTAATTCATTAACCATGGCTTACCGCGGATTGCTAAAGATCCGTCGTACACCTGAACAATTGTTCGATGTCACGCTTCAACCGATCATCTTTACTTTGATGTTTACCTATATTTTCGGCGGAGCCATCTCCGGTGATGTCGTGAGTTATTTGCCTGTCATTATTCCCGGCATTCTCGTTCAAACCGTGATCACCACATCCATCGTTACGGGTGTCCAGTTACGAGAGGACATGGATAAGGGTGTGTTCGACCGATTCAAATCATTGCCCATTGCCCGGATAGCCCCACTTGCGGGAGCCCTATTAGCTGACACCATACGCTACACCATTGCGACGGTACTTACCTTCTCTATGGGCTTCATCATGGGTTACCGACCTGAAGGCGGATTGGCTAACGTTGCCATCGCCGCGCTGCTTGTTATTTTCTGCTCATGGGCCATTAGCTGGATCTTCGCATTCTTCGGCGTCATTGCACGTACAGCATCCAGTGTACAAGGGATCTCGATGCTGGTCCTATTTCCACTTACGTTCCTATCGAATGCCTTCGTACCGGTCGACACTATGCCGAACTGGCTACAGTGGTTTGTCAAAATCAATCCAATTTCGCACCTTGTCTCCGCTGTCCGCCAGCTAGCGAATCAAGGAACCGTTGGTTGGGATCTAACGATCTCCCTTTTCGGTGCAATCGTGATCGTGGCGATTTTTGCACCAATTACGGTGATTGCTTACATGCGCCGGACATAGTCGTTGAACGAAAGAGGCCGTTTCAAAAAGTCGATCTAGACTTTTTGAAACGGCCTCTTATCATTTCGTAGCTTCCCATTTATTTGACATGAATCATAATCTTCCCCACGTGACGACCTTCACCAAAATAATGAAGAGCTTGAGCTACATCACCCAAGGGGTAATGCCGATCCATGACAGGCACGATTTTCCCCGCCGCTCTTAGTTCCATTAGTTCATTCTGATCCTTCTTATTTGGCTTGTGCAACAGGAGTCCCATTTTCTTCGTGCCAAACATTGAAATCAAGGGTCCCAATAACATGACTTGCAAAATCCGATGCATCGGACCTCCCACCATCACATATTGGCCTTTCGGATTTAAAGCTCGTTTGCAGGGTTACCCTTCATCCAGCTTTAATTTATCACTTTTAGTTCGCCATATCACATAAGCCAGAATTCCGAGTGTTACAAGCGCTCCAGCCAACGCAAGCCCCATGTCTTTATTAGAATCGAATACATCTCCCTGCATGCCCACGTATTCTTCTCCGTATTTCTCAACCGCATAGGCTGCACCCATTTCTACAATTTCAAAAAAGGCGCTAATCCCAAGGACAACTACTGTAGTAATGGCATATGACCAGAAGCCCCGCTTGATAGCGACCCGGGTAAGCAATTCGCGGAAGGGATAGGCCCAGAACAGTCCGAATGCGAAATGAACGACCCGATCATAGTAACTTCGCTGAGTACCCATCGTTGCTTTCAGCCAGGTATCAAAAGGTGTGGCTTGGTACGTATAATGAGCTCCGTAGGTGTGCAAGCAGAGAAAGATAAACATGCACAGATACGATAAATTTGAGAATTTGAAAACATGATAAGTGAACGCTAGAACCAATACAACGGCCACTGGAAGCAAGCTCTCCATCAGCCATTGCATACGCTGTGTTGGTGAAATGGCTGTGATTACAAAGTAAGCGAAGTAAATGACAAGCATCACATGCAGAGGCCAATTACGTGAAAATGATACATCATGTTTCGTCAGCATAGTAGCAGGCGACCTTCATTTTTAGTTAGGTTCGTGCATCTAGTGTTGACAAGGATCCCCGCTAGATATACATGAAGTCAACGTGCTTACACGACTACGGTTTCATTTTTAACATCAGGGATTCAACCTGCCCGTCTTTGGTCGCCGCATTAATGTACAATTCGTAAGCACCTACTCGGTAATGTAAGCCCCAGACACCATCTTCACCATTGATCTCACTACTTGGCATTCCTAAAGCTTTTTTCACCTCAGGTAAGCTGTAATCAACCGCCGCACCAAGTACCCGAATGGCACCGATTCGTTGATCTGGCGGCCAGAAGTACAATTGATAGTGATGCCATCGCTGAAATTCGACTTGCCTCGTTCCCACTTCATGAGGTTTACCCCATTTGGCTATCACTTCATTCTCCGCGGCTCCGATACCAAATTCAACACCAACAATTTTCCCCGTAGCGGCTATCTCCAAAAACTTCGGATTAAGCACGATCTTTTTTGTCAAATGAGCAATCGAACTTGCATCACCAGGCACGGGCTCCTTGCCATCGACCATTGAAAAGTTACTGTACGTATTCTGGAAGTTTACCTCCCTTAGATCAAAACCTTTTATTTCTAACAATACGTAATCGTTGATTAAATCCTCATCACTTCCCGCGCCATATTGATACGACTGATACGCAATCATAGCTTCTCCCGCTGAAACCAATACATCTTCCAACTCCACGGAATCAGAGTACGACGAGGAGGACTTGATTAAAGCATAAGTTCGATCACCGAAGGTTTGATATTCCTTTTTCCACTCAGGCTGCTTCAAGATTGTTTCCGCCCATGTCTTCACTTCAACCGGAGCTTGAGCTAATGAAATTCGTGTATAGAAGTCGGGCATCGAATTCTCTCCAGGTGTATAATCCGTACACGCGTGAATGAGCCATATGCCATCATGGGTATAATCTTTTCTCATTGTGACCATATAAGCAACTTGATCCGCAGTGGTAACCAGCAAGGAACGTGGATTTTGAGGTTTACCTATCGTTTGAAAGTTCATAATTTCCTTCTTCAACTGTGTCTGAACGAATTTCTGCAGCACGTGGACATAATCTTTATTTTCAGGATCGGCCTGAAGTACCTTGCGTTGATCTTCTGTGTATTCATACCCGACTATGCTATCGTGAACTCTTGAAAGCTGTTGTAACAACCTATCCCTATCCTGCAATTTGGAAATTGCTACAACGGGATTTGGGGAGGCTGTGTTCCCCTTATAAGGCGTTGGACTCGGACTAACCGATATCTTCACTTCTTTTGGAATTCTAAAATTCGAGACTGAATACCCCACACCACCGCCTATTACCAATGCACATAGAACCACAAGCAGATATTTTGTTGGCATCTATATCCCCCCCTCTTTCACCCACCAGATATTTCCAATTAGTTAGACGTAAACAGTGTAGTGAATGTTCTGTGGTTTTCAAATTTTAAGCTGCAATTCCCCCTTACATAAATCCACCATGTTTGTATCACAATAGCCTTGAGGTGTCGAAATGTACGGTATCCGAAACATACGGTATCCCTGGGCGATATCATTCATAAAGATAACCAAATTTCTTTTAAACGCATGACAAGTAAACCTGCTTATATTAGACCTGTCTATGAGCCGCACTGGCATAGTACCTATTGGGGTGGTAGATGGAGTTACCTACCTTCTCGCATTTATTATGCCTCTCATCGCCTCTTTCCCACTTATGATATTGGGACTTTCGAATTGGATGAATTTCGAGACAGAAATGGGTTTTCAGATGGACATGTTTCAAAATGAGACGGCTCTCGATATGTATCTCGTGGTTTTTCAAACGGAGGTTACAGCGGTATATACAAAAGGAAATCAAATCGTTATCGTGGGTAATCCTAAGCGTGATGGCGTTGAAGTGATTACGATTAAAACGGGAGATCTTCGACCTGAAAATAAAAAAGATATGCTGCTAGTTCAATTATCCACTGATTCAGGTCATGAGTTAGATTATTCACTAATCAACTATGTGCCGCCTGATTTTTGGTTGCAACATAAAGCTAAACATCGTAATCCAAATAAATAGGCGCTTTTACAAGCGCCTATAGCATTACATTCTATTTTGTATTTGCTTTTTCAACAGCATGATTTGTCCGATATGATACGCGTTATGGATACATAGATTCGAAATCACACCCCACCACGGTGCTTCGAAGTAGAAGGGTAATCTTTTCTCCAATTTCTCATCCTCACAACTCGTAATGGCCTCACGCCAAAGCTCGAAACCATCGCTTAACTTCAGTATTGACGCCTTCCAATGCTCTTCATCTTGATATTGGCCTGTATCGAATGTTTCGATATTGGCTATGCCACTTTCTTCAAACGGAACATCTTTTACGAAGCGATTTAACCACATCTCATTCCAAAATATGAGGTGATTCGTGATCTCCCAGATGGATTGCGAGTTATCCTCTGCTTTCCAAGCAGCCTCATCTATAGAGATATCCGATAAGATTTTTGTCGAAGATTTGAACCAACTCTCATCATTATGGCATGCAGCTAATTGATCAAGTAGTACAAGTTTCACACTTGTCAGCATAATTACCTCCAAGGTATTAGGACTTCCACCCTAAAAATAATTTTCAATTTCCAGTTATTACACCCTTCCATTTCACACTTTCATGACGAATTTATGTTTTAATTAAATAGTGAAAGTATTTTAGATGTAAAGGAGAGATACAAAGTGGAAATTAAATCGTTTTTGTTACCTAAGGACAAAGTCTCCTACCTAACGACATCAGCTTCGATGAAAGAAGCGATAGAGCGGCTGGAAGCCTGCCATTACACAGCGATTCCGATTATTGATGAGGAAGGAAAATATGTCGGCACGTTATCCGAAGGAGATTTGTTATGGAAGCTGAAGTGCACTCCGGGTCTGACTTTCGATAATATGCACGAAGTTTCTGTGACGAATATCCGCAAACGAATTTATAATGAGTGCGTCGCTATCCATGCCCATATGGAAGATATGTTGGCACTAGCTGCGGATCAGAATTTTGTTCCCGTTGTTGATGGGGACCGTGTTTTTCTCGGCATCATTCGACGCAAGGACATCATAGCCTATTATACGAGAAATATTACCGATTAAATCAAGTCAATCATAACATGAAGCGAGGAAGATAAGTCAATTTCAAAAGGTGACTTGATCTTCTCACCTCGCTCGTTCGTAAGTACTCTAACGACAGGTCTAGAGGGAATGTGCGTATTATATCGGCAAACAACACCGAGTGCACCCGTGCTTAATTTCACGCCTTGTCCAACTGGGAAAATGGCGACTTTATTCCGGAATTCCGTAACTTTCTTGATATCAAATAAGGTTCCGGCATTCGCATATAGGATTTCCAACGCGTAATGCGGCGCTATCGAATTCCGATAAGCTCTCGGATGGGTCATCGCATCATACGAATCGAGCATCCCGATCCAACGCGCATATTCATGAATTTGTGTTCCTTGAAGGTTATGCGGATAACCACTTCCGTTAATTCGCTCATGATGCTGTAAGGCACAGATTGCAGTCAACAATGGAATGCCCATATCCTCTTTAAGCATATGAAAGCCTAACTCAGTATGTTTCTGAATCTCCACAAATTCGCTAGCTGTAAGCTTCGTACGACTTAATAATAGCTTTGCTGGAAGCTGAATGTTACCGACGTCATGTAGTAACGCACCTAGTCCTAATTCCGTTAACTCTTTCTGAGAATATCCATGGAGCATACCAAGCTTCGTTGCATAGACACAAACATGAATCGCATTTTGGCAAAAATGTTGTTCTAACGTAGTAGCAGGAACCATATTAAGAGTCGTAAGGGAGACCAAATTGTGTCTCCCTTTTCTCATATCTTCAATCACCCTAGTGATACCTTCAAACAGTAAAGTGGTGATTTCTACCGAATTCGATGAACCATGCAAAGATGAGGTCGCACTGAATTTGCTGAAAATTTTACTCAACACGATTCGCAGCAATGCACGTGTCTCTTCGTGAATGGATTCTTCAATCGTAATGTCATCCGTTTCTCTATCCTCAATATACAAGAAGTCAAGTCCCATGAGGACTAACTTTCTTATCATGAATTGTGTAAGTTCTACGCCATATCCAATCATGACTCGCCCTTGTTCAGATAAAATGGCTTTACCAATCCGCATGCCCGGTTGGCATTGAGTCGTTGGAACTATAATCATGGTCTATACCTCCGCCGAAAGATACATTATGATCCCTGTATTCTTTCTCAGTATACGGAGTGAAATTCAAAAAAACTGTCGAAAGAACTGCAAGGATTGAAGCAAAATCCCTCAAAATCAGACATCTGTTACAACTTTATTTCTCGCTTTCCTCTTGCCCCAAGGCTTAAATACGGATAGTACAAAAATGGCCAGTAACGAAAGCAATTGGAGACCAATGCCTATAAATAAATACACGGTATTCGTCACATAAGCTCCTTGATTCGCGCCTTCTATACCTACATCCGTTAGTAATGTAATTCCTTTCAATGTCCACACGTACATGCCAAAAGGCCCTAGGACCACAGCAATTAGGGTAAGTATTTCTTTGACAATAATCCAATTGTATTTCACCAAACCCCAATGCGTTCTTACTGAGAGCAGCACGCCTGTTACGACTGTCCCAATGAGCGAAGCGCGAACAGAACTTCCTGATAATACATGCATGGCCTTATAACAGGCAAGTACTAGGACGGAATCTTGGGTGCTTACTGCGGTTATACTCAAAATGAGAAACGTGACACTTGTCCCCATCATGATGGCTGAGAATACAATGTGCAGGCTTAATAGCCACTTTTTATTCATCAAGCTCATGGTTTTCATCGTTCCACATTCTCCCTTGTCATCTTTCTTACATCTAAGATAATCAATGGAGATTAACTGGTTGTAAACCATTTCTTAAATATATCTAAACTGATGAAAACGCACCCCATGATGTAAGAAATACGACTGCTCCGTCCTTGGAAAGTCAGAATCTAAAAAAGATGCGAATTTACATCTTTTTCCACTAGAAAAGTCGAAATCTATTAGCAAAGATGCAATTGTACATCTTTTTCCACCATATTTTCCTTTTTTCGGCGTATCGGTAAAAAAGGATGTATTTTCGCAGCAATTCCTCGATAAACGCTTTATTCTCCTTAAAAAGATGTATTTTTGCAGTTCTCTGCTCATAACGAGATGCTGAATGGGAACCAAAATAGAGGTAAGTGCTGCTTTCCCGAAAACCCAAAACATATATTTATGTCAAAAAAAGATGTTCCCGCGCACATGGCAGGAACACCTTCGTTTCAAATATGATGACTTATTTAAGTCAGCAGCTTCAGCAAGGCATCTTTCACGGTTAACTCCACACTGTGATCGAAGCTCGCAGGCATTGCAAAGTAGAAGGTCGATTCGTGCGTCTCATAGCCACCTTCTTCCAGCTGTTGAGCGGTTGGGATGTAGCCAAACATGCCATTCGTATACCCGATTGGCAACATGCTGCCAGCTGTGATTCGCTTGATAAACAACCCGTAATCGACTACGACTTCAGCATTCATGCCAAGCAGTGAGAGGTTATCCGCGAGCTTCAATACCGTTAACTCAAGCGGTATGTAAGGCGTTAAATCGTCATATCGCTCCAGCATGAGGCGGCTCCATTCACCCAGCACGTCTGGCTTCAAGGCTGATTTCATTAACTGATCACGTTTTGGAAGATCAGCTAGCGGAAGTTCTATCACTGTCTTACGCCATCCCACATGAGAAGAGACTGCTTGACGCAAACGCATACGCAGTGTTTCAAGCACACAATCTGCAAAATCGATCCCGACTCGCTCAACTACATCGTTGTTACCACGTATGACTTGCTTACCATCCCCAGGATTGATATCACCGCAAGTTCCCTGTAGAAAAGCAACGACTACCTCTTCGCCAACAGCTTGCTCCACCAACGTCATGGCAACTCCTGAATATTCCGATGACACCAAATTGTCCCTGGTAATAACGGGGTGGCACGCGTAATGGACAAGTAGTCCTTTGGTGCCCCCGTCCTCTTTGACGAAACGAACGACACGCAGCTCATGATCCACAGGACCCGTTTCTGGCGGCGAATGTGCAATACCACGTCGATTGATCCCTAGCGGAGATGATCCGCTTCCTTGCTCAATTCGAACAGGTTCAACCATTTGCACCGCTTCAGCAATGCCTTCCAATACGCGAGCTTCTAGGTCCTCGACGTAGCTGTTGTCCATCACGCCTAAGAAGGACGTAAACAAACTGCTCGTTTGAGGACCCGAATGCGTATGTGTACCATGCAGGAAAACGGCCTCCTCCGCGATGCCGAATCGCTCGTGAATTCGCCTCTTGAGTGCCGGGACTCGGTCGCTGCCCCACCAAAGCAAATCCGCAGAGATGAGCACGGCCCGCTCTACACCCGATTCAAAGATAAAAACACGAGCATATAAGCGATGAGAAATGCCCTCGAACGGACCAAGCTCACTTCGCACGGCAAAACCCGCAAGCGGCACGGGAAACGCAGGCGTGATATCCACTTTACTAACGCCAACTCGAAAAGTCGATTTCGGATTTGTTACCATCGTCATCAATCCTTTGCCCTAATACGACGCCATCACTTTTCGAATCGCTGTCGCTATGTCATGCATGGCTTGCTCATCCGCAAGCAGCACATTCTGACCAAGCCACAGGACTTCTTTGTCACTGAGTCTTTCACTGATTGGGCATGCATAGATACGATCTACACCCGTTATGTCGCGCGTAGCTTTCACAATCGCTTCGTTCCGATTTAGCGGAACGTAACCAGCGCTGATAGGAATGCCTTCCGCATTCACTTTACGAATGAAGTCATTCTTTTCAATTCGATCTGTGACTTCTGAAGCAAGACGAAACATATACAAGTGATGTGCATGTCGTGTGATACGTGTATCCGATTTCAGCACGACAATCCCGTCAATGCGGCTCAAAAGTTCAGTTAGCAGCTTCGCATTCTTTTCCCTGAGCTGCATCTGCTCTTCCAATCGCGTCATCTGGGCAAGCACGATGGATGCTTGCAGCTCAGTCATCCGGTAATTTTGCCCGATGCGATCGTGCTGATACCAAGCTCCCGTTCGTGAGCGGCCTACATTGCACAGTGACCACGCAATTTCCGCCAGCTCATCGTTATTGGTGAGGATGATGCCTCCTTCACCACTATTCAGGTTTTTGCTTGATTGCAAGCTGAACGTCCCGAAATCCCCGATAGCCCCTACACTGCGGCCTTCCCAGCTCGCACCAACGGCTTGAGCAGCATCTTCAATCACGCGCAGCTTATGAGCAGCAGCTATTTCATTGATGCGACTCATATTCGCTGGTGCACCAGCAAGGTGAACAGGGACGATCGCTTTCGTTCGAGACGTGATAGCTCCTGACAGCTTCTCCGGATCGAGCAGGAGTGTATCCTCCTCGATATCTACAAAGACAGGAACAGCCCCATAGGCAAGTGCAGCCGCAGCCGTAGCAATAAACGTGTAAGGCGGCACGATGACTTCATCTCCTGGCTTAACACCAGCTGCTTGCAGCGCTACCGTAATGGCGACCGTACCATTTACAACACTAATAGCATGCGCTGCCTGGTGCAATTCCGCGAATTTATGCTCCATCTCAGGGAGCTTAGGCGTATATTCAGGCGAATGGACGACGCCCGTACCTCCCCATTTCCCAGAACGAACAACCTCGAGAATTAGCTGCTCTTCCAGTTGCCCGAATATCGGCCATTTCGGGAATTCATCTATTCGAACCGGCGTCCCGCCATCCACGGCTAATGCTAGCTTCTCCATATCCTCACCTCTTCCTTTTATGAAACATCTACATGCGCCTGTAGGACAATTTTACGGCATGGAAGGCCAAAATGCTGCTCATGTCCTTCATGAGGTAAGAATGCTTCCGAAGTCTGCATGGGCACCCAAACGACAAGTCCATCAACGGGATGATTTGCTAAAAGCTTCACACTTCCGTTATCCTCGCAAGCGGTAATCTGAACAGAGCGGCGTAAGCGCGTCCAATCTTGAATTTGTTTCGACGTCCAGAACGTGAAGCCCAGTTCTTCCGCTTTAGACACCAGTATCCGAATAACGTTCCGAACTTCCTCACGCGTATAAATGTGAATCTGATGAAACAGAAAATGCGCAGCACCATTCACCGCAATCGCCTGTTCCAGAAAAGGTTCAATGACTGTATTGTCCGCCAAATGTCCTAGATCGAGATCCTGTGTTAAGAACCCAATCTCAAGCACATCGTAGAACCGATTTTTCTCATCAAATAAAGCGATTGGAAAATACGGATGACAAGTGCCAAATAAGTAGCCAACATTTCCCTTTTTACTAGGCCCTCGCGTTTGGTCGCTCGGAATCCCGTTCCGTTCAAGCCACTGGAACAGCTCGCCCCAGCCTTCCGCACGCGTGTAATGGTTTTTGTTCGTCGTAATATGGTCCATCCCAACGGCTTGCTTTACCCAACTTACTTGACGATCAAACTCTTGTGCATCCCAAAAGCCATTGTCCTTCTCTAAGGCATTATAGTGAAAGGCGAGTTCATGACCTGCTTGTTTGACTTGTTCATAGATCGTGCCGCCGTAGCCGGGTTCAAGCATGCACCACGTTGTTTGAATTTGACATTCGGTCAGCAGTTGCAAGGCTGCAACGGCATGTTCATCTTTATTGGCATCACTATCGTGCGAAATCATCGCGATATGTTGGATGCCATCTGGCCAATACCCAGTAAACGGCAGTGTCAAACCTTTATCCAACGCACATTGCAAAACATGCTTCAACAGTGCTTCACGCCAATAATCCGCATATGGCCATGGGAAATAAGGGATGCCTGTTTCGGTCAAAACGCGATCAAATGTCCAATCCATTGCGATGCGATCGTCCGCTTTTAATATATCCTCATTCACGTTCGCGCTTCCATCCGCTGCCGGTGGGCCATCATCCAGAATAGGCCCTGTCCCTTGCTGCATGTGCACGATTGTATGCGGAATATTAACCGACCAGCGATGCAGATAACCTTGCCCGATGTTAAACTTCTGAAGTGCAGCGCCTAGATCTGGACCATCAGGCTGCCCCTGCTTAATCTTGCCAGTGGACTGATACGGAGCCAATGTCGCTATGTCAGGACTACATTCGCCTGCATCTGTCCATGGAACAGCTGACAAATAGCGCAGTGAACCAGGCTGTTTATCGCTTGTAGGCTCAATTTCTGCATAACCGATTCCAGCTTCTCCTGTCTGGATATAACCAAGCTGAAGGGCTATCGCGTTGCATCCCGCATAGCTAATTATTGTGCCGCCTTGCTCCGCATAATCCCATAAAATCGAAGCTTTCGCGCCACTCTCTTGCGCGCATGCAACAATCAATATATCGTATGGCAGCAGACTGCCCGCATCCAACTGGGATACCGTTTCAAATGGCATACCAACATGATGCAGTATTTCTTCCACATATTTTTCAAAAACGTTCAGTCCATATTTCCATTTACGTTCAGCTGCTTCGCGTTCCACGAGCACACCGACTTTGGCTATCTTCATCTCGTTTCCTCCATCCGCTGTCGGTGACTACACTTTCAACTCCGACTTCTTGTAATGGGCAGCCACTTTACGAATACCGGCAATGACCTCATCCCGATCTTGCTCCGTAAAAAACTCATTGACAGGCAAGCGAATCGCACTCTTCAATATGTGCTCGGCTGCAGGACATAGCCCCTCACGATATTCAATATCTGTAAGATCAAATGGAAAATGACTGCCTGTATACGCTTCCTGATTCAGAAACAAAGGCTGCATATAGACAGGCTTAGCAATATAGCCAGCGGAGCAATCAATGCCTTCCGCTTGCAGCGCCTTGGCGAATTCATCTCTTGTACATGAGAATACGTCAGGATCAACGGTGAACATGTAGAACCAATACGTACACCGACTATCTACCGTCACTTCGTGTGGCATGATGCCAGGAATCCCCTGAATACCAGCGGTAATTTGGTCACCGTAGCGATTCCGTTGGTCACAAATCCACGTTAATTTGGCAATCTGCGCAACGCCTACAGCACCTTGAAGTTCCGTCATCCGGTAATTCGGAGCAAGCAATCCCATATCGCGATTAACCTGATTACCGAAACGGCTGTAATTTTTGTCCGCAAACGCATGTGTGCGTTGAAAATCCGTCTCGTCTTGGGAATTCACAACGACAATACCGCCATCTCCTGTCGAGATGTGCTTGTAATCATTCGTGCTAAAACAGCCATAATCCCCAATCGTGCCGACTAAGCGACCTTTGTAATAGGTCATGTAGCTTTGCGCACAATCTTCAATGACGATTAATCCATGCTCGCGCGCGACTTCCATGATCGGATCCATATCTGCTGGATTGCCAGCTAAATGTACGACAACAATGGCTTTCGTCCTAGGCGTGATGCGCGCTCCAATCGTCTCCGCCGTCATATTGTACGTGTGCGGATCCAAATCAGCGAATACAGGGATTGCATTTTGATATAAAATGCCGATAACGGAGCCCGCATCTGTGATCGGGCTTGTAATGACTTCATCCCCAACGCTTATGCCCGCCGAACCGATGGCAACATGCAGCGCTGCTGTGCCCGATGAGGTGGCGACACTGTGCGTAACTCCATAAAGCGTATTAAAACGTTCAAGAAACTGCTTTACTTTGCGGCCCGAATGGTAAAAGAGTGTATTTTGCTCAAGCGCTTCGACTAACTCTTTGACCTCTTCCTCCCCAAATCGCTTGCCAGTTCCAAATGGCGTCGTCTTACTTTTGCTTCCACCGAGAATGGCCAATTGTTCTTTGTCCATGCCAAACCTTCTTTCATGTTGATATAGGATATATTCATCTATATTTCAATAGGAATTATCAGATATAAAATCACAGCACGCCTCCGTGATTCACCCTGAATACACGGGAGGCATGCGAGATAGACTTACTACCGTTTAAAGATACTTTGAATTACGGATTCTCGGACTTAAAGACGACAGGTGTTTTAAATACTTGCGAAAGGGTCTTCGCGTAGTTATCAAAAATTTCTTTACCTTTGTACGTCGTCATCAGTTCTTTCCGATATTTTGGCCAGTTGCTTGAATCCTTCTCTTCGAAGAGAACTTTCACCATATACGCACGCATTTGTGTACGGAAAGCACCGATATCATAACCTGTCGGAGGTGAGACGTTTGAGCCGAGTACTGGATACTTGTAGGTTTTCAGGATTGCAATAATAGCGCGGTCATGGTCCGTTTCACGCGGATCTATAATGGTCAGACCGATTGGACTTGGATCTTGAACGCCATAGGCAAAGATGGAGCTATACACATCGAAGAAATTGCCGTTTGCTTGATTGTCTTTCGTAATGGCGTCAGGAATAAGTGTGATCGTATTGCCATTTTTCGTATAGTTCGTGCCTTCTTTCCCATAGTGTGACAACAAGTAGCCTTCTGGGCTTGCTAACCAGTCCATGATCTCAATGCTTTTCTTGATTTTTTCTGGAGCTGTTTTAGCGCCAAACAAGAATGGCACACCTGGCAACGCTGCAAAGTTAACAGATTCCGGCGAAATATGGAATGGTACAAAGTCCGCCGTTTTGACGCCAGTAATATCAACCGTTTTCTTCTTCACGCTCGTTGCTACGTTATCAAAGGCCACTGTACGCAGCGAGCCCTGGAAAATGCCAACTTTACCAGCTTGAACTTTTTCAAACTCTTGCCCAGGTTTTGCTAAGAACCAGTCGGGGTCTACGATTTTGAGCGCGATGGTTGCCCGAATATCATCGAGTACTTTCCCTGCCCGAATATCGGATTGCGGATCGACATATTCACCATTCTTTTGATCGTACCAAAGATCGATGCCTAGGCCATTTTTATACCATTCCGGGAATTGCTTCGACACCCCGACACCGCTGCCGGTCGTAGTGAAACCGTACGTGTCATTTTTACCATTGCCATCTGGATCGTTAAACGTAAATGCTTTCATGACATTGATCATTTCGTCATAATTCGTCGGCACCTTCAAACCGACCTTATCCAGCCAGTCTTTACGCACATAATAGGATTGATACAGCTGTTTCTCATAAGGTACGGGAGCACGCATGAAGACATCTTGCACTTGATAGCGTTGAATAATTTCAGGGGTTACCCACTTGTAATAGTTAGGCATCGTTTGTGGATTCACATAAGGGGTCAGATCGGCGACCGCTTTATCAAGAATAAATTGATTCGTTTGCGCGCCGTCGGCTTGGAACATATCAGGGGTTGCGCCTGAGGTGATTTTCAAGTTGATTTTCGTCTTCATATCTTCACCCGGAACGCCGTACTCCATATTGAGCTTGACGTTGAACTTTTGTTCAATGGCCTGGCGAATATAATCTTTGTCCGCCGATGGCAATGATACATCATTGGTTGGAACGTAAGTTAACCAATTCAACGTCATCGGCGGTGCTTTCGTAGGTGCAGCAGTTGCAGGTGCCGCAGAGGCGGCTGTTGAAGCCGACGGTGATGGTGTTGTTTCATCTTTCGAACAAGCACTTAATACGACCAAGCTTACGACTACGCCGAATGCTACCTGTTTACGCATGTTCATGCAAACGACCTCCCATTTGTACTCGATTCATTCACAACATTACACCGTTTGAAATTGTGACTGATAAGCAGCTAGACAAGGCATCACTCCTTTCATGGGTGTTGCATTTTGCACCGAGTAGGTCACAAACCGCTACCCTTTGATGGAACCGACTAGCATTCCTTTTATGAAATATTTTTGGATAAACGGATAGATCGCCAGTAACGGCAGTGTCGTCACCACAACCGTCGCCATGCGAATGGTGTCTGGTGGCAATGTTTGAATAACCGAAGGATTCGTGTTCAACTCTTGGCTTACACTGGAGGTCACGATCATGTTGCGGAGAATGACTTGAATCGGATACAAATGTCTGTCGGATAAATACAAGATGGCATTGAAATATGAATTCCATTGAATAACGCCATAAAACAATCCAATTGTAACAATAATCGGCATCGATAATGGGATGACAAGTTGGAATAACGTTCGGATATCACCACACCCGTCCACTCTCGCTGATTCTTCAACCTCTGATGGGAAATTAATGAAATACGTACGCATGATAAACATGTAGAACGGAGATACGAGAGTTGGAATAATGAGCGACCAGACTGAATTAATAAGCCCCATTCCCTTAACGACGAGATACGTAGGAACAATACCACCGTTAAACAACATCGTGAACACGATCGCGAGCAGAAAAAATCTGGCGCCAGGCACTTCCTTTTTAGAAAGAGGATATGCCAAACAAGTGGTGACGAGCAGACTCAAGAATGTACCGACGATTGTAATAAATACTGAAATCTTCAGAGCATCAGGCACGAGCTTGGAGCTGAATATCGCTTTATAGGCTTGCAGCGTCAATTCATCTGGAAAAAGAACGAAGCCGCCATTACGTATTAGTTCTTTATATGGGGTAATCGATTCAATAAATACGAAGTACAACGGGATGATCGCGGTTAAGCACCCGATGGTAAGAATGGAATAAATGCTAACATCAATGACGCGATCCGACTTGGTCTTATGTACCGCATAGGACACATGTTCCACCCCCTTTTAATAGATGCCTGAACCACCAAATTTTTTGGCGATACGGTTAGCGCCAATGACGAGCACAAACCCAATAACTGATTTAAAGACGCCCATCGCAGCAGGTACGCTAAAGTCGCTCTGCTCAACGAGTCGGCGGAAGATCCACGTATCCAAAATATCGCCCACATTCGTTACCCGTGCATTGAGGAACACATAAATTTGATCGAAGCCTGCATCTAAAATCGAACCAAGCCGCAAGATTAGCAGCAGGATGAATACTTCGCGGACGCCTGGCAGTGTAACGTGCCATATTTGTTTCCAACGACCTGCCCCATCCACAACCGCAGCTTCATACAGCTCTGGATTAATGGTGGCAAGTGCAGCTAAGAAGAAGATTGCACCGAAACCTGTATTCCGCCAAATGTCAGTGAGAATAATAAGCGGCCGGAAGAAGTCCGAATTGGCAAGCACATTGAGTTCGCCCCACCCCATATTTTGATAAAAAGTGGTGAAAAGCCCTGTGCCTGGAGAGAAAAAGGAGTATACCAGACCGTAAACGATAACCCATGATAAGAAATAAGGTCCATAGGTGATGGTCTGTACGATCTTTTTGAACCAGCCAACGCGAATTTCATTGAGAAGTAAGGCGAGAATTAAATCAGGAAGTAGATTGAAGACGAGTCGGTAGACACTGATGAGGAGTGTGTTGGTCATGAGGCGAAGGAAGTCAGGTGATTGAAAGATAGTCTCGAAGTTGCGCCAACCGACCCAGGGACTATCCCAGATTCCTTTGGTGACGCTGTAATCTTTGAATGCGACAAGCAAGCCTGCCATCGGGATATACCGGAAGATGAGGAAGTACAGGAGGCCTGGGGCCATTAACAGGTAAAACCACCGATAGCGATATACTTTTCGAATAACACGATTTGACTTTATACTGGCGATGTAAGCCATGTGGTCACCCCCCGTTTACAATCTCATTATATTTTCAAAGGCAAAAAAATACAAGTACTATACATGTTTAAATATTGTCTTTAAATTGACCAAAAACCTGATGTCGTCCCGCTTTTTTTCTGTTGTATATTTTCCAAATATTGTTTAGAATACATACAACTGCGCAAATAGGTGGCGAATCCGATATGAGAAAAAAGGACCAATATATTTATTCATCATTGACCGACATCCTTCGGGAACAAATTCTTTCTGGCTTTATCAAGAAGGATGAGTTTCTCATGTCGGAAAATGAATTAAGCAAATATTACGAGCTTAGCCGCAGCTCTGTTCGTAAATCGCTTGACCTTCTGCTGAAGGAAGGGCTTGTTGTTAAGAAGGCCGGACTGGGAACTTTCGTCTCGCCTAACGTTACCGTTCAGAAATCAAAGCGGAAAGTGCTGCGTATTTTGACCATTACGCCCTCTTACTTTGTCGATCATTGCTTGCCGTTCATTTGCCAAACGTTCGAACAACATTATCCTGACGTTGACATTAAATTGCTAAGCTTTCCACTCGCTCAATTCTGGGAATCCGTGAATAGGTGCATTGAAATGGGCATTCAGCCCGACATCTGCATCATTACAGACGGGATCTTTCAAGAACTCAAGTCGATGGATGATTTCGTTAGTTTAGATCGTATCATGGAGCCTGAATTAACCAGTATGTACCCCAATCTGCTTAACGGATTCCGCAAGGACGGCAATGTGAAGGCGATACCTGTGACATTTTCGAGCATTTGTCTTGCGTATAATCCACGAATGTTCGACAAATATAACGTTGCTCCACCGGGTCCAGGTTGGAACAAAGAGGCCTTTATTCAGACAGCTGGTCAGCTGACTTTTGATACAAATGAGGACGGCATCATTGATAATTATGGCTTTTCGCTGCCTTCCACGCTTAACCGTTGGAATGTGATTGCCATGCAGAACGGGGTTGACTACAACAAGCCGAACAAGCAAGCCTTGTTAGATACGCTCACGTTCATGCACGATATGATTTATCGCAAACGGAGCGCCCTGCTCTCCCATCTGCAGCTGCATCGTGTAGCGTTTCAGAGTGAGCAAGTCGCCATGATGCTGACGACGACGATCGAGCTGGCTGGGTTTGGCGATAAGCTCCCCTTCGAGCCCAAGTTTGCACCGATGGCGTTCGGCGATACGCCCAAAACGCTGCTCATCGCCAATGCGCTGATGGTTCATGCCGCCAGTACGGAGCGTGAGTTGGCCATACAGTTTCTACAAACAGCTTGTCATCCGGATGTACAAGACAAAATTGGCAAGTCCCGCTTCCTTTCGGTGCTACATCCAATCAATGAGCGGCATTGGGATCGCCAGGATTTGGAGTCGCTCCATATCTCGGACGGGCAATTGCGTGAAGCTTACTACCAGCATGAAACGATCACGAATAATCAACGAATGTTGGAAGTGAACAATGAATTGATGCTCTACTGGGAAGGCATGGAGTCAGCTGAACAGTGTGCTCAGCGTCTGTATAAGTTGTTATCACCTCGCAAGAAAAATGCAGTTGATAAACAAACGCAAGCCTAGCTGAGTTAGGCTTGCGTTTGTCATTTCCTTATTGCAATTCAAATTTCACCGCATCTGCGCGAAGGTTTTTCGCCGTATTCCCACTGAAAGAATTCGTCACATAACCGCTAGTTCCTGCTGTAAATGTGAAATTGCCGAGTGTGTACCACCCATTGCTTCCTGTTGTATAATCCACGGAAATCGGACTGGAAAGTCCGGCAGCGGAGTTCACTCGGATCTGTGCATTGTTGTCACTCGTCGGATACACGATCCGATATATCGAAACCTTATACGTACCTGCAGCAAGTGTCGGTGTCCATTTCACACTAGCTCCCGGTGTAAAGGAATAGCGCGTCGATGAGTTGTTATATCCGAATAAAGAACTATCGCCGAATGTCCCCGAAAGCTCGGTATATCCCGTTGTGCCGTTATCCACGATGATGGAGCTACCAACACCATTATAGGTGTTATCCGCCCCGATATTAGGTGCATTGCTGCTTGACACCGAAGCTCCGAAATAGTCTCTTCCGCCGTTGGAAGCCATTAACACACCTGTATTGATCGCAGGCGAACTCGCTTGCAGCTTGAATGCGCCAAGACTGGCTATGCCATTCGGCAGCGTTGTTGGAAGCGGCCCGACAAATAAAGGGTCAGCCGAAATGTTGGTACTATTGTATCCGGAAGGAAGCGTAATGCCGTAGATGAGATTATTCGTCTTAGAGGCGCCATCGGACGGCAAGGCACCTACGGTTCCAGCCCTGTAGACGATGTTGTTCTTAGAAGGTCCTGTTGCCAGCATATTGGCCGTACTTGAACTTGAGGTAACTGCTGGATTCACTGCATTCGCAGGCACAAAGATCGTATTATTATAAGCTGTCACAGCACCCGTCGTCCCGCCTCCGAAGCCAGCTTCCATGATCATGTTGAAACGAACCACGACATTCGTCGCGTTCGGCATTACTAGCAAAAACCCGCCCGCATTGTTATGGCTATAGTTATATTGGAATATCGTAGAGGTTGTGTCTATATCAGCATCGAAGCCTTGGCGATCACATAATCCATTCGTATTTTTCACGTTAAAAGACTCATTGAACTGAAAGACAGCATTGCTCGTTGTATAGTTCCAAATTCCTGCAATGCAGCCAGTTGCCGCTGTCCCAGCCCCATTCAATACATTGTACTCAATTAATGGCGACGTCGAGTCTGTCACAACGATGCCGTCATACTTCGTATTCGTAATGGAGTTGGATCTGATGATTAAATTCGTGCTCCGCGTAGCAACAGAATTCGCCTCTGTACGTATCCCAGCCTGATCACCTGCATTGGTAATGGTGTTAATTTCGATGATGACATCGTTCCATTTACTTGCTGTCGTTCCGTCTGAGCTGAGCAGAATTCCATTCTTCGCCGTATCATGCACGTTAAGGTTCCGCAACCTAATATAGTTCTTATTTCCGCCATTAAAGTTAAGCACAGTAACGCCATTTCCCAAATTATTAGTCACATCCAAATTGCTGACTTCCCAATAATCTTGATTTTTCAAAAACACAGCGCCATTGCTGTTAAATTCCCCGCCTGAAGCTCTTACCGCAGCGATGTTATAGCTAATAACAGGTTTATTGCCTGTGCCGTATTTATCAATCTTTATTGGATTGCCGGAGGTCCCGCTTCCCTTAGGGGATAATTGCTCGCTCCAAGAGCCGCCTGATTTCAATAAAATCGTATCCCCAGCCGCGAACGTGGTCGCGTTGACCTTGGATAAGTGCTGCCATGCCGTCGTTGCGCTTAATCCGTTGTTCGTATCCGAGCCGCCGGCGGAATCCACGTAATAAGTCGATCCAACCGCCATTGCTGCCGGAACATTCCACAAAGGCAGCAAACCAAAAAGCAACACAGCTAAACATGTCCAAACGAGACTCATTTTTCGCTTCGATTTCATCACGATCAGCTCCTCGTATCGTTTATTTCATCGCCTTGTAAGCATTATCATTAATCTTAATGACCGCCTGTTGTATCAACAGCTCCACCTTTCTCAGATAACGATCTTCTGCCAATCTCATCTTCAAATCCTCTCTAACCTCTTCCAAGGTTCGATATCCTCCATCCTCTTTTTTATAGATTCGCTCCTTCAAGACTGCATACAAATCCACTGCTTCTTGCTCTGACATCTCAGGCTCCTGTGTGGCTAATTCACTTTTCAACTGATTAACCATATTGGTAAAATGGTAGGTATAATACCCCCATTCGTCGTATTGCACAGGACCGTAAATGACTTGCTTCTGCTGTACCGCCTTCTGTCTCCGTGCATTTTCTAGCGTGAATTGGGTTAAAAACGTTGAGTAACTCACATCGTCCAGAAGTCCATTCTCTTTGGCTAAAAGCTGTTGAACTTTCACAGTATTCAGTTCCTTAAGCGCCAATTGCTTCGCCATTTCGATTGGTATTTCCCCGCTGTAGGACGTCTGCCAGAAATTCGGGTGATCATTCACCCCATATTTGTCATGAAAATAGCCGAACACTTTCGACCTTTGCTGATCCAAAAATAAGTTAAATTCTTTTTCTTCGATGGGCGTGCCATTGATGGTCAGAAGAGGGGCAAGCTGCTTACTCATGACCTTTCCATAGTGGGCCCAAGCCAATGACAATAGAAGTACGATTCCTAGGGCTAGCATGAACTTAATTCGACCTTTCATCGATTAGCACCTCATCACTTCCTTCGGTTTGAAAACGCCTACATCAATTGTAATGGACCCGCATACGCATGAAAATACACAAAACTGACTCCAAACATATCTAAAATTTCACATTAAGGTGGGACGATCGTGAAGATTGAAGCTACCGCAAGTAAAGCTTTTTTCCCTATAATTAACGACTACACCTATTGGAAAAAAAAGACACATTTTCTCCTGGAAACGGATCATTACTCGTCTTGGACGCTGTTCGCCTTAGAAGATGGTTCTTTCTCCTTTGAAATTGGCGCACATCGAGATATTGCGAGATTTGGTGATATTGTTTTCTGCCCACCCGATGTTCCTGTGACTCGCCACCTGATAGAACCACTCACCTTTCACTTCATTTCTTTTACTTGGGAAGAAGCGCCAGCCGCCAAACAACTGCCCTCCATGCAAACGACCATGCCAACTGGTAAAATTTCATTTCAAAACATGAACCAACTGCTGCACAATTATGCCAATTTACGTTTGCTTGAAGAACGAATTGACCCCATTTCCTGTCAATGGCGCAACATTATACTAGCCAATCTACTATTCTCGTATTTTAACGAAATTAATATGGAGCAAAATTTGTTAATCAAAGCGGATCCATTAATGGAACAAGCACGCATATTGTTGCATCAAGAGATGTTTACCACGATCACTGTCATGAATATTGCTGAGCGCGTAGGGCTTAGCTCAGTTCAGTTTTCCCGACGGTTTCACAAATATTATGGCATGACGCCCATCCATTACATGACATCCATCCGCATTCAAAAAGGAAAAATTCTATTACAAGAAACAACCTTGACCCTGGAAAAAATAGCAGAAGCCTGCGGATATACAAGCGGATATTATTTCAGTCGTGTCTTCAGCCATCATATGAAAATGAGTCCTTCACAATATCGGAAGCTCCACCGCTAGATGCTGATAGCTCCCTCTCAATCTATGATCGGATAAAATGTGCGTCTTGCTCATTTCGTACGAGACGAAAGCTACATATGCTAGTACTAGTTGGACAACTAGATTGCGGGAGGCGATGCGTATGTTAAGCCCAGAAGATGCTAACAAAATTATTGAGACCTTTTTGAGTCCGATGTGGTTCTTCGTCACTTCCCAGGAAGATAAGGATGAAATTCACCGACTGGCCAATGCGTTAAGAGAAGCTTCAGGACAATCTCAAGATTAGGGGGAGGTTCAGGTGCTGCGAGACAATGATGCTAGTACCCTCATAGATTCATTTCTTCAACCGCGGTTGAACTTCGTCAAATCCCAATCGGAAAAGGACGAAATTCTCCGTCTAGCTAACGAACTGCGTAAAGCTGCTGATCAATCGCCACGCTTACGTTTTTCCGTGGTTAGTGATGTTCATGTTCAATACTGGGATACGACAGCTCATCGTAAATTGGGCGCTGCTTTAGATGATCTGAATAGCTTGAACTTTGGACTGGACGCCTTAGTGATCAACGGAGACCTTGGTGACGGACGTTCGAATGACTATGCCATGTTAACTTCGATTATGCAGAAGCATCCCTTGCCCAAGCAAATCAGCTACACGATCGGCAACCATGATTTTTATAAAGCCTATTACAACCTGGCTGGTGATTGGTCGCCAAGTACGTTCCCGAATGGTGAATCGGTACAAGCTTCTATCGCAAGATACCTGTCCAGCACAGGAATGCCTGGTTTGTATTACGATCGTTGGATCCAAGGCTATCATTTTATTTATCTAGGATCTGAACAGTATCGTCAATCCGCTCCATCGAATGGCGAAGATGCCTGGCTGTCCCCTGCTCAATTAAGCTGGCTGCAAAGCAAGCTCCAAGAAAACCATATCAAAGGCAGACCTCTCTTCGTCTTTCTGCATCAGCCTCTGCAAGGTACGGTATCTGGCAGCCAGCCGCGTGGAGTTGTCCAAAAGGACGAATTAAAGCGAATTTTATCGCAATATCCGGAAGTCATCTTTTTCACGGGGCATACCCATTGGGAGTTGCGATTGCCCACTACGCTGATCAGGGATGTGTTTACCATGGTCAATAGTTCGTCGGTGAGCTATCCGTATGACAGTAATGACCAATTGATTCAAGGGAATCGTTCGGAAGGTTTGCTCATCGACGTATACGACAATCGCGTGCATATACGCGGGCGCGATTTTCAGGGGAAAGCCTGGATCAGCGAAGCTGATTTCACGGTAAGTCTTTAACGTAAACAAGTGGCCGTCTCAAAAGACCTTAAATGACGCAACTACTTGAACTAACGTTACCATCACTTTATTTCCAGTTAAAATAAGAAAACACGCAAGATAAGATGATGCCATCACCTTATCTTGCGTGCTCTTCCGAGAAGCGGAAACAAAAAAAGGAACTTAGCAGGTACATTGTATCCAACCGCTAAGCTCCTTTTTCATTCGCATATCTTACTTCTGGGAGAGGCTATTTCTGTATGCCAAACGAAACTTAGTAAACCCTCACATCATCGATACTAAACGACTGTTGGTACGAATGGGCACCCACTTTGCCGCTGCTCCACGTCGTGTCTGTCGCATTCGTTATTTTTTGCACGCCGTCAACGTATCCGTTAAAGGTGCTGCCATTCACAACTAATTTGAGTGTATACCACGTATTCGTAGTAACCGACTGAGCGGACTCCTGCAATAACGTTGCCGTACCGCCTGCTATTTTGTACAGCTGTGCTTTACCGGTCTCATGTAACCTGAACATATAATAGTTGTTGCTGTCTTGGTACCGAACCATGATGCCGGAAGCTGAGGTCGAAGACATATCATGCAATTTGACTTTGGCTTCCATCGTATAGTCGGTCCAGGCGGCATTGCCCGTATAAACTTTACTGGATGTACCCCCAGCTGATTGCTTATAGGCTTTGGTCGCTCCGTCTGTTACGACAGACCAAGTGCCGGTTACTGGTGTCCACCCTGTCGCATCACCGTCTTCGAAATTGTCACTTAATAAATCAGGAGGCGGACTGTCATCATAAACCTTAACATCGTCAATACTAAACGACTGCTGGTACGAATGTGCCCCTACTTTACCGCTACTCCAGGTAGAATCCGTGGCATTTGTAATCTTTTGCACACCATCCACATACCCGTTGAATGTATTCCCGCTCAACACGAGCTTGAGTGCGTACCACGTATTGGTGCTAACGGCCTGAGCGGACTCCTGCAATAACGTAGCGGTGCCTCCTACAACCTTGTACAGTTGAGCCTTGCCAGTCTCATGAAGCCTGAACATATAATAATTGTTGCTGTCTTGGTAGCGAACCATAATGCCGGATGCCGTGTTCGCATTCAAATCATGAAGTTTCACTTTCGCTTCCATCGTATAGTCAGTCCAAGCGGCATTGCCTGCATACATGCGTCCCGATGTTGCTGCTGCGGATTGTTTGAGCACCTTCGTAGCCCCGTCGGTCACAACAGACCATGTACCTGCAGTTGAAGTCCAACCTGTCGAGTCCCCGTCTTCGAAATCATCATTGATTAAATAACTCGCTGGTGGCGGAGTTGGAGTCGGCGTAGGTGTTGGCGTGATTGCAGGTGCCTCATAATAGCGGACCCAATCCACTGAATACGTACCAGGTAAATTCGTATCAACAACAGTTTCATATTGAACAGCATTCAAATATATGTTCGTTCTGTTTTTAAGGGTAGAGCTGACAAACGAACTGTTGATTGAATTTTTGTAAACGCCATCCAAGTAAAATTTCACTTCTGTATCGGTATACAAAGCACCAAACGTATGATAGCTTGCTGCTAAATTGGGGGCTGGAACCGATATATTCCCGCCATACGAAGACGTATGCGCGCTGGATAGCCAGTGCCAATTATGATAGTTGGTAAAATACGTGTTCGGATTGCTGGAATTCGTTTCAATAATGTCCACTTCATCATAAGTATCATCCGTCGACACTTTAACTCCATTGTTTGCATATAGCCAAAACGATTGATGAAAGCCTGAACCTGATCCGCTAAATTTTAACCTTGCTTCATAGTACCCAAAACCAAGAGATGGTTTGGATATAACACCTCCGGACGTATAATTCTTTCCTCCGAAGGTTTCCTTTTTCATGGCAATGTTAAGAGAGCCTCCGGAAACCATCAAGTTCTCTGGTCGATAGGCGCCATTCGTTGAAGTAATGTCCATAATGTCCCATTTCGACGTATCCAGCGTAGATCCATTGAAGTCATCTTGAAAGGCCAACGTGTAAGCAGCAGGTACATAGCTTGGTGGCGCAGGTGTAGGCGAACTAAAGGTAGGCGGCGGCGTTGGTGTAGCTGTTGGCGCAGGCACGAATTTGACCGCATCAGCTGTCAGATAACCGGATCCATTAAACCATTTTCCCCTGGCTAACGTAACGGCACTATCGGCATTTCCCGGTGTAAAATAAAACGTCCCGAGCGTTACCCATCCGGATGTTCCTGTCGTCCAGTCCTGTGTATAGCTCTCTGAGCCCGTTGTATGCCTGATCCCGATCACCGCATTTGGATCTCCGTCTGTCGTAACAACCTTATAGACTTGCACGGTATAGAATCCTGCGGCGGATCCGCTTGGCAACCAATACATGGCCGCTGCCCCCGCTGAGTTTGACCTCCGAACCGTAGATCCCCCGTTGCCAATCGCACTCACGGTCGTCCAAGTCCCTACACGCTCACTATAGGAAGATGCATCCCCATTATCCACCATAATGTCGATGGCATAGGCGATATTTTTGGCTCCTACCACACTTAAACACGCTATGATCATCGACATTAATCCGAATGCAATCAAGTAGGATTTCAATTCCTTCTTCTTTTTCGACATCCTAACGCCCCTTCCTACAACTTGTTATTCGCCGAATACGTAGCTTTCTAAAGCTCTTGCCATATCCGCACCAAATTGACGACTGGACTCTCCTGTTACAACGTGCTCTCCGATTCCGAAATAAGGAAATTCGAAGCTGACCGCAAGCTTTGCCTTTCGATTTCTCATAAAATTACCGCATGATGCGCCCATCGTGCTTACTCCTTGATTCCACCCCTCCCCCACTTCAATATCATGACATGGGTCATACACCAAATGACCTTCGTTTGGATTCCTAAGCGATATGCCATTTAAAATTTTCCCGAACACCTCCATCTCTTCTTTCATTGGCGATTCCGACTTCACAATAAACGGGTAATCATCTCTCATCCCCCATTCCGGATCGCCCCAACGTACAGGACAGTGCAAATCTAGCGCTATATAGAGATTCAGAGATGTAGTATAATTCATGATAGCTGCAGTAGCTTTGTAAATGGGCTGATCAATATAATCGCGATTATGATCATGAGGGGCCCTAGCCTTTCCTTGGTCACCATTCTCAACGCCGTCGATATCAACGAATGGAATATAGTGAATTAAGTACTGCGACAAGAGTTCCGAGTTTCGATCCAGCAAATCGCCAAGCAATCCCTCTCCCATATGAGAAGCCGTCGATTCGCAAGCGTGGTGCCGAGCCGTTATTATAATGTGCTTCTCCGCCTGCTTATTACCGATAAGAACTAATGGGACAGATCGACCTTGTTCCGAAAGTGTCAGTATTTTTCTCTCAACAAGCTCATGTTTCTGATAAGCATTGATAAATTGTTCAAAATGGTGCAACTGATACGGCAGCGAAAAGGCAAAATACACTTTACGATTCGCCTCTTCGAACCGATATCGGAATGTACGGCGATCCATTAGACTTTCACTCCCTAGCCAACTCCAAGACTCTCCATTCAAACTAATCGCAGGACCCCAAGGTCCGACGACTTCACCATTGACAAACTCAACGAGCACTTCACCTACTTCGTTGCTTTCTGCAGAGAAATTCCAATACCACCACCACACGGTTGTATCACGTAAATCCTGCTCTACTTTGACATGTCTTCCTTCCATGGAAATGACCTTAATATTGCCGCCTGCGTGCGAACAAGCTATTTTCACTTGATCCATTTCATTCACCTGCCTGTTCATATTCTTATTACCGAGACTATATCTATAATTTATTAACTCGTTGGCCGCAATACAATGAACATTTCCTTGATTTTAATGTGATCTCATCGAATATGAGGCAAAGGGGCATGACCATTGATCCCAATTGACATTTTACTCGTGGAAGACGAAGCAGAAATATTATCAGGCATGGCCTTAGCCCTCCAATCTCTAAATGAACAGCTTCACACTGTTTATTTGGCAGCTAGTGCAGAAGAAGCCTATCATATCGTGCAGTGCTCTCACCCCGCCATCATTGTATCTGACATTGTTTTACCGAACTTATCCGGATTGGATTTGGTCGGCCAGATCAAGGAAATGCTGCACTATCACCCAAAGATTCTAATCATCAGCGGATACAGTGACTTTCAATACGCAAAGCGCAGTATTCAACTAGGCGTTGTCGATTATTTACTTAAACCCTTTCCCAAAGAGGATTTTTGCGGTAAAGTGATCAGTTTAATTAATATGATACAAGAAGAAGAACAAGAAAAAGTCCGATTACATCGGCAAAAAGAAATGGCCAATCACGGCACGCAAACACTGCGTGATAAATTTTTATTGGATTGTTTGCTGCACAAAACGACGCTTCAGGAAAACGTGTATCACCGACTGCAGTTTTGGGATTTGGAATGGTTGACCCATTCGCCTTATGTCGTCATCGCGCTTGACAAGCAGGAGCAGCCTGACACCGTACAACCCAAAGAAGAAGTAGCGCTTCACTACTTTGCCATTCGCAATATTGCGGAAGAAGTCGTCCAGAATTACCCGCACTCACTCGTCATACAGAATCAAGAGCAAACCTGTATCCTAACAGTGGAAGATGACGTGGAAGAAATGACGACTGATATTCACCACAAGGTGCTGGCGTATCAACGCATCCCGACGGTTAGCGGCATAAGTCTGCGTATGAGTTCTTTTCATCTGTTACATGACGCCTATTCCCAAGCAGTCAAAGCGTGCCAATTAGCCGTGTTAAATCCGAATACACCCGTCCTCTATTTCTCAGAGCTCAAACATTACTCCGAAACGAACAACGAACTGTTGAAAGAACATCTAATTCAAGCCGTGTATTCGGGCGATCGAGCGCACATCGCTTTGCGGATGGAACATATTTTCAAAAGCATGATTATCCAAAAGCTAGACCATCCGCAAGATATCGTGAGAAAAAGCATGGAAATGGTCATTGAACTTCATGTCTTGCTGCGAGAATCGACCCGAATCACGCTTGAGCAAATTCCAATCTCACTCTGGGAAAGTCTTGGAAGAGATACGAATTTTGAGCGAATCCAGAAATTAATTACCGACTATTTTCAGGAAGTTGGCAAAAAACTAGCCCCCTCCACATCCAATGCCGTAATTGCGCGAGCCAAACAACTAATTGAGGAACAGTTTGCCAAGGAGCTTACGCTACAGGGGCTGGCCGAACAATTAGCCATCAGTCCCGTGTGGTTAAGCCATTTGTTCAAGAAGGAAACCGGGCAAACCTTTCTGGACTATGTGACGGAGCTGCGCATTGAGAATGCCAAACACCTGCTAAGAGAAACAAACCTGAAAATTTACGAGATATGTACGGAATTGGGTTACCAGAACTTGCAGCATTTCGGCATGATGTTCAAAAAAAGAACCGGACTGACCCCAAAGGAGTTTCGATACGGCAAATGAACATTCCAAATGGATTGAACAGGCTGCAATTGTTTCAAAAGATGCTCATCCTTCTTGTCCTATCCGTTTTCGTTCCTGTTACGCTGCTAGGGTACTTATCCTATGAGAAAACGAAGGAGCAAATCGAAGCGAATACGGAGTTGTTTTTGCATGACAATTTGTATAATAATGCTCATCGTTTGAATGATTTTTTCCAGGAAGTTACCTCCCTCTCCTACAAAATTATGACATTGCAAAAGCTTCAGCTCGCCTTGACCAGCCCAGCACCGAAAAACTTCTTTCAAGAACTCGAATCAGCCGGCAAAATCAATGACAGCATTACCGATGAAATGAAGGGTCCTTATCAGATTTATGTTGTACCCAAACAACTCGAGCATTTTCCAAACTATGAAAACTTGTTCTCGTTTCGATCGGTCGATCCGGATATGCATTTATTCAATCAAATTATTGCATCCGGTGGGAAAGCCTTTTGGGCGCATGAATTGAATCCGCAAACAAAGTCCTCCAATTTCGTCTATGTCAGATACATTCCGCTGCTTACGGATTATAGCTACAGTCCGCTGGCCGTCCTGTATATACATATACCGGGCCATCTGCTGCAGAAGCAATTGGTGACCCCCACCCCCTACCCCAATTTCCAGTTACTGCTTATGGATGAGAATGGCACTGTTTTGCACAATAACAGCAATCTAACCAATCCAACCGTCAAAGAGAATGAGAAGTTAGACATTCAATTTTCTGAAAATATTCAGATCGTCAAAATCCAAAATAAGCCTTACTACGCGGCTTCCCTTCCCATTGAATACCGAGGTTGGAACCTCGTAGCCGTCATTCCCAGTACGGATCTGGTCGGCGTCATCGATCGAATCCGTTATTTTACCGTATGGATTGTCGTACTTGGACTTGCAATCATTGCCGTCTTACTTTCCCTCATCGTGACGAGCTTTTCTCATCCGGTCAAATCGTTGGTTGCCCATATGCGCAAAATTAAAACAGGACAATTAAACGAATTCAAGGACTATCAATCGCGTACAGATGAAATCGGACAACTTGTAAGCGGATACAACTCTATGGTTTCCGGTATGCTCACCTTGTTAGATACGACAAAAAACGTGGAGAGTGAAAAAAGAAAATTAGAGTTGCAAATGCTTATCAATCAAGTGAACCCTCACTTTCTGTACAATACGCTGGATACGATCAAGTGGAAAATGGAAAAGGCCGGCGAACAGAGTATCGCGCGCATGGTTACGCTCCTTGCCAACATGCTCCGCTATAACCTCAATGAGGATGAGCTGACGACCGTCGAGCGTGAAGCTGAGCATGCAAGAAGTTATCTGGACCTCGAGCTGCTGCGCAAATCGGATTCTTTTCAGGTTCTTTGGTATGTGCAACCCGCCGCTCTTCAACTGAAAGTGTTAAAACTGCTGCTTCAACCCATTGTAGAAAATTCGATCCGACATGGCATGAATAAACTCGTGGACAAAGAAGGTCTAATCCTTGTTTCGATTTTCCGAGAAGAAGACGATCTACTATGTATTATCGAGGATAACGGACCTGGCACAGAAGGTACTTTGACATATGGCATCGGACTGATGAATGTACACAAAAGACTGCAAATTCATTTTGGCGAAAAGTATGGCCTGGAGATGGATAATCGCCCTGGAAGCGGATTTAAAGTCACGCTTAGACATCCGATTGTGTAATTACGATATCAAACAAGTGTGAAACATTAAAATAACCATGTTAAAAACAATTAGCAGATCGTCTATCCTTTACTTAGAGAGGAGGCGATCCGCAATTGCGAAACGATCATTGACGGATAATCACTTGGATTCATCGGATCATGTGCAAATTAATCAAGTCATGACCTACATTGCCCTGCACTATGACCAAAACATCTCGGTCAAGTTCCTTGCGCGATACGTTTCCATGGAAGAAACCTATTTGAGCCGACTTTTCAAAACAAAACGCAGTGAAAATCTCATTCATTTTTTGCACCAGACTCGCGTTGAACAGGCGCAGCTGCTACTCGAGCAAACGTCCATGAAAATGAGTGAGATCAGCTCTCGAGTTGGTTACCTCAACGAGAATTACTTCTTCCGCATTTTCAAACGTTACACAGGCACGACGCCAAATGATTACCGGAAAATGAAAAAGGGGGATTTACATGAGAAAGCATCTTGCTCAAGCCATGTTTATTTTAACGGCATTTGCCCTAGTTGTCGGTTGTTCCAACACGGCCTCCGTCACATCACCGACACCCACGAAAGCGACTGAAGCGAAAGGAACTACAGCCCCTGCCGCAACCGCAGCACCTGTGAAAGAAGAGAAAAAGGTAAATATGGTCTGGTCCGGCTGGTCAGGTGAGGAAGAAGCCTCCAAGCCTATCATCAATCAGATGATTACGAGCTGGAACGATAAGAATCCCAATGCAACAGTGAAATGGGTTGGCTGGCCATTCGCCAATGCCTTGCAGCAGTTGATTCTACGCAATCAAGGGAAAGAAAACTTGGATGTCGCGCAATCGGATATCGGCTGGTTAAAAACGCTGGCCAGCGCTGACGCCTTAGTCGATTTAAACACGGTGTTCGATCCAAAATGGCTCAAAGACAACATTGAAGATGCCTCTTTGAAAGTCGGACAGATCGACGGTAAACAAGTTGGGATACCTTGGACACTTGCCTCCATCGGGATGGTCTACAATCCTTCGTTATTAGAAAAAGCCGGAGTAACAGCGCCGCCTAAGACAATTGCCGAATTTGAAGATGCCTTGAAGAAACTGAAAGACAGCAATCCTAACATTATTCCATATGCGATGGAGACAAAGACGCCAGCTAGTATTGTTTCCGATTTTAACGCTTGGGTATGGACGTTTGGCGGCAGTTTCTTTGACGATAAAGGGAACATAACGATTAATAGTGACCAGGTCGTGCAAGCACTTAACTGGTATAAGAGTTTGTTGGATAAAGGCTATATCAAGATGGATGTCTCCCGATTTGATGCTAGACAGCTGTACGCCAAAAACATGATCGGATTCTACGACGATGCCATCTTGGCCAAAGGAACGCTTGAGGCTACAGGTATTTCGAAAGCAGACTCACCAAAATTTATCAAACCTATGCTGCGACCTGTTGTTAAAGCCGGTGATGTGCCGCAATCCATTTCATGGGGCCATGCGCTCGTCATTTTCAAAAATTCCGAGAATAAAGAAAAAAGTGCTGAGTTCATCAAACACCTCATCAGCGAGGAACAATCCATTAGCTACTTTGAGAAAACCAGTATGCTTCCTGTGAAGAAAACGGCGCTGAGCGATCCTAAAGTAACCAACGACGAATGGGCTAAGAAATGGTCTGAGGTCAGTAAAACGATGCGAAATGGCGAAGTGAAAACGCTCAAAGAGGTCAATGAGCTTAGCACAATTATAGCGGAAGAAGTTCAAGCAGCGCTGCTGAAATCGAAGTCAGCTAAACAAGCGATGGACGATGCAGCAGCGAAAATGAAGACTCTTCTTAAGAAATGAGGCGAAGCTACGTGCATCAACACGGTGCGAAACTGACAGCTAAGAAAGCCGGTTATCGCTCCGGTGCAAAGTTAACAGAAAGCCAATTTGGCTTTCTGTTGGTTTTACCGGCTATGACCGTATTCAGCTTTATCATTCTGTATCCTTTTCTGAATTCGCTCTGGATGGGTTTTACCGATCGCAGCTTAATGAATCCGCAGACCCACTTTATCGGCTTGGAGAATTTCAAGAATATCTTTGGCAATTCCGACTTCATACGCGTGCTGAAAAACACCATTATTTTCGTCATCGGGGGCACCTTAGCCCCGTTAATTCTAGGTTTTATATGGGCGCTCATCTTGAACCAAGGTTTTAAAGGCGCTGAATTTTTACGCGGTGTTACCCTTGTGAATTGGATTATCCCCAGTACCGCTATTGGCTTTCTATGGATGTGGATCTTCAACGGTCATTTCGGCATCGTGAATGGGGTGCTGAAGGGAATGGGAATCATTCATGAAAATATTACTTGGTTAGGGAAAACGGAAACGGCCATGCTTGTCGTCATTATCGCCAAAACGTGGCAAACCCTCCCTTGGTTTATGGCTTTTCTGCTAGGCGGACTGCAAAGTGTACCAAAGGAACTCATTGAGGCCGGCCGTATAGACGGATCGGGGAATTGGCAAATATTTCGGCATATCGTCCTTCCGGAAATGAAATTTATTTTCTACCTTGTGCTTATTCTCGGCATGATGGGCAGTCTGCAGCACTTCGATCTCATCTGGGTGATGACCCAAGGTGGGCCTGCGAAAGCAACGACAACCTTTGCTGTTGATGTGTATCGCAATGCATTTCAAACCTGGAATTTGGGTGCTGCCTCCGCTATGGGGACGATTTGGGTCATTGTATTGCTCATATTCGGTATTTTATATGTAAGAAGCTTGACCAAGGATATGGACTAGAGAAAGTGTGGAGATGACGGCCATGTTTGAGAAAACACTTGGATTTCGCTTGTTTTTTTGGATTTCCCTCATTGTTCTGGGCCTATTCGTTTTCTTCCCGCTCTATTGGATGTTTATCACGGCCTTGAAGCCGAAATCCGAGTTAATTGATTTCGTTTTCTTCCCGCATCATCCTACGCTAACGAATTTCGCGGGAGTGCTGAAGGACGGTAAAATCATGCGCTTCCTAGGGAACAGTCTTTTCGTTTCCTTCGCCAGCAGCCTCTTAACGACAGCGGTCGCAGCCTATGCTGGCTACAGCTTTTCCAAGTTTAGATATAACGGAAGAAAATCGTTGATGGTGTTGATTTTAGTATCCAAAATTGCTCCGCACGCGGTTCTGTTACTTAGCATTTATCTAATGATGAAAAGCTTTGGCTTGCTGGATCATTATTTATCTCTAATTCTTGCTTTCGTTACGTTCACACTGCCTGTCGGCATTTGGACGCTGAAAACCTATTTCGACCAAATTCCCACGGCCTTAATCGAAGCGGCGAAGATCGACGGTGCGGGTCACTTAAAAATTTTGCATACGGTAATTTTCCCCTTGATGGTTCCGGGGATTGTCTCTGTCGCGATCTATGGGTTCGTGTGGGCTTGGAACGATTTGCTCTACTCTTTGACCTTAATCACCTCAGCTGACAAGCGTACGTTGGCGCCAGGTCTCATCCTCAATTACTTTGGAGAAATGCAGGACAACTGGAACAGCATGATGGCTGCTTCCATTATCGTTTCAATCCCGGTCACAATCATGTTTATTTTCCTGCAGCGCTTTTTTATTCAAGGGCTTACTTCTGGGGCTGTCAAAGGTTAACTATGACGAAGACCTGCCAATTTCAACAAGTGGCAGGTCTTCTCCTCTTTTTACCATTGAATAGAAAATCGTACGATATCTTCATCCGATAGGTCATTCCCCAACCAAACTTCCATCAATACCAGATCTGTAACTGCCTTGATCCCATGCTTACTGTTAGCTGGAATTTGCAAAACTTCACCTGACACAAGTCTAATTAGTTTGTCCTCCATAAGAATTTCCGCGCAGCCATATAAAATTGTTAGACTTTCTTGTCGAAGGCTATGCAAATGATAACTGGTCATCTTTCCTTGGGAGAGCTTCACGATTTTAATCATGCTTTCTCTCCCGTGTTCTTCCTCCTTTTCATATTTCAACACTTGATAAGAACCCCATCTTTTCTCCCCATGCATGGGAAACGGCGGTGCTTGCGTAAGTCTTTCCTTAATTAGATGAGCTTTATCTTTATTCGCAATTAAAATACCGTCTGCGTTAGCCGCGACAATCATATTTGAGATACCGATGACTTCAATTGGATAGGGAAGTTCATTAATGAGATGTGTATTCACGGAATCATCCGAAATTCGACCAGCTCCGATCTGGCTGTCAAAATGGGGGGTTAATGCCTTCCAGTTGCCTACATCATGCCATACCCCCTCATACTCCATGACGATGGTATGTGGATTACGCTCAACAACTTCACGATCGAAGCTTGTATTGATCACTTGCTCGTAATTTGCCAGCCATGACTCCATTTGCGTCGGTTGCCCATTGTCCTTCAAATAACTCAGCATGAACCTTAATGGGAAAGCAAAAACTCCACAGTTCCACAAAGCTAGATGTTCAATGAGATCTGCTGCCACTTCTTCATTCGGTTTTTCGACGAAATAACGTACAACAGCAAAATCATCGGTATCCTTCGGAAGAACAGGTACAATATAGCCAAATTGATCAGAAGGCACATTAGGTTTAGAACCAAGAAGTACTAAATCTGTCTTAGAACGCGAAATGACCTCAGGAAAACGATGTAACAGTTGGAAAAAAGCCAAATCAACATACGTGTCCACGGGGAGTATACATATCGTTTCATCTGGATGTACTTTCATCTTCTCAGACAGATAGGTAACCGATAACGCGACTGCCGCAAAGGTTCCTCTTTTGAATGGTTCACTAATGATGGGAATGTGCTCGCCTACATACGTACGCGTTATCTCTACTTGACTATGATGGGTGACAATACAGGTGGATTGCAGCAAACCAACTTCATCCAATTGTCGGCATATACGCTCAATCATCGATTCTTGACTACCATCTTTGGATTTCAAAAGCTTAAGAAATACCTTGGAGCGAATTTCGTTAGATAAAGGCCATAGTCTTTTTCCAGATCCCCCGCACAATAGTACAATACGCAAGCCAAATACTCCTTTCTTGGGACATCACAATTCTCCCTTATTTCACATATCCTTTCCGCTTATGAAGCGAAATGGATCGATAACTTTTGGCTAAGGCTGACATCCTCGACGAGGTAATTTGCGAATCACGCACATGCAAGCTTATATTTCGGGCAGGCTTAAAAATCATCTTGTGCGGTTGCGTTGAATAAAGAAAATTGCCGTACGTTTCAAATTCTGAGAAAGCAAATTGTTTGGATGTATTCATACTTTTCATAATGGCTGAATACCAGCTGCGTTTGTGCTTGGCCTCAATGGCTTGTTTCAACTGCTTGACTTTCGTTTTCTCGAACAGCATGTAATGCGTAACGAAGGACAATCGCGCCGAGCGATTTTTTCCCATTAATTTTCTATACGTCTTAAAATATTCGGGTTGACTCCAATCCCGGCAGTAGAATACGGTCTTGTTGCCCACGCGAAAGACATGAGGTCGAATAAGAACCGTATCTGCATCAATAACCATATAGTATTTAGAGGAACATAACGTATCTCCGTTCAATTTAAGTAACTGTTGATACAGCCAACCGGTACGATCCCATGTTTTGGATTGATAATGGATATCCTTCTTCGTTATGGCAAGAACCGTATCTTCATGAACAAATCGACAACCTTTTCTCGAACAAAGCTCGATAATACGTTTTTTCATCGGAGCCACTATGATGATTTCACCAATCGGGTGCTTCACATATTTTCGTATACTATCAATGACAAGGGGGAGTGTTCCCAAGTCTTTCTCAATTGCTGGGATTATCACATCCAATTGGGAGCTCTGACTAAGCTCTTCTTTTATTTGCATGAACATGCCATCATCTCCAATATTCAAACGTTTGGATTATCATATGTCAGGAGAATGAAATGGCATGGGTTAAACGAAAAAAGCCGCCAAGGATCATATCCCTGACAGCTTCTTATCTCACTATGTTTTATTCCAAAAGACCGCCTAGTTCGGACGCTTTAATTTCTGCGTTCGTTTTCGTGCCAGGCGTCAAACCTAATCTTTGTGTCATTTGCTGACTAATGCTGCCTAGTCGTTGCGTGTGTTCCGTCGCCGATTGAATGATTGTCCGATTCGATTGCTCGAAGAGATCCAATGCAGCAAAAAGATCGTTCATCCCTCTTTCAATCGAGTCCATCTGCAAGCCTGGCTTACCTAGCAAGTCATTCGTACGTTGCGTCGTTTCTTTCAACAAGCGCGAATTCTCTTCAAACATTTTGTTCAATGTCGAGTTCGCACTATTGACGGCTTCAATCGTTTGTACTTGATCCTCAATGGCCATAGAGATCATCGCAGACACCGTAAGTAGATTCTGCGTTTTATCAATCGTCGCATCCACCGCATCAATAAGTTTATCGTTGTTATCATTGATGATATCCGTTCCTGCGATCGCTTGTTGGTACAGAATGACCATCTCTTGGAAGGACTGTATACGTGTCACAACCTTACGAAGTCCTCTTTCCAAATGGGTTTTGCGGTGTTCATTCTCCGGTTTAGCAATTTCCACTTCGAAAAGCTGCTTTAAATTCTCTCCCATCGCAATTCGCATTTGCAAATTGTAGACGGATTCAATGGAATTTTTCTTCAGCGTCTTCATGTAGGCCATGTTCTCTTCCAACGTTTCTTTCCCATTACGCAAGGATTGAACGATCGCATTTACGTTTGTTTTCACGGACTGATACTTATAAATATAGTTCTTAAGTGGCGTCTTCTTCATCATTTTCTCGAAAAAGCCAAGCTGCTTGCTCTTGCTTAAAGAGTCTATTTCGCCGCGCAGCTTCAGGATGTTATTCTGCACCTCTGAGCGTTTGCCGGACATCAATTCATTGACGGGACGTTCGAGCATCGCAAGGGATTGTCCAGCTTGTTCCATCGTTTTGGAACCCATACGACCAATGGAATCCATTAACGTTTCCAGTTCCATCGTATCTGTCGAAGAGACTTTCTCAAGCAATTGCTTGGCTTCTTGTTCAACCTTCTGCAAATCCGTTGATTTTAATTGCACCAATTGTGTTGTCATGATCCCCTGCCTCCTTTAATCTTGTGAACGATAGCGCTGCTGGATTAATTCCATCCGAGTCTGTAATTCTATTAAATCTTTTTGTTCGATCGTTTCAACATAATCCGTGAGCTTGGAGTTAATATCCTTGATTCCTGTAAGCAAGAGTCGACGATTTAAGCGTTTCGCTTCCCCGCCCAGCTTCAGAAAGGGATTAATCGCCCCGTTTAAATCCTTAAAAATCAATCTTTGTATGTTATGATTCATATTTGCATCATTAAGCTCTTTCAATTGTGGAATCAATCGCCCTACCCTGGAGAGTAAGCTAAGCGTCTTCTCCACGATTTCATCATCCAGCGTATTCTTCTGCCCCTCTGAAATCATCGTCTCTTCAATGACATGAATATATTCCGAAATAGGTCCCCAAAAAGGATCTTGTTCCGTGATACGCTCATCCACATTCGCAGAAACGGCACTCGGTTCAGGAGTCGGATTCGGTGATGTTTCGGTAATAGCTCCGGGTGACGTTGTTCCCTTTAAGGTTTTGGGAGATCGTTGTAGAACAAGAACTGTGCCAAAAGTCAACGCTGCTGGCACTAATAAATTAACGGCTTCCGGTAAGAAACCAGTCGTAATAAGACTGACGACATATCCTGCAAGAGAGATGCCTGCTGCGACTTTGAATTGCTTTTGCATGAATCTTCACACCCCTGTTCGATCGTGTTACCCACTAAAATCATATATCCCCCAGCAGTTGATGTCAATTTATAGGAGCAAATTCGCACACTGGCATTCTTCCTATATGACCATTTCAATTAGAGTAGCTGGGTGATCAAATAAATGGATGTTCCCCACATAATGAGTGCAGATGCTTTATTCAGATAAGTGATAAAAGTGCGAGATTGATCTAATCTTCCAACTTGCCTCCCCATGAGAGCAAGTGCAATAAACCAAATCCATGACACCCCGATACACGCTACCGCAAAAACTAATTTTTCCGTCCCCGAATAGTGGATTGAGCTCGTTCCAATGACACCAATCGTATCTAAGATCGCATGGGGATTCAATAACGAAACCGATGCCGCAAAAGCAATTTGCCTCTTCGGGGAAAGTGCCGCTTCTTCAGACGTGCTAGATGCCGGTTTACTTTTCCAAGTAAGAATCCCCATATACATTAGAAACAAGATCCCTAGTGCGAACAGAATGATCTTAATAGCGGGAATCGTAACGATAACAACGGATACACCAAGAATGGCTAATGAAATGAGTACCGTATCACAAAGAGCAGCAGTTAGCACGACTGGTAGTGCTCGAATAAAATTCGGTTGTGTCACACCTTGATTAAATACGAAAACATTTTGAACACCTAATGGCAGAATCAGACCTGCGGATAAAAGAATTCCTTGTACTATCGCTGTAAGCATGATGTTTTTCTCCTAACTACAGATCATAAACGATATCTATTAGTTCGTAATAACAACTTTCGTTACCATTTTTTCCGGGCCAATCTCATATCCTGCAAACCAAAGCTTAACATGGTCGCCTTCTTTCATTTTCGCAGCCTCAATCAACACTCCGTCTTTCCACACTTGTGTGAACGGAAGCAAGCGATATTTCACCCCATCGACGTCTAGCATTCTCTCCAGATTGACACCTTCGCCTGAAGTGGTTACGCTCGTAACCTTGCCACTTAGATCGCCGACGCCATCGTCCAGTGTGTTAAGCTGAAGGCGTAAACCTGTTGTTTGACCCGGATAGCTCGTCAGCATCATCCCTTCACTCCACACGGTGACGGATGATCCGATTTGCACGTCAGTTACGTTAAACTTTTTACCTTCATACATAATAACAGCATCATCTGACATGGTATACCAAGTTGCATCCGGCATTTTCTGCTCTTGGTTTATGAATTTATCCGTCTTGACAACTAGAAACCTTCCCTTACCATCAATCGCGGTGATTTCCCCTTTTGTGCCGGATTGTTCATCAATGGCGTAGACCGTTATGTTCAGTGGAAACTCAGCGCCGATCGCTTTAAAAATCGCTTGTTTGAATTTCGACTTCTCCGCGTCCGACAACGTCTTATCATGTTCGCCTACGCGGCGCACTTCTAGAAACACTTCCTTGTCCGTGCTATAAGTGGACTGAGGTTTGACTTGATGCTTCTCAAAGACGGCTTCTAACGTGATCAGCTGATTCGCATATTTTTGTAAATCTTCTATTGAAAATGATTGCGCCTTTTTAGGTGACGCCTGCTGATTACCGCAACCACCAATTAGGACAGTAACTAGCATCATACAACACAACAGAGGAAACCAATATCTTCTTTTATCCATCATGATAAACCTCCTCTTTCATTCACCTATGTTCACGCAATCCGTGTGGTATGTATTAGACGATGAATCGCTTCGTATGGTTTCTATTTCAATCCCATTTTTGGTAAAATAAACATAGCTAGTCAGCATTAGAGGAAATCGATAAGGAGTGTTTTCAATGGCATATGAAGCAAAAATGAAAATAACAGATAACAGTGTCATCGAGTTTATTGAAAATGTGGAAAGCCCAAAGAAACGTGAAGATGCTTATCGTTTATTGGATATTTTTGTAGAAGCAACAGGTTTAGAAGCTAAAATGTGGGGCCCCAGTATCATTGGTTTTGGCAGTTACCATTACAAATATGCGTCCGGTCATGAGGGCGATGCGCCTCTCGTTGGTTTTTCACCGCGAAAAGCCAAGATCAGCTTGTATGTAACAACAGGCGATGCGGAACGTGAGGCATTATTAAAGGACTTTGGCAAGCATGAAGCCGCCAAAGCCTGCGTTTACATCAATAAAGTCGCAGATATCAATACCGATATATTAAAAGATTTGATAACCCAATCGGTCTCATTTCTCCAGGAACGTTACCCAAGCTAGGGATAAATATAAACAGCAAGCATACAAGATGCTTGCTGTTTTGATGTTATTTGGGTTGAATGTAACCTTCTGCTTTCAGCAATTCAGCGATAAGAACCGCACCACCTGCTGCTCCGCGCAATGTGTTATGGGACAATCCAACAAATTTATAATCAAACAACGAATCCTCACGTAAACGTCCTGCGGAAACGCCCATACCGCGTTCAATTTCACGATCAAGCTTCGTTTGAGGTCTATTTTCTTCTTCGAAGTAAGTGATGAACTGTTTCGGCGCGCTTGGCAAGTTCAGCTCTTGCGGACGTCCTTTGTAGTTCTGCCAGCGAGAAAGGATTTCTTCTCTTGTAGGTTTCTTCTCGAAAGAGGCGAATACTGTAGCAAGATGTCCATCTGTTACTGGAACACGAATGCATTGCGTAGTAATCAACGGTGAGCTCGCTTTAATGATTTCGTTATTTGCGATGCTTCCCCAGATACGCAGTGGCTCCTGCTCACTTTTCTCTTCTTCCCCACCAATATATGGGATCACGTTATCCAACATTTCCGGCCAGTCTGTGAAGTTTTTACCCGCACCAGAGATCGCTTGATACGTGGAAGCAACAACATTGGTCGGTTTGAAGTCTAACAAGGCATGAAGGGCTGGTACATAGCTTTGAATGGAACAGTTGGGTTTAACGGCGATAAAACCAGTCGATGTACCCAAACGCTTTCTTTGTGCGGCAATGATCTCAATGTGACCTGGATTCACCTCTGGGATGACCATCGGAATGTCCGGCGTCCAGCGGTGAGCTGAGTTATTTGAAATAACAGGCGTACCCGTTTTAGCGTAAGCTTCTTCTAGCGCTTTGATTTCATCCTTTTTCATATCTACCGCACAAAAAATAAAATCAACCCCAGTGGCAACTTCCTCCACTTTTGAAGCATCTTGAACGATGATCTGTTTCACGTTTTCCGGAATTGGCGTAGACAATTTCCATCTGCTCTTCACAGATTCCTCATATGTTTTACCCGCTGAGCTGCTGCTTGCTGCAATCGCAGTCACTTCAAACCATGGGTGTTGATCCAACAATTCAACAAATCTCTGGCCAACCATGCCAGTTCCTCCGACAATACCTACTTTTAATTTTCTCGACATCCTGTATCACAAATCCTTTCACATTCGTATAAGGTAGTAAAGCATCTTAATAGTAAATTCAAAGCATCTGATATTGTGTGCCAAATGTTGCAGCACCTGCGTAAAGTTTCTTACGCGATAACAAAAAAATCCCACCCCCAAGACTATTGCCAGTCTTAGGGACGAGATTAATATCCTCGTGGTACCACCCAGTTTCACCAATATGTCGCCATACTAGCCTCTTCAAGTACGACATGCCAATTGCATGCGTATACTTTAGCTCTATAACAGGAGCTCCTGTCACACCATCCCCGAGAAATTCAGTTCCGATGTGCTGCTCTGAGGCTTTGTTCAATAAAGTTCTCTTTACTCCTTTTCAGCTAACGGAGCTCTCTGTGAAAGATTTCATTTATTTACTCATCTCTTCAACGCATTTGTTATTGCGATTATATTATCAAATAACCAGAGGTACGTAAACAATAATTTTTAGAAATGTAATATTTTTTTGAATATTACCCCATATAGGGTTCAAGAAGACGCCCGCTAATAGCGTTAATTTCGTTATTTTGTATTCCTTGAATATACATAAAAACCACTTCTCTTTTCCCATCCCGTTGTTGTCCAGAAACGGTTCCCAACCTCATTATCTTCGATAACAAAAATATGACATTTATCAATACCTTCCTGGCTCAATTTATTTAAACTCGTTTGAACCAATTGGTTACCAATTTGCTGTTTACGGAAAGCGGGGCTCACAGCAAGATGATAAATAAAACCCCTTCTACCATCATGACCACACAGAATAGTCCCAACAATCTCATTATCTTGCTCGAATACAAAACTCAACCCATTATTTCTGACTAGATACCTCTTGATGTTTTCTTTAGAATCCGCGTCACTTAAAGCTAATCCCTCAATACTGTTCCACAATTCAATCATCTTTTCGTAATCATTAATTGTCATTTCTCTGATATTTTGCATAATTAATCTCCTTGTAAGTAGGTGTAATAAAGGCTATTGCCCTATATTAATGGACATTCTATGGTTTGTATAACTCATAATTTATTTTGTGATAATTAATAATTCAAATGATGGCGGGGCGCGAAGCATGGATTCATCTCAGTTAGAAGCATTTTTAGCTGTTTGTAAAATACGAAATTTACTATTGATCCAAGCTATATGGTACGTGATCTGGTGTTGGATGGGGTTGTACATGTTGCCGTTCGTTTTGATCCACCTGATCATCCTAAAGTATCAAAAGAATTGTTATTTGAGGATGAAATTATTCTAGTATCCGCGCATAAAAAAGACTCCATTATTCGTAAAACAGATTTTATTTCTCATGAATATTGCCATATTGAAAGGGGAGATCCCTTCCCTGAATGGTTCATAAGCATCGTTGGAGCTGGTTTTGTCCCATCTTTACAAACCGACCATTCCTTTATTATGGTTGCTATGCTTTTACAAGGAGCCGGATTTGGCTTTCTGCCGAAGTCAATTGCACAACCATTTCTAGATGCTCAACAATTAATTCAACTTGAATGTGATTTCCATACGCCAAAAATTCGTGCAAATGCCGTCTACCTCCTCGAAAATCGTGAACACGCCAGCGTGAAATTAGGCTTAGAATTGCTAGGAGCCTCCATGTAAAAATGAAAAATCCGCCTCTCGGCGGATCATCATTCACCTATATGTCTTTATTCAACATCATTTCAAGAACGAGTTTATCCATCTCGGAAGTCGCTTCATTGCCGATCCGACAGAAGTTGTCGATCGTTTTCTCGGCATCATTTTCGATAAATCCATTAGTGGACGAAATGGTCATCCCTTTGGAAGCAAGCAACGCAGATTGCACCGCAGCACTCGTACAAGTTGCAACTTTCATTGCGCAGCCACCTTTAGCGCCATCACACATCATCCCTGTTACATTCCCGAGCATGTTTTGGATTGCGGCTTTAATTTCATTCTTTCCACCGCCGAGTAAATACGTAATTCCGCAGCTCGCGCCTGTACCTGATACGGTAACGCCGCATAAAGCGGACAACCGTCCAAATTTGGATTTGATGTGAATCGTGACTAAGTGACTTAAGGCAACCGCACGAATGAGCTTATCTTCCGCAGCACCGAGTTTCTCAGCCGCCGCGATAACGGGATTCGTCGCTGCGATACCTTGGTTACCGCTTCCCGAATTCGCCATGACAGGCATGCTAGAACCAGCCATACGAGCATCTGATCCAGCAGCTGCAAGCGCCATCGCATGAGAGATTAAATCATCTGACAGAATACCCTTCTGTACATTCTCTTTAATCGTTCTGCCCACCTCAAGACCATAGGCATGCGTCAATCCGTCTAATCCGGCCTTACGATTCAATTCAATACTTTGTTTAACCAATTGGAGCTCGGTAAGGTCAACTGTATTCACGAAATCAACGATACCCTCGATCGTAAGCTCGCCTCGTTCCTCTTTGGAACTCTTGAAAGTCGCATTCGCACAGCCTCCCGATTCAACGACCTTACCATCTACCTCGATCAAGGTAATATTCGTGTGATTATCCGTGATAACGACCTTTGCATAACTGTCCTCCGTGTTAACGACGACCTCAATATAGAGCTTTCTGGACGTATCTGCTAAGTGAACGACCGAAACACCGCGCTCAACCATGTCCTGCGCTGCTGTAACATCTTCTGGTTGAATATCAGCAAGAACCTCTAATTGCTTATCCGCATTACCTGCAAGCGCGCCAAGCGCAGCTACAAAATCAATGCCCGTCAGATTCGTACCAGGAATCCCAACTGCCAGAGCGTTCTTAATGATCCCTGCACTCGCATGAACGGTAACCTTCTCAATGGGACCCTTCATATAACTTCGTGCCTTCGCGGCAGCCAAAGCGATCGCTACTGGCTCTGTGCAGCCAAGCGCGACGACGAGTTCCGTTCTCAATATGTTAATGAATGTATGCCTATGCATGTGACGACCCCCTACACACCCAAGTAATCTATTTCTTTCAAATGCTAATCTAACGTACATCTAGCTTGTCACCTACGACCAGCTGCGTTCAACTACTACTATAGCGTAAATGTATGAGGAGAGTATGTTGAAAATATTAGAACTTTTCAACACTAACCTTCCGCAACATCGGCTCCGAGTTCACTTGCAACCTCCAACATTTTAGGAATCACAGCTTCATTCGTGCCCGAAACATACAAATCCCCCTGATAATGACGGAATGGAATCTTTATTTCCCCATAGCTCCACATGAAAAAATCCCCTTCAATCGACATGCTGGTGGCACCAGTCACGGTATAAACCGATGAATAGGTGAAATCTGGTTGTGCAGCAAAATAGTGTTTACACTCTTCTAATGAAATGGATGTTACGGCTTGTTCATTTTGTTGAAAAGCTCTTGTAATGCGATAACGTTGACTCATAGAAAGACCTCCGTGATTATATAAATTCATCCTTACTTTATTATCTCCAAGATCCCTTATGTCTTCTGGACACAAAGCGTTGGATAACTTACGAATAGTCTTATGATAGGCCAAAACGAGAAGAAAGCCAACTAGAGACAATGGAGTGTGCTAACAAATGGGTAAATGGAAAGCAGGAACCGTTGGGTTCCTATGTGGAGCCTTATTTTTTTCAGGGCTCTCTTATGCGGCTAACGATCCAACCGGTATCAACGTTTATTTTCGAAAGCTGCAGTATTATTTCGATGGAGTGATGAAGCAACCTCCGCAAGATCTTCAAGGCTTCATTTACAAAAATACGACCTATGTACCTCTTCGTTTTCTTACCGAATCGTTAGGGAAACCCGTGGGATGGGATGATGCGACAAGCTCCATTTATGTAGGGGACAAGCCTCAGCACAATTCAGCCCTGCAAGTATTCCCGAAGAATAATCCTTGGAATACAGACATCTCCGCCTTCCCTGTTCACCAGAAATCACAGCAATATCTCAAAGCGATTGGCTTGAATACGAGTATACATGCCGATTTCGGGACGGAATGGGAAGGGGCACCGATTGGGATTCCCTACACGATTGTAAGCGGCGATCAACCGAAAGTAAACGTAACGTTTACGGATTATGGCGATGAAAGTGATGCTGGCCCTTACCCCATTCCAGCAAACGCGCCAATCGAAGGCGGACCGAACGGTGATGGCGACCGTCATGTCATCGTTGTCGATAAAGACAATGATATGCTTTACGAATTGTTCAATGCACGACCCACACCTTCTGGATGGCAGGCTTCCAACGGTGCGAAGTGGGATTTGAACTCCAACGCGCTTCGTCCTAAATATTGGACATCCGCTGACGCGGCAGGCTTGCCAATCTTCCCCGGGCTTGTCCGATATGATGAAGCAAGCTCAGGAGAAATCAACCACGCCCTGCGTTTCACAGTACAGAAGACGCAACGTGGATTCATTGCTCCAGCTACACATTTTGCTTCAAACAGCACGGATTCGAATCTTCCGCCCATGGGCCTCCGACTCCGACTTCGCGATGATTTCGATATATCAAGCTACTCGGCAACGAATCAAGCAATCTTACGAGCGATGAAGAAATACGGTATGATTGTCGCTGATAACGGCAGTAATCTCTATGTAAGCGGCGCACCTGATCCGAAATGGGATGATGATGACCTGCATAAACTCGGGAAGATCAAGGGCAGTGATTTTGAGGTTGTAGATACAGGTCCAATAGAACAATAATGACGCAAACGTGAACGCAAATAGGCTGATCTCAAGTAGTACTCTCCACTTGAACATCAGCCTATTTCAATTTCAATCTCACTCTCCCATTTCACCATCTTACGTTATGTTACTTTCTTTGGTCAGCATTATGCTCATGCTTTGCATATCAATCATACGTAACGAACGATTGATGACGGTTAGGCCTAATTTTAAGCCACAATACCCAACTAAGCCTCCACCTACATTTAAAATAAGATCATCCACATCAAAGCTCCCCATGGAAAGAACAACTTGTAGACTCTCCAAACTTAAACTTATCCCCAAAGAGCGAATGAACACACCTGAAAATGACATCTTCTTGGCCCCTGACGTGAGCAACAGAAACATGCCATATGGCATAAATACCGCAATATTCCCGAACAAATTAATAAGATCATGCTGGGATAAGCTTTGTAGATTAGCCGTTATTGAAACGAATGGCTGAAAGTTCGCAAAGGCGAGGCGATTTTGGATATACGAAGGATTCTCCAGATTCCGCTGAAGCTGATGCCACACGAATGGGAGATCAATCGAACTGAATTTGAACAAGATAATTTTGAACAGGATATACATATACAAAGCGAACAAAGCCGGCAGCAGCATCTCGTGCCATACCTTCCAATTTTTCATATCGTAAACTCACACTCCTAAAATTTAAAAATGTAACCTCAAGGAAGCACCGTGACGATGATGCCATCCATGTTGTTGCCAGACAAGGTATAAGAACGATTGTTAGGCACTTGAATGGTACTATTCTGGGTCATCGGATGATACGAGATCTCGTAGATCTTCCCTTTCACCTTCGTTGTGATGTTTTTTTGTTGTTTTAGATAAGCCAAATACTCTTCCAACGATAAATTCATTTGCTTCATAATCACACTGTGTGGTAACCCCACATAACGAAAATGCCAAGGTTCAAATTGGATGCCCGTAATTGCCGTTTTATCCTTGGGATAGCGCAAAATAAACCCAAAATCCGCCGCATTTCGAATCAACCATTCCCCTTCATCTGCTTGACTCATTTCGCCTTGTGTAGAACCAATATCAAGTCCCAAACCTAAGTTATGTTCACTATGTCCCGCGGGCAACGCGTAATTAGCTCCCATATCTTTGTATAGCTGACTCTGTTCTTTATTGTCACGGTAGCCACTGTTAATCATGAAATGACGAACCCCATCTTTGGCAGCTGCTTGGATCATCGTCGTAAAAGATTCAACAACAGTTCGCGACAATCGCACTGTATTATCTAAGATCCCAAATCCTTTAACGAGCTCTTTATTTTCAAAAAGATTAAGAATATCCGGCTGCATCCCCCCTGAATGAATCGGATAATCGTTATTAATCAGAACCAGATTTCCTTGATATATCTGATCTTTCGTCACTTTTATAGTTAGATCTTTCCCGGGGGAAGTCGCCGCGTAGGCGGTATTGACGACTTGCGATTGTTCCACTTTTTCTCGAGGCGCTTTGTGCTGCTGGTAGGCTTCATAACCTAGTAATGCGACAATAACAAACCAAAAAACCCACTTCTTCATAACTCGTTTCCCTCCTAAACCTTGCTTGCATTTAGAATAAAGAAAACAGTTTAAATTAGAAGTGGGACAAACATAAAATTTTTCTTAAATTCATTTTAGTAAAGTGGCAATCTCACTTCAAATAGTGTCCGAATCACATCGCTTTGAACCGTAATTGTTCCTTGATGCTGTTCAACAATGTTCTTCGCAATAAACAAGCCGAGTCCCGTACTGCCACCCTGATGGGTGCGAGCTTGGTCCCCTGTATAAAACATCTCAAAGAGATGAGGAAGTTCATCCGCTGGGATGCAATTGCCATAGTTGATCACTTGAACTACCGCTTCTTCCCCTTCTTGAAGGCCATTGATATCCACATATTTGCCATCTTTCCCATATCGATTGGCATTCGTCAATAGATTTTCAAATACACGAGCTAGCAACTCCCCGTCTGCCGCTATTTCCAGATGTGGAGAAACATTGACTCTGCTGATCAAATTGCTCTTTTCAAAAACGGGGTACAATTCCTCATTGAGTTGAATGAGCAGCTCGCTTAAATCAATAGGCTTCTTCTCGACACTTAACATGCCATATTTCATCCGTGTAATTTCAAATAGTTCATCAATCAGCTTCTCTAATCGTTGTGATTTATTAAAAGCAATGGTCGTATAATGGATCATTTGTTCCCTCGATAACTGCTCGTCCTGAAGAATAAAATCCAAATAACCAATGACTGAAGTAAGCGGCGTACGTAGATCATGCGCTAAGTTCAAAACGAGCTGATCCTTACTGCTTTCGGCAAAATCCCCACGTGCGACAGCTTGCTGTAATTTCTCACTCGCCATATTAATATCATCCGCGATATCCTTGAATTCGTCATTGGAATCAATATGAATTCGATTATGAAAGTCTCCACCAGCAAGTCGATGAATTCCCGTCGAAATCACGTTAAAATAGGTGGCATAGCGCTTCGTTAGGAAGAAGAAACATAAAATTGAAAGCGGTACAAACACCATCAAGAAAAAGTTTAAATCGCCAATCGTATTCACAAAATGACGCAATTTAGCTACAGGATCTTCCCTGCGAACGCCTGAATAATAAAGTTTCAATACGCGATAAAGAATAAAAGTAAAAGTGCCGGACATCAGCAAGCTGAGCCCCAACAAACCGATCATCTTAGATCGAAAGCTGCGCAATAGATTAGCCATTGAATGTATATCCCACACCCCATACGGTTTTAATTAACTTATTTTTGTTCACATCTTCGCCAAGTTTTTTGCGCAGCGTACGGATATGGACCATGACGGTGTTACCACTTTCATAGTACGCTTCCCCCCATACATGCCCAAAAATATGCTCCGCGCTAAACACCTTCTTCGGGTGACTCGCTAACAGATAGAGAATATCAAATTCTTTCGGGGTCAGCTCGATCTTCTCCCCATAGAGGAGGACAGATCTTTGATCCGCATCAATCGTCACGCCTCCCGCTTCCAAGACTGGACTACTAACAGCTGCAGGTTGGTTCAGTTGCATGGACCGCCGAAGCTGTGCGTTCACACGGGCTACTAATTCCATTGGATTAAAGGGTTTCGTCATATAGTCAACTGCACCCATTACCAAACCTGTTATCTTATCCAAGTCAGAGGATTTGGCACTCAAAAAAATAATCGGTAAGGCATACCTCTCACGTATTTGCCGCGTCACTTCATAGCCATCCATCTTCGGCATCATAATATCCAGAATCGCCAAATCAATCGCGTGAGACTCAATCGCTTGAATGGCCTCTTTCCCGTCAGATACTTTGATGAGATGGTAACCCTCTTTTTCTAAATGTAACGCAATCAAATCGGCGATTTCCGCCTCATCATCAGCGATTAATATTGTCGTTCGTTTCATCCTTATCCCGCTCCTAAAATGTAAGATCATTCCTATTATACCCGATTATGAAAAAGGGTTCATAGCTGAACCTTACACATATGCAAAAAAAGCCTAGCTCATCACGGTAAGGTCGATGAGTTCGGCTTCTTCTTTTACGCATACTCCGTTACTAATGGACTTACTCCTACAGCACAAACCTTAAAACCAGGCATTTTGCAGGTTGGATCAAGTGCGTCATTCGTTAATTTGTTGACGTTTTGCGTATCTCCCCAATGCATAGGCACGAATACCGTGTCTTCACGGATAGCATCGCTGAACCGGCTTCGCACAAAAATGTCGCCGCGCTTGGACGTCATCTTTACAAGTGTGGCATCCTCAATGCGGTACTTTTTCGCGGTTTTGGGATGAATCTCCATGAACGACTCCACTTCACGCGCGGCCAAAGACGGACTTTTACGTGTCTGCACGCCTGTCAGATAATGCGTAAGCACGCGCCCCGTGGTTAGATACAACGGAAACTCTCCACTGACCTGCTCCTTCGGCAGATGATTCTCCACCGTAGTCAATAACGCTTTTCCAGCTGGCAGCGGAAACGAGATATCAAATAACCGCTTAACACCGGGGTGCGCCACTTCTGGACAAGGCCAATAGACGCCTTCTTCTTGCCGTAAGCGATCGTAAGTAATGCCGTAGTAATCTGCGGTCCCTCCCCGACTTGCAAGGCGAAGCTCATTAAAGACATCTTCGACATCCCCAAATGGGAAGAATTGACCTTTCCCGAGCTTATCAGCTAGTTCACAGAGGACTTGCCAATCATGCTTCGATTCGCCAGGCGCTGGACGACCCGCTTCTCGCAATAACACGCGTCCTTCGAGATTCGTTAACGTCCCTGCATTCTCTAGATAGGCTGTTACTGGCAAAAGCAGATCAGCTAGCTGTGCCGTTTCAGAGATGAGGAAGTCAGCAACAACGAGAAAATCAAGCTTCTTCAGCCCTTCTTCAACGAAGTTCGCGTTCGGATTCGAGACGAGTGGATTCGATCCCATAACGAATAACGCACGGATCTCCTGCTCGTGGACCTTTTCCATCATTTCGTAAGCAGACACTCCTTTGCCTGGCAGCTCGCTTGGATCGATGCCCCATACATTCGCGATATAAGCGCGATCTTCTGGATTCTCGATCAACCGATACCCAGGCAGTTGGTCGGCTTTTTGCCCATGTTCTCTGCCACCTTGCCCGTTGCCCTGACCTGTGACAGCACCATAGCCGCAGCCAGGTTTGCCTATTTTACCTGTAAGCAATACGAGATTCAGGAAGTTTCGAACGGCCATATGGCCATCCGTTTGTTGCTCCACACCTCTTGCCGTAAAAACCATTCCCGTATTCGCTTTCCCATAACTCAGCGCCGCTTTACGAATGAGCTCAGCGGAAACGCCTGTTAATTGGGCAATTTCAGCCATATCAAGCTCATCTAGATGAGCTTTCAATTCCGCGAATCCTGTTGTCCTTCGTTCAACAAATTGTTCATCAACCAGGCCTTCCTCAAGCAGAACCTTGAGTATACCATTGGCTAAAGTCGCATCCATCCCTGGCCTCACACGCAAATGAATATCAGCCATACGTGTCGTCCCCGTTTCTCTGGGATCGATGGCAATGATTACGGCACCTTTTTCTTTCGCTCTTGTAAAATAAGGCATGAGTGTCGGCTGACACTCCGCAATATTCGTACCCGCAAGCAGGATACAGTCGGCCAATTCAATATCGGACAAAGGGTTCGTTAACCCACGGTCAATCCCAAATACTTTAACACCTGCTGACGCAGCCGCCGACATACAAAATCGGCCATTATAATCAATATACTTCGTTTGCAGTGCCACGCGAGCAAACTTACCTAGTAGATAGGCGGATTCATTCGTTAACGAACCACCGCCATACAAGCCCACCGTGTGATTGCCATAGGTTTGGCGAAGTGCACCGAACTTGTTTACGATAAGCTCATACGCTTCCGCCCATGAAATCCGTTCGAACTGACCATTACGCTTCACCATGGGGTGAAGCAACCGTTCGCCAGTAAGCACGTGTTGGTAGGCATTCATTCCTTTGATACACAATCGTCCTTCAGATGCCAGATTCGGCTTTGGTACAATGGAATAAACGGGGCGTCCGTTCGTTATATCCTTTTTTTCAATCACTTGCATTTTACACTGTACACTGCAAAATGGGCATTGTGTATCTATGACATGCAAGGCATCAGGAATGACTTGTTCTTGCTCAATTTGTATATGCATAGGCTCACCTTGCCAAAGCAGCTGTGCGCTGCGGATTTTCTTGCTGCTTTTCCGTACCTATCAGGGTTAGATTCATTCTCGCTATAAGCTCCGCGCGGTACACAAGATCGAATAGTCCCTCTCGTAGGCGAGTAATTCCCAAGCGCTCCACCCATTGTCCTGTCGTTTCACCGAAATTTGCTTCTTCACGGTACCACTGCAGGAACGCGGTTGATAACGCTAGTGCTCCATCCTCCGTCGGCACCATACAAAGAAGTTCCCCTTGTCGAAGCTTACTTCCTCCGCTGCCACCTACATAGATTTCCCATCCACCAGGAACACCAACTAGACCTAAATCCTTAGTAAGCGTACCGGCTCGGTGCAACGGACTTGCCGAAACTCCGACGTGTACGTGTGCTGGCATTTGCACATAGGCTAATCGGCTTTCGAGATTGATGCCCAATCCGATCGAATCTTGAAGCGCACCACGGTCATAATGAATCCCCGTACATGTTGCAACAGATGATATCATTCTACCATATTGAACGCTTGTCGATGCCGATTGACCGATCTCAGCGCCAATAGAACGAACTTCCTCTTCAGGTATGCCAAGAAGATCCAGCTGCGCACCTCCTGAAAGCTTCACTAATGGAATGTGATATTTATCGATCACATCAGCTAGAAGCCTTAACTGCTCGGCGCTCGTGACGCCGCCGTACATGCGTGGCGTGATGGCGAACGTGCCATCAGCGAGCAAACTCGTTGCTGAATCTATCGAAGCAGATTCAGCATTAGACTTGTCGGCAGCAGCGCCTCGCGCCTGGCCGACATAGTAGTGCACCGCCGGCCGGCAGATCGCGCAGCCGGCCGCCTGGGTCCAACCCAGCGCATGCATCGCTTCTTGCGCGGTCTCAAAGCTAGCCCTGCGCATAGCGTCGCGCAGCTCTTCATGGCTGTGCGACGTGCAGCCGCACACCGTCTCTTTGGGCGCTGCCGGCGCGTCCTTGCTCTGCAGCGCCAACTGCAGCATCGCTGCGACGAGCGGCTTGCAGCCACCGCAAGTGCTGGACGCCCGCGTGCAGGCGCGAACATCTTCGACGGATTCACAACCGTGTTCCTTGACGGCTTCGAGAATACCGCCTTTGGTTACACCGTTGCAAGAGCATACCGTCGCCGTCAGTGCTAGTGAAGCAGCGTACGTTTCATCAGCAGCGCCTCCTACGGCCGACGCTTCCTCTAATACGGACACATTGGCTTGTTGCTTGATATAGCCGAGCAGCTTATTCCCCTCGCTGCTATCGCCATAAAGCACGGCTCCTACTATTCTGTTATCGCGTATAGCGATCTTCTTGTATGTTTTTTTGATGCCATCAATGACTTTCAATGAGGTTGTAATTTCGGAATCGCGAATTTCTCCAGCTGAGAATACTTCAACGCCTGAGACCTTTAATTGGGAATATAGAATTGAACCTTGGTAGCCTTCTACATCCACACCGCATATCCGCTTAGCCAGTACTTTACCTTGTTCATACAGCGGGGCTACGAGACCATAAACCATATTCCGATGCTCCGCACATTCCCCAACTGCGTAGATGCCTGGCACGCTAGTTTCCATATAATCATTCACCATAATAGCACGATTGGTCTCAATGCCACTATCCATTGCAAGCTTAATATTCGGGCGTACACCGACTGCAATAACGATCAGATCTGCCTCTACTTTACCCCCATCCTTAAAAAGAAGCCCTTCAACTCGTTTCTTTCCAAGAATTTTCTCCGTATGCTTCCCGAGCAGAAATTTCATCCCTTGCTTTTCCAGCTCTTTGCGCATCATACCTGCAGACGTAGGGCTCAACTGACGTTCCATCAAATGGTGGTAAATATGAACGACATGGACATCCATCCCTAGATTAAGCAAGCCACGTGCTGCTTCTAATCCAAGTAAACCGCCACCGATGACAACAGCTTTCTTATAGTTTTTGGACGTTTCAATGATTTTATTGCAATCTTTAATATCACGAAAAGCTGTCACGCCAGGTTTATCTGCACCTGGCAAAGGAAGCATAAATGGCAATGAACCCGTTGCTAGTATGAGTTGATCGTATTCTACGATCCGCCCCTTCTCGCTCACTACTTTCCGTTGTGCTGTATCTATACGGATCACAGGATCTCCCGCATAAAGCGTAATCCCTTTATCCTGGTACCACTGCCAATCATTAATCGTAATATCATCAACCGTTGTACTGCCTTGCAGCACCTTCGATAACATAATGCGATTATAGTTCGGATGCGGCTCACTGCCGAAAATAGTAATCTCGAAACGTTCAGGAGCAAGAGCTAGAATTTCTTCCACGCAGCGAACGCCAGCCATACCGTTCCCGATTAAGACAAGTTTCTGTCTCCCCATCTCTCATTCACCTCCACATTCCCATAGGCTTATGCCAGCTTGCTTTGTTTGTTAACGACCATACGACCTGATGCCAGAATTAACACAAGGCAAGCGCATGCGAATACCATAAGCATAATGAAACCCAACGTATACGCACCTGAGAAATCTTTCACAATACCTAATACGATAGGTGGAAAAAAGCCCCCTAAACCACCTGCTGCGCCAACGATTCCTGTAACTGCACCTGTATTTCCAGAAGACACTTCAGGAACCATTTTGAAGACAGCTCCGTTTCCTACACCAAGCAGGACTGCAGCAGCCAGACAACACGCACTAAATGATACGAATTGATGCAATGACACGGATAATGCAATCGCAGCGATCATCATCCCAGCAAAAACTACGACAAGTACACTACGTGAACCTATGCGATCGGCCATATAACCGCCTAACGGTCGAATGAGTGTCGCGATTACAACAAATCCTGCCGTTTTCAGGCCGGCATCTGTTGCAGAAAGATGAAATAGATCCTTGAGAAATGTCGGTAAATAAGCGCCGAAGGCAACGAAACCACCAAAAGTTAGAAAGTAAAAAAATGATAAATACCAGGTTGATTGATCTTTGAGCACGACCATGGATTGCTTAAACGTCTTTTTGTGCACGGGTGAAGGCAAATCCTTCGTCCCCATCCAAAAGATAGCCGTCACAACGATAATCATTATCGCCAAACTCCAAAACACCCATTGAAACCCATATTGATTAAACACGAAAGGCAATGAAAAGCTAGCTGCCGCACTGCCTAAATTGCCAAGACCAGCTAAGCCAAGCACAAGTCCCTGTCTCTCTGGCGGAAACCACCTCGATACATAAGTAAGGGAAATGGCAAAGGTCGTCCCCGCCATCCCAATAAATAGCGCACACAGCAGCAGCATCCAGTACGTATGCACGTACCCTGCGATAAGCAGGGGAATTGTTAGAAAAAGCATCGTGATTGCGAATACGCGCTTACCACCGAAACGATCTGTATATATCCCCATCGGAATTCGCATGATCGAGCCTAGAAGCACTGGGGTTGCGATCAGCAGACTCTTCTGCATCGTACTAAGCTGAAACAGCTCTTGTATTTGTCCAGCAATCGGGGAAAAGACACTCCAGATTACGAAGGAAGCCATCATAGCTAACGTGGATAATCCTAGAGCAAGCAAAGATCCCTTATGGCGCATGATTGTTACTCCCCCTTGCTAGGATGCTAGGATACGCTCTTCTGAAATATGCAAATACATCTCTCCGGACGCATCCTCAATCTCAACCTCGAATTTCGCTACACAACCATCATCTGGCGCTTGAACGAGGCCGTTATGCAGGTCAATCTTCCAATCATGAAGCGGACAAAAGACGTGATGATCACAGACGATACCTTCTGAGAGCTTACCCGCTTTGTGCGGGCAACGATTCTCAATCGCTTTGATGACGCCATCTGAAAGCTTGAAAACGGCAATTTCTAAGTCGCCAATGCGTACAACTCGCGATCTTTTCAAAGCAATTTCTGAAATATGGCCAATGTGTATCCGTTTCATATGCCTCATCCCTTCTATTTCAATATCGAAGCTGCCGATTGTTCTTCCATCGGTATAAATGTTTGGCGCAGCGCCTTCTCTTCAATAATCTCTTTCCATGGATCTTTCAACAGTGATAATGCTTTATTGATGCGATCATTAAAGGCAGCACGATCTTCGCTTGACGCTAACGTTGTTTTAATGGTCTCTAGACCCACACGCTCTAACCACTCCGAAGTACGTTCATTGTACTTTCCAGTTTCCCGATAGTATTGCAGGTAAGCACCTGACCATTCGAGTACTTCCTCTTCCGTCTTCACTTTGCATAAAAGATCCGTTCCACGCAGCTTCGTTCCTCCGTTACCACCGACATGGAGTTCCCAGCCGCCGTCAATGGCGACAACCCCGAAATCCTTGATCGTTGCTTCCGCGCAGTTACGCGGGCAGCCTGAGACAGCCATCTTCACTTTCGCTGGTGTGTATAAGCGTTCAAACTTCTTCTCGAGCTGAATGCCCATTCCAATCGCATCTTGGGTACCAAAACGGCAGAACGTGGAGCCTACGCATGTTTTCACTGTGCGAAGTGATTTGCCGTATGCATACCCAGAAGGCATATCGAGATCAGCCCACATGCCAGGCAGGTCTTCTTTCTTCACGCCAAGCAAATCGATACGCTGTCCACCTGTCACTTTCACGAGGGGGACTTCATATTTCTCTGCGATCTCAGCAATTTTCTTTAAATCCTTCGGTGTCGTAACGCCGCCGTACATACGCGGAACGACGGAGTACGTGCCATCCTTTTGGATGTTCGCATGATTACGCTCGTTCACGAAACGAGACTCTCTTTCGTCTTCATGCTCTTCCGGCCACACCATGCCCAAATAGTAGTTCAGGGCTGGACGACACTTGGAGCATCCTTCTGTATTCGACCAGTCGAGAACGTTCATGACTTCTTTGGTCGTCGTAAGTTGCATCGTGCGAATGGCTTCTACAACTTCATCTCTCCCGAGTGTTGTGCAACCACAAATCCCTTCCTTAACGGTTTTCACACCATCAGCACCAAGGACATAAGTGAGCACATCGGCCACAAGCGGCTTGCACCCACCACAAGAAGCGGAAGCTTTGGTACATGCTTTGATATCATTCACGCTGGAGCAGCCTTTTTCTTGAATCGCTTGGACAATGGCTCCTTTGGATACACCATTACAACCACATACGATTTCATCGGCGCTCATGCCAGCAACTAGATCAACACCTGACTTCGTCTTGCCGCCACCATCACCAAGGAGTACCGTTTTTTCTTTCCCCGTTACATCCTCACCGTTGCGAATCATGGCGAACAGTCTTGAGCCATCACTGATGTCCCCAAACAAGACAGCCCCGATCACTTTCCCTTCACGAATAACAACTTTCTTATAAATACCATCAAAATCATCTTGTACGCGAACAGCTCGCGTGCCCGGTTTATCTGCATATTCGCCTGCGGAGAAGACATCAACACCAGAAACTTTGAGCTTAGTAGAAACGACAGAACCTTGATAGCCATCTGTACTTACACCTGCTAAACGCTTCGCCAATACTGCACCTTGTTCATATAGCGGAGCTACCAGCCCATAGGCGACACCACGATGTTCTGTACACTCGCCAATCGAGTAAATATGCGGGACACTCGTTTCTAGAAAATCATTCACCATGATGCCTCGATTGATGTCAATTCCGCTGGTTTTCGCTAGCGTAACATTCGGCCTTATCCCAACAGCCATCACAATAAGATCGGCTTCAACTTCCGAACCATCGGTAAACCGGAGTCCTGTGACACGTTTCTTACCTAAAATCGTTTCACTGTTTTTCTTGAGCAGAAACTTCATCCCTTGTTGTTCTAGTTCTTGTTGCAGAAGCATGGATGCCGTTCGGTCAAGTTGGAGATTCATTAGATACTCGTTAATATGAACGACGGATACTTCCATATTGAGATTCAGTAATCCCCGCGCTGCTTCAAGCCCCAGTAGGCCGCCACCGATAACAACTGCTTTTTTGTAATTCTTAGCCGTTTCGATCATCGTCTCGCAATCTTGAATGTCACGAAAAGCGATTACACCTTCCTTATCTCCTCCAGGTAACGGAAGCATAAAGGGCAGCGATCCTGTTGCTAGAATCAACTCATCATAGGGCACCGTGATTCCACGATCTGTACTTACGAACTTGCGATCCGTATCAATCTTGTTAACGATATGACCTGTATGCAAGGTGATGTTATTGTCCGTGTACCAGGACCAATCATTAATGACAATATCCTTCATATCTGCATCTCCGGCCAAGACCGAGGAAAGTAAGATCCGATTATAGTTAGGGTGAGGTTCTTTACCAAAGATCGTAATTTCGTATGAATTCGGGGCAAGTTTTAGTAATTGTTCTATACAATTTACGCCAGCCATACCATTTCCAACTAAAACTATCTTTTTCTTCATCCTCATTCACACTCCTATTTGATTTTACATAACATGAAATGTTAATTTTAATCTTTTTTAATGAGTTAGAGCTCATCACTCGTAAATAATGTAAAATAACCTAACATTTATTTCTTTTCATAAATATACTCTGCTTCTTCGTAAATTTCAACAAAAATTTACCAATGAGTTGTTATCATGAACATAAATATGTAAAAAGACGAACAATTAAAGTTAAATAACAATTAATTGTACGTTTATTAACCATTGTTTTCGCTTTCATTTTTTATTCGATAAACATTTCAGTTTGTTTATCTATGATAATCATCCTTATATGTTATGTTTACTAACAAATTGATGAAGTCATTTAAACCATTTCATGAGACTTCCTCGCCTATTTTTACATCTCTTTTTTCCTTTGTTGACTTCCGCTCAACAAAAACCATAGCAAAAATTTAAAGAATTAATTTTTCATTTAAATAACCATCGATCTGATGTTAGGTTTTCTGAATAATTAACAGAATTATTGCAATATCTCCGTTGTTTTATAAGAAAATGTTATTTGTCACCAATTTTATGTTAGTTTATATTACATACAAGGATGTTTTAAGAAACTTATGAAAAACGGAGGAGAAACCTATGATGAAAACACAACGTTACTCTACATTGGATACAGATGATTTATGGAGAATCCATTTACTTGTCATTTCTGAAGCCAATGTCGAACCTACGCATCAGCATTATCATGATATTTTGCATATACCTGAACAGTATTTAAACGATGGCGGAGAGTTTCTAGTGGGGATAGGGCCGGATGGGAATATTGTGGCTATGGGCGGGTTAAAGCTTCTACAAGAAGGCAAAGCCGAAATTAAGCGCCTACGTGTTCACCCTAGTCATCAAAAGAAGGGATATGGTCAACAAATCCTTTCTCATTTAGAACAAAAAGCAAGCGAACTTGGCATTAAACATCTCATCCTCGACACGCTTTCCAATCAATTAGGGGCACAAAAGATGTTTGAAAAGAACGGTTATCAGCAAAAAGGGTCCGCTATCGTTGATGGATTCAACGTTCTTCTATATGAAAAGACACTTTCATGAGTCTTAGAAATGAAAAAGAGGTCAGCCCTTGTTCGTACGATCACGAACGGGCCAACCTCTTTTTTTTATTAAGTTGCTATCTCGTACCGATATATGGCAAACGTGAATGGTGCTGGTCGAGTTACCACATAATCTCCTTGCGGGGTCGACTCCCATTGCCGAGGCTGAAGCGTTGAATGGCTAATTACTTCATCCCTTACATCCATTCGAATCAACTCCGTTACTTGCACAACACCCTGCACATTCCATAGTTTAATGGCTGTCGTATCCGCTTCATGAAGCTCACGGATGATCATCAGATAACCATGAGTAGGTCCACAAATACTCTGCAGTCCCGTCCAACTCGCACCATTGGGTTCCTCCCCAATTGGCAACACATGTCCTGCTACAATGTCAGAATGATAAGGCTTTAACGCTTGAATGATGTTGGTTAAACTTGCCATTTGTTTGTCCTCAAGGCTGTTTAGTTCCATCCATGCCAATGGATTTGCGAATGCGACTGCGGCGAAAGCATAGACTTGCCCACAAGCAGCAGGAGCTAATGGATCTTCCGCATACTTCTCCTTATTGCGATTGACATTCAAAAACTCCATTTGCAATCTCGAAGTCGGCATGTAAGGAGCGAGCATCCATACATTACGAAGTGTCCAATGAGGGTAATAATTGCGCCAATCCGTGTAGCGATTTTCTAAGAATATGCTGCCGTATTGCGTTTGTCCAAAGTATCCTAACCGCTTCTGAGCCGTTGTATCGATGTTGAAATCAACGTGTCCCTGCGTTGCAGCCAAAACATAACGCATCATCGTGAGTAATCGCTTCTCACCGAGTTTGGAGCGAATCTCAATACCATCTAATTTAAAAGCACAAATGTGATAATCCTTATAGAGTCGCAATAGCGTAGCGACATCCTTTTCCCAATTGACATAATCATTCTTTGCATCGGGTGAGAACCATAGACCTAAGCCAATCCCTAGTTCTTGCGCTAACACAACAATCGGTGTGAGTCCGTTTGGAAATCTGTCCGGATGTACCTCCCAGAAGTCTCCATCGCCGCTATAATAATCGCTCCACAGTCCCCCATTCCCCTTCGTTGCGGCATTTACGGAATTGACCGTAACCCCCTTCTGCCATCCATCATCAATTTGCAAAATGCTTAAACCAAGCGCCGCAGCGGCATGCAGCTCACGGATCAGAAAGGTCTCATTTATTGCACCATCTTTCGATCGATCCCCCCACGTGTTGCTCATCATGAAGCTATCCCTAGCTGAATGATGCATACGAAGATTGCGATGATAGGTATGCAGCAAATCATATCCCCCAATGGTAGTCCCATCATAAACACCAACCGTAATTCCGTAGGTGGTGAGTTCCTCCTTTTGCGCAAGATCTTCTTGCCGAATTCCCGTCCCCGTCATGCTCAAGCTCTTTCCGCGGAAATGAAAATCCATACAGGTGTTTTGATAATTCCCTAACGATGTTGGTCCTTCTTTCATTACTAACAACCCACTCTGCTGAAGCGTCCGCTTCAAGAACAGCAGATTACCCGGTAAACGCCGTTTCTCATTCACATACAGCAAGCCTGTGTCACGACTTACTAAATTGTTGTTCGTATCGGTCTGATCCAGGAACTGCCTAGTTTCCCATCGACAATGGAGATCCCGAAGCTCCAAGTGATCGCAACTATCAGCTAACTCACCCATTTTTTGCTTATTATTTGTATCTAATCGAAGCAATGATGGTGTATCCATGCCATTATCAGTGAAATCCGCCTTCGTCCAGGCTAGGTATGGCTCAATTTGTTGCGTCAATTCGAGTTCATTAGCAATGACATCATGTTCAGGAATCACGGTGATTTCATGTCGAACAAATGCAGCATCTGCATAAAGTTTTACCGTCAAACGGTATAGCGTTTGTTGAGCCTGATTGTACATATCTACATTCGTTTGTAAGTATGGTTGTGAAATGCCAAAGTCATTACTGACTAAAGTGGTTAGATAAATGGTTTCTGGCAGGAGATCAACCGACCATCCAGGAAGTTGAAACATTGGCGTATTGGATTCGTTTGCGAGCCATTCCACGCCTTTGTTTTTATCTAAAATGGAGACACTGACTGGCCAACCATGGCTAAATGACCATTTCCTTTCAATCTTGCCATTGCCGACATACAAGCAAGTCCCTTCCAGATGAACATAACAATCCAACCATTCCTTCAATAACATCGTCTCAGCGACCTCCAATATGGTAATATATTATCTATTAAAGACATTATATATCCAATGAATCGCAGAAAATATAGTAACATTTTGAACATAGGTGGTAATATATTGTGCATAAATCATATGGTTTTAGATATACAGGCGGTGCCGATCGTCACTTGTATAAACTCATTTCGATCGGGCACAGCTCGGTGAGTGAAGAGAATTATCGATGGGACGGTCTTAAGCGCGGCGGCCAAGGAATCATCTTTCAGTTTTCGTTAAAAGGTGCAGGGAAACTTCGTATTGGGAAAGAGATGTACACGGTTCCAAAAGGACATGCATTCGTCGTCGCCATTCCTAGCGATCATGAATATACATTCGATGCGTCGATTGGAGAATCATGGGAGTTCATTTGGCTTCGATTCGAGGGTGTTAAAGAGGATTGGTTGCGACAAGACATACTTCAAACGTACGAACCTGTTCTAGAATTGGATGCTGATACGGTACCAATCCATCTGCTTTGGCGATTGTATACCGATACAGCTGAGAACAAGTTGAATGACCGATTTGACCTTTCGCTTCGGATCTATGAATGGTTGTTGTCCCTTCAGCGCTGCTTTATAGAAGGGGGAGCCCCATCACAATTGGACATTCCCCCACCATACAGGCGAGTTGCTGCATTTATTCAGAAGCATCTTGCCGATGATCTTACCTTAGATCAGTTAGCCGACGTCGCTGAGTTGGACAAATATTATTTATGCAAAATGTTTCCTCTCTACTACCGGATTACACCGATGGATTATGTCCGAAACCGACGGATCGAACAGGCAGCTGAACTCTTGCGAGACCCTGGATTATCCATCACGGTCATTGCTGCACTTTGCGGATACAGCAGTTTGAGCTACTTCGGGAAAGTATTTCATAAAATGGTCGGCATGTCTCCCCTTGCATTTCGTCATTCCGAAATAAGCGAGAGTGATGACTATTTACGTTTCTTGGAGTGAGTACGTTTCTTCATGTCGCAACCCTTTTAGAGCAATTGGCGGGTAACCCATGATTTGTTTGAATTGTTTGGAAAACGAATACGGATCGGGATACCCTAGAGACAGCGCGACTTTATGCACCTTTTGCCCACTCTCGATAAGCAGTTGTCTTGCATGATTCATGCGAACTGTGACCTGGTATGCCATAGGCGTCTGACCGACTTGCTTTTTAAACAACTCCCGAAAATATTTTTCCGAAAGTCCGGCCATCTCCGCCAATTGATTCGGCAAATAGCGTTGCTGCGGATTATGTGCCATGAAACGTTGGACTCGCTCAATTCGTTCATCCAGGGATAACAGCTTGTTTTCCTCTGTGAATTCCAGTTGCATTTTCAGCAGTATTTCACTCAATACTGTCCCGCATAAAGCCTCGCCAGAGGGCTTTGCAACATGCTTAGAATAGGCAAATAGCTTCTCGAACAACAATTGAAAAGCCAGCGTGTCATGTGAGAGGTAAGAAAGACTAAATGGCTGCACATCAGGGCTCACCATCCCCTTCGTACGATTGTCATAAAAGCCAAAACGAACAGGTATGATCGAAGGTGGATTTCGTATGTCTTGAACTGCCGTGTGAACCATCCCCGGGCTGACGAGGATGATTTTCCCTTTTTCAAATGGGACCGAGAAATGATTAATGTCATACTGACCTTCACCGCCTTTGATGTACACAAGGTGATAGTCACTATTGATACGATCTTGAAACTTCCAATGCCGTGGGACAATGCGGTTATAACAGCTATGGATTTTGATATGACAGTCATAGGGCATGCTTGCCATCAATTGATGAAATAAACGGCGAGATCGCGCGAAAGAATCCTCCAAATTTGACATCTTAATCGCCTCCCCTTCTATGTAAATACTGTGATTATTCGCCTATACTTAGAGGTAACCGTATTCAAATAACTTTCATTGAGGGATGTCCATGACAAAAAAGCCGAATATTTTATTCTTATTTACGGATGATCAGCGCTTTGATACCATTCATGCTTTGGGAAATTCTGAGATCATTACACCTCACATGGATCAGCTTGTTGCCAGTGGCACCGCCTTTACCCAAGCACATATTCCAAGCGGTACTTCACCAGCCATTTGTATGCCAAGCAGAGCGATGCTGCATTCCGGGCGCACGCTTTTTCACATTGAGAAAAATGGTCAGAACATCCCGCCCGAGCACAAAACGCTCGGCGAAACGCTGCGTGGTGCTGGTTATCGAACTTTTGCAACGGGAAAATGGCACAATGGTCCTGCTTCTTTCGGCAGGAGCTTTTCGGACGGGAATTCGGTCTTCTTTGGCGGGATGTGGGATCATTGGAATGTACCGCTCTGTCACTTCGATCCGACGGGTACATATGAGAATCTCATCCCTTTTACTCAGAATTTTCTTCGTGAGAGTAAGACGACTGATGTACATTGCGATTATTTCTCCACGGGCAAGCACTCCACCGATGTATTTAGTGAAGAAGCTGTGCAATTCCTGGAAAATTACGACTCCGATGAACCCTTTTTCATGTATGTCTCTTATTTGGCGCCGCACGATCCAAGAACCATGCCCGCACGCTTTAGAGAGATGTACAATGTAGATGAGCTTACTCTACCACCTAATTTCATGGGTGAGCATCCTTTTAACTATGGCGCAAAGCAAATACGCGACGAAGAACTAGCTTCATTTCCGCGGACAGAGTCTGAGATTAAGAGGCATCTATTAGAGTATTATGCGATGATCACTCATCTTGATGAGGAAATCGGCAGGATTCTTGCTACTTTAGAGAAATCCGGTCAAGCAGAGAATACCATTATCCTCCTTGCCGGAGATAACGGGCTTGCCGTAGGTCAACATGGCCTTATGGGAAAACAAAGCCATTACGAACATAGCATCCGCGTCCCCCTCATCTTTGCAGGACCCGGTATTCCGAAAGGGCTCCAGCTTGACAACTACGCCTACTTGCTTGATATCTACCCAACGCTCTGCGAGTTAGTTGGCGTAGAAACGCCAGCCACCGTCGAGGGATTGAATTTGCTTCCGATGATGCATAATCCAACCGTACGTTTGCGGGAATCGCTCTATTTTGCCTATAGTGATCTGATACGCAGTGTGAAAAACGACCGATACAAGCTCATTGAATATGTCGGCCATGTGCGAGAAACGCAATTATTCGATCTGATACAGGATCCATTCGAAACGACCAATTTGATTCATGAGCCCGTGTATGAGTCGGTGGCAGCCGAGCTGCGGGAGTTGCTGTTTCATTACCGTGAGGAATGGGATGATCGTCTCCACCCTCTAGGTAAATCCTTTTGGGAAGCTTATGAAGGGTAATATTGAAGCTCCCGTGAGATAGACGGGAGCTTCTTTTTTGCGATATTGATCAGCCAATGAAACCACGCGACACGTGCTTACTCACATATACATAATAAGCACCTCGAATGTTACCCTCATCATCTTCTAAATAGGTTTGCAAATGTGCCGGACCCGCACGCAATGACAGCGTGAACGTGATGTGTTTGTCTGCCTCTGTCACAGCACTCGTCATCTCAACATCACGGATTTTCAAGGTAGCTTGGGTCACCGCAATCGCTACACCTCCGCTATACCATCCTTGTAAAATCCCATCAATCCCACCTGTGATATCGCGGTCTTCTTCTAGCGGCCAACGCCGGAGCTCGAAGGCATACTCGCCATCCGTCTCGACCAGCAGTTCGACATAACTATTGCATATTTTACCTGCGCGAATATCGCCCTGATTCCAAGCGCAATCAACTACATCACCTCGCCAATCGTGCGAAGTTATTTTCGTAATAAGCTCTTGCTCTGATCCAATACTTATCGGAATCTCTTCGTCAAATTGTCTCGATACCTTGCTCCACCACACCTCATAATCCATTCGCATCTGCGCAACGACAGATGGAAATTGTTCCGCTACATCACGTCTTTGCTCAGGATCCAGCTGCAACACATACAATTCCTTGCCATTGATTAACCGCCAGTTGCCTCGCATAACCGCGCTATCCTTCCATTTCACCGGTGTTGGCACACGCTGCGAATCGGTGACGACAGCCCGGTCGGGCCAAGGATGCTCCACATGATCAAGTAGCGGCTTCAGACTTTGCCCATCCAAACTCAACACCTTCGGAGAAGATACCCCACAAAGCTCCATAAGCGTAGGCATAATATCCACATATGAGGTTAAGTGGGATATGTCTTGACCTACTGTATAGCCGCCATTGGGCCAATGGAGAAAGAACGGAACGCGATGCCCCCCTTCATAGGGCGAACTCTTCTTCCCTCTCATCCCGTAATTGAAGCCGCTTGTGACGAAACCATCCGCATCAAGCTCGCATCCATTGGCTGAACCATTATCCGTAGTAAACACCAGAATCGTGTTATCAGATAATCCCAATTCCTCCAATCTACGGCGGAGTCCTCCGACATTTTCATCAATATTGGTGATCATCCCATAAAATTTGGCCCGCTTCTCGGACACCTCTTCTCGATAGGGATCCACATACTTATCCTCTACATGCAGCGGTGTATGAGGCGCATTTGTGGGGATATAACACAGAAAAGGTTTATCTTGATGACGTTCAATGAAATCCAGCCCTAAGCGAAACCAGATATCTGTGCAATAACCTTCAAACTTTCTAGGTACACCGTGATCGTAGTACGTATCGTCAAAATAATCATTTCCCCAATAATCGGGCGTCTGCCCAATCCCACCTCCACCATGGACGACGACTTCATCGAAGCCTCGATCTTGCGGCCTGTAGGGATAATTATCACCCAAATGCCATTTCCCAAAAATACCAGTGCGATAGCCCTCAGCCCGAAACACATCCGCTAAACTCACTTCATCCTTGCGGAGCAAGGATCTGCCGCCAATTGTGTGCCAGACACCGGTACTATTATGATAATGCCCTGTCAACAGGCCTGCCCGTGTTGGCGCGCAGGTCGGCCCGACATGATAATCTGTAAGACGCAGACTTTCGGTATAAAGCTGATCGATGTTTGGCGTTCGAACGATCGGGTTGCCTGAGCAACCCAGATCGCCGTAGCCTTGATCGTCTGTTATCACGATTACGATGTTTGGCTTTTTCGCATTCACATGTGACGCTCCTTATTCTTCATATTGTTCATACACATCAAACAATTTAACATCATCAAAGTAGACATTTCCCGTGGTTGTCGTATCCGCAGCATCTCCAAGATAAATTTCATCGAAAGAAGTAATAATGTCCGTCGTCGCGATCAAAGTGCCATCAATATACAACTTCGTATCGACACCCGATGAGAGATCAAACTTAAATTCGTGCCACCCCCCTGAGCGATTAACAGAAGAAGCTACCCAGGTTTGGCCATCTACTAAATACGAATATTTATTCGTTGATGTATTCGTAACCACACCAATCATGGCGTTCTCTTCCGTTGAAGTGCTGCTGAGTCTAGCGCGAACCTTCATATCGTTGAAATTGAGGTTATCATGGAACCACACCGTCAATATGCCATAGGTTTCATCACCTATTACATGAACAATCTCATCCTGCTCCTGATTAGGGAAAAAACTTTGCGTGCCCGCATGCGCTTGAGCAGTTGTTGCCGTTGGTGTACCATACGTTGGCGTCCACGCATCGAAGCCGTTCTCAAAGTCTTCTGAGAAAGAAGCATCCGGACTAGGCTCAACGATGCTCGTTTCAATACTCATCGCGGCAGCTGTATCGGTGTAGGGATAATCACTTTTTAAACCAATCGAACTCTGATCGATTTGCACAAACCCGCGTGCCAAGCTTGGCGAAGTGGATTGCAGGGTGTAATTATGATTAGCCGCATCGACGAACTGCGGGTTGGCGGTTGTGGAATTTTGATCATATTTGTGACTGTAGAGATTTTTCCAAGTTGCTAATGTATCACTTCCAGGTATATTGACGAAAGCATAGGATCCTGTCGAACTATAAAATGTATTATTGTTCGAAGCTTGCACTCGACTACTCGACCAGGAGGAGAAATTATAGAACACTCTGGCCTTAAAAATAATGTTGTTCAGCAGTTGGTTATCCCGAGTTGGCTGATCACCAATAACATTCAACTGCACACCTTTAGCACCGCCAGTGGCGTCAGCGATATTATTTTGAACCAGATTCTCAATTCCTTTGACGTTATAGGTAATTTTCGTGCCGCCTTTCAGCCCATAGACAATGTTGTTCGTTACGGTATTGTGATCTGACACATCGTCCAGATAAAGCCCCTTCTGCAGCCCAAATCTGCCGCTATCATGCAATCGGTTATTATTAATCGTTGCGTAGACAATACCGCCTGTTTTGAGAATACCTGTATCCTGCGCGTCTTGGTTCACTTTGGAAACATCATTGTATTGAATCACATTATAACGGCCTGGGTTAAAATTATACCGATTGGCTGTCGTCACTGTGACGCCTTCGATCACCGCTGGCATTTCGGTCCATTTGCTTCCTTTTACTTGAATGCCATAATGCGTCGCGTTCGTGACTTTATTATAAGAAGCTTCTGTGCTGCCGGCATTTGCAAAATAAATACCTGAACCATTCGTCGATGTACGAGCGATATCATCAATCTCATTGTTAGATACCAAATGACCGGTATGCGTGTAATCAGCCGTATTGGCGGCCCCCGTAATTCGCACGCCACTATCCCCTACATCATGAATGTAATTCCCATAAATAATCGTGTCATACGCACGGGTTTTCACGGGGGTAGTCTGAAAATCATTTGGTGGAAACGAAATGCCGTTGGAAGCTGAATTCAGAATCCGGTTGTTTTTGATCGTAATATGATCCGCGTTGAGGATGACGATATTGCCTGTTTTTCCACTATTCATATCTTGATACGTGCTATTGGAAACCATGAATGTCAATCCTTCAAACTGGATATTCGTAACACGATTCGTTGCCGTGCTCCCATTCAGCGTTACAATTCTGTCTACCTTCGGGGCAATAATTTCCTGAGCGCTTATGCTGCCATTCCTTGGATAGTAGTACAGATAGCCTGCCGCTTTATCGAGATAGAATTCGCCTGGCTGATCCAGCAGTTCAATCGCCCCTTGCAGGAAATAGCGAGAGTTTGCACCAAGCGTTCCCAAATAAGGCCAACGTTGATTCTCACTCAAAGTGATTTTCTTACTCGCTGTATTAATCGCGGTGACAGGCAAGATCTCATTAGCCCAATTGACAGCCCCTGGCCACACATAAACCTGCAGATTACTGATATCTGCTATTGCCGGCACATCGCCATTGTTGTAAATGAACGCTTTTTTCGGCTGTGAAGCATCACTACTTTTAATCTTCTTATAGCCATTATTCGGGAACCTTGCGAGTGTGGCTCTTTCCCCATTTTCATACAACGTATCGAAACTCCAGCTCGTGCCTACATTCGTTTTATAAATATTTCCCGCGTGCAGCTGCCAATTGGTTAGCTTCTGACCTCCTATCAGACGAGCGCTGCCTAGTGCATCATAATTTTTATAAATCACTTTATAACCGTTAGTTCCTGAATCAGACTCCGTGAAGGTAATTGTGGTGTCATTAAAGTAGTCTCCTGCACGTAAGTAAACCAGGATATCCCCCGTCATATTGGTATTCATAGTCCTGATTACATCCCTTGCTTTGGCGATTGTCTTAAAAGGCTGCGCGAGCGTGCCAGCATTCGTATCGCTGCCATTTGCCGCAACATAAAAAGTGGCTTGCGTAGCAGCATACGTGACCGAAGATCCAAAGGCGAAAAATTGCACAGTAAACAGTACAGTTACAACTAGCATGAACAATGAATAGCGTTTGCGCGATAAACCTAAACTCATAAATAATCTCCTCTCACCTACATAGTGTATTATTCCTATATACATAGTTGAGATTATGATATTTTGCTTAACCTGCCTACTGTAAACCTACTGATTAGCTGGATTAAACTAAGAAAAATCCATATGATTCTGCTTTTGCAATTGGATTTCATTAAGAATTCACTTCAAACAACATAGAAAAAGGAACTGGCCACAGCTTGAGCCCATGCTCCGAACTGACATCCAATTCCTTATATACTTCTTAATTGACCCGTATTTTTCCTGAACGTTCCCGGGCTAATGCCCTCCATACGCTTGAACGCCTTATAGAACGTATTCGTATTGTGATATCCGACTTGCTTAGCAATATCATCGATCGTCAGATTTTCTTTCATGAGGAGCTCGCAGGCATGGGTCATACGAATATGTTCCATGTAGCTAGAGAAATTCTCCCCTACCTGCTCCTTGAAAAATTGGGACAAGTACACTTCGCTAATATGAAAATGTTCCGCTACATTCGCTAAACACAAGTTGCCATCCGAGTAATTCTTATGTAAGTATCCTATAATGCGATCCTTCAGCTCCACATTGCGGCTCTTTTTCTGTGTGTTGACATATTGGCATAAGCTGGCAAGTGTATCGGTTATATAGCGAAAGGCATCTTGAAAAGCTTGAAATGCGCTAACATGTTCAATAAAATCTCGATACGCGAGGTCTTCCTCTTTCCCATTTAACTGAAAAACCTCATGGATTAATTTATACCCTGTCGCTGATAGATCAAAAATAAGGAGCCTCATCGTATTCGTTGTCATACGTCGTTCCTGCGTATTCTCTCTATGTATATCCTCGAACAGCTTCCGGACTTCTCTCTCATTGCCTGATTTCACTAAATTCATCATTCGCTGTTCGATTTCGATCGGATAATAGTAGCCCTCATCATCCTTAGGTATCTCGTCATAGCGAAGCACGTAGGACTCGTTCCTATTCATCAACATATCAAGCGCTTTATTGGCTTCATTAAAGGAACGATAGACATCCAGTAGGTTTTCATAGATGCCGCCAACGCCAAACGTCACTTGTATATCTGTAAATTCATTCACCCTCTCATTCAACCTGTGAATGGTTCCCATCGCTAGTTCTTCGAATTGCTCCCGATTCTCATCGGAAAAATTCATCAAAATAGCAATTCGCTCCTGCCCCAAATCATGAATGAAACCCGAAGAGCCCAGTTCTTTACTAAGCAGTTCTTTCATGATGACTCTTTTCAATGTCAGGAAATCATGAGCTAGACTACTCCGACCTTCCTCATGCCATTTCAGCCGCAGTACAGCGACACTATAATAATTGCCTGTCAAATGTAAGCTCATATCAGCGAACGAAGCTTCAATTTCATACGAATCATTGAATTCACCACGCAGCAAGCGATCTACTAAGGCAGCTCTAAGCAACGGGATCTGCTGTTGGATCTCTGAATGCAAGGCTTCGTTATTCACAATCAACTTTGAAATAGAGCCTTCTAAGAAGCTATACTCATTGGAATTGTGATCACTTATTCCAGTGAGTTTTTCACCGAAACGTTTTATTAACGCACGAATCGGTTGGCTATTCCGATTAGCAAAGAAGATGGCAATGATGAGACCGACAAAGAGTCCTATCAGAATAATAAACGCGTTGAGTTTCTTGAGGTCATCCACTTTCTTCATGACGAGTCGGGTAGGTATGGCCGAAACGTAGGTCCATTTCGTTTCCGAGGATGTATAATAGCTAACGAGCATATCTTCTCCGCTCATTCGTTGTTGAACGAAGCCTTCTTTTCCGTTAAGCGCTAAATTCTCTACATGAGGAAGCCCGTTCTGACCGCCAATTGATGTAATCACTCGACCATTGTTGTCAGAAATATAAGACCATGCCCCGTTCTGGAGGTTAAGTCGATTCAACAACCGATGAATTTCGGATTCTGGAATGAGTACGAGAATAGTTCCCTTGGGATGATTAAAGCCTAGTGGCACGGACTGAATATAAGTCACATACGGATTCCGTTTCCCGTTTACGACAATATCACGCGCTGGCAGGTACTCACCTTTATGGTATTTCTGCAGAAACTCCGAATTCCACTCTTCATAGGTAAGTCCGCTGAAATTTAACGTTTCTTGATAGTACATAGGCATGCGCATTGACATATCTTTGGGTGACATAATCAAGTCCGTATTGTTGAAATGCACGTAGAAGTTTCCAATAAAATCACTGGTGAATTTATAATTTTGTATATATTTCCAGGTGTCAATCGCCTTATAGGAATCCGAATCCCCTGTTAAGGAGGTGACGTTGAGAAGAGAGCTGATTTTGGGATGAAAGCTCACCTGGGTCACGATATTCTCAACTTCCTTCAAGCGTGCATCCACGACTTCACTACTCTGCCTGAGCATGGATACATTCGATTCGGTAGCATCCTTCTCGACGACGCGCAATGCCACAATATACATAACTGCGCCAATCGACACGGTGAAAAACATAATAATCAGATAGGATACTAATAAGCTTGAGAACGTACGTTTCAACTTACTTCTCAACGGAAACACCTCCGATCACTAGCGGTGAACCCATTATATTCACATAATTCCCATGTGTCAAGTCGGAATTACACACTTTGATGAAAACGCTATCATCAGTAAACATCACCAAGTCGTCGCCCTATTTTCGTTAAAACATCCTTATCTTTGGGATCTAAGGAGCCATCCGGAAGCACGCCAATATTCAAAAGTAAGTTATATTTCTTAGCTCTCGCTGCCATTAACTTATCCCATACTTCCCCCTCTGTCAGATGCTTCGCTTCGGCTTTGTATCCCCACGAAACAGGGTTATTAATCATCGTCGTGCAGACTTCGACTATCTTTCCTTCTGCTTGATCCCCTTGATTTAGCTTTTCAATATTATGCTCGGGAGCAAAAAAGTCCTCTGTACCCAATAAGCCTTGTTTGTATGAGATCAAAGCATGAGGGGATGTTGCTCGGATATGTTCGTATAACTCTTCACAATTGAACTGTGTATGGTCCCCCGTCCTCAATACACCAATCCCATCTAACCAAATGCCCGCAGCAGTGGGATATTGGACAAGCAATTCCGTGATCTGGGCCTTCATGAAAGCCACGTAAATGGACAACTGACTCTCTTCTCCATACTTATATGTCGGCTCATCTGGGTTATATGCTGGTCGCGCAGCACTGCCCCAAAGATTATTGTTGGGTGCATGCGGATGTTTCCAATCTCTTCCATGCGAATAGTACAAGAAGAAGCCTAATTGATATTTCTCACAGGCATCAGCCAATTCTTTCACCAAATCACGCTTCGCTGGCGAATTCAAGCTATTGAAGTCGGTCAATTGCGTCTCAAATAAGCAGAAACTTTCATGATGGCGTGTCGTCAAATTGATATAATTCATTCCGCTTTCTTTGGCAAAAGCCGCTATGGCATCCGCATCAAAATGCTCAGCCGTAAATTGATCCTTCAACTTTGCGTATTCACTGACAGGTATTTGTCGGTTATATTGCACCCATTCCATGATTTTTTCGTCTTCACGGCTATCAACGCCCAATAAGGAGTATAGGCCGTAATGAAGAAACAGTCCGTACTTAGCCTCCTTGAACCAAGCCAAATTCGCTTCACGGGGGTTGTGTTGGTACAGCTCCGCATACCGTTCTAAATAAGCAGGAACAGGTAACATGATGATCTCTCCTTTAGCTTGATGAATGCTTCAATGCGCCTTGTAATTCACGTACAACCTGCTCATGTTGCTGAGCAATATCGCTATTTTCCCATGGATCATTAACGACATTAAATAACTTCGGTTCTTCATCATCGGTCATAACCAGCTTAAATGTGCCGTCGGAAATCATTGACCAACTATGTTTATTGTGTTTGCCATCGGCAGCCAGTGACGAGACTTGATAGTCCCGAAGCTGCACTTGTTTCCCTTCCAGAAGCGGCTTTAATGAAATTGCATCCACCGCTTCCGGCATGACCGTGCCCGCATAAGCCGTGAAAGTCGCAGCTAAATCTTGCAGCTCTACTAGCGCTGCAGAAACCTCCCCGCGACGGATGCCTGGACCGCTGATCACCAGTGGAATATGCACCGAACTGCGGTGTGGGACACATTTTCCAAAACGACCATGATCTCCTAACATTTCACCATGATCCGAAGCATACACAATGATCGTATTCTCCCATTCGCCTCTAAACTTGATCTCATCGATGATCAGTCCAATATTCCGATCAATATTCTCTAGCATGGCCGCATAGTTTTGCCGAATTTCGTTAGGGTTGCGATCCCCATCCCATTCCCAATTGTAAGGCGATGGGAACGTTACATCCTGCCAAGCCGCTTTCATTCGTTTCGTGATATCCCATGGTCCATGCGGTCCCGTAAAGTTCACCATCATAAACCAAGGCTGATTTATATCAAAATTCTGCAGCATGCCCACCGCATTCGATGTAATCCAATTGTCGCAATAGGCATCATCTGGCAAATCGGTCGGTGCTGTACCATGTCCCTTGCGATTCTTCATGTCCGCCATGTGTAGCTGTGCAAGATCACGCTGATATAAATAGGCCATATAAGGATCTTTCGGGCCTTCCTTCCCAGATAGAATAGCATCAATTTTGCCAGCATTATCTATTGCTTTAGTGAATCCAAGCGCAGCCAAATCGTTGATCCAACCGTCCAACCCCCACCAGTAGGTAGGCTTGTGAAGATCGAATTTTCCTACTCCGCCGACCTGGTAACCAGCTTCTTTAAGCACACTGTAAAAGGTCTTCTTTTTTAAAGGATAATTCGCCTCATTACTCGGTGTTTCACACTGGTCATACCTGACTCCGGCAGCCAAACACGCTCTCGCCGGCGCACATAAGGGCGACGGTGTAATTGCTTGTGTAAACGTAACCCCTTCCTGCATCAATTGCTGGATATGAGGCATCCGTAACGGCAAATTCGCGCCCTCATAAGGCATCCAATCCCCCCGATGGGAATCAGGAAAAAGAAATAATAGATTCGGCTGCTTATTCATCGCATCATACCTTTCCTGTCTGTTGCTCTAACTGGTCAAATTCTTTTTTCCATACGTCATATGACATATGATGGATGCCAAATTTACCAGCCGTTTGTTGTGTGGCGATGGGCTCCAAATCCATTTGCAAAATAATCTCATCCAAGAGTTGCAGCGTAAGCTGTTTTTGGATGACACCATACTCGCTTTTGTTATACAAATTGTTCAGTTCTTGCGGGTCCTGAATCAAATTGTAAAGCTCACCATTCGGATCACCAGCGACATAAACCAACTTCCATTCCTTCGTAATCAACGCATGTTGATCAGGGCTTAATCGACGATCTCGCCCTGCATGGAGAAGGGTTAATCGATCGCGCACACTTTGGCTTTCCCCATTCACGACAGCCCATTGCGATACCCCATCCGCTGACAAAGTATGCTGGTCAATACCTACAGCTTCCAAGAGTGTAGGTACAACATCTACAAAGGATAAGAGGGCTTCTGTCTGAACGCCTTTGTAGGAAGAACCCGGATTCTTGATGAGAAAAGGAATATTAATCAGCTCTTCATAGAGACAGCCACCTTTAGCCATTAAACCGTGTGAGCCCATGTATTCCCCATGATCCGAGGTAAACACGATAATGGTATCGTCTGCTAAGCCGAGCTCTTCCAGTTTATCTAGCATTTTCCCCACATTTTTATCAATAAGACTGACTGCACCCCAATACGCACGAGTGATCGTTGCTAGATCAGACACATCCTTGACATAATGCCCACCGCCATCATAGCCTTTCCTGTTTTCGTGGCGAAGTGCTCTGAATTGCTGCGGATAATTGTCTTGCTCCGCCTCTCCGTTATAAGGCGTCACAGCTGGGATCTCCACGCCTTCATACATCTCAAAGAATGGTTTCGGCGGCATAATCGGCCAATGCGGGTCCGGGAAGCTGGCAAAGCAATAAAACGGTTGTTCACTGTCTCTCACCGATTCCAGAAAGCAGCAGGTTTGATCTCCTACATAACTAGAGGAAAATAGATGCTCAGGAATATCGTTCTTATAAACCCCTTGCCCACAGGATACATCCAGCTTCTCCATGTTTTCCGTCTTAAAATAGTGATAGTCGTCTGCATGCTCCTCTCGGAGCCACTTGCCATAATGCCCATACAGTGAATTGCTATGCCCTAGTATGAGCTGCACCGTTTCAAAACCTGCGTAAGGCCCATTCCACGCTTCAAACGTCCCATCACGCCAGTCTGCGATTGACTCCTCCGTCCCTCGATGCTGTTGTGATTTGAAATGCGCTTTACCGATAAAATGTGTCCGATACCCTTGCTCGCTAAGCACATCTCCGATGGTTCTCTCGCCGCTGCGCATGGAGTTATTGTGATGTGTCGCACCGTGGTGACTTGATTTCTTACCCGTAACCAGTGTTATCCGCGATGGTGTGCAGACCGGACTCTCACAGTAAGCGCGATTAAACTGTATCCCTTCTTGGGCAAGCCTATCTAAATTCGGTGTCTGAATATGCTCATTGCCATAGCTCCTTACTGTATCCTTGCGCTGTTGATCGGTTGTAATAAATAAGATATTTTTCCGCTTCGTCTGCATGGTGGTTCCACTTCCTTTCTGCTTTTCTACATAAAAAGAGGCACAGCCATCGTGCCCCAGATGATAACATAGTTGCTCTTCTTATTTTTTATATTGTTTGTCGTAAGCCTTCTGCGTGAGATCTACATACTTCTTCAAGCCGATTTTATCTAGCTCTTTCAGATAGGTATCCCAGTCTTTGTCAGCATCAAGGTCCCCAACGACAAATCTAGCCGTCGATTCCTTCACATATTCCATAATGGAGAAATCAATGCCATTGTACTCTTCCGCTGTTTTTTCCTCTAAAAAGATAGGTGGTAGCACTTCTTTTGGCTTAAACGGCTCATATTTCTTCTTCGTTTCTTGGTACAGAATGGCTTCTTGATCTGTCGCTTCAGCAATATTCGCGCTTCGGAAGGCTTGCGGATAATACACAGGTGTATTCTTGTTCCAGTGCACATTCTGCGTGTTGCCGAATTTTAGGATTCGGAAGAATGTGCCCTTATTGCCATCAATGCCCTTCTCTCCGTCTTTCCCATATCGCCACTCAATATCCTGTCTTCCTGCATTCGATCTCAGTGTGCCATCAATACTATAGAACCAGTCGATCCAACGAATCGCGGCTTCTGGATTTTTACTTGCACTCGTAATCGCGAACTTACCTGAATCGACTTGATACGGATAGTATCCCGTTGTTTGTACCCCTTTTGGACCTTTCAATGGCGGAACTGAGGTGTAGCTCTTCATTCTCTCTGTGCCTGCCGCCATAAACCCAGTCATCGCTCCTGCGGTAACACTACCGATCAGAACATCATTTTTGTTGTTACCCAGTTGTTTTAATTGCGCATTGTCCTGTGTGATTGCTCCTTTATCCAGTAAGCCCTCCTTATACAGCTTGTTAAGAAATTTCAAGCCTTCCTTCCACTCTGCTCTGTCAAAAGAGGTAGATACTTTCCCATTCTCCAAAATAAATGGCCGCTCATCAAAGCCTCTATCATACACAAACGCAGACATTATAAAGTGATATACGTTGGTGTTATAGCCGTTAATGCTGCCTGTCAGCGGGATTTCATCCGCTTTGCCGTTGCCATTCGGATCTTTTTCTTTGAAAGCTTTGAGAACCGTGTACAGCTCATCTGTCGTTTCCGGCATTTTGAGACCCAGCTTTGTCAGCCAATCTTGGTTAATCCACAGCTTTTGCCCTAATGTCGTATGATACGTTTCTTCAACGGAAGGCAACGCATAGATCTTGCCATTTGGCGTGGTGATCATTTGCTTAATTAGCGGATTCGCGTCTAGTAGTTTTTTAATATGAAAGCCATATTTATCAATTAGACCGTTCAGCTCCAACAGAACCCCTTGGTTCCCATACTGCACTTGTTGGACATTGCTGATCTTCGTATTCATAAACACATCGGGCAGATCCGAGTTCGCTGCTAACAATAGATTTCTTTTCTGTTCCATATCCTTGCTGCTAACAAGTGACCAATCGATATGAATGTTCGTTTTTTCCTCGTATTCTTTAGTCAGTTCATTTGTTTCGATATTTTCGATGACAGGGTCATTCAGAGTAAATATTTTGAGCGTCGTCTTTTCTTTGGTAATCGGAAAGGAACCTGCTGCTGTCACCTTCTCTTCTTTCACAGGTGTCACCGTTGGCTGATCTTGCGCAGCCTTATCGGAGCAGCCCGCAAACACGAAAGCCGTTGATACCGTTAAACTTAGCACCGCTGTTAATTTCTTGGTCTTGTTCATTGTCGTTTCCTCCTGAAAAAGTAGTTAACCTTTAATTGAACCAATCATGACTCCCTTTACAAAATACTTCTGGACAAACGGGTACATCAGTAAAACGGGGATGCTTGAAACGATAATGACAGAATACTTGAGTAGCTCCCTCACTCCTTCCCTAGCGCTCATCTCATCTAAATCCACGCCAATTAAAGATGTATCGACGGAATTGAGGATTAGAATATCGCGGAGAAACATCTGCAATGGGAACTTATCCTTATCTCGCAAGTAAATCAGCGCATCGAAAAATGAGTTCCAATGATCTACCGCGTAAAATAAGGAAATGACAGCAATGATGGCTTTGGATAATGGCAGCACGACATACCCTAGAAATTGAAAATCACTGCAGCCATCCATTTGAGCCGCTTCCAGCACTTCATCCGATATGGTGCTTTGGAAATACGTGCGAGCCAGAACCACATTCAACACGGTGATGGCACTCGGGATAATTAAGGCCCACATTGAATTCACTAATCCAAGTCCGTTTACGACCAGGTACGTTGGAATTAGCCCACCGCTGAAAATCATCGTAAAGGCCATGAATAGCATAATGCCGCCGCGCCCATAGCAATCTTTGCGAGAAAGCGGGTACGCTGCCAAAATCGTCAAGACCACATTGATGAAAGTTCCTACCACCGTATAAATGATGGAGTTCGAGTATCCTCGCCAAATCGGTTTATATTCAAATAGCGCTTTGTACCCTGCAATACTGGGCTCAACAGGCCATAGTCGTACTCTTCCTGTTAAGACAGCTTCCGGAGAGCTGAAGGATGAGCTTACGACATACAGAATTGGATACAAAACAGCTAGGAAAAACAAGGTGATACATAGATAATTAATCACATTAAAGACATGATCTTTTTTACTTTCTTGAAAAGCGTACATACAACTGCTCATCTCCTTCCCTCATGGGATTGTCGATTACCATAGACTTACTTGGCCTGCTTTTTTGGCAATTTGATTCACGGTAATGATAAAAATGAAATTGACCACGCCGGTGAATAAACCGATGGCGGTTGCGAAGGAATAGTCCGTCATTGCGGACGCTAATCCCACTTTATACACGTAGGTTTGGAGCACTTCCGCTGTTCTTAGATTCAAAGGATTTTGTAGCAGCAACACTCTTTCGAAGCCTACTTGCATGATATGTCCTGTTTGTAAAATGAGGAGAATAATGGCGGTCGGCATGATGGCAGGAACATCGATATAGATTAACCGCTGGAATTTCGTCGCTCCATCCATGAGTGCTGCTTCATATCGTTCTGGATGGACACCCGCGAGCACAGCCAAGTAGATGATGGTTCCCCACCCTGCATTCTGCCAAACCTCTGTCCCCACATAGATGGATTTGAAATAGGCGGGCTCGCCGAGAAAATCGATTTGTGGTCCCCCGAAAAAGGCAATGAGATGGTTGATGATCCCTAATCTCAAACTCAAGAACTGCAGCGCAATACCGATAATGACGACCGTCGAAATAAAATGCGGCGCATACGTCGTCATTTGTACGATTTTCTTGTATGTCTTGTTATTCATACTATGTATGCCTAGTGCCAGAAGGATTGGAAATGGGAAAGCGACAATCAATTGGTAGAAGCTTAAGCCGATTGTATTTAGCACTATTCGTTTGAATTGATAGGAAGCGAACAATTTCTCAAAGTTCCTGAAGCCAATCCAAGGGCTATCCCAAATCCCTTTCACCGCCATAAATTTCTTGAACGCAATTTGGATGCCGAACATGGGAATATATTTGAAAATAATAAAATAGATTATCGGAAGCAGCAGCATGAGGTAAAGTTGTTTGCTTCTGCTCAGTTTCCGTACTATTTTCTTAAATTTTACATTTTCGTTAATTCCCATTGGTATACTTGGTTTCATGAGGTGACCATTCCTTCTTTCCATTCGACTGGTTACTTTAGCCTACTGAAATAGCGTCGACAAAAAAACCATCACTTCACATAAACATGGATTTAATTAGGAAATCGCAGGTTGATTATTTTAAGAAAGATGGATAATTTTATGAGCTGTACCGGCCGAAAGCTTGATCTTATGCGTAAAAAGGCTCCATCATCCGTTAAGATGAGGAGCCTTTTTATTAGCGATCAGCGCGCCTTTTTCACTCATAATTCATTTCTGGCAGATACATAAACCCATTGTCCATCCGTGCTGCTACCCACCAATTCATAATCACCAGGACTAAGCTTTGCAATCACTTTCTCTTTTTGATCATCGACGTTGTAACTATACAGGGATAAAGAAGAATTGGCGTTAAAGTCCCTATTCTTGAATGACACAAAGCGATGTGTTCCTTTTTGCCAAAAACGTGGTTGTAAATCGGCAGGCAGTGTCATCCTTTCGTTTTCATGATATATCACACCATTACCGTTGTAATAATAACGATATGCCCCATCGTCTGAAGCCACAAATCCACTCCAACCATGGTCTCCAATTGGCGATTTCCACGCCTCAAACATGCCACTGCTCCACGAATAGCGGAACTCCTGACTTTCATGTGTCTCTTCATTAATCATATACGTATACACATACCTGCCATCATCTTGAAATTGAATGGGTATTTTCGTAGAGCTAACTTGGTTATCTGGTATTTGACCTATGAGTCTTTTGGGGAGGTTCACGATTTTCTTCGTTTCCAAGTGATAAATAACAAAATCCAAATCCGTTTCTTGCTTTTCTTGGCCGAGGGCGAGAATCAATTGCTTACGATCTAGACTAAATGAGGCCCCGTGGACATAGCCAGGTACGTGAATTTCTAGCTCCGTTTCGCTTCGCGGAATCTCAACACCGTTCTTCGGTTGCTCATAGAAAAAGCCTCGTGTGTCCGCGACAAAATCGCCTTTCCCTTTATATTGAATCATAAGTGGTACTGGATACGTCTTCATTTCATTAAGACCAACGTTATAGACCGAATGGGATAGCGGTAATGTCGCATCACATTCACAGTAGTCGAGGAATTGCGTAGCTAGCATGAAATCGGCATTATACAAGGCCAGCAAATGAAAGGGTTCAGTGAACTTACTGATCTTTTCCTTACGTCCATCTTCGACGGAGATACGCCATAATTGTTGAGGCTTTTGAATATAAGTCTGAAATGTAGGAGTATCTCTCAGTGCTGTACCTGAACTTGTTACTGCTCCGTTCACATCAACGGTATAGCCATGTATTGGATACGTATTGTTAACGAGACCTTTTATGGAGACGGTGAGGTTTAACGCTCTCTCATTGTGCCAATTGAATACGACGTCTATTTGTGGACTAGGATCTCCACTCATCGTGATAGCTTTACGTAATGTTTCCTCTACAGATTTGCGATTCATCCCTTCAGGAAACGTAATGGCGAATGTTTGCGGTGTGTCCGCGACAATCGTCTCAACGGGTGCTCTTAAATAACCTCTTGGCTCCAAACGAATACTGACAGCTTGTTGAGGTACTTCCACGAATGGTGTGACTTCACTTGACTTGGAAGTTGGTGATACGGCAGGCAGTTCAACTGGTTTCGTACTCTCCTTAGCAGATGTTACGGGTAGATCCTTTTCTTCTCTTTCACAGCCGACGATACAAGTAAGGATTAAAATTGCGTAAATCAACCATTTCCTATTCTTCAAAACAAACCACCCCTACATCCAATGTATGCCATTTTAGTTAGACGTATGGTGCCCCTCATTTGTTGTGCAAATAAACTAATATTGGAAAAAATCTATGTTAAAGATAAAGGGATGCCATACGCTCTTCACGTATAGCATCCCTTTATCTCTTATGGTGCTAGCGGTCCTACTTGTGCAGTTGTCAAAGGCACTTGGACTACCGAACTTGTTGCATACTCATCCGCGCCTACATCATTTGTTCCCGAACGGCTCTGACCATCCATGTCCGTCGTAACAAACGTGTAAGAACCTGCAGAAGCATTAATCGCCGGACTTGAACTAGATAACTTCTGTAAGCCGCCTGATGTCGTTAACAATGGATTCACGTTATTGATTTCAGCCGATGTTCTAGCCACATTGCTTAATGTGGAACCGAACCCAATGTTGCCTTGAAACGTAGTATTGCTGGTTTTCACCTGATTAAATAACGTACCTGTCGTGTTTTTCACGATATTGTTGGCAATGATGCTGTCTACAGGCGCTTGAGAGTAGTTTCCGCCGATCACGATCCCGGTTGTACTGTTGACAATCGTGTTGTTAACAATCTGCGCGCGGTACACTCTCCAGTGCTTGCTTAAATCAGAGCTCGTGTACGAATTACCATTCGTACCTCCGTCAAAATCCCCGCCGTCTACGTTAATCGCATCCGAGTACCCACTGCCCGTTAGGTTTTCAAAATAATTATTGAACACCTTGTGATCATTCGCATACAGACGGATACCGCCGATGCCTGACTTCACCCCATCTCCTAGGAAGAAGTTGCCGTAAAAGCTCTGAGCATGTCCATGCCGAGATGAAAGCACGCCTTGCGAGTTGCGGAACGTATTATACCGAACGGTGTTGTTACCGCTTTTCACAGAGATATATTCGGGATCACCGTCACAGTTTTCAAACAAATTATATTGAATCGTTGCATAGGCGTTCGACATGGATAGTGTACTGACGCCTAATCGTATAGCTTCCATTTCATTCGTTGCACGAGGACCGATGTCATGAAAATAGTTGTACTCAATCGTATCGTATTGCGAGATTTGAGTCGAAGATCCGTCCACTGTAATAAAGTTACCCAAATCATGCTTAGGCCCGAATTCATTATGATCAATACGGTTATGATGGCTGTTGGCACCACCAATGTACACCCATTTCAGTGAATTCCCATTTTCAGTAAGGGCAAACGTATTACGTGTCACGCGTACGTTGTTGCTTTGATCTAATTTTACCGCTGTATTGCCTGTATTCGTAAATTTCAAGCCTTCAATCGTGACATAGGAGGAATTGGCTACGATAAAATATGCACTGCCCGATATAATAGCCTGCCCGGTGTTGGCAGCTTTAATCGTAATCGGATTTGAGGCTGTTCCATTTTTGCCGCTGATACTGAAGTTCCCCCCATTGGTATAGGTACCATTGGCAAGTACAATCGTTGTCCCAGCTGTCGCGCTGCTAATCGCAGACGTTAGTTGCGCGGATGTTGACACATTGACAACCGTACCGCCTCCACCAGCTTGGGTTGTTGCTGAAGCTGTACTGCTCGCTGCAGATGTATTGCCTGCCGCATCCTTGGCTCTAACCGTATACGAATATGATGTGGATGCGCTCAAGCCGGAGTCACTGTAGGAGGTTGTAGCGGATGAACCCACAAATGCGCCAGCACGATAAATATCGTAGCCTGTCACGCCGACGTTGTCCGTCGAAGCTGTCCAGCTCAAGTTAATCTGGCTGCTCGACGCCGCGGTAGCTGCTAATCCAGTAGGCACTGTTGGCGCTTGGGTATCACTTGAACCCGCTTGCGTTGTAGCGCTTGCTGTGCTGCTTGTTGCCGAAGTATTGCCTGCTGCATCCTTGGCTCTAACTGTATAAGAATACGATGTCGATGCACTCAAACCGGAATCGCTGTAAGTAGGTGTAGCGGATGATCCGACAAGTGTGCCAGCACGATAAATATCGTAGCCTGTCACACCGACATTGTCGGTCGAGGCTGTCCAGCTCAAATTAATTTGGCTGCTGGAAGCTGCGGTAGCAGCTAATCCAGTAGGCACTGATGGCGCTTGTGTATCACTGGCCGCACTATCTGTTACCGAAACATCGTCATACTGAGCGACACCATTGGCATAAAAGCCTGGCACGCCATTCGTCAAGCTGCTATCGGTGCCTTGTACCAATAAGGTCCCATTCACGTAGCCTTTGACCGAAGTTCCATTCACTTCTAGTTGCAAATTATAAAATGTTGAGGTATTCGCTGTGAAAGGAACCTGCTGAATCGTCGATGTGGAACCGCTTACTTTTTTATTTAGAAGTAAATTTCCATTATATAAAATCAGGAAATAGTAGTTATTACTATTCGTATAACGAGCTACGATACCATTACGAACACTTGTTGATCCCACTTTCACTTTGGCCGAATACGTATAATTCGTCCAAGATGACGTACCATTCGTCATAATGTAGGTATTCGAAGTAGATGACGTTTGGGTAGCAACCTTACTTCCATCCGTAGCAATGCTCCAAGTCCCATTACCGGAAGCGTTCGTCCATCCACCGGATGGGAAACTGTTGTAGGCTTCAAAATTATCACTTAACAATGTCGCCGCGAAGGCGGGTGTGGCAAGCGGCAGTAAGGAGAATGAAAGCATACAACTAAGAGCCAAAGGAATGATCTTTTTCGACTTGTCGATTTTCATGTGCGTTTGCTCCTTAAGTTTTAATATTCGTACCGTGAAAATAATAATTACGAGCCTCCTCTTATGTATGCGCTTTCTAGTTGTCAAAGCCTATTGCCTTGTTACGTCCATGGGTCTGTCCTTCTCCTTCTCAACTCCTTTAGGCACATCTAAAATTAGCTTGTACTTGATCCAATAATGCCAATCCAACTAACAACTTCATTATAAAATCAATCCATATCCCTTAGACAGGGATTATTCTAGGTCAAGTTGTGTTTTATATAGGATTTGTTCACCAATTTGAAATATCTGCCTTTATAAATTTATTGTCAAAAGGTGTAGAATAATGTAATACGTTTTTTTCTACGCAAAGGAGGAGTTGTCATATGTCACAGACATCAGTTCAAGAAGTAGCAGCAACACTTGCTGCTGAACCCAAAACATTAGACGTACTTGACCAATTATTAAAGCCTGAGGTTCAAGAATCTCTTTCTATTCTGGTCGATAACCTTCCTAAGTTAGCTGAGATGGTTACCATGCTAACGAAGGCGTACGACTTCGCGCAAAATGTGGCGACAGACAAAGTACTCATCAACGATTTTGCCCAAGGAATTGGCGAATTCGTGAAACCCGTACAAGAAAAAGCAAAAAACATCGCATCAGCAGCTATTGAAGCTGGCGAACGCTCACAAGCTGACGCAGGAGCTACCATCGGTCTTTTCGGTATGTTGAAAATGCTGAAAGACCCTGAAGTGCAGAAGACACTTCGTTTTGCCCAAGCATTCTTGAACGTACTCGCTGAACGAAAAAATTAATCCGGACAAGGGATGATAACGATGGCTAAACAAATATTAATTCTTGGTGGCGGTTACGGCGGTCTACTGACTGCATTAACAGCACGTAAACATTTGACAGCTTCAGAAGCACAAATTACGATCATCAATAAATTCTCAACGCATCAAATCATTACTGAATTACACAGATTAGCTGGTGGTACGATTCAAGAGCAAGCCGTTGCGCTTCCTCTTCAAAAGCTTCTTGGAGACAAGAACGTAAATATCGTAGTTGACACCATTTCTGAGATTAAACCAAATGAGAAAAAAGTACTTACAAACAGCGGTGCTGTACATACGTACGATGCGCTGGTTGTAGCTCTAGGCAGCGAAACGAACTACTTTGGTATTCCTGGTTTGGAAGCGAACAGCATGATTCTGAAATCCGCGGCAGACGCTAACCGCATTCGTGCGCATGTGGAAGCTCGCTTGGACGCTTACAAAGCATCTGGCAACAAAGCTGATGCAACGATTGTTGTTGGCGGCGGCGGCTTAACAGGTGTTGAACTTGTAGGTGAATTTGCGGATAAACTTCCTGAAGTATGCCGTGCGAAAGGTATCGACTTCAAGGATGTTTCCATCTATTGTGTGGAAGCTGGCCCTGCTGTTCTCCCTGTATTCCCACAAGTACTCATTGAGCGCGCAGTAACAAGCCTTGAGAAGCGTGGCGTGACATTCTTGACAGGTGTTGCCATCACAGAAGCTACAGCCAATACTGTATCTCTGAAAAGTGGACAAACGATCGAAGCTGGTACGATTATTTGGACTGGCGGCGTGAAAGGCAACGCTGTTGTCGGCAGCTGTGGTATCGCAGAAGATCGCGGTCGTGCTACCGTAACATCAACGCTGCAATCCACAAGCCATGCTGATGTTTTCTTAGCTGGAGATTGCGCAGTTGTCTTCCCTGAAGGCAGTGAAAGACCTTACCCACCTACTGCTCAGCTTGCTTGGCAAATGGGTGAAACGGTAGGTTATAACTTGTCCGTTCAACTAAAAGGCGGCGTAATGGATAAATTCGTTCCTGTTTTCTCCGGTACACTGGGCAGCCTCGGTCGCAAAGACGGCGTTGGCACCATTGGCGGAAAAAATACACAGCTCAAAGGCTTACCTGCAACACTGATGAAAGAAGCGAGCAACGTTCGCTACTTGTCACATATTCATGGTCTTTTCGCATTAGCTTATTAATTTCTCAAAGATGTCTCACTGCCTTTTGGCTTGTGGGGCATCTTTTTTTATTCCCCATTTATTTCCCAATAAAATCCTTTATACTAAGAATGTACTGGGAAATGGAGGCGTCCACCGAATGACTGATTTCATAACCTTTTCTGCCAAAGAAAATCTAATCACGACCCCTGGGAAGCTGATATCAGGCCATTACCGACAATCCTACGGCTACCAAGTTAGACGGTCCAACGGTACGAAAGATTATTATCTCACCTTGACGTTACAAGGAACTGGCCTTTTCAACAACGGGAAAGAAACCTATCCTTGTCAGCAGAATGAGGTAACGATCATCACACCAGGTACCCCTCATTTCTATGGAACACCAGAGAATACCCTCTGGGAATTTTATTGGTGTCATTTTGTACCACAGAAAGAATGGTTACCTCTCTTACAGCTGCCCGAGGCAATTAAAGGAATCCGACTTGCCCGTTTGGATAACGATAAAGAGTTGTTCCGGTTATCGAACGCTTTTGCCCAATTACTTCAATATAACGAAGAAGCGGATCCCTTTGCAGAACGATTGGCCATGAACGCGTTGGAACAAATCCTCCTTCTGCTATCCAAAAGTACGATGCAAACCGAATACCCGCTAGATTCCCGCATCAAGCTCTCTTTAGCGTTAATTGCAGAACATTATAACCAACCCTATACCGTTGCTGATTTGGCTGCTGCAGTTAATTTATCCCCATCTAGATTCGCTCACCTCTTTAAAACGCAAACCGGTGAATCCGTTATGGACATGTTAAACAAAACACGACTTCGACAAGCTAGAAAACTCATAGAAACAACGTCATTACCTATGGCCGAAGTTGCCGAAGAAGTTGGTTTCAATCATCCCTTCTACTTTTCACGGCAGTTTTCCGCTTTTTATGGAACTTCACCTGCAGCTTTCCGAAAGCGCATTCAACAAATGAGAATGGAATAAAAAAGAAACGCTGGCGTTAACCCAACGTTTCTCATATCTACGTCTTATGGCGTGGTATAGATATTCGGCTGTGCAGGTGTTGCCATGCCTGTTCCAAGATAATAACTCGTGTGCGGCGGTTGGTTATAAGCTACATTCTGCCATGCGATGTCCAGACGGTATAAAGGATCGTGCATTAACGTCCACAGACGCGTACTTGTCACATATGGGGTTGAGTAGATACGTAAAGCTGTACTATCCGACTTCCGCCAAATGACCTCTTCACGCCAGTCTCCCAGTAGATCGGCTTGCAAGCTAGGATTCCCTTTCGTGTAGTTATTCGAATTGGTTCCTGTTGCGGTTAATAAAGTCGTTGTATTGAGACTGGTGTAGTTCCATTTATCAATGCGTCCAACACCGTTCGTGCCATCCCAATTGTGATCAAGAAGCTCACGAGAAACATCGCCGTCCCACCAAATACCGAAGTTAATGGAAGAAGGGATCGTCGAACTGATTTTGATACCGTTGATTTGATACAGCCCGACTCCGTTACTTGCCCACACTTCTTCGCCAGCGTATCGTGGATCAATATCGGCTGACATTCCTCTTCCTGTATCAGCGCCTGTATTCACGCCCCATTTAATGGCGCCTGTTCCAGCATTCCAGACGGCTGCGCCATAGGCAGCGCTTGTGCTTTCCATGACTTTGAACACTTCAAGACCAGCACTGTTTGGATCCAAATCGCCTACGTGAAGAGCATCGCCGTGACCTAAAGCTGTGTTATATTTCTTAGCGCCGTTGTCATCGATCGTCATCGCACCATAGACGATTTCATCCTTGCCATCTCCATCTACGTCAGCGGCTGTTAAGTTGTGGTTGCCTTGACCTGCATACGCAGAGTTCCCCGAGGTGTTGCTGTCAAACGTCCATAATTTAGATAATGTTCCACCACGCCAATTGTACGCTACCAGAACGGTTCTCGTATAATAACCACGCGCCATGACAATACTCGGCTTTTGCCCATCCAGATAGGCAACCGTAGCTAGGAACCGATCTACCCGATTTCCGTATGTATCGCCCCAATCTCCGACTGTGCCACGCGGAGGATCATAGCTCGTTGAAGTCAATGCTTTCCCTGTCGTCCCTTCAAATATGGTCAAGAATTCAGAACCACTCAGCACCCTTCCCACACTGTTGCGATAATCCGCAGTTGAACTGCCGATCACGACGCCAGTGCCGTCCTTCGTTCCATCCGCTGTTTTCATCGCGATCTCGGCTTTGCCATCCCCATCTAAATCGTAGACCATGAATTGCGTATAGTGCGCGCCAGCCCGAATATTTTTACCCATACTAATTCGCCATAACCGCGTGCCGTTCAGTTTATAGGCATCGACAAATACTTCACCTGTATAGCCATCTTGGGAATTGTCTTTCGCATTCGTAGGATCCCATTTCAAAATAATTTCATATTGACCGTCACCATCCATATCACCAACGCTTGCATCATTGGCCGTATAGGTATAACTAACACCGTCCGGAGTCGTACCACCTGCTGGTTTCTGCAACGGTACGTCCAAATAGTTGTTCGCCCATGGGGTAGCGGCAGCAGAGGCGGATTGCTCTACGCCACCTACTACAGCTTTGACGGTATAGCTTGAGCTCGTTGTCCCGGAGTTATCTTGATAGTTCGTGCTCGTCGTAATCGGTGTAGCATTAAGTTTCACACCATTCCGATAAACATTGAATGATGTACTAGCTGCCTCCGTACCCAACAGTCTCCAGCTGACGAGGACGCCTGTGCTCACCTTAACGGCGACTAAGCCGCGATCTAGCTTCTCCATCTGCCTGGCTACGGCTGCATGTGCGGAAGGTGCTGGGATCCCGAATGAAGTCAAGAGGAGCGAACCCAACGTAATCATACATACTGATTTGATAAGCTGCTTTGCGTTTTTCAACATTTCTACAACCTCCATGTCATCAAAAGTATTCACTGGAATGTTTGCGCTTACATTTCATTCGTTCCTCATTATAACGTGAAATTATCTAAGTTATAATGCAGACAATGGCTAACTTCCTGCACAATACTGCTACTTTATTTTCTATAAGCCTCAAGCAAATAAACGGCCTTATCCTGCTCTTTCTGGAGCAAATCCTTGATTTGTTCCCCAGTCATTTGACTGAATTTGCCCCACAAGAGATTCCGGCATACATTGTGCGGAAATGCCAGATCCAGATACATGAATTTCATTTCATGTGATGTCAGTCCATTTTGCGCTAAATAAGCTCGCATCACTTTCTTAAAAACTAGCGGATTCCAGCCTGATGATTTTTTTACTATGGCATATAGAAGTCGATTCAAATCCCTTGAAGGAACATCGAATCTAACAAATTCCCAATCCAAGATATAAATATCTTGAGACTCCTCTTGTACGATATTTTGAAGATGAAAATCATTGTGACTTACGATTAGTTGAGGTTGATTCTCCTTCCAGGCACAAGAACAAGCACTTATCTGCTCTTGGACATACTTGCCTGTTGTTATACAAAAATCGATATAGGAAAGCACAGCCAGTCGCCACGGTTCTTTACTTTGCAAGCTTGCATTCTTCCAACTTTCTATATAGCTAAGCGCTTCCTCGTATTCACGCTCCCACCTAGCCGATCCATGATAGATAGGGCCAATTGAGGCAGGATATTCTTTCGAAATCATATGGATACTTCCCAATAATGCGGCTAATTTAACCGCTTTATCTACCGTTGTGAGCGGATACGCAACACCGCAAATCCATTGTTGAAGAACATATAAATTGCCTTTATATCTCATGTAATTCTGTGCCTCATCGGTAGGATACACGAATGGAATGTGAATACCTCGACTCCTGAGAAAGTCCTCGACATCAAGCATATAGCGTAATCGGTACTCGTCCATCCGCATCCTTTTCAAAATAAACAGACCTTCGTCTGCCGTAATTTTCACGACAAAAGCCCGCGATGTATGCCGTATGAGCTCAACTCGCCCTATCGTCAAACTGTACGTTAGCGCAACGGCCTTAAGAAGTCCTTTCCCCATCTGCACCACTCTCTCAACATCGTAGTTCTTGATAGTTTATGTCCCTTGTCCAAATTGGTTTGGATGCAAGCGGAGTTGAGAATGCCTGATTGAGAGACGATAGAAACACAAAAAAGCAGAACGCCGCAGCGCCTGCTTCAGCTATTTATGTTTCATACATTAGTGTGTGAAAAAAACAATCTGTATAAAAAACAACACCGCAAAAAGATAGAAAATAGGATGTACATCCTTCCTTTTCCCCCGGATCAGCTTGAGAATCGGATATACGATAAAGCCAATGCCAATCCCGGTGGCGATACTATACGTCAGTGGCATCAGAACAACGATTAGAAAAGCTGGAAAAGCTTCCTCCAGGTCTTGCCATTCAATTTTGCGCAGTACATTCATCATGAGAAAGCCAACAATGATTAAGGTTGGAGCCGTGATGGCCGGAATACTCGCTAGAACCGCAATAATCGGTGAAAAGAATAAGGTCAGCGCCAATAACACGCAAACCACAACGGCAGTAAGCCCTGTTCTCCCGCCTACAGCAACTCCTGAACTCGATTCAATATAGGCTGAAGTTGGACTCGTCCCAAGCAGTGCCCCTGTCGTTGTGCCAACCGCATCAGCCATGAGTGCTCCTCGCGAGCGTGGAAATTTATTATCTTTCAGGAGGCCCGCTTGCTCGGCTACGCCTAGCATCGTACCCGTTGTATCGAATAAGGTAATCAACAAGAAAGTGAAAATAACGGCATATAAGCCTCCCGAAAATACACCTTGTATATCGAGTTGGAATGCTGTTGCAACTAATCCTGTAGGGGCTGCAATGAAGGTATCAGGCACAGCCAAAAGTCCGTACATCCATGCCAGAACAGCCGTGATCAGCATGCCAAAGAATAAGTATCCACGGACTTGATACGCCAATAAGACAAGCGAAATGATGAGACCAATTAATGTAAGAGCCGTCATGGGCTCTTTCAGATTGCCTAAGGTAAGTAAGGTAGCAGGTGAATCCACGATGATTTTGGCATTTTGCAACCCGATAAATGTGATAAACAGTCCTATACCAGCAGTGATTGCGTGTTTGAGACTGGTAGGAATGGCGTCGAGCAACACATAACGGAATGACGTGAGCGACAGCACGATGAACAGAATACCAGCCATAAACACAGCGCCTAGAGCTACTTGCCACGGTACACCATTGCCTCCCACCACTGTGAATGCGAAATAAGCATTCAATCCCATGCCCGGCGCAAGTACGATCGGATAATTCGCGAACAGGCCCATGATGAGTGTGGCTGCTATACTTGCGAGCACAGTGGCCATGAAAACCCCATGAAAGTCCATCCCTGTTGTGCTTAATATCCCTGGATTCACAATGACAATATAGACCATTGTAAGAAATGTCGTAACACCGGCCATCAGCTCTGTGGATACGGAAGTCCCTCGTTCTTTCATTTTGAACAGTTGATCCATGGTTGTCCTCCTAAAATTAGGAATCGTTAAGTTTAATAGTTAATTGTCATGACTTTGGTAGTAACTCAATGTCTTCATTGATCCTTTTCACTTTATCTCGACGATCATAGATATAAAATAAGATGAGCACCACAGCGGGAATCAAGATACAAAAAGTAATATCAAACCAAGTGTAGTAAGACTCCAATATGGCATTATATTGCGTAATATTTGGCGTGCCTGCAACGGTTCCTACGAGTAGCAGCATGCTTATTGGTATAGTCAGCATATGACTCTGCTTCAACTGAAATAGTTCTGCAAGACCTGAGGTCAGTGCGAAGAAGATAAGCAACGTTTTGTAAAACACCGATATAAACCACAGAAATGCCATAACGGCCTCTAGCCTCTCTAGGAAGTGTCCAATTGTTATTTTCTGCGCGAGTACGTAGGTCGGATAAAATTTCGTCTCCATTAAATTCGGCCCTAACACAAGGACACACAGAATGACAATAACAAATAAAATGGCACCACCGATCGCGTAACCCGTTAAGATTGGTTTGGTTAGTGCTGTGGAACCAGTAACATTGGGTACTAACATGAGAAGCACAACCATTTCTGAAAATGCAGTTGCAAAAGCCATTATAGCCCCCCGCCAAATCGGTCCCATTCCTTCAACTGCTATGGGGCGCAAATTGGCAAAATCCACTTGTGGCAGTAGTAAAACGAAGAGTATGAGAAATAACAGGATGAACACGGGAAATAACAGTTCCCCCATCCGAGCAAATGCTTCAACACCATACTTGTAAGCGATAATAATAACCAAAATAAATACAGCAATGATCGCATTAATTGGTGTTTCTGGCATCAATTGCGTTGTCATAAACTGACTCATCTCACTTAACAACGTTAGCAAACACATATAGAATTCGAATAGAAATAATAAGATGATCAGACTGCCAATCCAAACACCTACATGTAGTCTAATTAGATTAAAAAGCCTCCGCCTGCGAAGTATGTTCGCAATACCAGCAAAGATACATCCTGTTAGGAACCCAAGAAAGATGGCTAATAACACTGACAACCAGGCATCTTGTTTCGCAGCTGTAGCAAGGATGGTCGGCATAATGAGAATTGAATCTCCAATAACGCCAAGAATGATTAGGATCGTAAATTGGCGCACAGAAATGGTAGCATTGTCAAATGTGCTCATTTGGACCCTCCTTATCTCTGCATCCAAACTAATTTAAGCAGTCCATCCGTACATCCATTCAATGATTTTGAATGGATTTGGTAAAATAACTTCTAAGGTTAGCAAGACATAGAAACTACTTGCTAGCAACAGGAGTACGATGAAAATGAAGAATTCACGTTTATGATTTTGTCGTAATAGCTTAGGTGCTTCTAACCAGAACGTACCCGCAGCTAATGCAAGAACAGTAAGTACAGACGCCATTCACCAACAAGTCCTTTCAACATGCCTAATTCATAGTTGAATTGCCAATTGTCCCTATTTTCCTGATAAAAAATTCCATCTCATAGTTAACTTTTGTTTGAAGAAACATCTCATCATTCCAAGTATCTTTAACTTTTTTCCAATACGCAGGCTGATCCTTGCCGAGTTGACTTCCAAAACCGATGATATCCGATTTCATTGTCTTCGCACGTGAAACGACTGCCTCTACATGCGACTGTATGATTTGTTTGGACTCACTTTCCAAACGTTGAATCACTTGAGGATCTGTCAAATCGATATCTCTGCATTGTCTCCCAACGACATTCGCTTCCGTTCGTATGGACACATTCATCTCAGGCTTCCCATTCCGTACGCTTGCCTTCAATTTAGCTTCCGAGGATGTCACTTCAATACCCGTATATTTCTGCTCACCGCAAGGAATTTCGATAGATGTGCTATCCAAATTATTTGTTATGTCTGTATAACCTTTACTTTCCTGCTCATCTAGCCAGCCAATTAATTTGTCATCTTTGAAAGCCGCGATCCCGTTGTAACGGAATCGACTAGGCGGATGAAAATACTCTACATTCTTTTTCGAGTCACTCATTGCTGGGTCACCAATTATTCGAATACCCGTTAATGCTAGTTCGAAACCTTTGCCAGACAGCTTATTCAACGTTTCATCCATCGTCATAGCAACTGTTGGAGCCCACGACTTCTGTGATGTTTGTAAGGATTGCTGCATACTATAACTCGGTAATTTCTCAACAGGTGTAAATAATTTCAACACATTCTCCGCCATCGTTCCTCTTGCAACAACCAGATTAAAATCCATGCGTAATTCATTATCTCGGATTGTATTATCTAGGAAATCTTTTATCCCTCGCCTCGCCAATTCCTCGCCAATAACATACAATTGCAAATGTCCCATATAGACCTTCCGAGGCGCTTCCGCTGTCAATGACCTTGCAGCCTCAAATAAAGTCTTCCCTTTCCCCTGGTAGAGCGTGCTAGGCGGGCGATCCCCCCCTTTTCTCTGAGCGGATATTTCACTTGGATTTACGACTTGAAAAGATACCAAATACTCTCCATCCTTCCAATCAACACCGATTCCAAGGACGATAAGCAGTTCATTTAATTCACGTCTGCTCCAACAACCAGTTAGCAAAAGTAAGCAAAGAAGCATAATAGTTAATTTATATTTCATCCTAATACGCCTCCTTGCTACTGCTTCCGTATTCTATCACTGCCTTCATCGAGTGATGTCTCAGGACGTTGAAACATAAGCCATCTTGGTAACCGAAGCAGCGTATCCTCTAAATCTGCTTTGCGGTATGGTGAAAATGGAGACATAAAAGGCTCCCCGAAAGAACGAAGAGCACACAAATGAAGCAATAACACAAACATCCCCATGGCAATCCCGAATAACCCAAAACTTGCCGCCGCCCCCATAAATACAAACCGAAGTAAACGCACTGGAATAGACATGCTATAAGCAGGCAAGGTAAAGGTTGAAATTGCCGTTACCGAAACCACAATAACCATGGCTGCCGAGACGATTCCCGCTTCTACCGCGGCTTGTCCGATGACAAGAGTGCCAACGACAGATACCGCTTGTCCAATTGCTCGCGGCATGCGAAGACCCGCTTCTCGCAAAATTTCAAAAGTCACTTCCATGACAAGCGCTTCAACAAAAGCAGGTAATGGCACCCCCTCACGTTGGGCAGCTAAGCCGATTAACAATGAGGCTGGCAACATATCACGATGGAAAGTCGTAATCGCGATATAGATTGATGGCAATAACAAAGAGATGAATACTGTGCTAAATCGAAGTAGACGTAGAAGACTTGCATAGTAAGCTCGTTGGTAGTAGTCCTCTGCTGATTGAAAGAAAGTCACAAGTTGCGTAGGTACTAACAAAATATTAGGCGTTCCATCTACGATAATCGCTACTTTCCCTTCTAATAACTGGGCGGCCGTGCTGTCTGGAAGTTCAGAATTATAGACAGTTGGAAATAGCGAAAATTTATTGTCTTCGATCAATTCTTCGATATAACCGCTGTCCAAAATACTATCGATATCAATCGCTCTTAATTTTGACCGAACAAGATTGATTACCGATGGCTTAGCGATCCCATTCATGTACATGATGGTTACGTCCGTTTTCGTTATTCGACCGATGGAGATCGTCTCCATCCATAGTCTTGGATCTTTTATTTTACGTCTAATTAACGCAGTATTCGTGCGAAGTGTCTCTGTAAAACTTTCCCTCGGACCACGTACGGACGTCTGGTTGGTGGATTCAGTCACATCACGACCCTTCCATTGACGAATATCCGCGCGATAGGCGTGATTTTGTCCATTAAATAAAATAATAGCCTCACCTGAGAGTAAATTTTCATACAGACTTGCCATATCAGCTACGGTTTCAATGCAGCCTAATCCTGTTAACAGTTCTTTGGCAAGTGTTTCTGTATCCAATTGCTCTCTATACGCTTCATGAGGGGCATCCCTTAACATCATTTTTAATACATCCAAAATATACGTATTAATGGCCGTCGTATCCGAAAGCCCATCGATATACACAACCGCTGCCGCTATTGTCAGGGTACCTTCATCTTGAATCTCGCGGATGACAACATCATCACTGCCGCCTAAATCCACCGTGATCCGTTCAAGGTTCATTTCAATACTAGGGTCAATAGGAATCGTTACATCATCTGGCATGATGTGGGTCCCTCCTTCTACTCATCCCTTTCCCATTATGACCATTTGGGCAGGGGGATAAACCGGATTGAACGAATACCCTTACACCGAATAGACAGAAAAAAGCCGTTCCCAATGGGGACGACTTCGAATTATTTACTAATAGGAGAACTTCACTCTTTTATTTCGCATGTCATTTCTAATGGCGAATATACTCAAGTAATAACTGAACAAAGTAACGTGTTCGTACAATGAAAACATAGAAGGAGATGTGAATCTCATGTTGCTGACATTAACATCGGATGGCGATCTATTTGCCGCCGCCCTATCCCAAACAACGGTATCTGTCTGGCAAACCGACGAGCATGGCGTTTACAGCGAAGTGGATCGCGGCATCATCGAAGAATTCACCAGAATCTCAATCCGAATGAGTACGATTTCCGATGAAATTGCCTTTTACTTCCGTGATGACGGGACTTTGTTCCGCGCTGAAACTTAGCTCCCTGCTATCGCTCAGGTTACTGATAACTAATTCTCTTCCCAGATCTGGACGATTCATAAATATCCATAACCAGATTGAATGCCTTGAACCCTTCAGGTCCATTTAAACCATAGCTGCGGTTATGCAGGAGATGGTCATAGAAATCTGCGATCTGCGTGCCATGGCTAATTCCCCAGTAGGATTTGGCTCCCAAATTTGTTGCTTCTGGAGACGTTAATATGGATTGCTCACCATCCACTACGCGATATAGTGTATCACCTGCGAGTACTAATTTGCCTTTTTCGAAGACAAGCTCGATTTCAGGCGGGGAGTTGACCCCATACGAATTCGTTGCATAAAAGACAGCTGTAGCCCCGTTCTTATACGTCAAATGCGCATGTACGGTATCTTCAACTTCAATAATGCCCTCCAGGGAGTCTGTCGACATCGTCCCTTTCACACTAGACACCTCGCCACCAATCCACTGCAGTAAATCTAAGGTATGAATGGACTGGTTAATGAGGACACCACCACCTTCAGTTGCCCATTTCCCTTTCCATTCCGTTTGATAATAGGAAGCATCTCTGCACCATGTAACAATGCCTTTCAGACAAAGCAATTTTCCGAGTTCTCCCGAATCGACAGTTTGTTTCATAAGGATGGAGGCAGGGTTATATCGATTTTGGAAAATAACACCTAATTGCACATTCGGATTTGCTTCTGCTGCATGTAACATCGTGATTGCAGCTTCTTTCGTTTCAGCCATTGGCTTCTCCGTCAGAACATGCTTGCCAGCGTTAAGTGCATCAACAGCCATTGGCGCGTGCAAATAATGCGCTGTGCATATATGAACGACGTCAATGTCTGGATTCTTCAGCATTTCGAGATAATCCGTGTAATAACTGCATTGATACGTTTCTGCTGTTTGCGCGGCTAACTCGGCATTCGTGTCTACAACTGCCACTAATTTGGCCGTTGGTATTTCTGAAATTGCTTTTAAATGTACGCTTGAAATCGCTCCGCAACCAATAAGTGCAATGCCAATCTGTTTCATGGGAAACCTCTTTTCTGCATAAATAGGATAGTCCTGCATGATGGTGCTACTGTATATATTAGAGGTTCGCTCATCAAACAGTAATTCCTTTAGGGTCGTGCATGCGGAAATTGACTACTTATTGCTTTTTCATGACTATTCTTGGCGTGGTGTTAACGCGATCTCCCATAGCATCTTCCTGTTGGTATACCTGTCCATTTCATATTCCGCAATATGTACGTACGACCACATGTCCCCATCAAAAAAACGTTCAATTTCACCCCGATCAAAAAACCTTCTATATAACTCGTCGCCTTCTCTTATATTTACGATTTCACTGGTTGAATTCAATCTCACTAACAGAAGACCATCTTGCTTAAGCACACTATGGAGATCTCGTATGATTCTATGCGTCGTATCCTCGTCAAAATAGTGAATACTTAAATCAGCGATCAGGACTCCTACGGTTCCTTTGGCGAAAGGAAGCCCCGTTGTCATATCCAAACAGCGTGTTCGAATGTCAGGAAGGAAGGATTTCAGTTTCTTCAGCGCCTCTTCAGAAATATCGCAAGCAATCGGGGACAAGCCATGCTCGGATAAATATTGGGTATTATTCCCGACACCGCAGCCTAGATCAACAATCAATGTTTCGCTGCTATACGCTGATAGATATGGCTCCCAATATTTGTCCAACCAATTATCGTATATAGGCGTAGCTTCTAATCTTTGATACGTTTCGTTCCAGTATTGTTCGAGTGATTTCATCTCTTCACTTCCCCTCACCTATCACCATATGTACAGCCATATCTTACGGCAATCCCAAGAAAAATCCAAGTTGAGTAAAAAAAAAAGGCATGCAAGAAGCACACCTTTTTGTTGCTAACTGTCATTACTGTTCTTTTTGCTTATCTTTCGAATCTTCCTCTTCTAGTAACCCTTTCGTTCCTTGTCTAAACTCCTTAATTGTCGTACCGAAAGCACGGCCTAATTGCGGAAGTTTTGTTGGCCCGAATAAGAGTAATGCAACACCTACGATCACAATAAGTCCCGGAATGCCAATACCTGATAACATAGGAATCACCTACCTTTCATTTAGAATAGATGCATTTAAAATTTTACCATGAATGCCGTCGCATACATAATTAATATTCCTGCTGTAACGCCACTGAAGTTTAACCAAGAGACAGGTGATAGTCCCTTCTTCTCCGATTCTCGAAGAATCATTTTAGAAATGACATAAATGACCTGGAGAATTGCACCCGCTCCGATACCAAAGAACAGTGCTGCTAAGGCATCGTTAAATATGAAACCACCGGCCCATGTACCAATAATGGCTGGACCACCCGCGATCAGAGCTAATTTGACAAACGTCTGCCACGTTGGACGATCTTTCAATAACGGTGCTGCAATCCCTACACCCTCTGTAATGTTGTGCAGGGTAAAACCAATAATGAGGAACGTACCTAACGCTGCCTCCCCTACAGCAAATGCAGAGCCTATAGCAAGACCTTCACCGAAATTATGAAGCCCGATCCCGGTTGCGATTTTGTTGGCTACACGCTTACCCACATAAACTTCATTGTTAAGTTTACGTTCATTCGACTGATCTACCGCAATTAAGAAGAGACAGCTCAGCAAGGCTCCAAACCAGACCAAACCAGATCCTTGAAAAACACCAGGTGCTTCTGCAGCCATTTCAAACCCTTCACCGAAGGTATCAATAACTAGGAAGAACAATAAGCCTACGGTCAAAGCAAGAATTGCGTGCATACCTCTTACAGAGAATCTGCGTAGAAATGGGTACCATAGTAAGCCGAGTCCTACAGGAATTACGCCAACGTAGAAGCCAATCAGCGCATATTGCCCGATTAACTTGCCATTCGGCTCAGGTGTTGCTGCCGCAGCTGCGACTTCACCAATGAAGATCAGACCGTTCGAGGTGATGAATTTCACTTCATGTGGATCACCTTGAACCCAAGGGTATGGAATATGAACCATGCCTTGTTCGAACCTTTTGAGCGTGTCGCTTGGTGAAAAGGAAGCATTCCAGAAGGCGCCATCCACGACCACTTGCGCAATGGTGATATCTTCAGGCCCTGAATTTAAGACTCTTACTTGTATACCGTCATCGTTCAATGTGATTTTCTCAATATTCAGGACTTCAATTGGCGCAGCAGGCTCATTCTCAACTCCTGTGCCTACTTTAACAATAGTCGTTATGATGGCAAATAACAAGATTAGCGGAAGAATGCCCCACAGGATCGCTTTCCATTTGGAAGAAGATGATTTATTCGTAGTTTGTTCATTGATACTCATACGTTCGCCGCCCCCCTTCTTATTCAGCAATGAAGAATCCCATCCAGCCTAATTCTGCGAATTCGCTTTGATGTGCATGAAACATATATCGTCCTGGTGAAGGAAAAACAATTTCAAGAATACCTCGTTCTCCCTGGCACTGCATGATGGTATCGGTATACGCAGGTCGTGCTTCAGGATCAGCTCCAGTTGCGTAATAATTAAAAAAGTTCGCGTGTAAATGAAACGAATTTATTAAATCGAATTCCGTCAAGTTACTTAAGTAAATGCGAACGAGTTCTCCGGCTTTCACTTTAATCGGTTCTTGCTGATAAGCAAAAGCGTATCCATTCACGGTATAGATCTCATTTTCCCCGTCGAGGTCCAGATCGTAACCATTCATGAGCATGTTGAACTCCTTGGCTGCTGCTCTTGGCTTCTTCGGATCAATGATGAAATTTCCATAAAGTCCTTTATGAATATGTCTGGCAAGTGGTGCGACGTGGCAATGATAGACATGCATACCAGCAGGTTTAGCTTCGAATTCGTAAATAAATGAATCACCAGAAAGCACAGCTTCCAGTCCATCCATATTCGTCGGATGCATGCCATGGAAGTGAATGGAATGCGGATGCATGGTTCCATTCGTAAACTTCACACGGAGTACATCCCCTTCTGTACAACGAATAGTCGGACCAGGGATCGTGCCATTAAATGTCCAACCGGGAAATTTGATGCCTTTGGCGATTTCCACGTTGGTTTCCAAAGCTGTGATCTCATATTCTCTGAGTGTTCTGCCATCCGGGAGCTTACTGACCTTGCCATAATCAAAAGCAGTAAGCGCATGCTGCGCTGCTTTGAATCCTTCCGTCACTTCTGTGCTTGGGACATAACCATGCTTCATCCCCTCATGCAATTGTTCTTTCATGGCATGGTGAATATCATGCTTATCCTGTGCTAGCGCGACTGGTGGTCTGCCGAATAAAGAGGAAGGATTTAACAACGCACTCCCAATTAAAGCAAAAGCTCCTGTCGTCCCTAACTTCAACAAATTACGCCTCGACAGCTTATTGTCTGGTTTCTGAAACATCGCTTTGACCTCCTATTTTAAATTGCTTGTTTGCAATAGTTTTTACCTAGGGAAACATTTAGGGTAAAAATAAAGTTTCCAGTGGGACAAAAAGTTTACCAAAGGAAACACCGTGTTTTTAACTATATGCTGAAAGTGGCAGAAAGTAAACCTATTTGTTAAAAATTTCTTTTGCATCATTTGACACAACCCTTTTTTAAAGGTGATTTCGACAAAACTAGTAGATTTCTTACCGACATTCTGACAAATATTTTCGCCTGATGACGATATAATGAAGGTAGTTAACCGTGAAAATTTTTACGCAAGTTGTACTAACACTTAGGAGGATGATCGACATGGACGAGCAGTTTATTAAACGATTACACACGCTTAATCGCCGCGATTCATTAAGGTCTTTGCTGCTCATCGAAGGTGTTCGACTGACTCTCCGTCGTAAAAAGAAAGTTAGCTTATTTAAAAGGATTTTTCAGCGCAAAAAACAAACCGTCACTGCTAAAGGTTGGAAATAGCTCTTCACCAACCCTACTGCATGAAATTTATAGCGTCTTTACTCGCATAACGGTCCCTTTTATAGTAGAATAATGACTCAGCTACATGAAATGGATACGGGGTGTAAGAATGGCCATTAGTTTTACCAAATCAATTGTTAGTCAATTGAAAAAAGACATTACTGAGCTTGAAAATAAAATTGTAAATGAGAAGAAAAAGAAAGATAGAGCCCAAGCGAAGATGAAACAGGTTCAACGGGATATGAAATTAAGTCAATCCCACAGTGACTTGAGCAGCAAAATGTCTCGTGTGAGCAAGCTAACGGAAGAAATAAAAACAAGCGAGCGGCTGCAAAAAGATTTCGCCAAGGAATTAGCTACTAAGAACACTTCGTTAAAACAGAATCTCGCCAAAGAAACCAAACAAGATGACAACATCTAATCGGTACTCCACCGTAATGCAAAACACCGCCCTGTTTCGTAAATAAACAGGAGCGGTGTTTTTTGGCTACTCTTTTGGGGAAGTAATCATGTGAAGCTCGGGGATGTACGTTTTCATATGTTTCGTTATCATTTGGTAGTTAGAACTAACCTGCGAGAGTTGATCATTAGTTAACCTGTCCATTGATATTATCTGAAATTGTTTGCCTTGTTGGCTATACGTATACGTGGGAAGAAAACTGGGATTAGTGATCTCAATCTGCTTGGTCTTATTCGTAGTCGTTTTTACGACTTCAATGGTAGCCATGCCACCTACTTGCTTATACAAGTTGATTTGAGCAGATAGAAAGTTGCCGAGTGAATAGACCACAAAGGTTCGATGCCCATTCTTCCCTTCTACCCAAGCGGGAGGCTGCAGGACATGTGGATGATTCCCAATCAGAATATGCACGCCCATATCCGCTAGTTTGTGTGCAAGAGCCGTTTGATTCTTATCAGGAAGACGTTGATACTCGTTCCCCCAATGCATCGCAACGACAATGACATCTGCCAATGGTTTCGCCTGCTCCACATCCGAGCGAATTTGCCTGTCATCAATCCGGTTAACCAGAAAGGGTTTGCCTGCTGGCGTTGAAATCCCATTCGTTCCATACGTGTAACTTAAGAAGGCGAATGTAATCCCATTTTTCGTGAGCGTCCTGAGGTTGTCGCGGTCATTTTGAGATTTGAATGCACCGGTATAAGGAATGCCAAGGGTATCCCAGTAAGTGAGTGCACTTTGAATCACTTTTTCGCCGCGGTCCAGCGCATGATTATTAGCAATAGTCACAACATCTACTCCAGCATATTTCAGTGCATCGCCAATTTCATGAGGACTATTAAAGGTTGGATAACTGGAAAGCCTCATTTCCTTACCGCCAATCATCGTCTCTTGGTTAGCAACAAGGATATCTGGCGCTTGCAGCAAGGTTTTTACCTTTTCAAATATAGGCTTAAAATTATACGTCCCATCTTTCTGCTTAGCATCTAGATAAACCTTATCATGGATGAGGATATCTCCGATCGCGCCTAACGTAACTTTCGAGATTTGTTTTTGTGGTTGTGGTTGAGTTTGCGGTTGCAGCTCTTGCTTTGCAGTAGCATGAAATTGCGAAATAGGCGGCGGAGTAGTCTCGGTCCGAACGAGAGGTGGACTACTTTTTACATCCATACCTGTATCTTTCGGTGTCAACGAGCTGCCTACGCATCCACTTGCCAAAATGAGTGTTGAAACGATCGCTGCCATGCGCTTTATCACGACAAACCAGCTCCTTAAGCGTCAAACCTTATCTTTTCCCGTAGTATTCCCCCCTTAAAATCTCTCATGAATGAGGATTATTACCATTTCCTCTTCCTTAAATTTCATTTGGCTCTTGCAGCCCAATCAGCTTTAATCCATTGCGCAACGTGGTTTGAACGCTAGTAACAAGTGCCAAACGCGCCTCACGCACCTGTTTTTCCTCTACAAGAATGTAACACGTATGGTAAAAGCGGTTGAACGCTTGTGCGAGATCGATGAGATAACGGGAGATAATCGACGGCTCCAGCTTCACCATGGCTTGCTCAATACGTTCGGTGAACAGGTAGAGCATTTTGATAACTGCAATGGCTTCTTTTTCTAGCAAATAGGACCCATCTACCTCGAAAGTTAGGAAGTCATAGCCAAATCCCTGCTGTGCTTTCTTCAACAAACTGCATGTTCTTGCGTGCGTGTATTGGACATAGGGTCCTGTTTCACCATCGAAGTTAAGAGCATCTTCCCACGAAAAATCAATATCTTTAATTCGATTAGCGCTCAAATCATTAAAAATCACGGCCCCAATCCCCACTTGTTCAGCGACTTCTTCTTTATTCGGCAAGCTTGGATTTCTGGCTTCTATGACTTCTTTTATTTTTTGGACAGTCTGTTCCAGCACGTTTTCTAATTTAATCACATTGCCTTTACGTGTCGACAAGCCGCCTCCTTCAATGCTCACACGGCCAAACGCTACATGCTCCAGCTTGGACGCCCAGGTGTAACCCATTAATTCAAGGACCTTGAAACATTGCTGAAAATGAAAATTTTGAGCATAATCGGTTACGTATATCAATTTAGCAAAATTATAGGTCTCCGCTCTATAAATCGCAGCAGTCAGATCACGTGTATGGTAGAGGGAGCTGCCATCTTTTTTCAGCATTAGGGCTGGTGCCATATTAAAGGCATCCAATCTAACTAACATTGCCCCCTCATCTTCTTCCAAGAGCTGCTTTTCTATTAACGACTGAATGACTGGTTCCATTTTATCATTGTAGAAGCTTTCACCTTGATAAGCGTCAAATTGAACGCCTAGCAGCTTATATATCTTCTGAAATTCTGCCATGCTGATGTCAATAAACCACTGCCATAACGTAAGTGCTTCTTGATCACCATGCTCCATTTTCGTAAACCAAGCACGTGCCTGATCTTCTAGCGTAGGATCCTTCTCCGCTTCCTCATGGAATTTTACATACAGATGGAGCAGCTCATCAATTGCCCCTTGATTCACGGCCTCCTTACTTCCCCATTGCTGGTAGGCTACGATCAATTTCCCGAACTGCGTCCCCCAATCACCTAAATGATTGATCCCCACAACTCTATATCCAAGAAAAGCGTGGATGTGATATAGCGCATTTCCGATTACGGTGGATCTTAAATGGCCAACATGAAATGGTTTCGCAATGTTCGGGGAGGAGTAGTCGATCACGACCGTCTTGTCCTGTCCGACATTCTGAGACCCATATTGATGACCAGCATGATGTATGTGTTGAATCAAGGATTCTGCCCAACGCTGCTTGTTTAGGAAAATATTCAAATACCCATTAACGGCTTCAATCTGGTCGACTTCCTCATCTTGCAGGGTAGCCTGCAAGTGTTCCGCAATATCTTTCGGTGACTTGCCAAGCACTTTACTCAGTCGGAAACAGGGTAAACAAAGATCTCCTTTATCGTGATTTGCTGGGTACTCCATCAATCCAGCAAGCTCTTGTGGCTCGAAGCTGCCTAGTAACGATGACACTTTCTCAGCTACATGCAGTTTATAATTTAACATGATGTCACTCCTATCTATTTTCTGAAAATATAAAAAGCCCCCGTCTCTATAAAAGAGACGAGAGCTGAAGATTCCCGCGGTACCACTCTAAGTGTTAAACCTATGGTTTAACCCCTCAATTTCGTAACGGTCGTCTGACCGGATTCGCCTACTAACGTTCAGCAAACCATTTCCTGGGTCCGTTTCATTCATAACATCCGTACCGGCTTACACTGACCCGGCTCGCTGTGACTGTCTGTTAGGAATTACTGTCCCATTCATCAATATTTCATTATGAATTTTTCAATATCTTACAAGGGATCTCATCGATTGTCAAGGGGCTATTGCAGCTGAAATTCCCAGGGACCGCGAATAATGATATGCGCTTCTTTGATGTAGAACGTGAATGTTGTATCTTTCACAGGAAAGTCTACAACTACATACTCCATCGCACGTGTTTGATCGTTTACTCGCCAATTAGAGCCACTTGTGTTCTTTAATTTCATATAATCCAGCGTGAAGGACAAAAGCGATGAAGCCGCTTGCGCATTATACTTCATATCCAGATAGATCTTAAGCCCTCCAAATTCAGAAGCCGATGCGTTACTTGGTACTCTTTCAACTTTGGTAATATCAACGGGATAGCCACTAATCATGATCGATCTATTGACATCAATGACACCTTGAGCGGGAATCGGAACCGTGAATGATTCTGGCTTTGGAGATTGTAGCGTTGCTAAGACCGCTGGGATTTTCAAATGATAGCTTGTCGATGACGCGCCATCACGCTCGAAACTCAATTCATTCGGATTCGGGAAATTAGGATCGCGATAATACGAAACTGCTTCTCCCTTAATCGTCGTTAGTTCGGGTTTAACCACGTAGTCATATGGTGATAAACCGTACGCTTTAATCTGCATTCCCACAGGAGCCTGCGGAAGTAACGTGACCTTGGTATTGTTTTGATCTGTGGTTCGTAATAACGCTGTTAGACTTACCTCGTGATGGGTGTCTGTTACGCCAAGATCATTAATTTGATCAACCTCTTCCACCTTTGCTAGTTGAATCGGAATACTAGGAAGTTGACTATCGAGAGTTAGACGCATATTGTCGGTCACTTTGATTGACCCTTCATAATAATAAGAGCCAATCCATTCATTCCCAGCACTTGAAATACTGCCATATTTAATCAAATAGGACGTTCCTTCTCCATTACTCAGCGTGAATGACCGCATAGAAGGTGTACCTGCGCTGACTAGCGTGACGTTCGTGTACTGATCACCAATGGATATCCCGCGTATTTGGATGTTACCCACAAGTGTTGGCGCTTCTATCGGCGTCTGCAGCACATAGTGAACAAGCTGTTTCTCTGAATCTTGAACGGTGGCGAATCCAGGTAAGAACTGAAAAACTTTGTGAATTTGGGCTCTCACCTCTGGCGAGCTCATGGCGAAGACAACAATAAAAATAACGGTTGCGGCGCTAACAGCGATCATTCGATTTCTCAGTTTGGCATGACGTGCAAGCTTCTGTTTCTCCCCATCGCTACTTGTTGGAGTCGATTCCACGGTTGTTACCGGGGTCGATTGCGATATTCCCAATTTACTATATGTTTGTGCCTTGATCCGAGCTAGCGTTTCTGCAGCAATGGGTTCATCCTCATGGATCTCCAGTTGACTCATAACAAGATTAGATTGATGATCATTTAATTGATCTATTTTGCGATACCAATCACGATCACTCTTCTTATTCATGTGAGATATCCTCCTTCCAAGCGAGCATCAATTGTTCCTTCAGAGCATTTCGCGTGCGCCTCAAACGGTTTTCAACCGCTTTTCGTGTTAATCCAAGGGCTGAAGCAATCATATCCAAAGATTCATATAAATAATATTTTTTATAAAAAATCGTACGATCAACGGGACCATAGGAATCCACGATACGTAAAATCTCTTCGGTTTGTGCCTTCTGGATGACCGTACGCTCCAAATTATCGCTGTTTGTCAGATCTCCATCCATGACGACAAGCTGAGGTCGATCTGTTAATTTCCGCCGACAATCCAGTGCGCGATACTTGGTAAGCATATAGATCCATGTTTGGAGCGAGCTTCTTAACCTATCGTACTCATCAATCCTATTCCAAGCCATGATGAACACGTCACTAACACACTCCTCGACGTCCTCTCTGCTACCATACGTATCCAGAATCCTTTGCGCAAAAAGATACATCGTTGAGCCATATCTATCCATCAAAAATTCTAATGCTGTAGAATCTTTTATTTTCAGTCTTGTAATTAACTCTTCTTCAGATACGTCCAATCCATCACCTCATTTACTGTCTACTTAGTACTACGTAAGTTTGGAGTAAAAACCCTCACACTTCCAACCAATGCAATACTTTGCGGCAATGATGTAAAAGAAGAGAGTGTCCCAGAAGCAAGTTATGTTAATGATTGAGGCAGATATATGTGTTGGAAAAGTAAATAAGTGAATGAAAAAGGAGCTTAGCGGTTTGATACACGGTACCTGCTAAGTTCCTTTTTTTAGTATTCGCTTCTCGGAAGACTATGCAAGATAAGGTGATGGCATCATCTTATCTTGCGTGTTTTCTCATTTTTACTGGAAATAGAGTGATGGTTGCATCTAGAATAAAAAGTGGACGTCTCTTAGTGTAGAAGTAATAATAATCTTAACTATGAACTAAGAGGTGTTTGTCCATGAGCGATTCAAGACAACGATATAATGAAAC
>NZ_JCAUAR010000017.1:0-153601 GCF_059692055.1 Paenibacillus sp. J31R109 | reverse complement strand
TTCATTATATCGTTGTCTTGAATCGCTCATGGACAAACACCTCTTAGTTCATAGTTAAGATTATTATTACTTCTACACTAAGAGACGTCCACTTTTTATTCTAGATGCATTCTGCCGAACTAAATCCAGGTTTCCCCTCGGCCACAGGCCGATAGTTCGATTCTGCCGAACTATTCTCCTATTTTCCCTACTTGCGACCCAGTTTAGGCGATTTAATTAGGCTAATTCGGACTAATCAAGATTTACCTCCGCGGATACTGAGATTAATTCGGCTAAATCAAACTAAGGATATTAAAATCAATCCATATACAGCGGATTACTTACAGCCGCGAGAAGCGTCTCTTGAACCTCACTGAAATAACGCCATACCTCTGCACGATAGAAGGTCCTCCCTTCCATTTCAGCCGACAACTCCAGTGATAGCTCATGGTGAGCAACACAGCTGACCTCCACGCCCCGATCTGAGATCAGCTTCACCGTATCGCCAACCTCCAGCTCATTAACTACAAGATCAACCTTGCCTTGACGCTCTGGTGCCTGCACAGGCACTACATCGCCCATGTGGTATATCCCTGCATGAAGTTCTAGGGTTGGCCCTTCCGGCGAAAAACTTAGAAAGACACGACCGGTATCAATGCCATCCAATACCCCTTTGGCGGTTCGACTAGCTGCATACACCCAAGTTGTCGGCATGCTATGCTTGACGTAGCCTCCTTGACGATGGAAATCACTGCCGCCTACAGCAATCATGCGTTTACCGCTGCAAAGCTGCTCGTGCCACCACGTCAGCGTTCGTTGATTGGCCTCACGCCAAGGACCATTCCAGATCTCTACCCAATCGTAATCGACAGACCAAGCCCACTCCCACCCACAGTTGGGACAGTGCGGATGATTGAGTACAATACGAGCACCGTTACTCCTCGCTTCTTGTATCCGTTCCTGCACCTGCTCCGAGCTTACTGCGCGGAAATCTTGCACAGGTTGAACCGCTCCCAGAAAATTGGCATGTCCATGATTCGTCGTCAGCTCCATGCCAGGGATCAACACAATACCCGTTTCCCTCGGATACGTAAGATTTTGACTATAGGTGTTATGGTCGGTCATCGCAAGAAAATCACAGCCTAGCTCTGCCATCATCTTCGCATTCTCAGCTACCGTCCATGCTCCATCACTATGAACCGTGTGCATATGGAGATCGCCCTTGAGCCAGCGGCCTTGCATCGTTGTGCATGTCACCTCAACACGCACCGTACAGCCCGCAGGCGGAATCCGGTACGTCCCTAGTAATACAGCCCACTCACCTGCCACTAATTCACCGGGAATGTAACCAGGAGTTGCTTGTTCTGCCTCGACGAAAAATTCAGTGCGTGCGCCCCCGCTCCAACCTCTTACACGAGCGGAATCTTTAACTCCTAAATCAATGACACAATCCCCTGGTCCATTCGCTACTACCTCGATCCGAACGTGAATACGTTCCGTGCCGCTCGTAACCTGAAAGGGCACCTCCACATAACGATCCGCTTCCTCATTTGTAATCAGACGAGTTATGATCATTGCGTTTCATTCCCCCTACTCCTTCGTTGCTCCGACCATTAGGCCGGTAACGAAATATTTTTGAACAAACGGATAGATCACGACGAGCGGTATTAGTGCCAGCATCACGCCAGCCATCCGTACATTAGGTGTCATAAATAAATTACTGCTCGTGGCATCCGATTGAATGACCAGTGCGCGCAGCGCTACTTGCAGGGTATAAAGCTTCTGATTCGTAATGTACAGCAGCCCCGGCGTCAGCTGGTTCCAACGGGACACGAATTCAAATAAAGTAATCGTTGCAAGTCCCGGTTTAGCTAGCGGCACATACATCGTAGCGAAAATGCGAAACTCACCAGCGCCATCGATCTTGGCCGACTCAGCCATTTCATAGGATACGGCACCAAAGAAATTCCGCATTAATAGGATGCTGAAGCCTGAAATCAAGCCATACAGAACGAGTGCGGAAACCGTATTTAATAGGCCAAGCTCCTTATTTACCACATAAAGAGGAATCATAACAGCTTCATTCGGCACCATCATCGTCAGTAGAATAAAGCTCGTCAGCAGCTTCCGTCCAGGCAAGCCCTTATGCAGCAGCACATAACCCGCCATCGCGCAGAGCAGCACATGTGCGAATGAGCCGAGTACGGTGACGAGTACATTCATGCCAAAAGGTCTCCACAGCTCCACACGCTGCCATACCGTTCGGTACCCTTCCATACTTAGCTCGGATGGCCACAACTGAAGCCCCGCATGCATGGATGAGATATTAGAGGAAATCGAAATGATAAACGTATTCCAAATCGGCAAAATCATGGTTGCCACAAGCAGCAACAAGAAGAGACCATTGGCTATTTGAAAGGGGATGTCTTGTCTAGTTAACGATTTACTTCTCACACGAATTCACTCCTCGTCATACCGAATTAATTTTCTAGTCGCAAACACCAGAATTAGCGTTGCCAGAACAACTAGGAAGCCTGCTGCTGATGCGACACCCATGTTAAACTCAAGGATCCCCTTTTGGTACGTGTAGGTCATCAAGACATCCACCTTCCGAGCAATAACGGGATTACTCAGAATCATCATTTGATCAAACATGCGAAGCATACCAATCATATTCAAAAGTGTAACGACCTTCATGGTCGGAATAAGCTGTGGTAAGGTTACATAGCGAATTTGCTGCCAGCGACCCGCTCCATCCATCCGAGCAGCTTCGTATAGAGAAGGGGATATCGAGACAATTGCAGCCAAGTAGAGAATGCAGGTAAAGCCCATTTCTTTCCATGTATTCGTCAGTATCATTAAATAGCGCGCATAATCAACCTCTGCAAAAAAGTGAATCGGCTTCGCAGCTCCTAAAAACTTCAGCAGCTCATTAACAAATCCGCCGTCTGGCGACAGCATCATGATCCATATCCCGCCTACAACAACCCACGAGAATAAATGCGGTAAATAGATGACCATTTGTGTTAGCTTTTTAAACCATGTTTTGAGTACTTCATTTAAAGATAAAGCCGTAATAATCGGAGCAAAAAAGCCAAGAACAAGCATACCCGCACCAATCACGAGCGTGTTTTCCAGTACGCGCCAGAATATCGGATCATGCCAAACCGTTTGATAATTCTCCAGTCCTATGAAGGGGCGATCTCCGATCATTCGGAATTTCTGCATCGATATTTGCAGGCCCTTAAACAACGGGAAATATGAGAAAATCGCAAAATAGATCACAATTGGTAGCATCATGACATACAACACACGATAGCGAGCCCATGCTGTCACTTGTTATTCCCCCTAGTCTGTGAATAGTAAAGCGAGGGCTGGGGAGTAATCCCCGCCCCCTCTTGCTCATTTAGTCAATTAAGTTGACGGCTTTCAGCTCATCATGCATCTTCTTCACAGCATCTGCCGCTGGCATTTTACCCATCATGGCTTGGAACGCATAGTTCGTGACAATTTTCTCGGCATTTGGCCAATCCTTCGTGGAATTCTCAATCGTCGCGTTGTTATCAAAAATGATTTGGCGTCCTTCTAATGCGCCTGGCAGTGTCCCGATCGGATTCTTAAAGTTGGTGTTGTTCGGGAATGGTGCTCCATGGTCCATCCCATGGCTAATACCATCAGGTGTTAACGAATATTTCCCATCTTTGACTGTGTAATCTGTCCCTTCAATCCCTAATGTACTCAGGATGTTTCCTTTGTCCGACTGCCAAAACTCCAGGAATTTCATAGCCGTATCCACATGCTCGGCATTCACTGGAATTCCCCATACGCTCGGGTCGCCACGGCGAAGCATTACTTTGCCATCTGGGCCAACCGCACCTGGAATGGCTTTCGCTACAAATTTAGGATCATCCGTCTTCTTCATATTGTTAAAGAGACCTACCCATGCATCCCAGTACGTAACCATACCTACACGGTTTGTTAAGAACAGCTCTCTCATTTTGCCTGAATCATTGGTCGCAAAGTTAGGATCTAGAATACCTTCCTTGTACAGCTTTGCAAACCATTCAAAGATGGGAACAGCAGCATCTGTCGCGTAAGGAATCGTACGCTTGCCATTCGCATCCATCACATATTTATACTTCACCCCTGCTGCGCTCATAAAACCTTGAATATCGTATAGGCCTGCAGTGGACAAACCGTACGTATCATCCTTGCCATTACCGTCTGGATCCTTCTCTTTAAACGCCTTCAACACCTGATAGAAATCATCCAGCGTTTTCGGTTGCTGCAGCTTCAACTTGTCCATCCAATCTTGACGAACCGTCGGCAGCGTACCGCCTTCCGATTTATTAAATACACTGTAGATTTTGCCGCCATTGTAAGTAATCATGTCCCATTCTTTCGTAGGGATGACCTTCGGGTCTGACAGCACTTTCGAGGCTTTAATCTTATCGTTTAACTGCGTTAGCGCGCCTTGTTCAACCAAGACGTCCATATTGCCCTTCCCCATATAAATGAGGTCATACTTTTCTCCAGCTGCAATAGCTGCGTAAAGCTTCTTATCGTAGTCAGCCGCTGGTTTCTCAATCGTCACTTTAATCCCTGTTAAGCGCTCAACTTCCTTTTCAAATAACGCATTCTCCTCTGGCGTCTTCCCTCCAACAACACCACTGAGAATACGCAGCGTTTCTTGCTTGGCTGGCTTGGACGTCTCGCTTGCTGGGCTTGCTGAGCTCCCTTGTGATTCTGTTCCTGTTTGCGTACTGCACGCCGTCACAAGTAAGCTAGTCGATAGGGCAACGGCTGCGATCATTCCTGCTTTTTTATTCAACATGGGTATGGCCTCCTATTGGGTTCTTCTCTATTGGGTAGGATCGGTTTTCACTTTGGCACAGGAGTCTCTAAACACGAGGCTCGCTGGAATTAAGATGCGTTTCACAATGGGATTCGGTTCTCGCAATTGTTCAATCAGCAACTTGGCTGCTTCACTCCCTAACACTTCTCCGTTTAGCCTGACACCAGTCAGCGGGGGCTTAAACTCAGTACCATGAATCGAGTCGTCGCTAAATGCGAACACAGATAAGTCCTCTGGTATTCGCAGCTTGTGCTCCTCAGCAGCTTGGTAAACGCCCAAAGCTACTTTGTCTGTATCCGTAATAATGGCCGTAATCTGCGGATAAGAAGCCAGTAATCGTTTGGTCATCTGATAGCCATATGCCGTCGATGTTAGTTTTTTATCTTTGTATACAATAAGCTTAGGTTCAATAGGCACATCCGCTTTTTGATACGCTCTAATGAAACCCAACTCGCGATCTTGCGCCACCGTTCGTTCCTTCTGTGTATTCAGAAATGCGATGTGCGTATGGCCTAGCTGCAGCAGATGTTCCGTAACGAGTTGCCCCATACCAATGTTGTCGTTATCGACATAGGACACACTAGATTCGAACTCTTGATGCGGTCTTCCAATAACAACGAGCGGCAGTTTGCGCATGATTCGTTCTGAGATTCGTTCATCATTCTCAGCGGGATCGAGAAGAATATCACCATCCACAGGATCTGTCGCTACATATTCAACTTGCTTGGAAAATTCGATGGATAGTGAATTCACGAGCAAGCGATAGCCTTGGCTATAGCACTCTCTTAACACGCCATTAAAAAGGCCAAGATGAAACTGACTGAATTTCACCTGCTCACCCGGCATATTAAGTCCAATAATATTCGTCCGTTTGTTCGCTAGACTTCGAGCCCAGTAATTCGGTCTGTAGTTCAGATCCAGAGCAGCATCCAGAACGCGCTTGGACACCTCCTTGCTAATGGGTCTCTTCTTGCTAAACACGTTGGAAACAGTACTTTTGGACACCCTAGCTACTTTCGCAACATCATCTATGTTTGCCATATGGGCTCGCCTCACTTCTTCTTAATAGTAAACCGGTTTTATCAACACAGTTTCATGGCGGAATAAATGAATTGTAAATAAAATAGATTCTTTGAAATAAGGAAATGCCAGTAAAATTAAGGTTTTTCTTGTATTTTCAGCATTTAACATGCATGAAATCATGAAACCGGTTCGACGATCTCCTTTTTACATAAAACAAAAAAGAAGAACTAGCGGCTTTAACTCTGCCACTAATTCTTCTTCTCGCCCTCGAGTTATGGACTAACTCGCAACCGTCTGTTTTTTCTTTTTCCACGGCCTAAACACCGAAATACAAAGGATAAACACTGTCACAACAACTTGCACGTAGACGGCATACTGACGCATCGTCTGATTGTGCAGAAACGCAGGATTGGTCAGTGCCAATGCTTGCTCTGTCTCTAGGAGGGTCATGTTGGCCAGCATTAACTTATCCACAACGAATATGCCAATGATGGTCTGTCCGACAAATAAAATCCATTTCACCGTGACCCACCGATGCTTGAAAAATCCCCAGCTCGTCGTCAGACCATACAAAACACCTACAAGCAAGGTACCCACCGCGCCTGTACGAATAATGCTGTCACTGATGATTACGATTCTTTTGTACGTAGCAACGGTGTCTTCATAGGTGGCAAGCTCAATACCCATACTCATAGCCACGGAACTCATGATGCCGCCAAAAAATAATGTCACCAGTGATATATGCAGGATTTTCAACCATTTCATGCCTGTTGGACCTAACTTTTTCATCCAAAATCCCTCCACATTGATTAACTAAGTTGCATTATACCTAGATCATGTTGCGAACTTGTGAAGATGCGTTGCGATTTGGATGAATCTCCCCACAAGCAGGGACAGTAAAGGTATACTAAGCTTAAATCGTTACGGAAATGAGGATTATTGGCATGGCACACACACTTTTACTCGTCGACGATGAGCGTCAGGTGCTCGAATTTATGGAGCCTTATTTGCGTCAAGAAGGCTTTCAAATCGTGACAGCAACAACAGGAACGCAAGCTTTGACGCTTGCTCACGAACATAAACCTGCACTCGTTGTACTCGATTGGATGCTGCCAGAAATGAGCGGGATCGAGATCTGTCGACGGTTGCGAAGCGGATCGAGTCATATTGGCATTATTATGGTGACTGCGAGGACGGAGGAAACGGACAAAATTGTGGGACTAGAGGTAGGCGCCGACGATTATTTGACTAAGCCTTTTTCCCTGCGCGAGCTTGCAGCTCGCATTCGTTCGGTTCTGCGAAGGCTGGCCGTCCATGAGGAAGGTCTTACAGAGGAGATACAGCGTGGAGAATTAACGATTCATGAGGCAAAATGCCTGGTGCGTAAACGCGGCCAAGAAATCTCGCTCACGCCAACAGAATTCAAGCTGTTACTTACACTGGCTGCGAGACCAGGGATCGTGTACAGTCGACTACAATTGCTGCAAAGCGCATTGGAGGATGATTTTCTGAACGACGAGCGCACCGTGGATGCACACATTAGCCACTTAAGGAAGAAAATTGAGGACAACCCCTCCACTCCGGCATTCGTTCAGACGGTATATGGGTTTGGGTATCGATTCGGGGATCAGCTATGAGTGTGCGGCGTAAGCTGTTTATCACGATGATTGCCTTTATTGTGGGGATGGGCATCATCTTTGCGGTGGTCACACAGTTCTTAATGCGGGACGTGCTGCAGGTGATGGTGGAAGCCTCTCGTCAGGATGAAATGAACGAAATCTCACAATCCCTTAAGCAGTATTATCAAACAAATGGAGGCGCTTGGAGAGGTATTGAAGCTTACTGGGCAGCCCATGTTCCGGATATCATAGGCGAAAAAGGGGCCAGTGTGATCCTAATGGCACCGGATTCCCGTGTCTTGTTAACGAGTGGGGATACTCCCTCCAAAATAGTTCGGACATTCGGCATTCGAAGTAATCTCATGTTAGGGGAACAGAAGATCGGCACGTTGATTTACCACGATAAGGGTGCCGAAATGATGTCGAAGCTGCGCATCGGTGTTCTCAGCTCGACTCGTTTTTTTCTCATTGTCGGTACCATTGCCTTTGTGCTATTTTCTCTAGCTCTCATCTATTGGCTTGCTAGGCGGCTAACCGCTCCACTTCGAGCGATCCTTCCTGTGCTTGACCGACTGGGCAAAGGAGAATACGGCATGCAAGCGCCTGTGACGAGTCGCGATGAATATGGCATGGTGGCTGAGGCGGTCAATGCCATGTCTGTTCAGCTTCATCACGCGGAGGAACTGCGCCGCAACATGTCTGCTGACGTAGCGCACGAGCTCCGCACACCACTGACGATCATCAGCGGCAAGCTGGAGCTGCTTCAGCAGGAGGCTCGGCCCATCCTGCCAGAGGTGCTGCTACCCCTGCAGGACGAACTCATTCGCCTGACGCGGCTCGTGGATGAGCTGCATCAGCTCTCGCTCGCAGAAGCCAAAAAGCTTCCGCTAGAACGGAAGCCTGTTGATATGCATGCACTTCTTCAGCGCATCGTGGAACATTTTTCTGCAGATGCGCAAAGCAAAGGGATTGCGGTATCGCTAACCACTTCCGTCGATCATGCGATCCTTTTCGTCGATTCGCATCGGATGACACAGGTGTTCTATAACCTGTTGACCAATGCCATTCGGTATACACCTGCTGGTGGCCAGGTAGAGGTTCTTATAGAGAGTGTTCACGGACAGTGCCTTCGCTTATCCGTCCGTGATACGGGTATGGGCATTGATGCCGAGCATTTGCCCTTCCTATTCGAGCGCTTCTACCGAATGGATGAAGCGCGCGCCCGCAATAGCGGTGGTATGGGGCTAGGGCTTGCCATCGCCAAACAATTGGTTTTGGCCCATGAAGGGACCATTGAAGTGAGCAGCCGTCTAGGGGAAGGCTCTGTTTTCACAGTTACACTCCCCATCGAAAAGAGCGCTCGTTCGGAAATAGCACGGTAGTTACTCCGTCACCCATTGCGTTTTTAGGGCAAAAGGAACACGCGCTGCCTTCGTTGGAATGACTTCAGGATAACCCACATAGATAAAGCCGACCATCTCTTCTTTGCCTGAGAGACCGAAGTTCTCTTGCATTTTCGGATGATACGTCGGATCACCGGTACGCCAGATGGAGCCTAAGCCAAGGGCATGTGCGGCTAGCATCATATTTTGTACAGCGCAGTGCACAGCCGCATATTCCTCAATCACGGGTACGACCGGCTTCTCCGACGGGGAGACAGCTACAGCAATAATGAGCGGAGCTCGGAACGCTTTTTTCTCATTGCTGCTACGCAGCTGCTCTTCTTCTTCCTCCGACAGTGCCGCATCTGCGCCTGCCTTCGCTTCTGCAAGGGCGACTTCGGCGTATCCGCGCCCCAACAGCTTTCTGCCTTCGCCTGACATCACCCAGAACCGCCAAGGTTCGGTATGCGCGTGGTTCGGTGCCCAGACTGCTGCTTCCAATATCTCTTCAATCAGCGTTTGCTCGATTGGGTCCTGCTTAAGCTTCCCAATGCTGCGTCGCTCGCGAATCGCTTCTTTCACATCCATGCTTCCCACTCCTTAAATGTTGTTGGTGTTGGTGCACTTTGCACATGCTAGATACCCCTTAATTTACAGCTTCCCCACGTTAATTTCAATTTCTATTCTCCCGATGCCGCCGCAAAATAGAAAAAGACCCCAAGCTTCCTATAAAGGAATGCTTGAGATCACTTGTCACTATCTAGTTGGTTACTTTCACTATCTACGGTCTAACAAGCCGTTTAGTTCTCCAAACAGTATTCCTGAAACTCTGCACGCTTCGCGGCTGTCATACCAAACTCTTGCTCCAGAAAGGCTGCTACAGACTCATATTTCTCATGAATCGCCTTAAATACAGCTTCCATGAACTCGCGGCGCAGCTCCATATTCGCCATAATCAGTTCCACATCTTCAGCTGGCATGAACTCGGAAAGTTGCGTTCGCATTTTTTCATTCATAGGTTGCAGCGTTACATTCGATATCAGATAATCCTCGATGATTGTTTCTTCCGGCACGCCAAGTGCGAGTAGTATCATAGCACCGCCAACACCTGTCCGGTCACGACCGCCAGCACAGTGATGCAGTACGCCGAGATTGTCTGAGTTCATGATCGTCGTCATCAGCGTTTGGAAGGATGCATTGTCGATCGCCATTTCCACATACATGTTGGCTAGAAAGTCTGGTGTCATACTCTTAAAATGACCCTGACGCATAAGCTCACGCATATCAGCAGGAATATCCTGTTTCATCGCGGATACGCGAATATTCGTAACCCCTGGAATCGCAGGATCTGGCTTCTGCTCCGCTTCTGAATCTGTACGGTAGTCAAAGATAGTTTTGATTCCCAAGGATTGGAACAAGGCCATATCCTTCTCCGTCATGCCTGTTAATTCCGCTGCACGAAATAAAATACCATATTTAACCTTACGGCCGTCAACGGCTTCATACCCGCCCATATCACGGAAGTTTAAAACACCTTCGAAAGGGAGTACGCGGTTTTCGGGATAGTTTGCAATTTGAATGGACATGGTCACAACACCTCATCGTATAGTTTGAACGTACATTTAACTCTTGCCACATAACAGTGGTTATCGTCAGGTTAGATTTAAGCAAAAGCAAGCTTTAACTCTTGGGGCTGATGAAAAGCTTCACTCTCTTTCCCCTCATAAATCAGCGACGTATGATAGTCCGTCAACGCTTCTGGAGGGCCGTCAAATACGATTTCTCCCGCTTTGATGCCGATAATGCGACTCGCATATTGCTTAGCCACCTCAACCTGATGCAGGTTAACCAAGCAAGCGATACCTTGCTCCGTACAATTACGGTGAATGGCATCCATCACGACACCCGACGACCGCGGATCCAAGGAAGCAATCGGCTCATCCGCTAGAATCATCTTGGGGTTCTGAGCTAGCGCTCGACAAACACCGACACGCTGCCGTTGACCGCCTGAGAGTTCATCCGCACGTTTATAGATCTCATTTTCCAATCCAACTTTACGTAGTAAGGCAATCGCTTCTTGCTTATCCGCTTCACTATAGCGATTAAACATGCCTGCCAATGAACTCATATAGCCCAAACGTCCATGAAGGACATTTTCTAGCACACTTAGTCGATTCACAAGATTATAATGTTGAAAAATCATCCCGATCTGCGAGCGTACTTTACGCAAATTCTTGGTATTCGCTTGTTCCACGCGTTGTCCAAGGAAATCAATACTCCCTGAGGTTGGTTCGATCAGACGGTTAATCGAGCGCAGCAGCGTTGATTTGCCGGCTCCACTGGGACCGATCACAGCGATAAACTCTTTTTCTTTCACTTCCAAATGACCAATATTCAACGCTCTAGTTGAATTGTTATATGTTTTTTGCAAATTTCGAATCGTTAATAGTGTTGACATACCTGTGACCTCCTTGGGGTTTAGCGACTGCGTCCAACAAGACGAATGCGAACTTGATTCGTCGTCATTTCGAGCAAGAATAACGTTACAAATACGACCAGAACGCCCATCCCTAAAGGAGCAAAGTCATAAAAGCCGATATACTCTTGCAAAAGCACACCTATGCCTCCCGCACCGACCATACCCAAAATGACCGTTTCAGCGACTGTCATCTCAAAGTTAAACGCGATAGATGCCAAGAAAGTCGTAGACAGGCTAGGCAGAACGCCATTAAAGACGACATGCCACCAAGTCCCTCCCGTTGCTCGAATCGCTTCCACAATGTCTTTACCGGATTCATCAATTTGCGCAGCGAACACTTTGATCAGGTACGATACAGTCGGAAAAATGAGTCCGAGCACGCCGGCCATAGGCCCGAACCCCATACTAGCTACGGCTAATAGTACCCACACTGTTGTAGGAATTGTACGAACAATAACAACAAAAGCACGTAATAGTTTAGCTGCAAATCGGTTAGGGCTTGTGTTGTCCGCCATTACAAAGGCAAGTAAGATCGCAATCACTACGCTAATTAGCACACAAAGAAAAGCAACAACAACAGAGGTCAATAGCTCCGCCAGAAGCATCGGCAGCTCATTGAAAGAAATTTGCATAAACTTTTGAGCGATATCCGGTATCCGCTGAACCCCATCCAGAAACTGTTTGGTATCCAGTTGAAGATAGAACATACAAGGAATGAATAATACGATCATGCCTAGGAAAAATAATTGCTGCTTACGCTGTGTAGTCTTATGGGCGATAGGCGTCTTCATTTATATCAATCGCTCCCTTATTCGCTGTGTCAGGAACTCAACAACCAAAATCATGAGTACCATAATGGTGATAACGGTGGCCGTTTTACTGTATTGGAAAAGATCCATGGTTAGCTTAATTTGGCTGCCGATACCACCCCCACCAACAAGTCCAAGCACCGCAGAGGCCCGAATTGTGATCTCAAACATGAACAGGGTCCATGAGATATACCCCGGCATAAATTGAGGAATAACCGCATGTCTTACCTTTTGAAAATAAGTGGCTCCTGTCGCATTGATGGCTTCCACCGCGTGTTTATCGATATCTTCAATAGATTCCGCATACACACGGGACAAAAAAGCGATGCCGAACAGAATGAGAGAGAAGATCCCCGGCATAGCGCCCACTCCGAAGAGCACAACTAAGAGCGACGTCCATACCAAGAAAGGCACGTTACGGAAAAAGGAAACAATACCGCGCAATACATATCGGATAACAGGATGCGGTGTTGTATTACTAGCCATCATGAAAGCAAAGATGATCGCGACAGCCGAAGAAATGAACGTTGCCACAACCCCAAACGCCAAGGTATCCAAGATCGGTTTGACATAACGGGATACATCAGAGGCGTTCGGCGGCATGAAATCAACGACTAAAAACCGCACAAAAATCGGAATTCCCATCATAAATTCCACGACATCAAACTTGATGTACCAGATGGAAAAAATGATGACGGAGGCAAGGAGGAGAAGCGACAAACGCCGCTTAACCTTCCTTTGCTTAAGTATAATTTCAGGGTGCATGACAGACATTTCTCCTTCTCCGGCTGTTACTTGATCGTTCGATTATTTAAGCAGGTCTTCTGTGCTAAGGTTCAGTGATTTCGCAATTTCACGAATGTTGTCATAGTTCTTGTCATTAGCTTCAATGAATTTACCATCAGCGGACCCTACTGTATTTTTGAAATATTCCGGATTGTTATAGCTGAGTAGAAATGCTTTTACTTTGTCCTTGATCTCTTGTGAGATATTGCCGCGAATACCAATCGCTGTTCCTGCGACCGATCCGGATTCTGCGATCACACGGTAGGAATCTTTCTCGATTAAACCTTTGGCTTCCAAAGTTGCAGGCAGCATAGCGGAAGTAGCGGCAGCGTCATACTGTCCTCTAACAACACCAAGCACAGCCTTGTCATGCCCTCCAGCAAAGGAAACTTCTTTAAAAAAGTTGTTTTCTAATTCTTTTGGCGTGATACCTAGTTGTTTAACGAACATCGACTTCGGTAATAAGTGGCCCGTTGTCGATACGGGATCGACGAATCCGAACGTTTTCCCTTTTAAATCGGCAAGCGTTTTGACAGGTGAATTTTTCGGAACGATAATGACTGAAGCCGGTTTACCAACCATGCTTGGCAGGGTAAGTTCAGCAATTGGCTCTACTTTTGCACGATCAACCGCAACGATGTAAGAGAATGGACCGAATAGGGCGTAATCGGCTTTATTATTTTTCATAGCCTCAATGGCCGCGTTATAGCTTGTAGCTTTGAAAGACTCAACCGGAATCCCTATTTTCTCAGAAAGCTTGTTTTCGAAGTCTTTATTAATTTCAGTACGCTTTTCATCACTTTCTTGTGGAAGGTAGGCAATAACAAACTTTTTCGGTGTTGCGCTGCTTGATGTGCTGCAGCCTGCCAATACAGAAATTAGAGCGAGTGCAGTAAGCATGATTGAAATGGTCTTCTTCATAGTACCCTCCTAAAATAACGTTCAAGTTGTATACAAGTTGAATTCTACTTGTTTATTGTTAGAAGAATATCTACGTGGTTTTAACGTTTTGTAAATGTTTCGTTCTGCCGTAAATGCCTTCACTTGGCCGAAAATCCATGCTAGACTAACTAGACAATTCCATTTTTATAGTGAGAGGAATAACTGAAATGTCTTCATCGTTGATTCAAGCCGCCTATGAATATATTCATACACAAATCATGCACGGAGAGTTTATGCCTGGCACCTTATTATCCGAAAATGAGCTCGCAGACGCGTTGAATATGAGCAGAACGCCCGTCAGAAGTGCTATCGCCCAGCTCGAACACGAGGGATTAGTTGTTTCTCTGAAAAATCGTGGGATTCTCGTGAAAGAATTATCGATGAAAGAAGCCATGGACACCATGGAGATTATGCACGCTTTTCAGTTATACACGTTGGACCATATGCAATCACAAGGTGAAATGCCCGACTTAAAAAAGCTCAAAACCATTCTGGATTTGCAATATGAGGCAACTGAACAAGGAGCCTATTATTTATATGTGAAATACAGCTTTGAATTTGCATGTAGCCTTATTAGCATTTTGAGCAATGCCAGCATGTTGAAGGTTTTGGAGCAGTCCATTAATAAAATCGTCCTTTATGCCACAATTAACTTTAAAGTCACTCCTCACGAGCCGCACTACTCAGCCAATAAACTCAATCAATCGGTCTATGATGCGCTGGTTGATCGCGATTTCGAGCTTGTAAAACGCATTATGAAAGAAGCGCATTTATTTAATAGAGAGCGCATGGTGCGATCTGGTCGTATCTAAAATTATGAACGATGAACGTACAGAGCCGCTGAGACGTAAAATGACCTCCAATCCACGAATGTGGAGTTGGAGGTTCTTTGTTGATTCGACTGTGCTTCGTATGCGATTAATTGATCATGTTCAATTTTTTATCCGTTGGCAAAAAGGCTGCAAGCAGTCCTAGCAAAGGTAAATACGCACATAGCTGAATCACAAAGCCAATGCTAGTCGCATCCGCCAGAGTCCCCAGCACCGCTGAACCAATGCCGCCTAAGCCGAACGCCAGACCAAAGAATAGCCCCGATACCGTGCCAACCTTGCCTGGCAACAGTTCCTGCGCGTAGACCACGATAACAGAAAATCCGGACAAAAGTATGAACCCGATACATGCACAAAGCACCGCTGACCAGAAGAGGTTCACAAATGGCAGCAGCAAGGAGAATGGCGCTGTCCCCAGGATGGAGAACCAGATCATATTTCGTCTACCGAATTTGTCCGCTAAAGGTCCACCCATAAAGGTACCGACGGCCCCAGCCGCTAACAAAATGAAAATAACAAGCTGCGCTTTCCCTGTAGTGACGCCGAAATGATCCATTAAATAAAACGCATAGAACCCCGTCATACTCGCCACATAAACGAATTTGGAGAAGAGCAGCATGATGAGAATAAACAACGCATAGGCGACTGTTTTTTTAGGCAGCGACTTCTTCACAACAGCCGATTTTCGCGCCACAGAGCGTACGACAATCGCGCCTTGATACCATTTTGCAACAAACACTTGAATCACAATCCCCGCTGCCGCGGCAAAAGTAAACCAAATGATCCCGAACTGTCCTAACGGTACGAAAATAAGTGCAGTAAACACAGGCGCCAACGCCTGACCAATATTCCCGCCTGTTTGGAAAATCGATTGCGCCAGCCCTCTCCGAGGACCCGCAGCTAAGTAGGCTACCCGAGAAGACTCTGGGTGCAGCACAGATGACCCTAACCCGACGAGAATAACGGCCATGATGACATGAGAGAACGTTCCCGCATAAGCCAAGACGATGATACCTATCAGCGAAAATACAACCCCGATTGGCAGCAAATAGGGCTTCGGCTTCGCATCTGTATACAACCCAATTAGCGGCTGGAACAAGGAAGCCGTCACATTAAGCGTGAAAGCGATCCAGCCGATCTGCGTAAAGCTCAACTGCAAGGAGTCATGCAGAATCGGAAAAATAGCGGGAATAACCGACTGAATGGAATCATTCAATAAGTGCACTAAGCTGATTGAAAATAAGATGGCGTACACCGTACGTGCCTGATCTTGTGCTGGGCTCGTTGCAGCTGTTGTTGCTGTTGATTGCATAAAATAAAATCACTCCTTATCATCATATCATCTGATGTTTAAATTTATAGAAGAGAAAGAGCTCCGTGGTGTCAGCCACTTTACTCTTTTTCGACTTTGATGTTGGCGATAGCTACTTTATATCCCCTTCTGTCGCAGCAGCTACTCCTGTTGAAGAAACTTTTTGACTTGCTGGACGGTTCCCTCCAGATTTTGAAGCGTCCAATTCTCCGCAGCGGCGACATCCTGATCTAGGATGGCTTGATACAAATTCACGTGAAAGAGATGATGGTGATCATGAACCTGCTCATCCTTCACTAAATTCGTTAAAGCTTCCAGCAGTACCGCTGAAAATGAACGATACAGATCGACAACAATGCTGTTCTTGCTCGCGACTGCAATCGCTTGATGAAACGCCAAATCCGCCGTTAGATACGCGTCCATATTTCCACTCTCGAGCGCCTTCAAACGTTGATGAAGCGCTTCTCTCATCTGCTCCAGATCCGCTTCATCTCGACGTTCCGCTGCGAGTCTGGATATTTCTAGCTCGAGCATTTTCCTGACTTCGTAGACTTCCAATATTTCAGCCCGACGCAGTCGGTGGACTAGCGGCTCCTGCATCGCAGCATCGGAATGCCCCGTTAAAAAGGTCCCAAAGCCCTGCTTCTTCTCCAGCAGACCCGCGTGCACAAGCACCCGTACAGCTTCACGAATGGTAGAGCGGCCGACGCCGAACTGTTCCATTAATTCCGGCTCTGTCGGAATTTTATCACCTATTTTAAGCTCGCCGTCAGAAATTTTCTTCTGCAGCTGTGTCACAACATCATCAACAAGCTTGGGGCGGCGGAGTGTTTGGAACGATACTTTCGAATTCATCTGATCATCTCCTGTATAAGTAGTATATCAGCTGTTTTGGGATTTTTCTATAGAATAAGAACAAGCTCATCCTTTTTTTATGAACAACTTCTCCTTAATACCCGCTCCATCCTAGCTTAACCATGCACACTCGCCCACATCTTACATATATTGCTAGTGCTCATCATTTTACAGAAAGGGGACGGTCTCCTTGTACAACGACCCAACCTTGTATCCTTATCGCCCAGTTCAGTATTACCTTTATCCGCCCCATCCTTACCACTATGCACCTTATTGGGCGTGGGATCGCGACTTTCCACCTGTGAATACCAAAACACTCTCCACCTCGGCCGCTACCTCTGAGCATATATTGAAGGATACCTCCCTTCTCGTCAAAAAGCTCACGGATCCCGCAATTGCTAAACAATTGATGACCAACGCTCAGAGTGGGAATAAAAAAGAAGTCGATCGCATCATACACACCTTCGGTTATGAATCCGCTATTGAAACAACGTACTCGCCAAGTGCTGTTCATTTCATTGTAGGTCCGCGCATTACAGGCAATCCCTGCTGCCAACTGACACTCATGCTCAAATGGGGCGAATAGTCAAAAAGAGCAATCCAACCCGCATTGGGTGAAAGGATTGCTCTTTTTTGACATTTATTTAGCACTCTCCTGGTGAGACTGCCAGAAATTTGACAATGACGTGGATGATCAGGCAAGCTATAGTTATAGCAACAAGACCAGCACGTGAAACACTAGATTGCTAGAAACACAAAATTCGCAACATGCCAAGGAGGCCTTTCCTATATGAAACCAAATAATAAACTTAAGCTTATTTCGACTACTGCCATGGCATTAACATTATTCGCTTCTCTATCACTGGTTCATCCTGCCTCCGCTGCTGTTAAAACAAGCGCTGATTTCACTGATTTGGCTGGAAGTAACGCAGCTTTAAAAACTAAAATTGATCGTATGATCGCTGATGGTATTTTTGAGGGCGTCTCGGATTCAACTTTCGGCATCTCGCAAAATATGACGCGTGCGCAATTCGCTAAAGTAGCTACGAAAATTTACAATATCCCGGTTGATCTTACGATTAAGGTGTCCAGCTTCACCGATGTTCATGCAGATGACGTGGCTAATGGTTGGGCGATCCCTTATATTGAAGCAGCCAAAAAAGCCGGTCTTATCGACGGTGTAACAGATACAACTTTCCTGCCTGGCGAGTCCGTTACTGCAGCCCAGTTGGATACCGTGCTTCTTAAAGGATTAGGCAAAACGGTTTCTATGACAAGTTCGCCTTGGTACACCGATGCAATCAAACAAGCTACTGCGCTTGGTATTCATCCAACTAGCAAAACTGGCGACCAAGCCGCAACACGTGAGGATCTCGTGCTTAGTTCATTTGGAGCTCAAGAAGCTTTCAACGCTCAGAAGCCACCTGTTGTAACACCAACTAACCCAAGCAATGTTTCCATTGTAGGTGATTACAAGTTAGCTAGCGTCATTGATAGTGGCCTTACAAGCTCAGCTACAGGTGTCTCACAAGCGGATGCGGAAGATCCTACTATAAGTAAATTTGCAAAAGAAATTAAAATAAAAGTAACCTCTGCAGCTGGTGAAGAAATTGCCATTCCTGGCGTTGTACAGTCCGTCTTCTCCTCCAATTCCAGCATTGCCAAAGTAGGTCTTAGCTCCGATCATCATGCTTATGTAATCGGAAATAAACCTGGAACAGCTGATGTAAGTGTGATGGTAAAAATTGGTGATGGGGAAGCTAAACAATTGCATGTTACCGTAACGGTCCAAAGCGACCCTGTGACTGTGAAGACATTAACAGCTGGGGAAACTTCCATTACCGAAACGATGACAGTTGTTGGTAGTGTGTATCAGGCTGACTTCAATGCTTATGAAGCCATGGATCTTACGGCTATTGATAGCTATGACAACAAGTACGAAGGCACCGATGTTTCAGATTACAACTTTGCTCTAGGAACTGTATTTATTACCAATGATATACAAGGCGAAGCAGGTTCAGCTGTTGGCTCCGTCATGGTCGAATCCGATGGTACTGTAAAAGTAACAGGTAATGTGACATCATTTGAACTTACAGCCGTATCCGCATCAGGAGTAAAAGCTACAAGCTACATTACATTAGTGAAAAACTAAGCAAAAATAAAAGAGCAATCCTTCCCCCTTCGGGGATTGGGTTGCTCTTTTTTTCTATGACAAGGCAGCCTATCGCACATCTACACTGTTCAAAATCGGCCAAGTCACGGCTAGCCAGTAAGCCGCTGCGATGAGCACAATCCAGTAGAGTATGTAATAGATATCTACCTTGGAGTAGGAGGATACATAATAATAAGTTCGTTGGCGACTCATCGAAAAACGCTTCGCTTCCATCGCCACCGCCGTCCGATGGGCACGGCGAATGCTTTGAGCTAGCAGCGGAATCGCAATCAACCGCATCGTGGTGTACCAGCCAGTGAGCGGATTCTGGCGCTTGGGTTTGCCCCTAACCTTGAGCGCATAGCGAAGCGTCTGCAACTCCTCAAGGATGACGGGCAGCATGCGCAGCGCTGCCAAGAAGCTGTACGCGTACTTCGGCGCGACCTTCCACTGCTGCATCATCGCGTAGAACAACGCGACAGGCCTAGTGGTCAAGCTGAACAGCAAGCCAACGGAGGCTACCTGCATACCGCGTAAACCAAGATGTATGCCGCGGTAGAAGCTCTCCTCCGTGATTCGTATAATCCCAAGGTGATACCACAACGTCTCACCTGTACCGAACATCATCATCCCCAGTGAGGATGAGATGAATAGAAGCAAGAACGGCGACGTATACAGCAGTAAGCGCTTAGCCGGATGCCCGGAGAGCAACGCTAGCGGAAGCATCGCACCGATTGTCAGAAACAGCATCATATTGATGTTATGGGTGAAGATGACCACGATGAATAGCCCAATCGATAAAATGAGCTTCACCCCGGGGTTCACCCGATGCAGCCACGTCTCCCGAAAGCTGAACGTTATTTGCATAGCAGCGGTTCACCTCCCGTGTCAGCGTGCACGTCGGTTAGAGCGGACGATGACGCGACCTCCGTCACGCGCCCCGCATCAACCTGCCAGGTGCGGGTGGCCCAGCGCTGGACGATCTCGTGATCGTGCGTGACCATCACGATCACGGTTCCGCTGGTGCGCAGCCGCTCCAGCCCCTCAAGCATGCGCATCGTGCCGCGCGCATCGAGCCCGAAGGTGGGCTCATCCAGCAGCAGGATGCGTGGCCGGCGAACCATCGCCGAAGCCACACTGAGCCTGCGCTTCTGGCCCAGCGAGAGCTGGAACGGGTGTTGCTCGCGCAGCGCGAGCAGGTCGTATTCGCGGAGCAGCCGCTCAGCAGCTGCCCTCTGGCCCTTTGACTGACCCTCTGGCAAGCCATAGGTCAGCTCTTCCTGCACGGAGTTCGTGACGAACTGGAACTCCGGGTTCTGAAACACAAAGCCGACTTGCTCCGCAAGCTGCTCGACTTTGTTGCCCTTCACGGCCGCGATGTCACAGCTACCGCGGGTTGGGATAAGCCGCATAATCGCGAGGAGGAGCGAACTTTTGCCTGCACCATTGGCACCGACAACGGTGATCCATTCGCCTGGATATACGCTGAAGTTATCCACAGAGGTCTTGATCTCTCCGCCGCGAAGCCCGACGAAATCCCGGAAAACCATAACAGGCTCCATGGGATTTACGACTTCTCGTGCTTCACTCGGCGTCCCAGCACCCTGATCTACCTGCACATTCTCCATGGCGTAATCTTCCCATACCTCGGGATACCAGATGCCGTATTCCCTTATTTGCTCTTTATAAGCTTCAAACATCGTAAGCGGAGGTCCATCTGCCAATACTTTTCCTTCTGGTGTCAGAATGATCAACCGATCGAGCAAATCCAGCATGCCGCTAATTTTGTGCTCTACGATGAGCAGGGTTTTGTTCTCGCTTATCAAGCGAATCGTATCCCAGACTTGCTTCGTACCCTCATCATCCAACAAAGCCGTAGGCTCATCGAGAAAGAGCACCTCTGGCTCTAGCGCTAGCACACTGGCAATGGCCAATCGCTGCTTCATTCCTTGTGACAGCGTACTGATCAGCGTGTGTGCATCCGGTAAATGTAACCCAACAAGGTTTAAATAATGGCGAATGCGCGCAGGCATCTCCTCCCGCGGCACTTCCTGATTTTCCAGCACAAACGCGATTTCTTCGTCGACGTATGGCATGCAGAACTGCGTATCCGGATCTTGAAACACATAGCCCCATCGGTCAGGTCTGTGAATCTCATCCACTTTGAGCGGAAGCTCAATCATGTCCGGGACAATGCCACTCAATACCTGAAGCAGCGTCGATTTGCCGCTGCCGCTAGGTCCAAGGAGCAGCACCTTTTCACCAGGTTTGATGTAAAAGGAAACCCCCTGAAAGATCAGGGGGGCGTCATCGCCGGGATATTTTAACCGTAGATTCGTAACGCTCATTCCTTCGCTCATCTTTTTACCCCAATACATCGTAATCTTTTTTGGAAACGGGGCGAATTAGATTCAGTACACCCGTGCGAGACAAAGCGCTCGTCAAATAGTAGGCGAACACACCTGCGATCAAAGCGCTGCCCAACAATCGCAAGCTGATGAATAACATGTAATTCCAAAAGGTTAGCTGCTCCATATAGCCATAGTAAGTATCCACGAAGATAGACATGATGGCTGATGCGAAAGATGCGAGAATCGTTACTCCTACAGTCGTACGGCGATAGCGGAATGCAGCAAATACCAGCTCTGCTCCAAGCCCTTGAAGCACACCGAACACTAGCGTCGCCACTCCCCAATGACCGCCATAGAGGGCCTCAATCGTGGCAGCCGCCACTTCTGCCAGTAAAGCAACCCCTGGTTTGCGAATGACGAGGAAAGCAAATGTCGCGGCCATGAACCACATGCCATAACTTAACTGCTCTGCATGCAAGCCCAGCGGCTTCATCAGGTCGTAAAATGGTCCCCAAATCCGATAAATCACACCGAACACTGCCGAGATCACAATCGTGATCAAAATATCGGTCAGCTTCAACCCTTGTTTACTTGCTTCCTTTTGCGCCATCTTCTACTCGACTCCTTTTCTCAATTCCTATTTGTCAATGAGATAGGCGAACACGCCAACCTTGGATGTATGTCTTCATTGCCCCCGAAAGGACAAAAAAAGCCCACCGGATTAACGGCAGGCTTGAACATTCGTGCAAAAAAAGCACATAAGGTCTCTACGCTGGCATTATCCAGATCAGATTAACGGTCAGTGGCATAGGGCCACTATCTCAGCCTGACTTCATCAAGCACCCGTGTTGCTATTCATTTGGCTTAACTGTAGCGGATTAGCCGCTTTTTGGCAATCCTTTTTTTTCCATGGGATTATCGCACACTGCTTATTTCTCAATCAAATGCTTGAGATCCTGCGTTAATCCGTTCAATTGACGGATGCTGTCTACGATATCCTGTACGCGATGCTGCTGCACTTCGGCGCTCGCCAACACTTCTTGAACGGATGCCGCAGACTCTTCGGTAATCGCTGCAACAGATGTCATTTCTTCCGCGACGTGTTGCGAAGAGATCTGCAACTGTTGATTCATGCGCTGCAAATGCCCAGCTTGCTCCATGACTTCCGCTGTATTCGTGTTGATAACCTCGAACAATTGGTTTACATTATCTGTCGATTTTTTCCCCGACTCTACAGCTTTAATCCCTACGGCAACCTTCTCAACCGCTGTCACGACTTTCGTCTGAATGGAGCCGAGAATCTCCGAGATATCGGTCGATGCGATGTGGGCGTTCTGAGCCAACTTCCGAATTTCGTTTGCAACTACGGAGAAACCTTTCCCATGTTCGCCTGCGCGAGCTGCTTCGATGGAAGCGTTCAGCGACAATAGATTCGTTTGGTTAGCGATGTCTGCGATCGTGGAAACGATGTTCTCAATTTTCACATTTTCTTCGTTCACTTCATTCATGATATCGGCGGTTTCTGTCACGATCAGGGTAATATCATTGATTTTGAGTGACAAATCCTGCATCTGTGTCTTGCCTTCATTCGTCATTCTCGCCGTATCTCGCGATCTGCTGCTCATCGTATTTGACGCCGCGGTCGTCTGTTCAACCGTTTCATTCACGTTTTGAATGGCGGTTGTAATATCGTTAATACTGGATGCCTGTGATTCAATACCTATCGTAATCTCCTGAAAAGCGGCAACCACTTCCTCCGTAATTCTGCCAGTTACAGCGGCGTTCTCTTGTAGGTTTCCACTAGATGTACCTAGAACTTCTGTCGTCGTACGTACACCTGCCAGTACTTCATCCGTCTTGATCTTAGAATTATCTGATTCCTTCGCGCTTCTCGCGACGTTCGTTAACATTCTGGTCCCAATCTGACTTTGACCGATGAGTGTCATAATCGTAAGGAGGTAGAAAGCATTGACTCCAATCGGGTCCACATGCGGAGTAAGAGACGTTATGTAAACATTCATATTAATGAGTCCGATGACACCATTCAGCACAAGCGGTTTGTAATCCATATATAAAGAAATGAGTGCTAAGCTAAGGTACAGTATAAAAAGACCAAATAACGACGCACTATTCGACATGAAAAAATAGGAAATCACACTAAGTCCAACCGCAATAATATACTTCGTATAGGGAATTGCAACCCTTTTCCAAGTTAGAATTGTACATATAATGGCAATTGGCACGCCAACCGATGAAAGGGTTATCATCATCGTAGCTGATGTGTACGCAGCCGCGACCCCCAGTGCAAGACACGCCCATAAAAGCTTAACCATTAAGCTATTTCTTCTGTTTAATTCGAGCAGTTGCTCCGACATCCTTACTCCCCCTAGATAACTTCTACAAAATGAGACATTTTCCTACACTATTCAACAAGGATGCTTGTTTACCCTCTATTTTAGATGCCAAAATCAGGATTAGATTAGAAGTTGACTTCTACCCCAAATAAAAACTACAATTTGTAGTGTCTTCATTTTTTTTCAATACAGGAACTTATCCAGGATGGATCATTCCACGACGCAGAAGGGGATTGAAACGATGACCATATTGCTCTATATCGGACTAGCTTTACTTATTGCCGCTATCATTGGCTATGTGCTCGCAGCACGCATTAACAAAGACAACACCTCTCGGTTGAAGAAGGCCGAAAAGCAAGCTTTGAAAAAGAAACATAAGACCTGGCAACTGATTTCACATGCCCTGCTCATTGTTGCTATCGGCAGTATGGGCACTTCACTCATTCAGAGCTCCGCCGGCAAATATAGTCTAGACAAGCTAAATCTACATGCCAACATTCAGGTCACGACAGATAAGGACTACGGACGCGATCACAAAGATGGTACCTTGATGTACGAGATGAAAATCCCTACTTCAGGCACACATAGTCCCCACGATTTGAAGTTCGGCTTCTATAAGGAGCGCCCTGGTTACGAAATGCTTGTCCACAACCTGGAGCATGGGGATATTATCATCCATTACCATCCCGACGCACCGAAAGAGCTGCTTGACCGCCTTGAGTACTTGACCCATTTTAAGACGGCTGGTGCTGGGGTGCTCGCTGTTCCTAATGTGGATGTGCCTGCTGATCAAGAGGTTGTCGTTACCGCTTGGACGAAAACGATGTCACTTACCAAATTTGATGAAGCTAGCGTTAGTACATTTATTTACGACAATATCAACAAAGGTCCTGAACAAATTCCAGCAAACATTCGACTGGGCGGCGGAACGATGTAATTATTTTCGAATCGTTTCACGATCTGAGACTAGCTCAGTCGGCACCAATCCTGTCATTCTCCGAAATACACGGTAAAAATAAGACGGATCGTTATAGCCGATAAATTCGGCTATTTCGGTTACAGTCAGGGCCGAATGGCGCAGCATATAGACGGCAGTTTTAATCCTTGTGACGTGCACAAATTCACTGATCGTCTGACCCGTAACCTGGCGAAAAAGGGAGGCTGCATAATTCGGTGACCGGCTGATGCAGAGGCCTAACTCGTCTTTAGTCACATGTTCGCGGTAATGATTCTGGATGTACCCCTTCATTTGCTCCACGAGAAGTGACGTTGCTGAGGTTGTAGCGGCCTGATCACACTCTCGTTGGAGGTACACAAACAACTCTTGCAGATGCGCTTCACACAGCGCTATGTAATAGGGCTGTTTATCTTGCCATCCACGATGAATCAACCGCAGCCGATCTGCGATAATATCGAACTTCCCCGTCTGACGGCAGGTGTGCGACGTTTGTTGAAGTAGAGGAAAGATGTGAGAGGCTGCTTGTGCATCCAGGTGCAGTACGAATTTCTCATGAATTTTTGTAGGCACACTTCGCCCATAATAGGGTGTGTCTCCCGGAATGAGCAGCCAATGCCCTTTGTCTAATACTTGTTTTTTCTCGTTGATCCAATACACACAGCGGCCATAGATCACAAAAATAAACGTCCAATCTTGGTGGATATTGGGCTGATCCTCGTTCCATGAACTGCTTTTATGATAGTCAAAGTCTGTTAGCTGCATAGATGACTCGGCACCCCTCTATCGTACTATATTGCATATATCATACTATAGTTCATAGAAACTCGCATCAATAAGGCATATAATGAAGCCAACTAATCTCTTACATTCGAAAGGAAGTCCTTCACGATGCGTAAAACGAAAATCATTTGTACAATGGGTCCAGCCTGCGATTCCGTTCCTACCTTGAAAGAATTAATTCGCTCTGGTATGAGCGTTGCTCGATTAAATATGGCTCACGGCGATTTGGATGAGCACCGCGGTCGTATCCAGCGTGTGCGCCAAGCAGCGCAAGAAATGGGTGTTATCATCCCGATTCTGATGGATATTAAAGGCCCTGAAATTCGCATCGGTCAATTGAAAGATGCTTCCTATGATTTGCAAACGGGCGATCGCATCGTCTTGACGACCGAACAAATTATCGGCGACTCCAGCCGCGTATCCGTGAACTACCCAGGCTTGCCGCAAGATGTTAAGCCGGGCAACCTCGTGCTAATCGACGATGGCTCCATCGAGCTGCGTGTCGAAATGATCGACGGCACAGAAGTGACTTGCAGCGTCTTGAACCCTGCTCAGCTAAAACAGCGCAAGGGTGTTAACTTGCCGGGCGTGCGCACGTCCTTGCCGGGTGTGACGGAGCGCGATGTCATGCATATTAAATTCGGCGTAGAAGAGAATATTTCCATCGTCGCGATGTCCTTCGTTCGTAACGGAAACGATGTTCGTGAGGTTCGCGCTCTTCTTGAGCAACACGGTGCTGGTTTGACACCGATTATCTCCAAAATCGAGAACGAAGAAGGCATGACGAACTTCGCTTCCATCTTGGAAGCTTCCGACGGCATCATGGTTGCCCGTGGTGACCTTGGTGTTGAAATTCCGACAGAAGAAGTTCCAATTGCACAAAAAGATATGATCCGCGCATGTAACTTAGCAGGTAAGCCTGTTATCACAGCTACGCAAATGCTGGATTCCATGCAGCGCAACCCGCGTCCTACTCGCGCTGAAGTGAGTGACGTAGCCAACGCTGTGCTTGATGGCAGTGACGTTGTCATGCTTTCCGGCGAGACGGCAGCTGGGAAATATCCAATCGAGTCAGTGACGATGATGGCGACGATTGCTGAGCGCGTTGAGCAAACAATGGTGCGCAGCTCCCTGGTGGATGCACAGCTGCAGTCCAACAACGAAATCACCGAAGTATTGTGCCAAGCTGTCGTATCTTCAGCGAACAAGCTGCATGCAGCGGCAATTTTGACGCCGACTGAGACAGGCTTCACAGCGCGCATGATCGCGAAATATCGCCCAGAAGCACCGATTATCGCAGTGACGAACAGCCAGCACGCGATCAGCCAATTGAGCATGGTGCAGGGTGTTATCCCTGTTCTTGGCGAGTTCTGCGAATCGACGGATGCGATGATTCGTGTTGCCATCGACAAAGCCGAGACGCTTGGCTATGTAAAAAAGGGCGACCTCACCGTCGTGTCCGCTGGTATTCCAGTTGGGAAGTCCGGTACGACCAACTTGTTGAAGGTTGAGCGGGTTTAGGGACCTGAGAAAGCCATTTTCGACCGCTCGGAGCGAGTTTGGTGCTGATGCCTTGCTGAGACTGCAAGTATCGACCGCTCATGTGGGAGTTTCGTCATTTCAAACTAGTTGGATTGCTGAGAAGGCTACTTTCGACCGCTCGGAGCAAGTTTGGTGCTGAGGCGTCGCTGAGACTGCAATAATCGACCGCTCGCGTGAGAGTTTCCGTCTATTCTGACTAGTTTGGTTGATGAGACTGCAACTTTGGACCTCTCAGAGTGAGTTTGGTGCTGATGCGTGGCTGAGAGTGCCTTTATTGACCTCTCATGTGCGAGTTTCGTCTGTTCTGACTAGTTGAAAAGTTACTATAGCTAAACTGCCTACGTAGTATAGACCATTAAGCCTCCCTTCCACCCTTGTCCTGTGGAATGGGAGGTTTTTACGTCCTGTTTCCAGTCCTGTTCGAGCCTGTTTGCTTCCTGTTGGCACCAAGATGAAAATTTGTGAGAAAGCTAGCTAGAAAAAGGGGTACACTAGAGTAATCCTTAACTAACGAGCAACGGAGGGCGCACGGCGTGATTATTCGACTTGGATTTGTTTCAACCGCAATGGCGATTTTTAATAACACACCTAGCTCGACGTTTACATACAAGCTTTTTTCGGAGCGGCCGCGCGAGGAGGCCATGCAGCGGGCTATTGACGTTGGCCGCAAAAACCTCCAAGCCACACAGCGCATCCTTTACTACAATGCTGCTCACGGCATTCGATTGTTTAGGTTGTCATCCGCGCTGATCCCACTGGCTACACATCCGGATGTGCGGATTGATATTGCCGCGGAGTATGCGGATGAGCTCCGCAAGCTCGGTGACTTCGCCAAGGAGCACGATATTCGGCTCAGCATGCACCCTAACCAGTTCACGTTGCTGAACGGAAGCGATAAAGTGGTCGATGCGGCCATTGATGACCTGAATTATCATGCAGCCATTTTAGATGGCATGGGAATGGACGAAGCCGGCATCATTAACATTCACGTCGGCGGTGTGTATGGCGATAAAGAAGCTGCGACGCAGAAGCTCTTCGACAACGCACCGAAGGTGCCCGAGCATGCCATGAAACGGTTGACGTTCGAGAATGATGACAAAACGTACACCTTAGAAGAGACACTCGCCGTTAGCCAGAAGCTGCAGCGCCCATGCATGCTGGACTTACACCATGACTGGTGCAATCCCTCGGCTCTATCTCCCATCGAGCTGCTTCCCCAGATTGCACAAACATGGGGCGATCTGCCGATGAAGATTCATGTCTCTTCACCCAAAAGCGAGAAGGAATTCCGTTCTCATGCTGACTACATCGAGCCAGAGATGTTGACTGCTTTTCTGAAAAGCTGCAAAGAGATCGATCTTCCTCGCGTTGACGTCATGATAGAAGCGAAAGTGAAGGATTTGGCGCTGTTCCGCCTAGCGGAGCAGCTTGGCAAAATTCGCGGCGTTAAGCGGTTGGAAGGCGGCGTTTTGAGCTGGTAAGTAGAAAAAGAACCGATTTCTGAAGATCTCAGAGTCGGTTCTTTTTCGTCGTATCCAGCGTCGCAGCATTCGCCATATTAATATTTTTCACATGTCGCAAAGCATTAATTTCGCCACCGATAATGATGATAAGCGCAGAAATGTAAAACCAGGTCATCAGCACGATTACCCCGCCGATACTGCCATAAGTCGCGCTATAGTTCGTGAAGCTATTAACATAGAAGGAGAACCCCAACGACGTACCTTGCCAACCGATGGCTGCAAATAAGGAGCCGGGCAGTACGCTTTTACACGTTAAGCAGGTATTAGGCGCTATGTAGTAAATACCGATGAAAACAATGAATATGATGACAAAATTAATAATCCATCGCAGGTGGTTCCACAGTTCAATATGTCCAGCAGCAATATGCACATGCTCCGCCGTCCAATCCCCAATCCGATGGCCAAAAACGCTGAGCAGCAGCGCCGATATGATTACCACGAGCATGCCTAAAGTAAGCATGACAGCTAGGAAGCGAGAATGGATGAAGCTTTTGCGTGCCGGCAGTCCGTACGCCTTATTCACGGAACGCACGATCGCATTCATCGCTGCGCTAGCACTGACAAGGGCCAAGATTAATCCGAAGGAAAGGGTCCCCCCTCTTTTGACATTGAATAAATTACTGAGCGTTTCCTCTAACCATCCTGCTACCGCACCCGGAATGTACTCTCTGAGCAAGCCAATCACATCGTCGGAGGAAAACGGCAAATACCCCAGTAAACTTATCATAAACAGCAGCAGTGGAAATATGGAGAGCAGAAAGTAGTACGCGCATTCCGCAGCAAGACCTGTGGCATCATGTTCGTTAAACTGTTTCCACAGCAATTTAGCGTAAGATTTAACCATACGGCTATTTTTCCTTTCATACGGCTATAATTGTGATAAAATAGGTAGTTCAGTCTTGCAAGAACATTGTTATGAAACAGGTGGTCGACTCATGAATTCCATGCCTATGTATACAACGCCATTAGGCTTTAAACCAACGACAGATCGTCCCGTGCCCCATGCGAAAATGGCACTTCTTACGAACAGCACGGCGCTCGTGCCGGATACGGATAATGACAGCTATTTTTTCCGTGATCTAGAGGAACACGGTATCCTTCTTAATGAAGCTCAAATCAAGGCAGTTCGCCATTATAAAGGCCCCCTGCTCACGCTGGCTGGCGCTGGTTCGGGGAAAACAACGGTGCTTGTGTGCCGCGTTGCTTATTTACTCCGTGTCCATCAGGTACAGCCTGTAAACCTGCTTTTAATTACATTTTCCAAAAAAGCCGCTGAAGAAATGCGGGAACGCCTCACCACGATGCCAGGTCTACATGCGAGTATGGCTAACGTGATGCAGGTGCGAACGTTTCATGCCTTTTGCCTGCGATTACTGCGAATGAACGGGCTGCAACAGGAAATTCTGAGTGATGGCCGTTTTCAGCAAATTGTGTTCAAGCGGATCATGCTTAGTATGGGCTTGCAGGACACATATCAGCCTGAGGTGCTCATCTCACTGCTTTCCTCCTATAAGATGCAGCTCACGGAGGTCGAAGATCTCCCGGAAGGCACGGAAGAGGAGCAGGAAGTTAAAAAGATTTTCTTACAGTATGAACAATGGAAAATGGAGCAACAGAAGATCGATTTCGATGATATTTTGATCAAAGCGTACCAACTACTCCTCCACAATGCTGACATTTTACGGTCCATGCAGCGGAAATTCACGTATATCAGCGTCGACGAATTCCAAGATACGAATACGGTTCAGTATGAAATCATTAAAATGATTGCAGCCGCACATCAGAATCTAATGGTTGTGGGTGACGATGACCAAACGATTTATTCGTTCAATGGGGCGAGAAATGAATTTATTTTACAATTTCATGAGCAGTATCCTACAGCTACTACCGTTACGCTAGATATTAACTATCGGTCAACGTCGAGCATTGTTGGTCTGGGCAATGCCATCATCAAGCATAATGTGCAGCGGAAATCAAAAACATTACTGGCTACAAAAGAGAGTACCCAAAAGCCGCATTATGTGAAACCGGCAAATAGTGATGACGAGGCGGATTGGTTAATTAGTGATATTCGGCTTAAAGTGGCCGAGGGTGGAAGCCAGTATGGGGATTTCGCGATTTTGTATCGAACAGCAAGCAACAGTCGGGCCATTATTGAGCAACTCATCCTGCATAACCTCCCTTTTGTGGATTATGGCACCAATGATTCGTTCTACGAGCAGTGGATGGTGAAGCCAATTATTGACCATTTGCGGATTGCGCATGAGCGGCGGAATTTCGAAGCCATTGAAGGCGTCCTCCCCTCATTATATATTGGACGAGACCAAGGCATGCGTATTATTCAAGATCAGGAAGCGATTCAGGCGAAAAAGTGGCCTTTAATCCACCTGCTCGGGCTTCCCCAGTTGAAGGATTTTCAGAAAGACAAGCTGAAGGCTCGCATTCGTCTAATCAAAACACTCGTTGAAATGACGCCGCTTGCAGCTATTCAGGCGATTCGTAAGGATTTCTACGATGCGTTCCTAGAGACTAACAAGCGCAGCAAGCTTACGCAGCATCGGGAGATGCTAAAGGAAACATTGGACGAGCTAGAGTCTTCTGCCAAGCGTTTTGATACGGTGGAGCAATTTCTTTATTTTATCCATGAAGTGGCGGAAAAACGCACCGAAATGAGCCGCCTGCCCAAAGAACAATTCGCGGATAAAATCTCGCTGATGACGATTCATAAATCGAAGGGACTAGAGTTCCCGATCGTGTACTTGCTCTGTGCGATTGAAGGCAATATGCCGCATAGCTCGGCACTCGATGCCAACCATTTGGACGATGTCAAAATGGCGGGGGTTGCGGGGCGCGACAAGGGAAACGCCGCGCTCGAGGAAGAACGGCGACTGGCCTACGTCGCCGTGACACGGGCCAAAGGCGAGCTGTTGATCAGCTCGCCGGCGTATTATCGCGGGAAGAAGGCGGAGCCTTCCCGCTTCCTGTTGTCCGCGTTCCCTGGCGCGGACGCAGCCGTTGTGACCAGCCGCAGCAAGCCGGCTGGTGGCGGTGCGGCCGCTAGCGCAGCAGCGGCCGGGCGGTCAGCCACGCGCGGAGCCGTGGCTGGAACTGCCGCGACCGCGACCGAGCGGGTCGCGGCGTGGTTGTGCAGCGCGACCGGCTGCAAAGCCTGGTCGCGGATCTCTTCGCCGCAGGAGGCACGACTCGCGGCGAAGGCGTGCCCGCTCTGCGGCGCGGGCATGGTCAAGGGCAGCCGCGAGATCGCGCTGTCGCGGCGGTAACGATCCGCCCGTTTTCAGCCTTTTCACGGCGGCAAACACAAACCAAAAGAGCAGCAACCCCACAAGGGATCGCTGCTCTTTTTTTCTACCTTACACTAACTCTTTCAACGCACTTAGAGCCGCCTCATAATCAGGGTGATTCTTCATTTCAGTCAAATACTCCACGTAGCGAACAGTATCATCCGCATCTACAATGAAAATCGCGCGTTGATCTAGCTGAATTTCTTTGATAAGCACGCCGTAAGCTTGGCCGAATGAGCGATTTTTGTAGTCAGACAGGGTGATCACTTTATCAATACCCGCCGCGCCACAGAACCGACTTTGAGCGAACGGCAGATCCACTGAAATCGTCAAGATAACGACGTCATCGCCAAGTTTGTCGGCTTCCACGTTGAAGCGGCGCGTCTGGGCATCGCAGGTCCCCGTATCGACAGATGGAACAACAGAGATAAGCTTTATTTTGCCAGCATAATCCGCTAAGCTCACTTCCGTCATCAGATCCTTATTCACTTTAAAATCCGGGGCCTTATCCCCTACTTTAATTTCCGGACCTAACAAAGTAATTGGATTTCCTCCTACAGTAGCTACCCCTGTGCGTTCTTGTACATGTGTTTGTGTCATATGAAATGCCTCCTAAAGTTAGTTGATTAAACGGCTTAAACGGCTGTAATAACTGCTTTTAATTTCTCTTTGCTCTGTACACCAACCATTTGATCGACCAATTGCCCGTCTTTAAAAACAAGCAAAGTCGGAATACTCATCACATTGTATTTCACGGCAGACTCTGGATTATCATCCACATTAATTTTCACAATTTTAGCGCTCTCGCCCACCTCAGCAGCTAATTCATCTAGGATAGGAGCGATCATTTTACAAGGGCCACACCATGGAGCCCAGAAATCGACGAGGACGGTACCTGTCGCTGTTTCATTTTGAAAGGTTGCATCGGAAATTGATTTAACGGACATTGTTCATTCCTCCTTGAAGTACTAGTTCTTGTTCTTGTGAAGCATGTTGTTCCGAAATAAAGCGTTCGGCATCGAGCGCGGCCATACATCCGCTGCCCGCTGAAGTAATGGCTTGGCGGTAGATTCGATCCTGTACATCGCCGCAAGCGAACACCCCTGGGATCGATGTCTGGGACGTACCTGGGATTACTTGCAAGTATCCAAGCTCATCCGTTGGCAGCTGCCCGCCTAAGAAACCCGTGTTCGGGGTATGCCCGATTGCTAAGAAAATACCGTCCGCTTCCAGCAATTCTTCTTCACCTGTCGCGTTATTATGAACTTTCAAGCCAGTCACACCCATTGGTCCCGCAACTACTTCAAGCGGGGTGCGATTCAAGCTCCAAGCTACTTTGTTGTTGCCGCGAGCGTGATCCTGCATGATTTTCGATGCTTTGAGATCATCTCTACGATGTACGACACGCACTTCAGACGCGAATCTCGTCAAGAACTGCGCTTCTTCCATTGCGGTGTCGCCGCCGCCAATGACGATGATCTTTTTGTTCCGGAAGAAGAATCCGTCACAGGTTGCGCAGGTACTTACCCCTTTGCCTATATTGTCAGCCTCGCCAGGTATCCCTAGTTTCTTAGCTGTTGCCCCCGTTGAAATGATCACCGAATCTGCCGTCAATTGTCCCCCGTCCTCGAGGAATAAGGTAAATGGACGTTTCGAGAAATCTACTTCTTTTACACGTCCAGACTGAATCGCAGCCCCGAAACGAAGTGCTTGCTTCCGCATATTGTCCATTAACTCAGGTCCTGTAATCCCATCTGGAAAACCTGGAAAGTTATCTACTTCTGTTGTTGTAGTCAACTGACCACCTGGTTGTATACCCTCTATTACAAGGGGTGTCATGTTCGCTCTTGCTAAATAAATGGCTGCGGTTAATCCCGCAGGACCTGTTCCGATAATGATTGCTTTATGATGCATAGGAATTCCTCCTTGTGGACAATCGCCTGATTAATATCTTTTTTAATTTCACACAAATTAATTTGAAACAAATCTTATGAACACATCATATCAATCGCGCCATTGTTTGTCAACAATTAATTTGTACACAATGTATTTGTGCGGTCTCATCTGTATTAAGCTGGCGTTCAGCTTACACTCATACTCTTTTCAGCTTGGACAGGCATAATGGGATACAGAACAGCACAATACAACAGCCACATCACGAGAGGAAGAATATAAATGAATTCAACAAATAATCGCAAATGGATATGGACATCATCGGTGCTTTTGGTCGGTTTGATCGCTTATGTGTCCGTTTTCCCACCTGTTTCTAAGAGTGAGACTGCTTCTACTAAAGCCGTTGCCAAGGTCAACGGAGTTGAAATCAGTTCGGCCAAGCTGTATGACGCGTTAGTTGCAAGTGGTGGCGCGCAAACGTTGGATTCGATGATTACTGAAGAGCTAATTAGCCAAGAAAGCAAAAAAGCTGGGGTTCAAATCACGGACGCTGATATCACAGCTGAAATTCAAACGATTAAAGACAGCTATGGCACTGAAGATGAGTTTACCCAAGCGCTTACCAACTATGGAATGACCATTGAAGATTTGAAAAAGAACATGCAATCGCAAGTTATGTTGAAAAAGATCTTAGAACCTCAAGTTACCATTACGGATGATGAGATCAAGAAGTATTATGATGAAAACTTAGAGTCGCTAAAAGTACCTGCACAAGTAAAGGCTTCTCATATTTCTGTAGCCACGGAAGCTGAGGCAGAAGCGATCATTGCGAAGTTGAAAGGCGGCGGGGATTTCGCGGCTATTGCGAAGGAAAGCTCCACCGATGCAGCAACGAAGGATAAAGGCGGTGATCTTGGCTATATTTCAGCAGGACAGGGCGATCCCGTTTTTGAAGCGGCAGCATTTGCTTTGGAAACAGGTGGCGTGAGCTCAGCCGTACAAACAGCGTCAGGTTACGATGTGATTAAGGTTACGGATCATAAAGCGGCTTCCACACCTACCCTTGCGGACAAAACGGAATCAATTAAGAAAAGTCTAGTTGATCAAAAGATTTCCACGCTCTCTCAAACCTGGTTAGAACAGAAGAAAACCGAAGCGAAGATTGAAAACAATCTGTCTAGCTTGTTGAAAACAACTTAATTCTAGCTCTAGCTGTACAAAATCCAGTTACTCGGTAGTGGGGGACGTCAGGTTGGATGAGCTGGCTATCTGGCGGGGTAGGCGGAACATCTGGTCACACGAGCAGGACGTCTGGCGAAACGGGCGAGGCTGCATGATAACTGCCTCGCGCCCCCTTTACAAACAAAGAAACCTCCTTAGCTATCTCAGCTAAGGAGGTTTCTTGCATTACGGCGTGCGCAGCTTCATCTCGTCCAAGCTTTTGAACTGGTAGCCCTGCGCCCGAGCGGCGTCAATAATTTTGCCAAGCGCTTCCGTATTGTCACTGGAAACGGAATGCAGCAGAATCACTGCGCCTGGATGCAGCTGGGCCATTACATTTTTGTACGCATACTCCCAGCCCTTCTGTTGCTTGGGCTCCCAGTCGCGATACGCAACAGACCAGAAGACATTTGTGTAGTTAAGTCCTTGACTGACTGACAGCGAACGGTCATTGAAAATGCCCCGCGGCGCGCGCAGATAGTGCATTTCCTTTTGCCCCGTAACCGCGGCGACCTCTTCTTTCACTTGATTGAGCTCTTTCTGAATGCGTTCCGCCGGAATTTGACTCATATCGGGATGACTCCACGAATGGTTGCCGATCAGATGCCCCTCAGCTGCCATGCGCTTCAATAGCTCTGGCTCCGTCCGGATATAGTGGCCTGTCACGAAAAATATAGCAGGTACCTGCTTCTCTTTGAGCACATCCAGGATCCGACCTGTGTAACCTTGTTCATACCCATTATCGAAGGTTAAGTACAATTCCTTTTGCGATTGATCGCCTGTAAAAACAGCCCCGCGCTGCTTCAGCAACCCCTTGAATCCTTCTTGATCAATCGACGGGGGTTGACCATTAACACTCTTTTTGAAACCAAAATGATAAGTACCGTCAGCAGCAGAAGCCATTGTCATTTGCCCCGCGAATAGCGCCAGGGAAAGCATGAGAATTCGCATGATGTTCACGTGGTTGTCTTTCACTCCTTGCCTTATGTGGTGAGTTGTGATGAGTTACAGCCAACTAGGACTGTTACTAATATGCCACACCACGGCAGGAGATTATGTGTACACCGCTTAATCTATCACTTTGCCGAACGCTTCAACGACGTCAGCTCGAAAGGACACATGCGTTAACTTTTTTATCTCAGCTAATGATTCTTTACTTGTGGTCTCCTGCCTGTAGGAACGCGGTGTCGTCAATGCCAGGTACACTTCGACAATACCGAGCATCTGCGAGAGAATTGGAATTTGAGCACCCTCTAGACGATACGGATAGCCTGTTCCATCTATTTTTTCATGGTGATACAGAAAAGCTTTTTCTACTTCTTGAAACTCTGGAATGCCTTCGCATAATTCCCTCGCCATATAGCAGTGTTCCTGTACAACTTCATACTCAAATTCAGATAACTTACCTTCTTTTTCAAACATATAATCCGGTAATTTAACCCGACTCACAAAATGCATAAGCGATAGCAAATCAATCTCCCACTCTTGTACCTTTAGGCCGCCATAAGCATGAACAAGCGCTTTTAGCAAAGCACTCATTTCACCAATTTCTTTGCGGGAAGTTTGTGTCTTCCTCTCCCCAACCGAAATAAATGATTCGAGGATATTAATCACTTGCTGCTTCTGTTTTTGAAAAGAGGCGGCATCTGCGTTGGCTTTGTATTGGTACATGGCAGCTTGAACGATACCTCCCAAAATAATAGCTCCTAAGGCATAAACGCCTTTGGTTGTCGCCATGATAATAGAGGAAGTCTCGCCATATGGGGTAAAGTTAGGCCCTAACATTTGAAAACAAACGAAATACAGCAAGAATAATAACGCGCCATACAGGTAAATCCTATATTCAACTAACAAACTGAGCATGACTGGAAAAAAGATAAGTGCAACCCACATTTGCTGTAAAGTCAATGGATTGTATAAGGTAACCACCACGATTACTAGAAAAATTAGAGCAGGTGCAACCACCTTCGAATACCTGCTGTGTGCTGGCATCATGTGTTGCAGTCCATACATCGCCCAACCAAATAACGTAACCGTCGCAGATGTCATCGTATATACATAGGACTCGCTATTCCGACTTATTAGCCAATAGCATAAACCACTCAACGTACATAGCCCAGCCATACTGCCAATGATAAACATACATAGTTGATGAATCGGTTGTCTACTGAATCGCAGCACGATATTCATAGCCTATTCTCCCCCGTCAAATGCACATGGTTCTCCTTGGGTTGAAATATGGCAGTTCCCCTCATGACTTCATGAATCGAAGCAAGGATTGTCTCCGGACTGGTGTCTTTCATCAAATAACCATCTACCCCCGCCTTATAAGCACGATAGATATCTTCACTTTCATCGAATGCAGTTAAGATGATAATCTTCATATGAGGCAAGCTTTCTTTCAACTTTCTGGAACCCTCTATAATCGATACCCCCGGCATTTTAAGATCAGTCAACAGTAAATCTGGCATGAGGGTCAGCGATTGGGCTACCGCCTCATTACCGTCAGAAGCTTCCCCCATCACTGTAAAAGAACCACATCCTTCAAGTAACATGTGCAACCCAGCTCGTACAATTTGCCGATCATCAGCTATAACCACGCTATACATACGCCAATCTCCTTTCTCGCGGAATATAGGCCGTAATGGTTGTCCCCTTACCCAGTTCCGAGTGAAAAGAAAGCGATCCGTTCAAAGATTTGATACGATTCTCCATGCCTCCAAGTCCGTAGCGCCCCTGCAGGTTTTCTTCAGACACATTCATTCCCATTCCATCATCCCTAATTGTGATCGCCCATTGCACACTTGTGACCTCTATTTGCACATCAATATGCTTGGCTTGCGCATGCTTAATGACGTTATTTGTTGCTTCCTCAACCAGATGATAAATGGCCTCCTCAATCTCAAGCTGTTCGTGTGCAATCCAACCATTTTTCTCAAAAGTTGGTTGCACTTCTGTATGCTCCGTCACTCGATGCAGCAACTTCTCTATCGCATGATGAAGATTAATTTTTCTTTTCTCATCCTTTAGTTCAATGATAAACTGTCTCATCTCACGGTGACTTTCTTTAACCTTTTTTTCAATTTCTACGACATGAGGGAGTATCTCGTCACGTACCCCTGCAGGAAGCGATTGCTTCAACTGAAACAACTGGATAGAGATGAAAAACAATTCCTGCGTGATACCGTCATGAATATTTTGTGCGATTGTATCACGCTCTTTCGCTACAGCCTTCTCAGCTGCGTTCACTAATTCCCCCCTAACAAAGTAATCTGCTTCCAAACGAATCAGAAGAAACCGAATATACATGTGATGTAGGAAAGACAATTCCTCCTTATCCGCATTCACAAGTAACCAACCATACATATTTCCCAAACGATCCCTCAGGGTTTCGATATAAAACGGTAATACCTCGCCTGTCGGAGAAGGCACGTTCGCATACATTTTGTGAGAGGGCGGCATATTTTGTTTCAAATAGTTCAAAAAGTAGGTCTGCCTCCAACTTCGGACTTTTTCCGGCTCTCTCACAGCCGTGAGACACAAGATAACATCGCGGTCATCCAGCACCTTCTTTAGTACGCTTTCCAAATAGGGAACGGCACCTTGATGTTTAGCTGAAGCCGCGTATGGACTAGATGCGTAAATCCTAGCGAGCTTCCTATATTCTTTATGTACAACCTTAACCCCATAATGTACCGTTCCGACACAAAGCATGAAAATGAGGGCAATAACACTATAGTCCAAATGCTTTCTTAGATACACATACATGGATGTCGAAGAAACACTGGAAAATAGAAGTGGAATTAACACCAGATAGCCAAGTATAACGGAATAAAATACACGCCATGTTACATGCCTTTTGATCGTAACCAAGCCTGTGAAGCTGTACACCAGGAATGGACTTGAAGGCCCCCCCGTATGGTTTAACAAATACATACTAAAGCATAGATCCATAACAGTTGCACCTATCCCTATACTCCTAGGCATCTGTCTGGTATGTACAAGGCTATATAGGGTTTGGAAAAGTACAGCCATCAATAGGAACTCTTGGGGAACTAGATGGTCTCGGACGTACAATAAAAGGCCAATAAGCAGCAATGTCCATCTGCAAGCGAGGAATACATATATGCCTGTTCTCTTTTGAAAAAACATGTCCAACTGCTCCTAAGCTTTATGTAATCTTAATGGTATTTCGCCAAAATGTGAGATATAATTGAGAATCGTATGAGGTAATAGTATAAAAGACCTAGGTAAAAAGCACTATAAACAACTATAACATAGTTTAGTTTTCTATAGGAGGTTAACCTTATGATTCGTATCATTATCCTTGATGACCATCCACTTGTCCGACAAGGCATTCGTACTATCGTAGCATCCAGCCCACTCCTGCACGTGCTTGGAGAAGCAAGTACCTCCAGAGAGGCACACTTGCTCCTTGAACAATTCATGCCTGACCTCGTTCTCGTTGATTTAAATTTAGGCAGCGAAAGTGGATTAGACATGATCCAGGAAGCACGCCGTGCGGGGCATACCTGTAAATTCTTGATATTAACTTCATCTATCACACGAAGTGAACTTCTATTAGCCCAGTCCCAACAAATTGAAGGCATCTGCTTGAAAGAAGCTTTTCCTGAGGACCTCTTATATGCGATCGAAGTCGTTGCTCGTGGACGTAAATATTACGATTCTGATTTAATGAGTTCACTGATGGAGGATAACACAGCTGATAGAGATCACTCGATTTCCGAGCTGACCCCCAAAGAACTTGAGGTCCTGCTAGCCCTTGGCAAGGGACGTTCAAACAAAGAAATTGCCAGCACACTATTCATCACAGAATTCACGGTTAAAAAGCATGTGAGTCAAGTATTGGCAAAGCTCGAATTAGCAGATCGCACACAAGCAGCCCTTTATGCTCTCTCCAAGGGATTAGTGCAATTCGAACTTCAACGATAATACGCCAAAGATCCGCCAGGATGACCCGCCGGATCGTTCATTATTTCAGCTTAAGTGGCATCGAAATTCGTTTCATTGGGAATAGAGAAACGGCTGCATATCCCTTCACATCTTTCATTTGAACCTGACCCAGGGATGGATCTCGACTATCCTTACTCTCACCGAAATTCCGATTGTCTCCGATAACAAACAAGTGCCCGCTTGCCACAGTTTGCTCTTTCATATCCTCTGACTTCCCGACGGTATACAATTCAGGCAAAGGATTTCCATTGACGTAAATGATGCCATTTGCAATGAGTACGTGATCACCCGGAACGCCGATCACCCGCTTAATGATGGAAAAGCCTAGCCGCTGATCCTTGATAACTACCACGTCTCCGTATTCAGGTAATGAAAAGAAAAGCGGGATTTTGTTCATGAGCAAGACATTCCCATTGTGTAAGGAGGGATTCATTGAATTGCCCGAAACTTTGGTAAGCCCGATCATATTATTAATTAACATGAAGATAAGTCCTAGGAGCAAAACAAACCGAATCCACCCCCACACTTCACTCCTCTGCCTACTTCTTGCTGGTGTCTCCACGATGATTTCTTCCAACTGTTATTCACCTCTATGACTAAATTAGGCTGTCGTTAGTTTTTGTAAGTAACCTCTACGACCGTACTTGGTTTGGATTGTACGCCGTATACGTCCCCCACAACGGTAGACGGTGGTGGCGGTGGTGGAGCTATGATTATGCTCGGAACTGTAGGCACAAACACAAGATTAGGTGGTACGTAACTGTCCACTAACGCGTCCATTCCCGCCTGAGCACTATCTTGAATCGCTTGAAGCTTGCGTACAATTTGCGCTCTGTCTTGCTCCGAACGTATATTCACTTTGCCTAGTAAATTTTGTGCATACTGTCCCAGTGCTGCCGAGTGCAACCTCTTCTGTTCCTCTGTGAAGGCTTCCAAATTTCTGGATGATGCTTCGAGTCGAAGCTGCAATTCTTTCTTCAACAATTCCTTCTGCGTCTCCGTCTCGGATGTAAGTGAAGCATCCAAGTTCTGCATAACTTGCCCTGTTTTCTTCGTAAACCACGAAGTCATAGAACCCGCTAAATCTGTATCCGCATAGGAAATTCCGGCTGAAGCCGTGATGATAACTGTTAAAGAGACAATTCCAGCAGCGACCTTTCGCTTCGACCAAGTCTGAACCTTCTTATTCCTGCTCTTCATCTTGCCAGCTCCTTCTGTTAAGAGAAGCCAGAGATCCACCAAGGTGAACCTCCGGCTATTGGGATATTATTTAATGTTTTTAACGATATCGTCCAATTTCTTTAAAGCATCTGCTTCAAGTACATCAGCACGTGCAACAATTTTCCCTTGTGCTGCTGTTTGAAGCTGAGTTGTTAGCTCGGCAAGTTTCGTTTGTAGTGCGCTAATTTTCGTATCAAGATTCGCTTTCACTTCCGCAGTTGCATTTGTTTTCTCTGTAGCTAACAAAGCTTCCAAATCTGCTTTCGTTTTAATAATATTCGCAGACAATTCGGCTACTGCAGCATCGCTCGTTATTTTAACGCCATCGTTCAATCTGTTTGTATAAACAGCTTCATGATTTTTGATACCATTCGTGATTTCAATTGTATCTGCAATTCCGATGGCCGCTAGGCTGCCATTCGTTACCGCGTTTGTTGTATTAACGACATCATCATACTCAGCGCCAATGCTGTTCGAGATGCTTGTTTTTTTGTTCGTAATTTGGTTCAGGTAAGTAGAATTTTGCGTGCCGATTGCACTGTTAACGCCAGCCAACTCAGCTTCACCTGTCGTCTTAATGTTCACACGCGCTGCGTTTAATCCACTATCAACATTCTCATCAAGCGCCTTTGCTTTGTTCAGGTAATACGTTCCAAAGTCACCTGCGATCGCTAGTTTAGCTGCAGTTGATGCTGTCGTATACCAGCTTTGAAGCTGTGCTCCTGCATCCGTTGCTGCAAACGCTGTCCCCATACCTGCTACTAAACCTGTTGCTACTACACCAATCGCCAATTTACTTTTCAATGCTTTCATTCGTCATCATTCTCCCTTAGTATTCGTCTATTTGTTTCATTGCGCTCACCGATAAGTGAACTCATTACTCACCTGACTGACTAGTCACCCAGCTTAGCTGTTAAACCTTGAATCGTTTCATCAGCCCATTGCGTCAAGTTATTGCTCATTTGGTTGGTCGAAGTCTGGATATACCGATCAAAAGCTTCCCTGCTAGACTGACTAAGCAATTGTGATGCGCGCTCTAATTGATCCGCGTATGCTTGCTGCGTTGTGTCTATGCTGCTGACAACTTTGTGGCCTGTATCCTCTGCCACCTTCTCCAAATGAACACCTGCGCGAGCAACCGACTCCTTACCTGATTCATCCAAGGCCTGCCTTACCGTGACGATCTCTTGTTGAAGCTTGCTATCAATCGCTTGCTGATGGATGAATAGCTGTGCCTTGAACCACGTCTGCAGTGGCGTACTCGCCTCAGAATACGCATAGGCGGTGCCCATAACTAGGAAAGTCGATAGGCTCAATGAGATGGTTACTACCTTACGTTTTAAAGGCATCATTGATTGGTGCCCGACCTCCTTCGTTAACTGCGCTCGCTTGCTTACATACATATTGTATCTTGTTATCCGATTTGTGCCCTCGCCCATAAGGGTAGTTTATAAGGGCTACCTTCGCGGGAGTCGATGGTATACTTTCGTACCATACGCCAGAGAAACAAACCTTTTTTCCCGACAATTCAGTGATAATCCCCCATTCCACTTAGCTTTCATCTGAATACAATAGAGTACATGATCTGTAGGGGTGGAGATTTCGATTCGTAGACGTGACACGAAACCAATTAAAGAAGATTTGCTGCATGTCCTGAAGCTTTCGTCAGAGGAAGATATTTATCAAGCACAGGTTAACGGATTCTCATTAGCCGATATTGCGAAAGCTAACCAGGTAGATGTACAGAAGGTGATTGAACTCCAATTGGCGGAGCTTACTGAGCAACTGCAGTTGCGATTATTCAATGGCAGCATCACACCTGAACAATATTTAGCGCAGCGCGCCGAGTTACCAGAAATTATTAGCAAAAGTGTATATGCGATGTGAGCACGCGGCACCCCGATCGGGGTGTTTTTTTGTCAGCGAAGGCTTGTTGCCGCCTTCCTTTTGTGTCACTATCAAGATGAGCATGTTCAATTAGACTAGATGTGTGAGCACATACGAAAGGACTGCATCTCTGTGAATTTCCATCAAATGATCCCGCTTGTACCGCTAATTGATCATATCCAGGTGGCTTCTTCCGCCGTAGCAATGACTAGCTCACCTAACAAATATCAGCTGGTTATTGTCCGCCAAGGTCATCTTACCTTGCATTGGTCTGGGCAGGAGCCGATTATTTGTTCCCAAGCCTATGCTTGTCATCCCGATCAGGGTGACTACACCATACAAGTGCCCAAAACCAAACTCGTCGATTACGTTATCATTACCTATACGATGCTGCCTGAAGATCATTCTTGGACCTTGCAGGGCCATCTCACAACGTTAAGTGAAATCAAAATCCACTATATGCTCGATGAAATTATCCGAAGAACGCAGGACCATGATCCGTTGACTGTCTGGGAAGACACGACACATATTATGCGAATGAGAATGATGCTGGAGCGTATCCTATTTATATATCTGCACGAATCCGATTTGACCCATGAGAAAAAATCCGCTTCAGAATCCATTGCGAGTACGATTTCCTATATGAATGAGCATTACATGCTCGAGCTTACTTTGCCGATGCTGGCCCGTCGTGCTGGAATGAGTGTGGGGTATTTTACGGTTCTATTTAAAAAAATGACGGGGAAGACGCTCATGAGTTACTTATATGCCTTGCGTATTGAGAAAGCGAAGATCATGTTTCTGCAGACAGATCTGCTGGCCAAAGAGATTGCTAGCCGCGTTGGTTTCGTCGATTACTTCCATTTCAGCAAAGTATTTAAGAAAAGGACGGGCTATACGCCTTCCGAGTATGTCACCCACCTCTCTAAAATCTAATAATAAGACATGTCCAATCTGCAAATTGGACATGTTCGACGGATCTATTATTCGGTATCATACTCATTGAGAATAATAATCATTGTCACGGAGGAATTCATCAATGAAATCTTTTTTTACGCGTATTAGCCTTATCGCACTGATCAGCGTTTTTGCACTAAGCCTTGCTGCTTGTGGCAAAGCGACGAATACCGAGTCAGCTGCTACAACCGCACCAGCTGCCGCTAGCCCAACCCCTGCTGCCAAAGCAGACGGAAAGATAACCGTTCAAGATGCTGTAGGTACAGTTGAATTGCCTAAGAAGCCTGAACGTATCGTAGCGATGGAATTCGGCTTCACAGACATCCTTGTCTCCCTTGGCGTACAGCCAATCGGTGTAGCGGACGATAGCTCTGCAGACCTTTTGATGGACCCGGTAAAAGCTTTGCTCAAAACTTACACTTCGGTCGGCTCACGCTACGAGCCTAACATTGAACTTATTTCCTCTCTTAAACCAGATCTGATTATCGTGGATATTAATAAACATAAAGCTGCGATTCCACAGCTCAAAGGTATTGCACCGGTTCTTGTTTTGGATGACTTCCAAGCGGATTACAATCAAATGGTGAAAAATGTAGGCATTATCGCACAAGCCGTTGGTAAAGTAGAAGAAGGCAAGAAGCGCCTTGCTGAGCACCAAACGAAGGTTGAAGCGATGAAAAAGAAACTAGCCGCATCAAATCTTAGTGTTCTTCCTGCAGTTGTGAATCCAAAAGGCTTCTTCGCACACTCGGATCATGCTTATAGTGGCTCTTTCCTGACTATGCTTGGATACACGGATCCCGTGAAAAATGCGACAGCTTATCCACAGATTACCCTGGAGCAATTAGTAGAGGCGAATCCAAAAGTCCTATTCTTGATGCCAACTGAGAAAGTTACCATCGTACAAGAGTGGGAAAAGAACCCGCTATGGCAGAAGATTGATGCTGTAGCTAACAAAAAAGTATTCACTGTTGAGCGACGCGACTGGTCCTTATCCCGTGGCATGATCGGGTCGGAGAAAATCCTCGACGATATCGTGAAGAATCTGGGGCAGTAGTTCGATGAACCAACCCATAAACCTTGAGAAGCAGAGCCGTAAATGGCCTCTGCTCTTCCTATTTTCTGCGAGCCTATTGGCGATTCTAATCGGAATTATTTCTAGTCTAAAATGGGGCCAATCCCCCGTGTCATGGCACACGTTGTACGAAGCTGTGACCTATCAAGGCAGCGATAAAGCTCATCTCTATATCCAAACACTGCGTTTACCGCGAGCCATCATGGCTTGCATCGTCGGGATGCAGCTCGGACTCGCAGGGCTGCTCACCCAGCTCACGACCAAAAACCCGCTAGCTTCCCCACACATTTTCGGCATCAATGCGGGTGGTGCGTTAGCGGTTGTCGTTGGCCTTGTTTTCCTGCCGCATTTCGGCAACATGGGGTTGATTGCTTTTGCCTTTGTCGGCGCAGCACTTGGAGCTTTGCTCGTCTGGTCACTCGCTGGAACGGGCAGCAAACAATACGTCTATATTGCGCTCGCTGGTATCACGATTCACTTCCTCCTGTCCTCGTTGACGGAAGGGGTCATTATTTTTAATCAGCATGCGACAGACAGCATGATTTTCTGGTTGGTTGGCTCATTAAGTCAAGCCGCTTGGACAGAAGTGCGCGTCATTCTTCCGTTTTTTATAGGAGGCATGCTGTTGTTTGCGTTCATGCTCCCTTCGTTTAAACTGCTGCTTGTCGATGATGACATTGCTACTGGGCTTGGTCAACGCATCACGTTTGTGCGTGGCATTAGTGTCCTGCTCGTCATTGTACTCGCTGGCTCCGCAGTAGCCTTATGTGGTCCCATTGGCTTCGTCTGCCTGATTGTGCCGCATATTGCGCGCGCTTTAGTAGGAACGAACTTGGTCGTTCTCGGGCCGTTAACGGCTTTATTTGGCGGAATTCTGCTGTTATATGCTGATTTTCTTAGCCGTTTTATCGCATTTCCCTTTGAGTCACCGGTTGGCATCGTCACATCACTGATCGGCGCTCCGTTCTTCATTTACCTAGCGTTGAAGCAACGGAGGGCACGATGATGACCTCAAAAGCCTTACGGATCCCTGTTATTTCATTGATCGTAACTTTCCTTATATTGATTATCCTAGCTCTCATCAATGCTCATGTGGGTGCGGTTCGCATCCCTTATCACCATGTATGGGCGGCTCTTACGGATGCGAAGCATCCTTCGTATTTTATCGTGCACCAATTGCGCTTGCCCCGCATATTGGTTGCTATATTGGCTGGCTTTGGACTAGCCGTTGGCGGCGTCATTCTCCAAAGTGTCATTCGAAACCCTTTGGCGAGCCCCGATGTGATCGGGATTACCAAAGGGGCTGGCTTTATGGCCGCTGGGGTCATTTTCTTGTTCCCTAAGCTGCCAAGCTATTACTTACCGATTGCCGCTTTCATCGGGGCATTCGCAGCCTTTCTCTTACTGCTCTTGTTAAGTCGCCGGTTAACCCTGCGTCCCTCCCATCTGGCCCTAGTGGGCATTGCGATTGGGACGATTTTTCAGGCTGGCATCCAGTATCTGATTATCCGCCATCCCAGTGACATCAATGCGGCGCTGCTGTGGCTCTCGGGCAGTCTATGGAATCGCAGCTGGAACAACGTGTACAGCCTGCTGCCATGGATTGCCGTGCTATTGCCCATCGTGTGGGCGAACTTCGCCAAGCTGAACGTGTTTCAGCTTGGCGACGAGATGACCGCCGCGCTGGGCGTGCGGATCGAACGGCAGCGCTTCTGGCTGCTGCTGCTCGCAGTGGCGTTGGCCGGCATCTCCGTGTCGGCCGTCGGCGCGATCGGCTTCATCGGCTTGATCGCGCCCCATATTGCGCGGAGCCTTGTCGGCGGCCGGCACCAGTGGTTGATCCCGCTCGCCGCCTTGATCGGCGCGGATCTCATGCTGCTCGGCGACCTCGTCGGCCGCGTCATTATTATCCCACGGGAGGTCCCCGTGGGGATTATGACGGCGGTCATCGGAACGCCGTACTTTATTTATTTGCTGCGGCGGGAGCGGAGACGGCGCTAGGTAGTGTGCAAAAAGGCAACAAAGAGGCGCATTCTGCCTCTTTGTTGCCTTTTGTTATGTTTGTTATGTTTATTTTATCGCAGCGAAACCCTCAGAACCGCCCCGAACTTACTACCTCGCGCTCGCGTTGACGGTATTCTCCGGGCGTCAAATTCGTCCATTTCCGGAAAGTTGTCTGGAACGCGCTCGGCTCTGAAAAGTGCAGCAAATAGGCAATCTCACCGATCGTATACTCCGGTTGTGCCAAATAACGGATAGCAAACTCCTTGCGAACCTCATTGGCCAATCGATTATACGAAGTATTCTCTGTCTTTAGCCTTATTTGTAACGTTCTAGGACTCATCAAGAACTCTTTGGAGGCTTCCTGCAAGCTCGGAAAATGGGACGGCATGCATGCGATGATCCACTTGTTCAGGTTACTCGTTAGTACGGAGTAATTGGAAGAAAGCTTGGCACTAACCTCCTCAGCCATCGCTTGAAAGACATCTAACAGCCGCGTGTCCGAACCAACAATCGCATAGTCTAGTATCTCTTTGCTTAACCGCATTGAATTGACTTTCTGACCGAAAAGCGGAGTAGTCCCAAAAACAACCTCATACTCTTCAATTAGCGACGGCGGGGCGTGCATGAATCTAATCTCTTTAATCGGGAGAGGCCGACAGCTTAAAGTGAGCAGCGTCTGATAGAAGGAGGCCGTCATGCACTCAATAAAGTGCCGGCCGGGATCTTCAAGCGAGTTGCTGAGAAACACGGAAATAACGACATCCTCACTCTCAATAACAATGTCGATGTTAAAGCCACTGCAATCGATGAAGTTATATGTCTGATAAGCCGATAGCGCTTTTCCCAACGTCTTGGAATGCATCATGACATAGCCAAGAACGCCTAAATCAGAAAGGCTCAAACGTTGACCCTGATGAAGCCCGAACATATCATCACCCGTATACCGTGCAGCCGCCTGGACAACACGCTCAAAGTCACCCTGAACGATGCGAGCTTCTGGAATTCGGAACAAACTGGGTTCGACTCCCGCGTAAGCGCAAAAGGAATCCCAATCGTACCCGCTAAGCGCCATCGTCTTCATGATTGGAAATGCAAGAGACACGGATACGTCGTCCCTGTTCATTCAACTCCCTCCTTCCTTTGCGCGAATGATCAACTTTTTCGCGTTTTTCATCATTTTGTTATCCTGTCTCCGAGCTTATTATTGCATTATAACGATCATAACATATGAGGTGTTAAATATGAAAAATAACAACATTGCTGTAATCATTGGACACCCTTATCCCGAAAGCTATTGCAACGCGTTAGCACAAGCCTATACAAAAGGTGCCTCCAGTAGTGGCGCCAACGTTCGTGTCATTGATCTCGGACAAATTCAGTTCGATCCCAATCTAAAACACGGCTACCATAACCGGACAGAATTAGAGCCTGATTTAGTAGCTGCGCAGGAGACGATCCGCTGGGCAGATCATCTTGTGTTCATCTATCCGAATTGGTGGGGCTCGATGCCGGCGATCATGAAAGGCTTCTTCGACCGCGTGTTTCTACCAGGCTTCGCCTTCAAATCCAAACCTAATTCTTTTATGATTGAGAAGCTGCTCAAGGGGAAAACCGCGCGCCTCATCGTGACGATGGATTCTCCACCCTGGTACTACCGCCTAGCTTTAAAGAGCGCCAATCACCTTATTATGAAGCGCGGCATTCTACATTATGTGGGCATCAAACCTGTAAAGGTCACTGAGATTGGCATGGTTAAGTTTAAGAAGAAAGAAGTGTTGGAGCAGTGGTTACGGAAAGTCGAGGGACTCGGAATTAAAAGGGTTTAATAGCCCCCCAATCCAAAAAGGATGCCAACCCTTTACCGCGGTTGGCATCCTTTTGTCACTTTAGATCATGCCTCGCAGACGATCCGCAATCACTCGCATCATGCTGCGCAGAACATCGATGTTCTGGAAGCAGAAGCTCAGCACGAGATCACGATGCAACTGAAGCAGCACGGTTGGTTCCTTCGCGGTGCAATCCGCCGAGCGCGGGCCACTGTCGATGATGGCCATCTCGCCGAAGAAGGCTCCTTCACTTAGCAGCGCGAACTCCTCGCTGCCACGGTGGACGCGGATACTTCCCTCGATGATCCCATACATGGTGTCTCCGAAGTCGCCTGCGCGACAGATCGCTTCACCAGCGTCATAGGCAACTTCCTCGACCATTTGCGCCAACCACATGAAATCATTGGGGCCTAGATGCGCAAAAAGGTCGATTTTCTGCAAGACCAGGATACGTCGTAAAATAATTTCATCCCTCGTCAATTCCTTGGCATCCGCAGTTGACTTCATCCCCACAGCAGCGGCCTCATCCTGTGCAAGTATCAGCTCGGACTGCGCTGCTGCATCCTGCTTATCTGGCTCTAGCACTCGTTCTTGCACAGGCTCTTCCTTCTGCTGCGCAACTACGGCTTTCCCTTGACCACGCTCCAGCTCAGAGCGCAATCTGCGGGATAGCAGCTTCATCATTTCAACGGCAATGCTCGTCTGATCAAACATCATATCGTAAAACACGGACGAATCTAACCGCCACAGTACCATATCTTCTTCCGCGCGTATGGTAGCTGTACGTGCACTATATGTCAGAATCGCCATTTCGCCAAAGCAATCGCCTGAGTTCAATCCTCCGAGGAGCTGATTGTTGCGATATACGCCAGCTCTGCCCTCATCTACCAGCATGAGGGAATCTCCTGGATCTCCCTCTTTAATAATGGTATTACCTTGGGCAACCACCATTTGATGCAATCGCTTAGCAATAACCGACAAGTCTCTGCTCGTGAGACCCTGAAACAGGGATACTCGACGAAGCAGCTGCACACGATGCATCAGATCTGCAAGCTCCACATTTGCTGACGAATCTGTCTTACGATGTGTATGATACTGGATCGTTTGCGTCAGCCATTCGTCTCCTTGCTCGGCTAACCAGCTCAGATGCAGATTAAGCTCGACCTTACTGACGGATACTTTCGTCAGCTTTCGCGAGCCAGCCATGAACTTGGCCATCTCCGTGCGCAAAGCGCCTTGAAGCGTCTGATCGATAACCTCCTCGGCGTTAGCCTGTTGACGTGAATCCCCTTCCGACCAGTCCAGATATACCGCCTGCATGGTCTGAGCATCATTTACCAATGCTAGCAGTAAGAAAACACGCCGAGAGATCGCTGTACGTATTTCACCAATAATCTTCTCAATTTCCGTAAATTCTTCTACACCAATCACGCTTGAACCATGTTCAGCAAACTGTGTATACAGCTGCAATTCTTGCAAAATATAGGCCTCCACTTTCCGGCCATCCAGCTGAGGCAATTGCTTACTCATCCGTTGCAACGCCTCTAGAATACGGTCGCGCAGCGCATAGGGCGCTTTCTCATAGCAAGCAAATAACATGTCCATCGCCCTTTGTGTTCCCACACGCTCAAACACCGAAGGCAAATACAAATTTACTTCCTGCTGCTCTAAATAGGGTGCCAAGTTGGGCAGCACATCATCCTCATCATAGGCCGCAAGTGCATCAATGGCATAGCGCCGGGTTTGGCTATCTTTTAACATCCCAATAATGGGCACGAGTAACGGAGGAACGTGAAGAATTGCCGCTGACTCCAAAGCACGAATACGAACTTGCGGACTATTATCCTGCAAAAGCGAAATGAGCGGCTTGTAAAAGTTTTTCACACGGATTTGTCCGAACAAGGCCGCCATCGCGATTCGTTCCTCTTCGTGTCCGCTTTCCATCATGGCTTTCAGCTTCCCTACCGCACGGAACATGCCTTCAATACTGTAGTATTTGACCAAGCCAGCAATGGTTGCCGCTTGAACCTCAACAGACGGGTCCTCTAAATACACAGTTAGTTCATCGACATAATCTTCATTCGCGTAGGCGGAGAGGGCAATAATAGCCTTGGCTCTAACCTGTATATGATGGGATGCAATTAAGGTCTGCAGGGTCGGTTCAAAGCCTTCAGGCACCCTCAACTCCACGTAGGCCAGGGCCTCTAAACGCATTTCAGGTATAGGGTGTTGCAGCAAGCCCTCTAGATGCGGAGTTAAGTCGAAAGAGCTCATCTCCTTCAAAAGCCCAAACGCATACAGCGCTTGCTGCTTGTCCGAACCATGCAACGTATCCATTAAGATTTGCCGCGTAGCAGAATCCATGAGATTCAGCTCGACCTTTTGCAAGTCGTCGCCACCTGTTTTGAGATTCGATAAGAGTGTTGTTAAGTATGCTTTCTTTACCTTGATACCGGCAAAAATGCCCACAACAAGCAGAACTAACACGAGATAACTTAGCTTCTCAGGGGCTACGAATCGTGTAACGAGGAGAAGACAGATGGCTGCAAGTCCTTTGGCACCATTTCGGACAATCCCGTCTAAGAAACCTTTCGCTTTATTCCGCCATTCCGGTGGTACCGGGAACATCACTAATTGGCTGACCGAGGAGTATATCGTGTCACCGACGACTTTATCGCTGCCTTTGACAACAACCGCCATAGCAAGAACCGGCCATACAAGTATGCCGAGACTCCCCGCGAAGAGTGCAATCGGGAAAATCAACAGCGCTGTCATCACCCCAAATCGCGTAATCACACGCCCCGAGACGAACAATTGCACACAGAGGGCAATCAATCCAGAGAAGCCGTAAAAGCTTCCCATGAAGCCGGCTAATGCTTCGTTTTGCAAGGTGCCGCGTAGAATGACTTTGAATTGATAGTCAATTAAAGTTAACGAAACGACGAGCGCTGCGGCCAAGATAGCGACATATTTGAGATGCGGCACACTCGCGAAAAGGCCACCTTTTTGCTGCACGGAGGACGACTTTACAGTAGGTTTACGCGTCTGGGCTGGCTTCGAATCACCACTGTCTTGGGTCATACCCAAAATAACAAACACCGCAACAAGACCGAGTAATTGCAGAGCCGCATACACGTAAATTAAATTCGCCGTACCTACCAGTGGAACAAGGACTTTGAGACCGAATCCACTTAGAATCCCGCCCATAATTCCCCCGCTGCCCACAAGCCCAATCATTTGCTTCGCCTTGCGCTGGTCCATTACCGATGTAGCGAACTGCCAGAAGCAGACGATCATCAGAAAATTGAACACATCATAGCCGATATAAATGACGGGAAACACCCATCGCAGCTCCATCCCCACACCGAATCTAGAGATCAAAACGAACGTCGAGATCAGTGGAATCATTAGTTTGAGGAGTGTTTCTAAGCGTACTTTGGGAGAGTATCGTTGGAACACGATCCCTGCCGTAATCATGACGAGTGCCTGCGGCAAGTACATCAAAGACAAATAGGAATTATCAAAACGACTTAAAAATAGCGTGTCCGCCGCCGTTCGACCGATCGTTGAAGCGGATACTACAAAGAATAGATAAGCAAATAGTAGAAATACCTTCCTATATTCCTTCTTATCCTCCGTAATTTTATCTATAAAAGAATGGTACGTTTTACTAATACTGCCGCTCACCAAGCCACCTCATTCTGAAATTAACCCATACGATTCTCCCTAAAATTGTACCAGAAGTCCTAGGAAAAAATAACTACTTTTTGCGCAAAACTGTGTGAAAAATCACAAAAAAAGACATCATCCGCAGATGTGTCTTTCTCTAGTAGACATGTATTAAATTCTAAAATGGTCGCCTCTCCAACTGCGAATCGCTTTCTTAATCGCATCTGGGGCCATTCGCTCTGCTGCCGCCTTCTTACAAAGTGCAGGAAATTCTTCATCCGATGCAAACCGTAAAGCCGTAATTTGACCCATCGTTAACTTTTTATCCAACAACTCTTGTGTTAGAACAAAATGCCGCAGGTTTTCTTCCGCCCGAATCGCTCGATCCTGTGCTTTGATTGGGTAAGAACGTATCAAGAGAAAAATCACAACCACAATGACTGCAATGAGGACAAACATGACCGCTGGCAACACCTGATCATCAGCCTGTATAGCGCTAATTAAATCCATAATGGATAGTACCACTAAGCCTAGCGCTAACAATGAAAATGCGTAGTGAAACAACGGATGCATACGTCGATGATTGACATAATTTTGAACCTTCATCTACTTATTTCCCCACAATCTCAGTAATCTCACTCTCTAATAAAAGGTAACGGTGCACACTTCGCATGATCGGCACTTTCGTTAAATTGTTCTTGTCCACATATTGCTTCATCTGATCTTTCGACATACCTAAAATTTTGCCTGCTTCCATTACCGTGAGTACCGCTTCATTGCTAGTCGCGTTGAAGGTTGTCTTCACCTTTTGATTCCAGTCTTCAAATGATTGCATGTTTTCGCACCCTTCTCAATCCGATCCTTCTATTATAGCACGAATACATCTGCATCACCCAATTACCTTCATCTGCCACCTAGGACTACTGCTCTTCACTCATGAGGGCAAGCAGCGCTTTCGGCAACGGAAATTGCTGATTACTGATCATAATCTGATTCATGGCATCTTCAGCGATATCCGCCTGTTCTTCCTTAATCACGCTGATCTCGGCATGCAGCCGTTCCATCTGTGAATCGAGCGCTGCCGCGGAGGCCGCTGCTTGCTTTAACTCCTCCAGGAGACGGGCAGGTACAGCTTGGTTACCTTCACTAAACTTATAAAATATCTTATGCTCCAAACTCGCCCAACAGTCCATCGCAATCGTCCGAATTTGAACTTCCATACAGACGCGCTCTTCGCGATCCGACATATGGACTGGCACTTCAATCAGCAAATGCAAGCTTTGGTACCCATTGGGCTTCGGGTTTTTGATATAGTCTTTTTCACTTAAAATATGTAGGTCGTTCTGATTTCTCAGCATCTCAGAGATCACATAAATGTCGGACACGAACGAGCATGTAATTCGCAGACCGGCGATGTCTTTCACGCTGCCTTTTATTCCTTCGAAAGAGAGCTCTCCGCCTTTTCTCATCAGCTTTTGAAAAATACTCTCCGGTGATTTCAACCGCGACTTTGTATGTTCAATTGGATTATATTCATGCAGCATCTCGAATTCTTGAACGAGGATATCGATCCTAGTCTCCATTTCGTCCAAAGCAAACTTATAGGTCATCATGAATCGTGTGATGTCGTTCTTGAACTTCTTCAAATCATTCATCGATAATTGATTCGTGATCATATTCATACGGAATTCCATCCTTTGGTCATATATTGCTGTTCTCTGCTAGTTTAAAACACGGTGATCGCCAGAAGCAAATGTTGCGAGCAGAAAAGACACCACGAGGGTGTCTTAAGTGTCCGTTGTATGTATATTAGTGCATTTTGTACGTATTGATCACATCTTGCAAGTCTTGGGCGATACTTGCGAGCATCTGGGAAGATGACGTAACTTCCTGAGAGGACGCCAGCTGTTCTTCCGTTGCCCCTGCCACACTCTGTGACAACTCCGAGGTCATCTTCGCGACATGCTCCATGTTCGTGACCGTGGCGGAGACTTGCTGTGAACTTGCGGCCATTTGCTGCGCAGCTGCTGCTGTTTCTTGAATCTTGGAAGCTACTTCGTCTGCAGAGCGAACAATGGCTTGGAAGCTCAGTTCCGTACGATCGACGGATTGAAGTCCTTTTTGTACCTCAACGAGTCCAGCATCCATCGCTTTTACTGCTTCATCTGTATCTTTTTGAATGTTGGTAACCACGCCTCTAATCGCACCAACTGACTCTCCTGTTTGCGTAGCTAGCTTGCGAACTTCTTCAGCAACTACAGCGAAGCCTTTACCAGCCTCACCAGCACGTGCTGCTTCAATAGCAGCATTCAAGGCGAGGAGATTCGTCTGCGTCGCAATCTCGCCAATCATTTGTGATACTTTACCAATATTCTGCGAGTGTTCTGCCAACTGGTGAATCGTCTGATTCGCCTGTGTAACCGCACTGCTCAAAGCGTGCATACTCATCGTGACATGTTTAACATCCGCTTGACCGTTGCGTGCTTGTTCAGATGCGTTAATCGATAGATCGGACACGTCCGACGTCGTTTCCGCAATGCGCTGCACGCCAACTGCTATTTCATCCATGGCGCGGGCACACTCCAGCGCATTGATGCGCTGTGTTTCTGCTTCTGCGGCAATCGTCTGAATGTCCACAGCAACATGCTGGGAAGCTTCGCTATTTTGCTCCGAGCTCGCATACAATTGCTCGGAAGAGGAGGCGACGGCGCTCGATGATTCCTGCATACGGGCCATGACTTCGCGCATTTGACGCATCATGCCATTTACCGCTTGAACGAGGACGCCAATTTCGTCTTTATTCGTAAAATGCAGCTCCGACGCCGTCAGATCCCCTTCTGCCATGCGATCCAGCACGTGAGATGCGGCAATAACAGGTCTTGTAATGTTGCGCACAATTGCCCATGTAATTGCAACAGATAACAACACGGCGAGGATCAATAGACTAACACCGCTTACGATACTGCTGTGATACGCGGCTGTATTCTTTTCCACACTTTCATTTGCGCCATTTTGGTTAAAATCAACCATTTTACGGCATATCGATTGTACAAAATTATAACTTTGAGTTAACTCAACATAGAGCCTAACCAATTCAGCCTCATCTGTTGCCTTACTGTACTTGATGTAGTTGCTTTTTAGATTGCCCCATTGCACTAGAATCATGTCGTAATTTTTCTTATCTTCTTCATTAGCCAATGAAGTGCCGTAGCTTTCTATGGTCTTGTCACCTTTACTGATCGTCTCTTCAATTTGGCTAGTTAACTCTTTCTTTATTGCAGCAACGTTCTGGTTGTGTACACCTACTAGGTCCTTCGCAAAATGCTCCGTCAAATAACTAAATTCCTGAATTTGCTGCGTTCCGACCATCCAGTTCTGAGCAATTTCCGTCATATCCTGCTTCATATTTTTCATTCTTACCATATCGGTAAGACCCAAAATACCCATAAACAGCAGAATAATTGCAAAGGAACCAATAAGTTTTTGCTTCAAATCCATTTTTACCTGCGTACGTCTCATCCACTCTTCTAATCTAGCTCTCGCTTGCATCCAAATCCTCCGATATTTCAATTTATGAGAATTTTCTCTCTCTCTTTATCCCAAGCATATGTTATCGGAAAATTGTAAGGAGAATTCCATAGAAACTATTAACTCAGTATGAGTTTAACTAACATTTTTCCAATTTTAGTCACAAAATAGTCAAAGACGTGGGGAGTAGGGGTTGGCGTGGAAGGGCGGAACTGGCTGGCGGACTTAGAGGGCAGGGGGACTAGCGGGACGGGTGGGACAACGGAGGACTGACTGGAGAACGCGGAAGCGCTCCGAGTAATTAACTGTAAAAACTACAGCTAATTTCGTCGAAATTAGCCGATTTGAGAGAATAACTGGATAACCGAGATTGTCGATTAACTGTTTATCCTGAATAATCATATGCATCATTTAAAATTTAGAGAAACAACGGGGAACTTTTGCAACTCGAGATAACTTATCGCTCCCGTGACATAGAGATGAACCTCGTTCGCAAAATAACGTTATGAAAACATCTTATTTGTTAGTTTAGAAGAGAATACGAGAGAATAACGTTATAAAATAACGCTATTTCACCATAAATGGATAAATACCACTCAGCGTCATCTACCACACCTTTATTACTCTCCCAATATCTACTGCAAACCCATGCAGCTTCCCCCACCATTTTATCTTCACAGTTAATTACTCATACCTTATTCACTCTGCCAACCCCCGTCGCCAACTATCAACCCTTTCAGCACTCCCCGCCATTCACCTCCGACGAACCTTCCAACATACCTCCCGTTCCTCTCTCAACCTGATCGTTTGGAGAAGACAAGTTCCTCTTCTTTTTTCAGAAGGTTGTACATAGAAATAGAAAGAGACACCCTCGAAAGGATGTGCGTCCCACTATGGTGATGCAACACTTGCTGCCTAATCAAATGGAGCTCTTCCTGCAATATGGACTAGCTATATTTTGGACAGTCACTTATATCCTCATCATTATCCAAGGATTCAAGGATCGCGCCTGCGGCATGCCAATTCCCGCTATTTGCGCTAATATTACGTGGGAGTTTCTATTCGCCTTCGTGATGCCTTTCCACCCGCTGCAGATGATTGTTTCGCTTGTTTGGCTTCTTCTGGATTGTGTCATCCTGTTCCAAGCTGTCTACTTTGCCAAACCCGAATATCCGCCACGTCTGCTCTTACCTGCGATCTTTTCCTTACTTGTCATAGCCTTGCTGCTCCATGTCGGCATGATCGTTGAATTTCATGATCAAGAGGGAAAATACACAGCCTTTGGCATCAATCTGATGATGTCCCTTCTGTTTATTAAGCTGCCTTTTAAACAAGGACTCCAAGGCCAGACTATTTACATCGCTTATTACAAAATGATTGGCACCCTGTGCGCATCCGTACTCTGCTACTCGCTGTACCCGGACTCTATTTTATTACTACTGCTTGCAGTGCTCACTACGGCAGCAGACATTGTATACATTGTGATCATTCATCGCGCTCTGCACATAACGAAAGGGTCGAATGCCCCGCTGGTACCTACCCTCCGCGCCTAGCAAAAAAACGACCTCCTTACGTCCTCACTCCCTCCCTCGAGGGAACGAGGATGTCCTAATTGCGGATAAATAGGAGAAATCATCATCGAAGGGGAACTACAATGCTCTATTTTGCCGATAAACTCGATAAATAACGAAATCAGCCAATTAGCGCATCCATGTTCCCCCTGTGCAAAGAATTAGCCAACCCTTCCAATAAAAAAGCTGACCATAGGTAGAAGAATTCTACTTATGCGTCAGCTACTTTTCATTTATTTCGCTACGCCAAAATCGGCAGCTTCAAGTGGCTCGGATAGTCCTCCGAGTGATAAATCTTCTGCGTCACCACAATCGGCTGCGGATCCTCATACGGATTCAAGCCGGTGTTTGTGTTCGGGAACGCAATCATCTTACTGGACGAAGTCACCGTGAAGCGCAGACGGTGTCCTTGCGCGAAGGTGTGGGCGATATTTTGCATGAAAATATCGTACTTCTCCACCTGCCCCGGCGTCAGCAGCGCCGGCGCATCCAAGCCGCCACGGTACTTCGCCCGTACGATGTAGTTGGACAGCTTGATGGAGTTCCCCTTCGGGTCCACATCGCTCAAGGTCACAACCCAATCCGTGTCCACGCCTGTGCTCGACGCGTACAGCTCACAAGACAGCTCGCCCGCTACAGTCACGGCCTCCGCCAACACCTCGCTCGTGTACACGAGGATGTCACTGCGCAGCTCATGCCGCCGCATGTTCTCCGGCTCACGCTCGCCGCTGTCTGCCACGGGCTCCTCCGGATTGTACACGTACGCATCCGAATCCGCCTGCTGCGCCTGAGAACCCAGCGTCAGCCCCCCATCCCCAAGGCTCGAGTTCGCTCGCCCGCCGCTGCCCAAAAACCATTTCGTCGCCGTCGCCTCGCTCGGCGTCCAGTCATCGGACACGCGCCACTCGTTCGTGCCGACCACATAATAACTAGCCCTAGGCTCCTGCTCGATGCCGTTGGCGACGCCCTTCAAAAACCGATCGAACCAGCGCAGCACGTTCACATCATAGTTATACACAACCGCATCGTTCCCAAAGCTGGTGTCGAGCAGATCACGGGCCCGATTCGGGCCGTGCTCCCAGGGGCCGAGCCAGATTTTGCGGTTTGGCACATCATGCTTGGTTAGCATCCGCCATGTCTCCGACACACCGGCACTGTCGCCATCATACCAGCCTGAGATCACAAACATCGGCACCTTTACTTGATCCCCGCGCTCACTATACGTGCAATCGCGCCAAAAATCATCATATTCCGGATGCTCGCTCCAAATATCCCATGGGCCGGAGGCCCGACCGATCATCTGCTGCGGAATCTCACGGATCGGCCTTGCATCAACAGCCTTCTCCGGGCTAACTGTCTTCCCCGCGAAGATATCAAAATCCGTCCGCGTTCCCACCGACTGCGCCAACGTCCAGCACAGCAAAGGCCACGAACACACGGTGCCGCCCTTGCGCACCGTATCCACGAACGGCGAACCGACGTTCACTTCGTTCACGACGGCCTTCAAGTTCGGGTGCCCGCTAGTCGCTGCGGCTGTGACTACGTAGCCGAGGTACGAAGCGCCCCACATGCCAACATTGCCGTCGGACCAGTCCTGCGCGACGATCCAATCGATCGTATCCGCGCTATCGTCGCGCTCATAGAAGAACGGCACGAGCTCCCCTTCGGAATCGGCTCGCCCGCGAACATCCTGATTAACGACGGCGTAGCCTTTGTTCGCCCATCTTTTAAAAAACGTCTTCCGCATATTCCGGTCATAGCACGTGCGGATCAGGATTGTCGGTAGCTTGGCACCAGGCGCTACGCCCTCAGGCAAATACACATCCGTTGCCAAACGAACGCCATCACGCATTGGCACTAAATCAGTCCCAAGGTCGTTCACGCCATAGCGCGCCTCCGAAAGCAGCGAATCCGCATATTCCCTAAGCGGTGTCACCCCCTCATAGCCATCCACGACCAGCACTTCCATGCCATAGCGGTTCGGTGCCACGAATGCCACAACACAGCCATCCACCGTCACGATATCGAGCGCGGTATCCTTACGCAAAGCCCATACCTGCGAAACGACCTCTCTGCCCGCTGCTTCACCCGTGTATTGGATATGCTTTTCATAACGCTCGCCATTGCCCAGCACGACGGCTTCCCCCTGCCACTCCGCACCCGCATAATGGGACTGATTCGCACTAATTTTGTGCAAAGGAAGGATGTAGCCCGCCGTCTCGGCCAACACATTCTCCTGCATCTGCGTCCGCCGACGTGCATCTACTTTAGCATGCATAATGGCACTCGCTGTAAAACGAATCGTCCCCTCATACACGCCAGCCGCATACAACTTATAAACTGTCGTTCCCACATTCATCTCCGCCATCTCCTATCCGCACACCGCTTCGAACACACGCAGCCAGTTTCCGCCCATCATTTTCCGAACATCCTCGTCCGAGTAACCTCTTGCCACCAGACCACGGGTAAAATTAATAAAATAGCTGTACTTCTCCAATCCTTTCACTGTTTCCGTCGAAGGTCCATCCCCTTTGGCGAACCCAATGCGAGGCGCAATATGCTCTTTAAAATAAACCAACGACCACGCCACATCGCTCATCGGCCAGTCCGTGCCAATACCGACATGGTCGACGCCGACCAGTTGGACGAGATAATCCATATGATCGAGCACATGCTCAATCGTCGTATCATTCGGATCCCCGTGGACGAACCACGGCATCGCGAACACGCCAATAACGCCGCCCGTTGCGGCAATGGCCTGGAATTCTTCATCGCTTTTGCAGCGCTTATGCGGATAAATGTTCTCCACCCCGGTGTGCGAAGCAATCACTGGCGCTGTTGAAAGCCGGCACGCGTCTAGCGTCGTTTGCTTGCCGCAATGACTCGTATCGACAATGATGCCTAGTTCATTCATTTTGCTAATAAACCGCGTACCGAACTTACTCACGCCGCCGTTGGCCTCTTCCATACAGCCGGAAGCAATATAATTTTGATTGTTATAGGTAAGCTGCAGCACTCTAAGCCCAAAATTGTACATCGCCTCGAGCAGCTCGAGATTTTTGCCTAATCCGTCGGTTTCCTGAGCAGTTACAATACCCGCCTTCAAACCGCTAGCCTTCGCTGCGCGAATCTGCTCCGCCGTCACTGCTTTCACGAGCCAGTCGTTCGCATCAAACTGACGCTGAATATCGCCCATGCTAATCAGGATCTTGTCCACACTTGATACGTCCAACTGACGATTGCCTGCGGTGATACCCGAACGGTACCATTCGTCTTTGAACTCGGAGATTTCTCCGCGAGCTGCCATGTCGTGAATGATTTTGCTCGGCATCGCGCTATATGCCCATGAATCCTCCTTGAAAGGCTCACACGCCTCCCGAACACTCTCGGAAATTGCCTCTGGAATCGCCTTCGGGGACAGCGGTCCCTGGAACAAAAGATCAATAATAATCGAGCTCTCATGCAGCTCGCGTGCGCGTTCTTCTTGCTCTGGCGTAAGATTGAATGGATATAGTCCTTCTGTCGAATTCATCGATGCTCACTCCTAGAAGTCAATGTGGGTTCCTTTGTGTGTGCGAATTGCTTCTTTGTAAATGTACTGCGCTGCTGCGAGATCTTCGCAGGCGAGTCCTAACGATTTGAACAGCGTGATGGACGTGGCAGAGCGTCTTCCTGCTTTCAAGCCTACCAACAGCTCCCCAATTTCAGCTAAAATGTGGTCCTCACCGATCGCCCCCTCCTGCAGAGGTATCAGGTAATCACCCGCTTCGTTCACAGCGGACTCCGTGCGATCCACGAACAGCTCCGCCCGTTGCACCAGCTCGGTATCGAGCTCGCGGTCTTTGGCTCGGCAGGCGCCAACGGCATTCACATGCGCGCCTTCCTTGATCCAGGCGCCCTGCACGATCGGCGTCGTCGACGCCGTCACCGTGCAGATAATGTCGGCATCCGCGACGGCCTCCTGAGCGGAGGGTGCAGCTTCTACGACGACAGCCGGATAGCGGCTTGCCGTCTCAGCTCTAAGCTTTTCGGCATGGGCCGGATTCGGCCCCCATACCTGGATCTTCGTGATCGGGCGCACCAGCAGCATCGCCTCGATGTGCGTGCGGGCTTGTTCGCCCGTGCCGATCACGGCAAGGGTCGCGGCCTCGGGCTTAGCCAGCAACTTCGTTGCTGCTGCGCTGACCGCTGCCGTGCGGATGGCGGTGATTCGGGTGCCATCCACAATCGCCTCCAATTGACCGTTGGTCGAATTGAACAGAGAGACAAAGCCTTGATGGGACGGGAAGCCTTTTCCATGATTACCAGGAAAAACGGTAATCACCTTGGCTCCGACTTTTTCATCCCGCTTCAAAAAAGTGGGCATCAGCCCCATCACGTTGCCGCCATCCAGCGGAACAACGGATCTTAACGCTTGTACGGCTTGTCCATTCGTTAGATCAGCGAGCACAGCCTCCATGATTTCAATACAAGCTGGCATGGCAAGCAGCTCCAGCACTTCGTTTGATTTGATGACTAGGATAGGGAATCACCTGCTTTATGTCTTTTTTTACATTATAGCAAAGACAATGGCCGCGGGGGAATCTCAGATAGATGGACGGGAACAGCGACTCCTTCCGGTGAGAACTGCTACCTCCATTAGTCCGAATTAGCCTAACTAAATCACCATAAACGGCCGCTAACAGCGAAAAATGGTCACTTCGTTAGGTAAAATCCAACTATTCATGCTTTTTCGCTAGAAATCGCCGATTTAGTTCGGAAATATCGAACTATTCAAAAAGAGCACCCTAGGGTGCCCTTTTAAGATCAACTATTTTAGTTAGCACTAACCTTCCTGTACTTGAGGAAGCTGCCAATCCGCCAGACACAAATGTATAGATATGCCATAACCATCGTTAACACCGCGAATTCGGTTGGATCCAAGCCTTTAAAATATTGTGATAAAATCAATCGAACCGCAATGACTGCCGCGATCACATATTTAAAGTTCGGATTAGGCTTCGAATAAACGAAACCATCCTCCCGCTTCTCATATCCCGTGTGGTAGAGCATAATACTCCCTAACGCCACGCCGAGCACGCCTGCACATAGCAGCTCCCATAAGGCAGGAATATGAAAAGGATGATCCGGTATATGTGTCAGCGAGTTAATACTAAGTCCGAACACAATGAGAAGCAGGAAAACGGGAATCAGCATGCCTCTTCCTTTATTCCGAATAGGTTTTGCTTTCCCTCGTGTTCGAAGCCAAATAACTAAAATAATAACAACAGCACCGATGCCATAACCGATGAGTGTTTCCGTGTTCATTTCATAGTGCTCCTTTCGACGACTAGTAGTATGAAAATTATACGGTCACTCATAAGAATTTACCTCCGTCTTGAGACGGAAAAAAGCACCCCACAGGGTGCCTAGTTGATTGGATATATGTAGCTTATCCCGATTAGGATTGAAACATTTGCTTCACTAATTCTTTATTCCGCTTCTTGAATGCTTGATTGTGCGAAGAGACCATCCCATAACTCTCAGCTGTTGGCTGAATGTACTGTTTCGCTTTATTCACCGCATTCGCCGCGTCTTGGAAGGCGCCCGCAATCAGATGCACTTTGCCTGGATGATTAAGAATATCCCCAGCTGCATAGAGTCCTGGCACAGAGGATTCACTGTTCGCATTACCTGCGATATAGTAATTTTCCGCTCTCTCGATCTCAATTTCACTATTTTCAAGCAAGGTTGTATCACGATCATAGCCATGGTTGATAATGACTTCATCCACCAACACAGAAGAAACTTCTCCCGTTTCATGATTCGTCAGCTCAACACGTTCAATAGATGAATCTTCACCAGCAGCAAATAACTTCGTAATGGACGTATTTAAGTGGCAGATCGCCGTGCCGTTCTGTAACTGTTTTACTTGGGCTTCGTGTCCGGTTAGCTGCTCTTTACGATAGCTGAGAATGACTTGCTTGGCGACAGGCTCCAATTCATTCGCCCAGTCCACAGCCGAATTGCCGCCGCCGGAAATGACGACCGTCTTGTTCTTGAAGCGCTCAAGCGACTTGACCGTATAGTTCAAATTCGAAACTTCGTAGCGCTCTGCGCCTTCGATCTCTAGCTTTTTGGGGTTAAGGATGCCGGAACCGACAGCGACGATCACGGTTTTGGAGTAGTGCAGCTGGCCTGTGGTTGTGCGCAGGATGAAGATATCGTCTTCATTTTTACCGATAGCTTCCACTTTCTCATTCAACACAACTTCCGGGGAGAACGTAAGCCCCTGCTCGACAAGCTGATTAATCAGCTTCGCTCCTGGCGTCGGTGTGACACCGCCAACGTCCCAGATCATTTTTTCAGGATATACATGTATTTTACCGCCTAGATGCGGTTGAAATTCAATGATTTTGGTCTTCATTTCACGCAGTCCACTATAGAAAGCCGAGTACAGACCTGCTGGTCCCCCGCCGATAACCGTTACATCAAACAATTCGTTCTCTTCCATGCTCATTTCACTCCTTAAGTACCCAATTGCGATTGAGAATCATTATTAATGAATAATACTGCGTTTTGGCGATTTTATCAACTGAAAAAATGCTGAATGCGCTGAGGAGGCCTCCTCTATCGGATAACTGGAAACATTCTTCCTTATATCTGCCTTGTTTCCGCACGAAGATTGGTAGTATGATAGGGTGACACTTATATTAACCAGAGGTAAATTAAATAATGAAGATCAGAGATTGGGACATTAATTTAAAAATCCGCCTCGGCGGAGAAACTGCTTTTAACGTTATTTTTTGGGCATTTTTCCCGTTTTTATCGATCTATTTTGCCAACTCTTTCGGTAAAGGCTGGACAGGCGTTCTGCTGATTTTGTCGCAGGCGCTTTCGGTCTTCGGCAATCTGCTCGGCGGCTACAGCGCGGATCGGTTCGGCCGGAAACGGATGATGGTGATTGCTGCTCTAGGACAAGCCCTAGGTTACGGGATCTTCGCACTCGCCGCTTCTCCCTGGCTGGCCATGCCTGTTATTAGCTTCATGGGCTTCAGCTTAGCTAGCTTTTCTGGCTCCTTGTACTGGCCAGCCAGTCAGGCCATGGTCGCAGATGTTGTGAAGGATGAGCATCGCGCCAGCGTGTTTGCCATCTTCTATACCGCCGCGAACATGGCTGTCGTCGTCGGACCTTTGCTTGGCTCGCTCCTATACAAGGACAATCCCTATCTCGTACTGGCCGCGGCTTCGGTCTTCTGCGTTTTGCTCGCACTCATGATGGCACGTCGCTTAAACGAGACACTGCCGCAGCAGTTAGCCGATCGCCATCGCTTACAAGCTGATACCCCTTGGTACCATGCCATTGCGGTCCAGCTGCGCGACTACAAGATCATTGCCACAGACCGTGTATTCCTGCTATTCGTCATTGCAGGTGTTCTGCTTTCGCAGACCTTCATGCAGCTGGATCTGCTCTTCCCCGTTTTCTTGGAAGAAACCATGCCATTAACGACGATCTTCTCCTACAATGACTGGGATCTCCAGTTAACGGGCAAGCAGCTATTCGGCTTAATTGTCTCCGAGAATGGTTTATTCGTCGCCATTTTCACGGTCATCGTGACCAAATGGATGCTGATGTATCGCGATCGCTATGTGTTCATTGGCGGAGCGCTTTTCTATGCGCTGGGCATGGTCATGTTCTGCCAGATGTCCACTTTCTGGGGACTGACAATCGCCATTGCCGTCTTCACACTGGCTGAGCTGATGTCAGCAGGACCACAGCAAGCCTTCGTGTCCAGATTGGCGCCGGATCATATTCGCGGTCAATATTTCGCGGCCTCCAGTTTGCGCTACACACTCGGGCGCACCATTGCGCCACTCTCCATTCCGATCAGCAGCTGGATTGGCTTTACGTGGACGTTCATCTTGTTGGCGGCACTTGCTGTTCTGTCAGCAGCCATCTACAACATGATGTTTAATCAATATGATCGACAGACTGCGTCTGCACAATAGACGTGGTTGAACAGAAAAAGCACCCTAAGGGTGCTTTTTTGGGAGAGGAGACATGATCCTGTATAGATTCATTTCATTTATCGTTGCTGCCTTAGTCTTCATTTCCATTTATATGATCTCTTTGAAAATTGTTCGATTTGTCATCTTAGATCACTTAACGCTGCGCTTACAACTGCAAAGTCTAGTTGAGATCATCACTCTGCTCATTATCGCCGTTATTTCTCTGGTTGCAACGGTCTCCTTACTGAGATATCTCGTGCGACATCGATAGCGTTTCACTTGTCGAGTCTACCGTTTGGCCTCACAAGCAACGCCATCGCCGTCACCATCCAGCTTGGCGCTGTAACCAGGCTCACCTCGCTTGATGTTATACGCACCAGCTGCATTCGCCTCCTTGCAGGAGTTATAGGCTGCGGCTGGTTTGGGTTGCGAAGATGGGCTTGGCTTCGGAGTAGCTGTTCCAGCTGTGCCCCCTTTCACCACACCTTCATGAAACCCATCCTCTTGCGCATAATTTTCCACGCTCCAGATGTTCAAGCCTTTCTGCTGTGCCTGCTTCTGAATCTCCCGGAATTGATCCACATATTTCACATTAGGCGGGTAGATATAGGCCACACGGGCATACCCATTTTCCAGCAGCAAGGCGTTGAACATCTGATCCCCAATGTAGAGATAGCATAGCAATCTGCCGTATTTATCCCGCTCCGACACATCCATTTCCAGTTGGACATCTTTGCCTGTAAGCATTGTTTTTGCATAATTGGACGCATCCAGCGCGAATGGTTGCACCGGCTTCTCAGGATCTACACTCTCTGGCGTATCCACAAGAAGTAAGCGAATTGTTTCTTCTTTAACTTTGCCGCCCTCGGTAAAAGAGACTTTCATCGTATCGCCATCAACGACGCGGACAACCTTAGCTGGAATACGCTTGCTGTTCTGCGCTGCTGAAGGCGCTGTCCCTGCAGTGGTGGCTACGGTCGATGACTTGCTGCCTTGTGCAGCTGATTGACTATTCTCTCCCTCGGAAGGGCTGCAAGCCGTTGCCAGCAGCATAAGTAGGCTGAGTCCAGCAGCGACGATCTTCCTTTTTGCGATTATCATGAATTCCTCCAAGTGATGACTGTTTCTATCTGTCTATGAAAGTATAGCAGACTTCAGACCTGGATGAATTCCTAAGCATGAAAAAAACGGCTTCCGCCGTCGTATTCGTACGCGATATGTCCATTGTTCCTACGAATCACCGCGTAATCACTTGGCCATCAGGCCTTACGATAACCAGCCGATTTCTGCTTGTCATTTTGCTCGCAGCAGCCACTCCATTGGTTGGAGGTGGAGGGACAGGAGGTGACGTTCCGCATGAACAATCCTTGCTGCATGAGGTAATGGAAAGGTCACCGTCTGGTACATTTACGTTAATTGAGCCTAGCAACGAGTTTACACTGTCCAAAATATCTAGACCAGTAAAAGAAAACATGACAACGTCATCTGTCGCACCTAGACTCTCTACTAAAGTAATGGCATAAGGACCTTGGAAGGTTATCCCTAGAAAATTAAAATAACCTGAACCGCTTATTTCTAATACCGTATCTCCTGTAAGCGAAGTATAACATTTCGGAAGACTAATGGAGCTGGACGTAAATGAACCGTCCTCCACGGTAAAATAGATTAAGCTCCCCTCCATCCTGCAATTGGGGCAAATTTGAAAACGCAACGTCAGTTCTTGTGCTTCCACATAACTGTTGACCATACCGCTGCAAGAGCAGCATTTTTTCTCTTTCTTCGACGTCGCGTTGCCTACATTGACATTAATAATTGGTTTCACGGAAACTTCAATTTTATTTTTTTGCTCTTTCTTTTTATCCTCCACAGTCCCTTCATCCTTTCTAGTTGGCATAGGCCCTGCAGGTACAAGGACCAATTACTCTATTCTATGAATAGCAACTAGTTAAGGTATGGGAAGATACATAGCATTCATGCACCTATTTACGCTTGCTAACTCACAAAATCACATCATACTTCACAGTTTTGTAACTATAACGGAAGCTGCAGACAGCAAAAAGCACCCCTCCGGGTGCTTTTTCGTCTACCTATCGCGTTCCACTACGAAACGAAAGCGCCAGATCCAACACATGCCCCGTTTCATCATAGGAGCCCATATCCATCTTCCGATTGCCATCAAAATCAGCAACAACACCACGTCTCTCTTTGCCTTGTGCCCAAGGGCCGAATTCGTTATCCAGCGGCTGGAAATGGTTATCGCCCTCGTTCTGGAATACCCGCCAGATGCCCGTCTCCGCGTTATACACAATCAGATCGCTTCGCCCATCACCATTCGTGTCGCCAACTAGCAGCTGATCGCTATTCCCAAAGGAAACCCCACCTGCTGTTTGCGGGTCAGCGAACAGGCCTTGCCCTTGACGATACATAATGGATACACGTCGATCCTTATGAGAGACACACAGGATATCATCCTCTGCAGCAGTGTCTTGCATATGAGCTGTGAACATTTCGGCATCTTCGGGCAGCTTCGTGTCGGTCTCTGTATACGTCAACTGCTGATTCAACCAGTTCACTTGCACGAGCCCCTTGTCACCTCTAGCAATCAAACCCATGCCGCTGCTAGATCGAAGCGTACGAAGAGAGGAAAGTCCTAAAGGCAACGCTCCCATTGCGCGAACTGGCAGGAACTGTTTCTGATCGGCTATGGCTACCCGCACATTTCCTGTTTCGGCGTTATACGCGAGCAGATCTTGTTTGCCATCACTATTGACATCCACAAGCAGAATCTGCTCTTCAGGAGCAAACGTCTCTCTTAACCATACTTGTGAAGCTTCCTGCGGGCGATTTCTGGGCATTTCATAATTTCCAGGAATAACTAGAATACGATGGAGCTGGCGCACGACCACATCCGCATGTCCACGACCTGTTACATCGCCTAGCATCACATTCTGCAGCTTCGTTCTAGGTGGCAGCGTAACACGATGTGCAGGAGTAAAAGGGACGATATCGTGCAGTGACATCCAGCGGTAATCCAGCTTCTTAAAGCCTGCAATCAATTTATGTAGGTAAGACGCTGTATCTCCCTCTTTATACTGATAGAGTGGAATTCCCTCTTTCACTGCAGGATTTCCATCCGTCCCTATGACTGGTTCAAGGTGTGAAAATTCTAAAAAAGGATGGAAGTAAAAGGAGGCTAATCCATCATCCTTTGCTGCCTTATCCAACATTTGATCAACTGATTTGTCGTCGCTGATGTAGCGATATGGCGCAGGGATATAGACCGAACCCAAACTATCTTGTCCGTACGTATTAATCGTATCATAGGTATTCATATCATCACGTGCGCTTTTGGCGTAGAGATCAGGTTGATACATCAGCCCGACGAAAGAACGAAACACGCCTTGCTGCTCGTGGGTATCTTTATAGTGGGGAGACTCCCAGAACGCGGGATGTAGACCTGCTCTTGCAAAGGCAGCCAAGCTTTCTTTCATCCGTTCCGCTGCATAAGAGAGCTCTTGCGTTTCCGGTGCATCTTTAATATTAAACTCAGATCCTATTCCTGAGTTTTGCTCGCCATCCGAACGATAGGTCTCCCCATATTGATGACGGTACCCATGCATGCCTAATACACCGCCATGCTGCTCAGCCTGCTGAAGAACCTGAATAAACGCGCTGACAACTTCGTCTGGATTGGGGTCGTCAATCCCCTTTTCCTTCCAGACACCATCATCTTGCAAGCTCATCCTTCTGGGAATTACCGCCACATGAAAGGGTACATCCTCAGACTCAATGTAATTCATGACGGCCCGCAATTTCCCCAAGCCTTCTAGTGTATTGTAATCACCGCCTAGTCCAACATCCTCCAGTCGGATCATGACATGACGTTTCCCTGCATTAGGGGAATCATTGGTCTCTGTCTGAGTTGGGATATAAACGGCCAGCGCAACGGCTGCTAACAGGCCACCAACGATACCAATTCCAATCTGCTGCCACAATTTACGTTTCACGCTTGCCTGCTCCCCCATTATGTAAAACGTAGATAATACCTATGATTTCGACATTTTCTCCTAAATTATATATGAATCTAGGTCTTCTTACTATAAGAGTTTGAACAGAGGTCAAAATGAGATAAAGCAAGGCGTAGCGCGATTGGAATCGCTTCCATTTTAATGGAAAAACTTCCTAAAACATTACGCTAATAGTGCCACTGCTTATAGGTAATAGATTTGCCTGCTGTCTCCTGTTTTCTGTTAGCTTGTTTCATTTTGTCGGAGTTGGGTAAGAATAAAAATAACACAATCTCTTTACTTCCAGATAATATTGCAATGACATAAACATCGTATCCTAAAGATATCTTATTGTGACGGAGGCATCCGACTATGACAGCAAAAATCGGTTTCGTATTTTTCTGTATATTGTCCCTATCGGTTCTAGGTGTTGCTGCAAAAGAGAGTCAACCAGAGAAGCTATCAGAGAAACGCACTGACAATCACATTGTTCGTCCTTACTCGCCTGCCCTTTATGACTCCACGGAACAATTTGAGTATGAATTCGAGTGGCAAAATGGAAAGATTATTGCAAATCCACAGTAAGAAACCTTTCCCTACATAAACGTTAATTGACTAGTGAACTCAAATAAACCCCCGACTTTCACAGTCGGGGGCTCTACTAATTGAACTTTATTTTGTCCAACTCATCTATAAAAGCAGATCTGTTGGGATATGTTAACCGAAAATGCTCAGCTAACTTCTCCGCACGATCGCCGCTTTCTTTGAAATTACGTCATACACTTCTTCTCGCGGTTTTACTGACTACGCTTCTTACCAATCTTCTTACTCATCGTCCCGTTCTTCTTCCCCCACTCGCCCATGCTCTCTAGGATCGGTATGAAGCTTCGTCCTGCTTCCGTCAGTGAGTATTCCACCTTGGGAGGAACCTCCTGATACACTTTCCGATGAACCATGTCATCCTTTTCTAACTCTCTCAACTGCGATGTCAGTATGCCTTTGGATACGCCTGGCACCAGTCGTTGCAGCTCACCAAATCTCCTTGTTTCCCGTAAATGCCACAGAATAAGGATTTTCCACTTCCCAGCAATGACATTTTGGGTATCGGTAATGGGGCAGACTTCGATTTGATCCTCTGGAATTTCCCCCTGAAATGTTGTTCGGGACATGTCGAATCCCTCGCTTTCTCCATGGTCTTATTTTTGTGACTATGTTATATAATTATGACTACTTACATTTTTAGAGATACTATAATAATATATGACTATAACGAATTAACCAACAACTTTTTTATAAATAGGAGGACATACATCATGTCAAAAATCGTGGTTACAGCAGCAACAGGTGAACTTGGTAAATTAGTGGTTCAGCACTTACTGAACAAAGTACCAGCGAGTGAGATCGCTGTAAGTGTTCGTAATGTCGAGAAGGCCGCTGAATTTGCAGCGTTAGGCATTGAAGTACGATACGGTGATTGGGATCATCCCGCTTCATTGGAGCAAGCTTATGCGGGTGCGTCCAAGCTTCTGCTTATTTCTTCCCCGCAAGATGAATCGATTAGTCGTGTTCGCAAACATGTTAGTGCAATTGAAGCCGCTAAGAAGGCAGGCGTTCCCCACATTATCTACACGAGCTTCGCCTTTGCTGATGTAGATGCTTTCGCTCCTCTAGCTAATGTACATTTAGCAACCGAATTTGCTCTGAAGGCATCAGACATTCCAACTACGATCCTACGTAATACGTGGTATCAGGAGCTCTATGTTAATCCTAGCTTGCAAGCGTACATTGATAACGGCAGTATTATAAATTCCGCTGGTACAGGAAAAATTAATACAGTGACACGCGATGACTTGGCGCTAGCGACAGCAACCGTTCTTGCCGAAGATGGGCATCAAGGCAAAGTCTACGAATTAGCATCATCCGAGTCATGGAGCTTCGCGGAATTAGCAGCCATTTTATCTGACATATCCGGCAAAAAAGTTACTCACCAATCTGTCTCTGATGCTGAGTCCTTCCAAGGTATGGTTCAAGCGGGGCTTCCTGAAGGTCTTGTACACTTCCTAGTAGCAATTGACCGTAAAATGGCCGCAGGAACAGAAGGACACACATCCCCAGATCTTGAAAAGCTCATCGGGAAGAAACCAACTTCCATTCATGAAAGTATTGCGCTATTATTCAATAAATAATCTATTTTATCCATTATTGAGGTGAACCTTATGCAAGTTGAAATTTGGTCGGACTTTGCTTGTCCGTTCTGTTACATCGGCAAACGTCGCTTTGAGCAAGCCCTAGCGAGCTTTGAACACCGTGATCAAGTTGAAGTTGTCTATCGCAGCTTCGAGTTAGACCGTCATGCACCTGCAAGCGTCCCGCACGACGTGTATGACATGCTCTCTTCCAGATACGGCATGAGCCGTCAGGAAGCGATCTCCATGAACGAGAAAATGCGTCAGCAAGCTGCGGCTGATGGGCTTGACTTTCAGTTCGATGGCCTCGTACTGACGAACACCTTCGATGCGCATCGGTTACGGCTATACGCCGAGCAACATGGCCAGGGTGCCGCGATCTCCGAGCTGTTGTTCCGCGCCTATTTCAGTGAGTCCAAGAATGTAAGTGACCACAGCATCCTTGCAGACATTGCGGAAGCGAAAGGACTTGATCGCGAAGAAGTCCTGTCCGTGCTCACCAGCGATCAATTCGCTGAGAACGTACGCGCCGAAGAGGAGCAAGGCAGTCGCCTCGGTATCCGCGGCGTTCCGTATTATCTCATCAACGGCAAACATGCGTTGTCCGGTGCACAGCCAAGTGGCGTCTACTTGAACGCTATGCAACAGCTATGGGATGCCGAGCGACCGGCACAGGTTGCTGAAACAGCCAGCGACGAGGCTTGTATAGACGGCACGTGTGCGGTTCCGAACAAACCTTAAATATCGACTTTACTCCTATTACCAGAAGAAGCACCCAGCGGGGTGCTTTTTTCTAGTTTCTTCGTTCTCAGAAAGCAATTTAAATCGCTTATACAATGTACCCCCTACCCCACTTTCACATAGAATAATCAAGCCAATAACGGGAAAAAGAAGCCGGAAAGAATTATCATGTATTAGTAAATATTTGGAAACACCTTACCTCGGTTTTATGGTAAAGTAATGATGTTCGACATTTTTTTGAGAAATCCCCCAAACTTCAACAGTCAGATGAGGTTCGAAATGGATCTACTTATCGATATGAAAACTATGCTGCTGACTCTCGTCATCGGGCAACTTTTTACGGCCGTGTTCATTATTGCCTACTGGCGGCGGCGTAAGGACGAAAGTACAATTCGGTATTTCTTCTATGCCAAATGTACGCAAGCCGCGGCTTGGCTGCTTTTAATGGTTCGTGGCGGCATTTCGGATACACTAACGGTATCTCTTGTGAATTCATTGCTATTTATTGGCTACGCATTTGAAACGATTTCCATCCTGAAAATTCAACATGCACTGAGCAGGTCGATTCGAAACATGTATGTGGCGTTGACCCTTTTCAACATAGTTGGCTTCCATGGCATCTTGTTTTTTTACAACGAAGAGAAGTTCCGCATTTCCTTTGTTTCCTTAGGCATCGCTATGGGACTCCTAGTTCCAGCCTTCCACATGATTCGTAAACAAGCCTCATCTACATTGACCAAAGTCATTGGCTATTTCTATCTAATCATCATTACTGTACTTCTTATTAGGGTCGTCAGTGCTTTATTCTTCGGCACGCTAATGAGCTATTATCAGCTCGGCGGTAATCAGACTATGATGCTGCTTAGCCAGTATCTTGCAATGTTTGCAGGCAATACGGGATTCATTCTCTTGATGAAAGAACAGACCGACCAGGCCTTACTTCGACTGGCCAACTATGACGATTTGACCGGTACGCTCAACCGGAGAATGTTCGTCACCCATACGAATCAATACATGGCTGACTATGAGAAGAAAAAGAAGCCGATTACCTTGATGCTGTTTGATATTGATAACTTTAAGTCAATTAATGATTCGTTCGGTCATGACATCGGGGATCAGGTGCTTGTTGATCTCTCGAAGCGAATGAAGGATCAGCTGGGTGCGGATGATCTATTCGCTAGATATGGCGGAGACGAATTTGCCATTATCATACCCGGCATGAATGAACGGGAATCGACGCTCTATTCTGAGAGGCTCAGACAAGCCGCTGAAAGCTCGCGTGTTTCTGGATTGAAGATCTCCTACACGATCAGTATCGGCGTTCTCACGATCATCCCCAATGAGGGGACACACTTTGAAGATCTTTACTCGACTTGTGACCAAGCGCTCTACCAGGCAAAAAGAAACGGACGGAATAGCGTGTATCGCGGCTCTGTAAACTAATAAATGAAGCTGTCGCTTTGTTGAGCGACGGCTTTTTGTTGTTGTGCCAAAAACCCGAAATCCGTTACATGAGCCGCGACGGCTTGATCACCGTTTGTGACAAACTATCAAACACTTCCTTTTTTCAAAATAAGGACGACAAATTTCCTGATACTTTTTAACTCATTCTTGTTAATTTAAGGCTAAGCACAAATAACCCTCACAGAGAGTAGGTAGGTAAGATGATTTCTCTAAATGATAAGCCCATGTATCTAGCACACTTTGCAAAGCTAATCCAAATGGATGAACATCGGCTATTTCGTATATGTAAGGGGATCGAGGACAACGGCTATCGATTTAACCGTAACGAAAATGGGCATATCGATTTATCGGAGAATGATATTACGGTCGTGTTGAGTTTTTGTTTGTAAAAGGTAAAAGAGATAACAAATAGACCTCCTTGGCCGATTGCGCACAAGTGAGGTCTTGGGCGTCGCCGCTGCTGGCCTGCGCATAAAAATTGTGCGCTAGGGCATCGTCGCTGCCCACGAAAAAAGGCCGCCCCTAAGTAGATAATTCTACTTTTAGGACAGCCTGCAATTTACTTAGGATCTTTCGGATCCTTTGGGTCCTTTGGATCCTTTGGGTCTTTAGGATCTTTCGGATCCTTAGGGTCCTTATGATGTTTATCCGTGTAATCCACTTTCGGCGCCTTCAACCCGCCGGCCAGAACGGTGTCTCTGATGTCCTCACCGAGGTAGAAGCTCAAATGCGGCGGCTGATTATACGCCGTGTTCTGCCATGCAATACCGTTTCGATACACGGGATCATGCATAAGTGTATAAATTCGATACTCCGTAGGAATAGTCGTACTGAAGATTCTCAGTTCCGAACTGTCCGTTGTCGGCAGAAGCACTTCCTCACGCCAATCTCCTAAGATATCCGCTTGTAGGGTCGGCGTCGCCTTCGTGCCATTGTTACTGACGACACCTGCAAAGCTTTTGAAAGGCTCAGCCTTCTTTGTGATAGGATTAAATTTGGTGATCGAGGTATTATCCAACAGCTCATTTAATAAATCCCCGTCCCAGAGAAGCGAGAAGTTAACCGATACACCTGCTGTTCTAAAGCTATCCACTTCAACCTGACCTTGGACGTTATAAATGCCACCGCCTGAAGCTGGCGTCGTTCCTCCAGTACCCCAGAATTCAAAGCCTGGGCTTGCGGTAATATTGGACGCCAAACCACGCCCTGTGTCTACATAACCATTGTAGGACATCAATGTTTCACCGGTTGCAGCATCATGGAGTTCTACGGATGCCACAGACGGAACTTCATGTACCGCCATAACCTGAAGGCCTTCCCGTGCAGGATCAAATGCCCCTACATGTAGCGCATCACCGTGTGAGCCCTGTTCACGCTGCATCTCGCCATCCATTTCATAGAGAATGGAACCGTCCTGATCCAGGGTCAACGAACCTGCAATTATTTCGTCGAAACCATCATTATCCACATCGGCAGTGGCTAGATTATGGAAGCCTAAGCCTGCACCTCTGCCCGCTTGAGCGGAGTCGAAGGTCCACTCTTCTTTGAGCTTGCCACGAACTAGGCTATAAGCCACATACGTCGTCCGTTCATAATAGCCTCTGCCAAAAACTGCGCTCGGCTTCACGCCATCCAAGTATGCTAATCCAGCAAGGAAACGGTCCGAACGATTGTGCCACGTATCTCCCCATGAAGCGACATCCCCTAGCGGGAATGCATAATTAATCGTGTCGATGACCTTCCCCGTTTCTCCTTTGAATACGGAGATATATTCAGGCCCACCGAAAATATGGCCAGCTTCATTCACCCATTTGCCATTATCCGCTGCATTGCCAATGACACTGATAACCTTAGTGCTATCGAACTTCCCGCCCGTTACCCCATAGACGGTAGTAGCATCCGCCGTTTTAATGAGGAACTCACTTTTGCCATCTCCATCATAGTCCGCAATAATAAACTGATGATAGTGGGCTCCCGATGTGAGATTAAGCCCCATATTCATCCGCCATAGGAGCGTGCCATCCATTTTATAAGCATCAAAAATCGTTGGCCCCGTCATAGCGTTCTGCGAGCTGTCGATGGCATTGGAGGGGTACCACTTCACAACAACCTCGTACTCACCGTCACCGTCCAAGTCGCCTACACCCGCATCATTGACACTATATGTGTAGCTGCCTGTGGCCGTTGTTCCTCCTTCAGGCTTTTGCATCGGGATAGAAAGATAATCGTTGGCCGCAGCTGTCGCCTCTGCTTTCGAATCTGATTTCCCCTTAACTAGCGTCTCTACTTTGTAATCATCACCTGGGACACCAGCTGCATCCACATAATTGGTAATCGACAATGGGGACGTATTCAGCTTAAGCCCATTGCGGTAAATATTGAACTTCACATCGCGATCATACTCATCTGCCAGCAGACGCCAACTTACGAATATGCCTTCATTTGATTTTAGAGCAATTACGCCTCTATCCAGCCATTCTGTCTGTCTTGCCTTGTCTGGTGGCGTAAGGCGATTGTAGACATATTGGGTCGCATATCTGCCAAAACCGTTCTCCAAACTTGCCGGAACGGCAAGCTCTCCCTGAAACGTATACACGCCAGGCACACGCGGGTTCCAAGGGGTTCCAACGTTGACCCACGAACTTACAGGAACAGTTGCCTTACTATTATTGGCCAGAGTAACGCTAACCGTTGGCGGTAATCCGATAGATTGAATATCCCGCTTCTTGTCTACATACACCGTGTGATAGGCTAACTTATCCACTTTTGTTATACGATTTTCGGGGATAGGCTTATGATACACACCGAAGTTATCGAGGTACGTCGTCCAAGCAATATTATTGCCAGAAGTCCGCATGCCCACCAGTTTTACCGAAGCTACCGAACCATCAAAAGCTACCCCTTGCAACGAGGACGTAAATTCTTGACTGGTACCCGCAGCTTTGTCGGTAAGCTTCAATATAACGGCTTCATTTTCCACATCGAGATTGATTCCTACCTTATACCACGCCTGAGGATTAGTGATCCCCGTACTAGCCCCAGGCTGCTTCCCAGCAAAATATTGCAACGGCGAGTTATTCGTATTATTTACCGTAAACACCGTATTGCCCGTGCTATCTAGGAGTCTAAACTCACCGCCATTTTCGCTAGGATTACTCGCGGCTTTATCATTAACCTTGCCAGGATACCAATCAAATTCAACGAGAATCTGGCTGCCTTTGACCGAAGTACTAAAGTTCTTGGTCGCTACACGCCCACCACTTTGGTTCGTCTGGGTAAACTGCAGCATCGGGGTGCTATTCCCAGCTACTCCATATGTATTAATAGATACGGTGGCATTCGCAGTCGTAAACCCCCAGAATGCAGGATCCAGCGTAGCCGTATCGCCAAAATCACTATAATAAACGCTGTCGAGTTCGGTCCCGCTTGTCCCTTCAGCTGCGGACGCCATGGACCAGTTTGGTATAAAGAGAGCGCTTGCAAGAAGTAACGAAACGACTTTTTTCCATGGTCTGTTAGTTCGCATTGTTATTTTCACTCCTTCTATTCGAGTTATGAGAGACGCTTGATTACCCTCGATACTTCCTCGTCGTGCAAGGTTTTACATAACTTACGAATCACCTTTTTGCCATCGGTCAGAACCGCTCCCTCATTCCCTCCCCGCCAGACAAGAATCGATGACCATGCCCCATACAGCTCCTACTTGCTGGTAAGTTGGCCCCTGTACTAACTGTAGAACCTGACAGATTGCACCGTCTATTAGACATTTTTATAAAATGAAACACTTAAGCAGAAAGCCATTTGACAGCGATATGACATTTTTGACTTCACTTCTCTTTTCTTGATTGGTTAGGTTAAAAAGTAAAAAAAACACAAAAAATAGACCTCCTTAGCCAATCTCAGCCAAGAAAGATCTATTTCCTAGTAATATCTATGATTTACACGGTTTTCGTAAGCTCCATCATCTTGGCCTGCGATTCCTTTAGAATACGCACCAGAGATTGCACCTTATCAAACTCATAATCCCCTGGACCATAGTTGTCCATGAACATTTTTTTCAACAAGTCTGCGTAAAAAGTAACCCGTTGCTCCAGCGCATCATGCTCGATCTGAATAATTTCTTCAATGGAATGATTGCCTATGAATTCTTCAGTCTCATCTACAGGATCTTGCCATCGGCCGCCCCTGCGCTCCGCAGGATTAGATACTTCTGGCTCTCTCGTTGGATCCAATTCAATCGATGTTCGTAAACTGGATAAAGCAATATTTTCTTTTGCCAACATGATTTGAAAATATTTGTTTTTGAATAAATCAATAATGACGAGTTTGCATAACTCACGGTTTTGAAGGAGCATGCCATCAAAGGGATGGATGGTCCAATAACCATTTTTCAGAAAAAGATTTAGTTTGAACATTTCGCTGCCATAGACATATTCGATGTTAATATTTGATTCGGACATAATCTCAAATGAGAACTCTAACATAGATGATACCTCCCCGGAACGATAGCCATTTCCTTTTCGCAGCTATTCTATAGGTCTATTTACTGCCGACAACCCATCTTAAACCCCAATTATAAGCTTGATCCATTTCGGGGTGTCCCTTAAAATGCCGTACAATCCGCTCAATACTCAACGTTTCATCGTTCACATTTTGAATCAAAGCAATCGCACACATCGGGAGATCGTTATCGTGCTCATCGAGTTTAACAATGATGTCAGGCCCGCCATTTTGTTTAACCGTTACAATGCCATCGGCCTCAGACCATCTCGAGACACCCTCATAGATGAAGGTAAAAATGAGTATCCGTTTGAAATGAGCTAGCTTCGTGCCATTAATTCGAATGTTCTCTCCGGTTTTAACAGAACCTGTGCGATCATCTCCATCAAGAGCTATAAAGGGTTCACGCGTAAGCGATCCAAATGTATTCCCCAGCGCCTGAATTAACCCTTTACTACCATCCTTCAGTTCATAGAGGCAGGCCAAATCAAGATCGATCCCGTTTGGTGAATCTACCCAGAAAGCGATGTCTTCTTTTGGTTTTTGATTCCAGTTTAGGTTGATTAAGATTTCCCCAAGAGTTCCCGATTTCTTCTCAAGGTTGATTTTATCTCCCTTTTTCGTTAACTCGATTTTCGAAAGTTTAATCGGTGCTAGCTTAGCCGGCTCCAGCTCCTCCTTCTGACTCTGCTTCGGTTCCGGTTCTGGCCGTGCGCTCTGCTGATCCTTATTTACAACGACGCCATAGCTCTGACAAAGCGCTTTAAGGCCTCCAGCATAACCAGCACCGATGGCGCCAAACTTCCACTCACCGTTGTATCTATATAATTCTCCTATAACAATCGCCGATTCTATGGAGAAATGGTTGCCCAAGTCATAACGAAGTATCTCTTGCCCTGTTGCTTGATTTACGAAACGGATATAGACATTGCGAACCTGGCTAAAGTTCTGACGCCTTGCCTCACTTTCATAGATCGTAAGCGTAAACGCTATCTTATCTACGGCTGTCTGTACACGTTTCAGATCGATCTGCAGTTCTCTTTCATTCGCCTTCTTCTCGATGTATGTCATAAAGCTATTGCTCGGGTTCCCGTAAAAGATAAGATCCTCGTCACCACGAACTTTATTGTTCTGCGCAAGTAAAAAGGCCGACGTATCGAGCTCGATATGATTTGGAGTCTCCCAACCGATAAAGACAGCCAAATTGGTAAGGGTAGCATGTACTTTCGTTACATCCACCTTTTGTCCTTTGATCACGGAAACAGCGCTCATGTTGACTTCACCCTTCTTCTAAAATATATACAGAAGGGTGGCAACCAGAAGGCAACCACCCTGTACAAGCTAACCTAGCTCAAGCCATAGTTCGTCACTAGCGCAGCCAAACCGCCTGCGAAGCCACTACCAACTGCCTGGAACTTCCAATCTACACCATGTCGATAAAACTCACAGAAAACAACCGCTGTTTCGATGGAAAAGTCTTCTCCCAAATCATAGCGAAGAATCTCATTGTTGTTAGCTTCATTGACTACTCTGACGAAGGCATGACTGACTTGTCCAAAGTTTTGGCCGCGTTGCTGTCCATCATGAATCGTTACCGTAATTCCAATTCGACTGATTGCAGCTGGTACTTTGGCGAAGTCGATCAAGATTTTTTCATCATCACCATCACCTTCACCCGTACGATTGTCTCCTGTATGAACAACAGCACCATCATAGGCTTTCAGGTTATTATAGAACACAAAATCACCAGCTGATTTTGCTTTACCATCTTCGTGAAGAAGAAACGCAGAGGCATCGAGATCGAAATCTCCACCGCCATTATATTTATTCGTATCCCAGCCAAGTCCTACAATGATTTTGGTTAGACCTGGGTTGGTTTTGGTTAGGTCAATGCGTTGACCCTTGGATAAATCAATCGACATGGTTATCTCACCTTTCAGACAAAATAATGGACGTCCATCTTTACTCTTCAAGTATATATGGTTATCTGCCTAATTCGCAACGATGCCTCCACCAAATCAAAGAAGCTAGCCACTGATTTCAACGGCTAGCTTCTTCTTGGTGTACAGCCTCTCCCACTGATTCTCCCTCTACTAACGTTACATAAACCCGCTCATGATCCACCGCTACACCCATAATCAACTTAATAAGCTGCTCAGAGGCTAATGCTCCCCATTTCCGCTTGGAATAGTCAATTGTCGCCAGACGTGGTTGCGTATACTGCGTTAGTTCAATATTATCGAAACCGATGAGATGAATCTGTTCACCAATTCGAAAATTAGCTTTCACCAGTGTGTTGTACAAACCTATTGCCATTTCATCATTCAGACAAAAAACGGCTACTGGCTCCTTATACTCACGTATAATTTGTTCGGCAGCCATTTCCCCCGATTCCTTCGTGAAATTACCCTCAATCTCCACATAATCCACGTCAGAGCTTCGCTCAATGGTTTGCTTTGCGGCCTGAAACCGCTGTTTGGAGTCATAGGAGTCCTTCGGTCCCGTCACAAGGTACAGCTTCTTATGGCCTTTTTCGATGACATATTCGACAGCCAACGTGGCTCCCGCTTTATTATCTAAGTGAACCTGGTTCACGTTCGGATGATTCAGTTCCCGATCCAGCACAACCAGTTTGTGTCCGCGCTCGGCCAATTGCAGCAGTTCTTCGCTAGTAAACGAATGATCCAGAACAATAGCGCCGTCGATCATTCGCTGTGGCAGTAATCGGTGAGAATAAGCGCCGCTGCAAACAATCAGATCATACCCTCGTTTGTTCAACACTTCTTTCATACCTTGCAGGACTTCTCCGTAAAAAGCACCACTGAAATCGGTTAAATACACACCTATGATTTTCGAGGCCCGACTTTTTAACGTTCTCGCTGCGGCATTCGGAACATAGTCCATTTCCCTAGCGATCTTCAAAATCTTCGCGCTCGTTTCCTCCGTGACTTTCGGACTGCCATTCAGCGCATAAGACACCGTCGAGATCGAAACGCCCGCTTTACTGGCAATATCTTTAATGCTGACCACACAAACAGCTCCTAACGTTACGCTCTCATTTCCATCTATTATATCACAAAGAGGCTTCCTTATAAGGAAATAGGCGACCTCGAAAGATCGCCGCTTACCTTACACAAACACGTCAATGACATTGGTATCTTCATTCAAAAGAGAGATCAAATGCTGTTCTCTGATACGGAGACCACCTTGACGGTAGCGGTTCGCAGTTTCTTCTGCAATCGCTTCTTTACCGTTCACCATCACACGCGAATTGCCGTCCAGATGATAGACGAATGTGACCAAACGTCCCTTCACCTCAAAATCGAAGCGCAGCCCATCCAGATCTTGCGGCAATACAGGATCGATGACAAGGTCGCCGCCGTCCAACCGAATGCCCAAGACATTCGAGATCAGCTGGTTCATGTAGATTCCCGGACCGCTGGAATAGATTCGCCAGCCGCCTTTTACAGGCACGGCGCCTTCTTTCAGTTCTTCGAAACTCTCCTGTGCTTCGTAGCGCGTATTGAACTGCCCATCCGAGCTGCTGAAATAGCTGTTGCTTTGGCGCAGCTCCGCGTTCGGAACAACACCACGGATGCCTACAGGGTTAATCATCTCGAGTCCCTTCCAAGCTTCGTCTGCTTTACCCAGCTTGGCCATAGCCTCTACAAAACGAATGTGCGCGTGGACGTACTGCAAACCAACCTCCCGACCAAAGTTCGCGGCTTGCTCCGCGCGTTTAAAATTCGTACTGACACCGCCAGCGTAGTTGGCTGGACGATTCATCAAACGAACACCATCTGGACAATATAATTCGTCCTTAATGATCTGGTAGTGCGAGAGAGCTTGCTCCTCTGTCAGCAGCTCGCCAATCATGCTGCGTGTCATTGGGAGCAAGCGGTATTGGATACCTGTCTTTTGATCCGTTGGGTGCAGCATGAGCTCTGCCTTCCCTGGCTCTTCCATATAGACGAAGCCTGGGATGACATCTGTCCCCAACATATATTGGTTGAAGTCGGCCTTAATACCAGCTGCCAAACTTTGAAGCTCAGCTGCCATACTTTCATCCGTTCCCACAAGGACCTCAGACAATTGATTGAATACTTGATATGTCAGTGCAACCGTCCAAGAGCTGACCATATATTGCTTTAACTGCGCGTTAGCCGGTTGAAGCGTGTCATCCCAATCGCCGTCGCCGTAAGAGGAGAGGTGCGTTCCATGTAAGAAATGATTCTTAATGTAGGCAATCTCTTTCTTGGCATGATCGTATAAGGTTGCTGACTCTTCCGTAAACTCGCCAATATGACGCTTCGTGTAAGGAACTTTTTCCTGTAAAATGCGATAGTCCTTGGTCGCGGTTAAATAATCACTCAACACTTTCAACGGCCACACGATAATGTCGCCATGGCTCTCTTCTTGCTGAATCGCAGCATAGCGATCGAACATAAACCACTGCGGCCAATTGCCATCGTCCTCATACTGGTGGGAATAGACCGTTTTGAGAATATCACGGACTTCGCCGTATTTATGCGTCGCTAGGAAATATTCTGCCGGTCCTTGGCACACGTCACGTGTTCCCCATGCAGCTCCACCATACTGCTCCAAGCCGTGAGGAACAGAGTAGTGAACAAGCATGTTGTGTGTATACCACCAGGCAAGGGTATTTACCTTGTTCAGGCTATCGGCTGTACCGTTGCTATGCGACAAATGAAATCCATTCATAACCGTGGCGAAAAAGTCGCGGTAGCGTGTGATCTCATCTGCAGCATTCACTTTAGTAAATGGCAGCTCTTCATCCCTTAGAAGACCTTGAATGGTTAGGCTCCATTCCCTGCTTTCGCCTAGCGCCATAACAACAAGGGACGCAGAAAGAGGCTGTGCGTTTTGCGCCAGAAGCGTCTCGTCATCCAGCTTGAAATCCGTCCCTTGAACCTGCATACGGTAGCACAGATTTGGCCACACTTTGGCGCTGTCGGATGCGGAGTCCGCATAGATGGAAACCACGGCCCCATCCTGCTGGATGTTAAATGGCTTCTCGTACTCGTTGTTGTTCATCGTAACTTGATTCGTGACGAGGTAGCGGTACGCTTTACCACTCGCGGAACGGACCTGCAGATGGATTTCAGGCGTATCCACTGTTGTCAGATTCGTGATGACAATCATATCGTTCGGCGTTTTGTAGTACCAACGGGCATAATTGAAGCCAAGCTCGAACATCGATGGCATCGTGAGCAACTGATATTGACCATCCATCTCGACGTAAATCCGCTGCCCCGAAGTCTTCATAACGTTCAACGCATTGCGTGCATTCGTCAGCATTTTGTTAAATGAGGTATTCCCGACCACTACCTGTGAATTGAAGATCCCGTACATATAGGACGTGGTCGTCATAACGTCTTCCTTCAGGCGGGCATTATCCCCCGACATCAGAATATGACCATGCGGGCGCTCCACACGAAGTTCTTTCTCCTTCAACACGACGTGTTCATGCGTTTCCGTGAAGAAAGACAAAAGCACATCACCGTCATATTCTTGCTGATGTCGGTTTGGGAAATAATGTCCGATTTCTTCGCGCGTCATAGAAACCGTAGCTAGCGGCGTACCGATGTTCTCGGAGAGTCTCACTTCTGCAAGCTGTTTGCTGGACTCGTTGCTTCGAGCCTCAGCTTTCTGCCAGGCATTCTGCACCTCCGATGCAAAGGCTAGCGTCTCGATAGCCTCCGGATGATCCGGCTTGAACAGACCGTAGAAGACGAAACGTGCTGTGCCGTTCACCTTCAACTTCTCAGATTGCAATGCCGTGTACGCGAATTCGTATTGGTACACCTCGTTAGCCAACATGTCTCGGCTCAGCGCTTCCGGCACATTTGTTTCCTTATACGACTTTCCAAAAAACTGAAAACCATCCGTCGAATACCCGACCACTTTGGTTAATCCACCTTGCTGCACATAAGGAAATGCTCCTTGTTGCGGCATGTTTTGGCGAGAACAAACGGCATAACCGTTTTGAACGTGCTCAAAGACAGCGTGATCGATGTATTGTGACATGTACGCTTCATTACTGCGAACGCCACCCTTGTCTGCAAGGCCAATATCCTGTGCATACACGATGTCCACATCCACATCATTTCCTGTCACCTTTACGTCCCAGAACCAGATGTCCCCTGGCGTCAGATGGAAAGTCACTTCATATGTGAGTCCTTCAGCGGACCCTGTCCACGTTACTGTCGATTCCGAATACTGTACGCGGCTTGCCGCATGAACACCTATCAGTGGTGTAACTTTAATGCCTTGAGCCGTATGCACACGTAAGAATAAGTTATTTAAAGAGCCATCAACTGGATTCGCTACCCATTGATTGATCATCGTGTTCTTATAAGTTATTTCACGGATATCTCCGCTATTTAAGAAGGAAAATTGCAAATTTCCTGATTTCAGTTGAAAATCCACCTGTTCGGTAGCTGCCATGCTATTCACTCGCTTTCTAATTGCTTACTTTATTAACTTAAACGAAAGTCCTTCTCTAGCATCCCGGCTATTGGGACCAATAAAAACAGTAAACTCCCCGGCATCACTTATCAAAGTAAGATCGGAATGATGATAGCGCAATTGCTCTTCTGCTAGCTCAAAAGTAACTTCCTGACTCTCGCCAGGCTGTAAAGAAACTTTACGGAATCCCTTCAGTTCTTTCATCGGACGGACGACTTCGCCTGCAACATCTCGCACATACAGCTGAACGACTTCTTCGCCTGCAACTTGGCCCGTGTTGGCTACTTTCACTCGCACAGTCAGTGGTTGATCTACGGTCATAACATCAGATGAAATTGAAGCATCACTGTATAGGAAAGTGGTATAGCTTAAACCATAGCCAAATGGATATAGCGGCTCGTTCGGAGCATCTAAGTACTGCGAAACGTAGCGAACCTGTGCGTCAGGAGCTCCCTGCGGGCGTCCCGTGTTGAAATGATTGTAATAGACAGGAACTTGTCCAACTGTAAAAGGGAACGACATTGTCAAACGCCCCGTTGGATTGCTTTCTCCATATAGAAGTTCAGCGACAGCAGCGCCGCCTTCCGTACCTGGATACCACGCCTCAAGTACAGCATCCGCAACGTCGTACACCCCATGCAAATCCAGTGGACGGCCATTGAATAGCACCGCTACCATGGGTTTGCCTAGGCTTTTCAGCTTGGCAGTCAAATCTAGCTGCGCCTGCGGTAGACGAATGTTAGCCCGGCTCCCCGCTTCGCCACTCATATCGGAGTGTTCACCTAGCGCAAGGACGATCACATCCGCATCACGCGCCACTTCCAGTGCTTCATTCAACTGTTCTTCTGTCACGTGTTCAATATTACTGCCTTGAGCCGTCACAAGAAGGGAAGCATCCACTTTCGACTTCATCCCCTCATAGAGTTGAACCGCATCTGTTTTGGAACCCAGCCACGACCATGGACCAAGAATGTCTCCATTTTGGGCAAATGGACCGATAAGCGCGATTTTCTGCGTCGTTTTGAGCGGAAGGACTTCCTCATTTTTAAGCAAGACGCAGGATTTCACTGCCAAATCACGAGCCGCACGACGATACGCTGTACTCATCACAATCTCTTGTTCACGGTCAATATCAGCGCCGCGGTACGGATTATCAAATAAGCCCAGCTTCTCTTTCAACTGCAGGATACGGAGAACAGCTTCGTCGATCAACGCCTCTTCTACTTCCCCTGATTCCACCAACTGTTTCAAATGATTCTCGTAACAGGTCGTCATCATTTCGATATCCACACCAGCCAGAATCGCTTTGCATGCCGCTTCTGCATCATCTGCAGCCACGCCATGAGGGATCATTTCCTTCACTGCACCCCAGTCCGAAATAACGACACCGTCGAAGCCCCATTCTTTACGAAGCAGATCACGCATTAATCGCTTATTCCCAGCAGCAGGAATGCCATCGATTGTGTTGAATGCTGTCATCACCAGTTCAGCACCCTCATCCAAGGCTGCTCGATAAGCAGGCAGGTAATATTCACGCATCTGGCGCTCTGACATATCCACGGTATTGTAATCACGACCGCCTTCGCCAGCACCATAAGCAGCAAAATGTTTCACACAAGCAGCTAGACGAGTAACGTCATTCTTCAAATCTTTCCCCTGGTATCCACGAACAAAAGCCCGAGCAAATTCACCGTTCAGGTATGGATCTTCGCCCGTCGTTTCCATGACACGTCCCCAGCGAGGATCACGCACCAAATCAACCATAGGCGAAAAAGTCACATGCACGCCGGCAGCGGAAGCTTCCGCTGCTGCAATTTCCGCACTCTTTTCAGCCGCTTCCATATCCCATGAACATCCAATCGCTAGAGGAACCGGGAAAATCGTTTTATAACCGTGAATGATATCCGCCATCACAAGCAGTGGAATCCCCAGACGGTTCTTTTTCAAATGAGCCTCTTGGGCGCCAATCGTTTCCTTAGCCCCAGACAAACCCAGTACAGAGCCTGTGTTTTTTATTACATCTTCCGTAAGTCCCATAGACGCCATCGGTCCGGTAATCTGCCCCTCAGTGCCCGTTCCTTCGAAGAAAGGCGCAGCCAACTGAAGCAGTTGGGAAATTTTTTCTTCTAGAGTGAGCTCCTTCAGTAGAGCAATCAATTGTTCATCCGTCATTAAGATGCCTCCCTTGGCATGATGCATTAATCTAATAGAAACGTTTCTATTTATATTATAAACATATAAAAAATAGGCGTCAACGTATTGAAAATTGCCAATAAGGTGTATTTAAACGTTTTTATTTCACAAAAATAACTAGTTGAATACGTTGATAACTTGTTTTATAATGACATCGAAACGTTTTTATTTAATAAATTGTACTTTTGTAAATTTTTTTGAATATAATCGAAACGTTTCTATTGATTGTGGTATTGCCGTATATTTATTTTGCAATAAGGGATACAACTCTATTCCTAAACTTTAGGTGCAGGTTCAAGATAACCTTTATTAGCACTTATATCTTTATGGAATAACGTGCACCCTACTATCAAATCATGACAACCGGGAGGAACAAGAAATGCGTAAATCAATTTTCACAGTAGTGGCCGGCACCGTGCTGGTGACAAGCGTTCTAGCAGGATGCGCTTCCAAAAGTAATACACCTGAAGGTTCTACAGACAGCAAGCAAGTAACCCTTAACGTTTGGGGAATGGGCGAAGAAGCGAAATCGCTTCCAAAAATTGCCGATAAATTTATGCAAGAAAATCCAAACATCAAAATTAACGTTCAAGCCTTGCCTTGGGATACTGCTCATGACAAGCTGTTGACTGCCGTTGCTTCTAAGAAAGGTCCAGACGTTCTTCAAATGGGTACAACTTGGATTCCAGAATTCGCTTCCGCTAAAGCATTAATGGACTTGAAACAGGAACTAGGCAAATATCCAGAACTTGCAGAAGCTAACTTCTATCCTGGTGCTGTCTCCACAACGAAACAAGGTGATGCTGTCGTCGGTGTTCCTTGGTATATTGATACCCGCATTCTTTACTACCGTACGGATCTATTGAAAGAGGCTGGATATAACGAAGCACCGAAAACTTGGGACGAGCTGTCCGCAGCGGCACAAAAATTAACTGCCCGCGGCAACGGTAACTACGGAATCAGCATCGATGCGAAAGAGCAATCCCTCGCTTTCATGTTCGCTCGTCAAAATGGTTCCAAGCTGCTTGATGGCAACAAACCGCTATTCAACCAGCCAGAGTTTGTCGGCGCCGTTGACTATCTGAACAGCTTCTTTAAAAACGGATCTGCACCAAAAGATCTAGGCATGGATATCGTCCCTGCGTTCCAAAAAGGAATTACCCCTATGTTCATCAGCGGACCATGGATGATCAAGTTGATCAACGACCAAGCACCTGACTTGAAGGACAAATGGGCTACTGCCGTATTACCGAAAAAACTAAACAACACATCTTCCTTGGGTGGATCTGACTTGTCTGTGTTCCAATATACCGAGCATAAGGACGAGGCCCTCAAGTTTATCGCCTACATGAGCAAGCCAGAAACACAGTTGGAATGGCTGAAGTTGACGAACACATTGCCTTCCACTAAGAAAGCTTGGGAAGACCCTGCTCTGACAGCTGACCCGAACTACAAAGTAATCGGTCAACAAATGAACGCTTCCGAGCCTATGCCACTAGTTAAGCCGTTTGAAGAAGTCGCTCAAAACTTCCTGAAAAGCTTTGAGAACATCTTCCGCGGTAATGCCAGCACACAAACTGAAATGGACGCTTTCAACAAAAAAGCTGAAACCATTTTGAACAAATAAGTTCATTGCTTGCCTATACAGCTAGCCGGCATCTCGCCGGTTAGCTGTTCATTTCCTATAAGCGTTTCTAAACGTTCTGAAGCGTTCCACCTCATAAAGGAGAGGACTTGTCATGAAGGGATTCACCTCCAAAAAAGCGCCATATTTCTTTATCGCGCCCACCTTGATTCTACTGACCCTATTTTCATTAATACCGATCCTGATCGCGCTGGTTATCAGTTTTACGAACATGGATCTGGCTGGGTTAGCCGATTATTCGAATATTAAGTTCATTGGACTCCAAAACTACAAAGATGTTCTTTCGGATCCTATTTTTAAGAAAGCCATTTTTAACACGTTGTTCTACGTTGTCATCGGGGTGCCCCTGGTCATTGTGTGCTCGCTCAGCGTCGCGATTCTGATTAACTTCGGAACCTCGCGCATTTTTAAAGTATTCCGAGTTATTTACTATCTCCCTTCCGTAACCAATGTTGTTGCGGTTGCTGTAGTGTGGTTCTATCTGTACAACCCGACATTCGGGCTATTAAATTACTTACTCAAATTAGTCCACCTTGGGCCAGTGCCTTGGTTGACTCACCCTATTGTTGCGAAAATATCGCTGATCTTATTGGCGTTGTGGAGAGCCATGGGCCTCAATATGATTATTTTCATCGCTGCCCTGCAAGGGATTCCGAAATCTTATTATGAAGCGGCTCAGTTGGACGGGGCGTCCCGTTTGCAGCAAATGCGCTACATTACGGTTCCTATGCTGCGTTTTGCAATCTTTTTCGTTTCCATCACCACCATGATTGGCTGGCTTCAGTTCTTCGAGGAGCCGTTCATCATGACACAAGGTGGTCCTTTAGACAGTACAACCTCCGTTGCTTTGTTCATTTATCGCAATGGTTTCCAGTTCAGCCACTTTGGTTACGCGGCCGCGGGATCCTTCATCCTGTTCTTCGCCATCATTATCGTGACCTTAGTTCAATTCCGATTCCAAAACAAGGACACTGACCTTTAATAAGAAAGGAGGCACACATAATGTCCGTAAAATCGGCACAAAATCAGCCTGTCGGTTCGGGAGTGAACGATCGGCTGCTCCAATGGATAGCCGGCATCGCCCTGACCGTGTTCGGATTTATGATGCTGTTACCATTTATCTGGATGGTTTTATCCACCTTCAAACCCGAGAGCGAAGTGCTGAGCATCCCGCCCACGTTGTGGCCACATGCCTTCACACTCGCTAACGTGGAAAAACTGTTTATCGACATGAACTTTGGCGTTTATTTATGGAATACGCTCCGTATCGTTTTCTTCTCCTTTATCGGTATGTTCCTGAATGCCATGGCTGGCTTCGGATTTGCCAAATATGTTTTCAAGGGCAAGGATGCCCTCTTTTACATCGTGCTCGCCACGATGATGATTCCTGGACAAGTAACCATGATTCCGATTTACCTGATCCTTAATGCCATGAATTTGACCAACACCATGACCGGTATTGTTCTTCCCGGCCTTGTTGGTGCCTTCGGTATCTTCTTGTTCCGACAGTTTATGTCCACCATTCCGGATGAGCTGCTCGAAGCCACACGAATGGAAGGCGCAAGTGAACTACGCACGTTCCTACAGATCGTGCTTCCAATTTCCAAGCCTATTCTGGCCGTTCAGGGCATCCTAACGTTCATCGCAGGCTGGAATAGCTTCCTCTGGCCGTTGATCATCGCAAACGATGAAAAGCTATACAGCTTATCTGTCGGTCTTTCCTTGATGCGCAGCCAGTCCAATCAGAACTTTGCCTTACAAATGGCTGGCGCCACCATGATGGTCGCACCAATCATTATCATCTTCATCATCTTCCAACGGCACATTATTGAGAACTTTAGTACTTCGGGGATGAAGTAATACACGAACGAGCAGGCCTTCTATGAGGCCTGCTCGTTTTTATGATCTAAGGATACTGCGCAATGCAAAAAGGAGCTTATGCCACGTTTATGGCAAAGCTCCTTTTGTTTACATACGTAATACGTATCTTCGTGACGATTACTTGAGCGCTTTTACAATGGCATCCGTACCGAACAATCTGCTGATCGGACCAAAACCATAGGCAATTGAGCCATCCATTTTGTACACATGATTTTCCTTCACAGCTTTTAAACTTTTCCAAACATCACTTTTTTCCCACTCATCCGCTAGAGCAGGCAGCGATTTATCGGTGTAATTAAAGTACCCTAGGAAAATATGATCCGGATTAATCTGCACCAAGCCTTCAAGTGTAAGTGCTGCTCCTTCACCTTTGGCTTGTTCTGGCGCTTTCAGACCTAACGGCTCATAATAATGACCAGCGTATTGCGTGCCTTGCAGCCACATTTGTTTTTCCCTTACTTGAAGGTAGGCAACATTCCCTTGCACACCTTTCAGTTGGTTCTTCGCCTCGGCGAACTTAGCTGTAAACTTGTCGATGGCTTGCTTCGCAATATCTTCTTGTCCAAGCATGTCACCAAACTTCGTCATCACACCTGGCCAGTCATTCCAAACATCCATCTTCGTTTCATCAAGAAACACAGTCGGCGCAATTTTCGACAATTGATCTGCTACTTTTTTGTTCGTCTCTGTACCCGCGATGATAAGATCAGGCGCATATTGCAGTAACTTTTCCAAGTTGACTTCCGTATTCTCCCCAACGATTGTAATCTCTTTATATTTGCTCGTATAAGGCTTGTACAACTCACTGCCCATTTGCGATTGCTTTTCCGTAAAAGGAAGTGCAACAGCAATTGACGGAACTTCAAAACTCAGGAAATCCTCCGTCAATCCCCAATGAACAAGCGCGACCTTTTCTGGTTTCTTCGCGATCGTCACTTGTTTCCCGTCGCCGCTGGCGATCGTTCGTGGAAAGCTTGCCTTAGCCGTCGATGCGCTAGCTGTAGGCGTCGCAGACGGGCTGTTGCTGCTCTCACTGCTAGACTTGGAGTTGCTGGAGCATGCGGTTAGTAAAAGAAATGCCACCATCACACACGCTGTTAGAAGGGGCATGTAACTTTTTTTCATCATCATAATCTTCCTCTCGTGAACGCTTATTGAATGATAACGATTATCATTATCGTTTTAATATTACCACTCTGTCCCGCTCACGCAAATAGAGATTTTCCCGATAGCGGGATGGATTTATTCCTTATTCGTTCCCTTTCAAGGAGGTTGGTGACCTACCATAATGCTTCTTGAACAGTCTGCTGAAATAATACGCATCCGGGTACCCTACGCTTCGGGCAATATCCCTCACGGCAAATGGCGTCGTCATCAGCAGCTCATAGGCAACCTTCATCCGATATTGAATCAAATAATGGATGGGACCGATCCCTGTATATTTCTGAAAGAGATGCGAAAAATACTTAGCCTTCATCCCATGCTGCTCCGCCAAGCTTTCCAACGTAATCGGCTCCGTATAGTGCTGGCGGATGTGCTCGATCGTCTGCTCCATCATCGAATGACTTTCGCTATTTTGCAAGTATCGCTCGTACGTCAACGTCTTATTCACTAATTGGTAAAATAATGTTTTCTTCTCAAGCAGCTCAATGTGCCCCAGCTCCGTCGAATAACGCCGTAGTTGCTTCATCAACTGTAGCAGCATCGCATCCAACTCGATATGAAGCAGATGAACCTCTCTTATCAGCAAAGACTTGCCCGAATGGGGATCCTCTGGCAAAAAATGAACCAAGAAATATTCGAACTCAGCCGAATACACTGTGATCTCAAAATGGCGGTTGTACCCGCCAATAATAGCCTTGCCCGGACTCATCGGGTAACTTATCCCGTCATATATGAAATCAGCTTCGCCCTTCAGCGCAAGAAGTACGCCGCTTTTGGTCGTCGGCTGCGCTTTGTGGCCCTGATACATGCCATTCTGTAGGTTCGTTTGAAATACACCAAATATATCGATGGGCATCTGCAGAAAAAAAGCGGCTAACGCATCATATTGATTTCCCACAAAGATCACCCCTATTCTGGATTCAACAGTTATTTACTTATTGTAATCTAGAAATGGGGTGTGCTCAATGTATCTATGACGGTCCCCCTACTTTCTTGGGAACATATACATTTGTGGCGGAGGCATGTGAATAAACGATGATTGTTTACGTGCAAATTGTTTACCGCTGATGCTAACGTGGTCTTCGTTATAACCCTCTATTAAGCCTCCTTCTGTAATTTCCTTATCACTAATAACCATTACATAATGACCAAATAAAGAAGCATTGTCGAAATCTATATCATATTTAAGCGTATTGTGTTCCATCTTTACTCATCCTTTCTTCTACAAAGAGTATCAAATAAATGACTAAAGTCAGTATACTTCGGTCACTTTTGTTTGTCAATCTTCCAGATTTGTCTAATTTAAAATACTATCTTCCCACTTATTGATAATCGGGACATAGAAAAGAAGCTTGATTTCTCAAGCTTCGGTGTGATCAGTTATGTCATTTTTAGTGTTATCGGAGACCTCTTATTAGCGCATCCACATATTTGTCGCTCTCTCTGACGATGTCGTAAGAAGAGCCTGAAAGGCACCATGTCATGAAAGCTCCTGTCAAAAAAGAGTAAACATAATTCACAATTTCTTCGACAGATAAATCATTCCTGAATAATGACTGCGATATTCCATCGCCGATAGCCTCATATAACAGATTTTGCTCAATACAGTCTGAAAAGAAGGCAGGCTCAGTTGAATTTTGCGATAAATTAACAACAAAAGTGAGTTTAGTTAGTTCGTCTCCAACGATGGATGGAAAGCCTAATGCCACCATAATAAAAGTTTTCAGCTTGTCCACTGGAGATGCATCTTTATTTTCAAGTATATATTTCGCAAAATTCTCATCCATATATTCGAACATATCGTCTCGAAATAATTTTCTGACGATATCCTCTTTCGACTTATAGTGAACATAAAATGCCCCTTTAGAAAGGCTGCATTTCTCGCAAATTTCATCCACTGTAACGTTGTTGTATCCTTTGGTCAAGATGAGTTCCTTCGCTACGGCGAATATCCTTTTCTTGGTGGCTTTCCCCTTCAGGTGCCGACTCGTTACCTTTTCCATCATCCTACAACCCCTCCACACCAACAACTATAACGCATTTGTTTTTAATTAGTCAAAGATTTACTCGGGGGTATTGACAGCACAAATATGACCGGAGTATACTGACTTCAGTCATAATGACTACGGTCACTTATTCGTGTCCAAAACAAAAAATCTAAGAAGGTAGGTTGTCAATATGAAAATAGCTATTATCGGAACGGGGCATATCGGAGGTAACCTTGCCCGGATTTTCACTCGCAAAGGACACACTGTTTCTATCGCGAATTCGAGTAACTCCCCAGCTTTGCATCAGCTAGCCAAGGAAACAGGAGCAACGGCCGCAACGGTCGACAATGTCACTCATGGCGCAGACGTTATTATTATCTCCATTCCAACAAAGGCAATTCTGGATTTGCCTTCGGACTTACTCATAAACATCGCTCCGGGAGCGGTTGTTATCGATACCACCAACTATTATCCATTGCACCGCGACGGCGCAATTGAGCCTATCGAGAATGGTTTGCCTGAAAGCCTCTGGGTCGAGCAGCAAATCAAGCACCCAGTTATCAAAGCGTTCAATGCCACCAATTGGTATAACTTGACGGAGGAAATTCAGTCGGAACTGCCTGGCCGCCTGGCGTTACCCGTATCCGGCGACGATACTAAAGCTAAAGCTATCGTATCCCAATTGGTGGCCGCGGCAGGATTCGATCCAGTTGATGCTGGTGAACTAGCAGAATCCTGGCGTCTACAACCCGGATCACCTGCCTATTGCACGGATCTTGGCGTAGAGGATCTGCGTAAAGCCCTATCCCAAGCGACCAAGGAGCGAAAACCAGAATCATCGGGCATCCGCTCGAACGAAGAAGAACTAAAAGCAGCGCAAGAGATGCAAAAAGCATTTTTTCAGACCCTCGGCAATGCCATTCAAGTTCTGATGGAATCGAACTCATGGACAGAAGCTGCTGCAACTAAGCAACTCGTTGCACAATTTATGACGGGCAGATCTGCAGAAGAAATTTTCAAATTCGTATTTGAGCATAAACGCCTAGCATAAGTATTGACGTCAGGAAACGAGAAAGAGGCTGTCTCAAAAGTCGATCTAGACTTTTCGAAAACAGCCCTCTTTTTCGTTCATGACCTTTGAGTCATGAACCTGCTTCCTTTCGCTTCCTGCAATCTAACTGGATATTCTCCATCTATTTGAAGAGGATTTCTACAATTCGAAAGGTTAACTGTATTTCCTGTAGTTAATTCCCTTCCATTTGCTCATATCTTCAAACTTCATGCAAATTAGCTGTAGTTTATACATCTAAACACGTAGTGGCAGTATGCAGGTGAGGGGGGAGGATGGCTATCCATGTGCCCCTCTCATTTTAAATATCAATGATTACTCCTGTTAATGCTGGATTTGAAACCGTAATTACGTATTGCCCAGGGAAGTCCACTGTGGATACATTATCTATCCTTTTTACAGTGAGATGATAATGATTACTTAGGTAATCAGCCACGACATTGATCGTTGTATCATCTGCTCCCGTTACGGTGACCCCGCCTGGACTATTGCGGTACCAAGGGAATCCACCTGCTGCAATATAAAAGCCAAGATCTTGGGCTACAGCCCAATTTTGCAATCCGAAATAAAACACGGTCAGTGATTGTTCATTATTCTTAAGATTGATGTAATCTATTTCATTCATTTCCGGTGGAATTTCGCCAGCTGCAACAGTCGTTCGGTCCAGCACGATCTGACCAGTAACCGGATCAATAGGTACTGGCGTTGTTGCAGACCATTCTATATTTCCAAGATATCCATTGTACACGAACGCCACAACATCATTGATATATTGAACATGAATAGCATGTCTTACAACGCCCTCATTTTGTGTTAACGATTCATTGACATAGGCGAACCATGTTCCACTAAAATCAGTTGCTCCACAATATTTGTTTACTATGGTGGCATTGTTTTTTATCCATGTCGTTTCTTCACCATACGGACTGCTCCAATCATTCGGTGTAACTAACAATGACTCTGCTTCTGCTTTGGTCATTCCTACTTTAACCTGATCATAATTGGCAAGTGTGCCTAAATGGGATGGTGTAACAGGGAGAAAGCCGTAGTTTAATACCACTCTACCATCAACATAATACAGCGCTGCTGTTGAAACCCCATCCGCTGACCTATACATTTGCGTATAATTTGTTCCCAATACTGGAAATGAATTTCCTGTTGTATCTAGTTCACCATCCGTTCCAAAAATAGCTGCTACTTGCTCTCTGGACATCCCATTTTGAATTTGGGCGAATGTGTCCTCTGAAAGTTCTGGAGTTGGTGCTGGTGTAACTACCACGTTGGCCAATGTAGTCACTGTCAATGGTGCGCTAGCTGAAGATACGTTACCTGCCGCATCATTTGCTTTTACTGTAAATACATAGCTAGTATTCGCCGTTAATCCATCTACCGTATAACCAATTGTTATGCCAGATTCAGATCCTGTTACAGTCGCAACCTTGACGCCATCTTGATAAACATCATAGCCAGTTGTGCCTACATTGTCAGTCGATCTCGTCCAACTCAATGTCACGCCTGTTTGGGTGATGTCTGACGATGCAAAGTTTGTTGGTGCTGTTGGCGCTGCGGTATCGCTTGGCGGTAGATATCCACCACCGCCGCCACCGCCACCACCACCAGTTGATGCGGGAGGAGGAGTTGGTGCAGGTGTTGCCGTAGGTATGGGAGCCGGTGTTGCTGTAGGTATCGGTGATGTTGCAGGCTTATTGTCCTCTTTGACTTGCTCTACACTCTCAATGAAGTTTGAGCCCATTTGTGCAGCCTCTTCACGCGTTGCGGTACCCTGCGGATTGAATGAACCATCTTCACTACCTGTAACCAGCTTATATTTGAAGGCAAGTGCTACATATTTCTTAGCCCAATTAGAAACACTTGCTGCGTCAGGGATTGTAAGCTCTGCGGAATCTTCGATTGCCCCTTGTTTTTGCAAAGCTTTCACCATGACTACTGCTGATTGTTCGCGTGTCAGCGTCGTGTTTGGTGCAAACATGCGATCACTTATTCCATCAATGATACCGTATTTTTTAGCCGCTTCAATGTACGGAACTGCCCAACCTTCAACATCCGTGAAGCTTGATACAGCTTTGTTATCAATTGGAAGGTTTAAGGATTTCACCATAATTACGATGAATTGTGCGCGAGTCAACGTTCCTTTAGGATTGAAATGCTCAGCATCCATCCCCGTTAAGATACCTTCTTTTTGAAGCTGATTGATGGCGTCTTTGGCGAATGAACCACTAATATCTGAGAATGAATTTGCAGAGGTGTCTGCCATTGCTGGGATTGCCATAGTTAGTAGGAGTGCACCCGTTACGATAGTTGATAAAATCTTTTTCATGTTGTTGTAATTCCTCCAAGGTGCTAAATCATGTGTGTTGTAAATAGTTCCTATTGATACTTTATTTAGCAGTACACAATATAACATGGAATCACATGCCAAGTATTCAGTTAAAAATTTCCTGTTCATATCTAATAACCCTTGTCTACATTTCGTCTAAAAGCCTACCCTTTCACAGGAAAAACCCGCTCCGTGAGCGGGTTCTCTATATGAGCCGATGTATTGGCATCAACCTACGCGTTTGCGAAGCGTTACAGCAACTTGCTTCTTCGGTCCAGTCAGTTGAAGACGAAACATGGCAACTTGATTTTCAATCATTTTGGCTGAAATCACATCAACACTTGCTTCAATCTCATAGCCCTCTAAATTATCCCAGTACGCGAGCCCGAACGGCATCGGCGGCCAAGGCCCGATCTCATAGACCAGTTCGATTGTTTCTTCTGTTTTCACGTAATGCGTTACATACACAGGCGGCACAGGCTCCGAGAATTCTTCTTGCATGTTCCATTTGCCCACATAATTTCGCATCATCCGCGGCTTGTTCTCGCCTTTCAGGAAGGCCATTTGGCAGTCTTTGTCATAGTAAAACAGCGTATCCGGCCAAGGGCCCTGCCCGACTCCTCCGAGCGTCATTGTATATTCGTTGATCTCCGGTTTAACCGGCGAATCACTCGTCAACATGTAGGCTGGAGCTGTTTCTTCTCGCTTGTCGTGATACATACGGACAGCTTCCGGCAGTGTTGCTAGAGTAACTGGGAATTCGCGCACGTATTGAAAAAACAACTCCTGCATCGCATCGCACGCCTCGACATGTGAGAACGGATATACCGCGAACGCCTCGCTAACCTCCATCTCATGCGCCTCTTGATGCTGGAGGAAAAAGACACGGTCATTCACAGCCGTTCCCCGCAAATAATCATCGAACAGGTGTTTCCAGTAGTCGATATTCTCACCTGTACATAGACCCGCTCTCAGCACATCGTTGGGATCCGTCGAATACACGCATGGGCTTGTTGTGTGATACGACAAATTCAGATCGCGCGCGGTCCATTCACAAGCCACAATTTGGCCGCGACCTTGATGAGGGATTTTATATCGATCACGGTCCACGTACCAGAACCCCCAGGGCACGCCTTGGTTCGTAATACCGTCCCACCACACCTGCTCCCAGCAATAGCCCCACAAACCTTGGAATCCTGCATCCTCGAGCACGCCGATAACATCGCTGTCTACAACGCCAGATCCCGCAATTTTGGTCGTTGCCCATGGGAATGCTTCTTGAAGGCATTGCCATTCTGTATCTAGTAGCTCTCTCAACTTCGCCTTAGATTTGCGTGCATCCCGATAATAGTTCGGGCATTTTAGGATGACATCATCACCATATTGGTCATGCCAGGCTCGAATGCGGTCCCCGAGTAAGGGAATGGAGCCGCTGTTTACAATCCAAGTGACAGGTATCCCATACTTATGCGCCGTTCGGGCCGTCCTGTCAACCCCTTCATCTGGGCTGCCGTGGCCCCAATCCGTATCATAATGCGAAGCCATACTCACGTACGTATAAATGAGGTTTTGTGGTTTCATATTAATTCCTTTCTTCTACAGCGGCTCGATGCCTGCGAAGGATTCGTTATTGAGCTGCGTTGCGAGTTCGAAGTCGATACTCATTAGGCGTTATACCCTGATATTTTTTAAACACCTTGCCAAAATAACTGTTGCTTGCAAAGCCGGTCTCTTCTGCAATGACGACGATGAGTTTATCGGTTTCGCGCAAAAGCTCTTGCGCCTTTTCCATACGATACTCATTGATAAAATCAGTCAACGTCTTCGAGGTATATTTCTTGATTAACCGACCCAAATATACGGGAGACATATTTAACGCTTCAGCGATCGTGTCGAGGCTTAAATCCTCACGCATATATTGTGCTGAGATCATTTGGGTAATAATGCGAATGAGTTCGTCGTATTTGGCGTTCTTCTTCTCTCCCAGCTTATCTTCAATATGGTCAAATAAAGAAGTAAATGCGATCTTCATATCTGTAAGCCGTTCCTGCTCAGAAAAATGAGCGAATAGATCATGAAACGGAATATCGAATTCATAGCCAGATGCTTTCTCAAGCGTATCGACGACCATATGAATGGCAAAAAACAATCGGAACACCGTGAGATGGAAACTCTTATAGGAGTAGCCGTCCATCGTATCCAAAATCGTCATACAGATGCTTCGAACATCCTCCATATGACCCAACATTAATGCATCTGTGAGCTGCTCCTCTTTGTGAAGGGGGTACCGAAGTTGACGGACATCGAGCTCCTTTGCCTCTGCGAAATCGATGACGGATCCCCAACCGGCAAACAATCGATATTGCGAAGCTGCCAATGTCTCCATATACAAATCCCTGACACCTGCGATACGAGCAGTTAACGGTGCTGATAATACGGCCGTCACACTAAATTTGAGATGCGTGCTAATATTATGCTGAATCTCACGGACAACACCAGCTAGATGACCCGCTCCTTTACCTTGCACAATAAGCACAATATGATCATCCCCAGCATCGACAGCCTCGCATGCATCATACTGCGATAGCAGCTCTGACGCTATGTTCATCATCGCAAAACGAAACAAACTGCGATCCTTGAAACTGTACTGTGAAGTAAATGCTTTAAAACCATCGATCCGAAACAGCAATAGCCGAATGGGCTCTGTACCGTTTAGCGTAACTCTTAAATTCGCATAAAGCGGTGCGCTCTTGTTCAGCGACTGAGGCTGCTCGGAGTTCAGCCATTTGCGTAAAAATTCTTGTTTTATCGTATGAGAACTCTCATTGATTGCCTTATGTTGTTGCACAAGCAGCTTTGACATATCCGCTATCGGACGGTTTAAAATCCGCGAGGATGTATAGGACAATGTGAACCCTATAAGCAAAAGAAAGATTGAAATCGCAATGGTGCGTTTCTTCATGGCATCGACTTCATGTACGGCATCGCTGTAAGGTGTGTATCTGACGAACTTCCAACCGAGTAAATTCGATGAATTAAAGGTCACAAGTGATTTCACACCATCGACATCCCCAATAAAATGATTCGATGATTCCTGGGAATGCAGAATGCGCTGCGCAAACGCTTGACGCGATACGTCACTTAGAATTTGATCATGGTACACGCTGCTTACGAGTACGCCATTATTGTCCATGATAATAATACTGCCGTTTTTCTTTTTATCCATGGACGTAATGGCCTTCTTCATCCATGAATCGGAAATGTTCAGGACGATCGCGTAGCTGCTGCCTGGCCCTAGACGCTCAAAGTAAATAAAGGTGTACACATTATGATCCATGTTGGCAAAATCCGTCGTATGCGGGATAACGCGCGTGTAGGGTTTCAAATTGTTCGCTGGATCAAAATTTTTAAGCAGCTGAGTAATGCCAGAATCACTGAAAAATGAACCCGGGAGAAGTCCTGTCGTATTTGTGTAAAACATATCCAGCTTCTCGTTATATAAATAAACGGAATGTAAGAAAGGCATGGAAGCAATGAGACTAATCCGGTCGGAAACCGTTTTCATTTCTACAGCATCTAGCTGATTCTGATAAAAAATTTTAGGAATTTCTTTATCTAATAGCACCTGTGAGATGGCCATTTTGGCATTTTCCAACATCGCATCAGCTGTTGTGCTGATTTGTGAAAGAGATTCCTCCGCATAATCATAGGTTCGTTTTTCTTCGATCCCGACGAACTGCACGTAGAGGATGTAGGATACCGCAAGAATGACAACGGAAATCAAGGTAGACAGAAAGAGCAAAAGTCTAGAAAAGTATCGACTCCCTTGTAAACGCTTGCGGATATCCATGTACAGCCTCCCTGGAAGGTTCTATTTTTTCTTCGCAGCCTTCCACTCGTTATATTGCTTATTCATTTCTTGCATGACCTTATCAATTCCTGCCGCCTTTAACTTCTCTTTGAACTTGGGTACGAACTCTTCCGGATTCACAGAGCCTGTTTCGAGGATCGGACGGAACTCCGTCTCCACGTTTTTGATCGCTGCGACTTCCGTTTTCAATTGTGCGCTGTCGAAGTTAAATCCTAAGTTAGGAACAGCTTCCGACTCTCCATTAAACTTTTTGAATTGATCCCAAATATCATCCGGCTCACCTGGCATTAAGTAGGTAAGGTACTGATTCCCGTATGCCCAAGTTGTGTTTGGGTTGTAACCTGATTTCTTTCCGCCTTCTGTGTTAGGTGCGAAATCTATCCGTTTGTCACCTGTTTTTACATAGTGCTTACCCTCGATTCCGCGACCAATTAGATTAATCAGCTTCTCATCCGTATACATCATGTTATAGAACATGAGTACGCGATCCGGATTTTTAGAATTCGTCGGAATGCCCATCATGGAGCCTACGAGGTCATTTGTTGTTGTAATCGGCTTGCCAAAATTGTGATAAACGAATGGCACGCCCAATTGATTAGACACTTGTACGTCAACGTACGGCTTTAATTGGGCAAAACTGAACATTGATTTTGCCTTATCGTCATTCGTTGCCTTCAATACTGGAGCATCCTTACGGAGATAACCAGCCTGATAGTATTTATATAACGTTTTGAGCGTTTGCATGTAAGGCGCTTCATCCAACTCTAGTGTGTAAGCGGTTCCCTCTTTATTCAAAACGAGCGATTGCACCGGCGAAGCATTCCACAAATATCGTGTGTTCACGTTTGGAATCTTGGAAGCTCCTGCGGCAAACAACGGCGTGATACCCGGCTCATTGTCTTTGATTTGCTTCAAATAGGGCTCCATGTCTTCCAAGCTATTGATTTTATTCAGATCAACCTTGTACTTGTCGACGAGTGCTTTATTGGCCGTGAAACCTAGCCAGGAACCCTTCTCTTTATAGGCAGCAAGTGTATACACTTTACCGTTGATTGTGCTCGCTTCAAGGAAGCCTTCGGAAAGCAGCTTTTTCGCATCTGGCGCAAGCTTATCCAGCTTATCTGTCAAATCTACCAAGCCGCCTTTACCTACCAAGGAGCTGTAGTTCATATTTCCATTTGAAGTGAACATCATATCGACCTTTTCCCCAGTGGCAAGCAGCGCTGTCATTTTCGTATCATAATCGGCAAAAGGAATGATGTGCATTTTCAATGTTGCATTAATTTTGGGTTGAATAATTTTGTTGACCTCGGCTTCGACAAGCTCGTTGTCCGGTTGTGGCCCTGTTCCGATAATGTACCAATCAATTACGTATGGCGATAATTCTTGCTTAGCCGGCGTAGTGGCCGCAGTGCTAGTACTTGGTGAACTCACAGGTGTTGTTGTGTTCGTGCTGCTGCAACCAGCTACAGTCACTGCAAGTGCCACGCTTAGTAACCCAAACCAAGTGCGATTTCGTTGTACCAATGAAAACCCTCCTCATTTATCGTTTATATGCCAACCAGTTTCCTGGGTTTAGCCTTTGACAGCGCCAATCGTAAGCCCTTTTACAAAGTATTTCTGGAAAAATGGATAAGCCAGCACGATCGGCCCGATCCCAATTACCGCCAGCGCCATCCGCAGCGTCAGTGAAGGCGGTGCTACTTGCATCACGGTACCAAAATGCTCTCCGCTAGCACTCGACAAGTAATTGGCCATGCTCTGCGCTTTGTACATGAGGTACTGCATGTTAAGCAGCTTATCATCAGTAATCAGCATGAGCGGCAGCCACCAGTCGTTCCAATACACAATGGCATTGAATAGCCCTATCGTGGCCAGCCCAGGTAGAGACAGCCTCAGGACAATTGAGAAAAAAGTCCGAAACTCCCCTGCCCCGTCGATTTTCGCTGATTCAAGTACGGCATCTGGAATCGTCGTCTGGAAATAGGTACGCATGATCATGACATACCAACCATTGAATAGGTGCGGGATAATCAGCGCCCAAATATTATTTTTCAAATGCAAAATTTGCGTCGTTACCATGTACCAAGAAACTAAACCGCCTTGAAAAAGCAGTGTAAAAACGACCAGAAACGTAAACAGCTTGCGGTAAGCGAAGTCGCGCCGAGATAATGGATAGGAGAATAAGGCAATGATAAGGAGGCTTAGTACCGTACCTACAAGTGTTGTAAAAATCGTCACGCCATAGGCGTTCATAATCATACGATTTTCCTGCCACAAGTAACGGTAAGCATCCAGTGATAACTTGGCAGGAATGAATCGATAGCCATCGGTAACAATGCTCTGTTCATTCGATATGGAGACAGCGACGACGAGCACCAGAGGTATGATGCAAGTAAGACTCATAGCAATAAATACAAGATGAATGACCGCATTCGTGGAGGGCGAAATGGCATTCATGTTGCTTTCGGCTTTCATAGTAATTCCTCCTAGAAAATCGCTTTCTCTTTATCGATTCTGCGTACGACCCAGTTCGAGAGGAGAACTAGCACAAAGCCGACAAATGATTGAAACGTACTCGCAGCCGAGGACATACTGATATCACCGCTGTTCATCAATGCGCGATATACGTATGTATCGATTACATTCGTTGTATTGAAAATTGCGCCGGAATTTAATGGTACCTGGTAGAACAGACCGAAATCCGCGAAAAACATGCGTCCGATCGCCAGCAATACCATTAAGATGATGACAGGGGATATCGACGGAATCGTAATGTAACGGACCTGCTGCCACTTCGATGCACCGTCTAGTGAAGCGGCTTCATAATAGTCATGGTCGATCCCGATAATAGCGGCCAAGTATACAATGCAGTTATAGCCGGCATACTTCCAAATGTTCACGAACACCAGAATGAACGGCCACAGATTGGCCTCGCTGTACCAAGCAACAGGGGCAATGCCTAGTGGTTTTAAAATAGAATTGTTAATGATGCCCATATCCACACTGAGAAAACCGTAAAACAAGTAACTCACCGCTATCCACGATAAAAAATAAGGCAGTAACAGTGTAGTTTGATACAATTTAGCCAGCTTTCGGTTCCTCAATTCGTTAAAAGCAATCGCCATGAGTACCGCGATAACCGTCCCTAAAACGATAAACGCCAAATTATACAGAATCGTATTCCGTGTAATAATGAACGCGTCTGGCGTTTGGATGAAAAATGAGAAATTCTTCAAACCCACCCAAGGACTATTAGCAAAATTCTTTAGTAAGCTTCCGCCGGAATAACTGAAATCCTTAAATGCAATCAAGATGCCGCCGATCGGTAAGTAATGGAATGCCAGCAACAATAACAATCCCGGCAATGTCATTATGAGCAATGGTACGTTTCGGAGCAGAACTCTTCCCCGTCTCCCCACATCGTCTCCTCCTTTTGTCGTGTTGGTCCCTTTGGGTTGACCTCAGATTACCATCGCTTCAGGAGCAGCGTAAATCGGAAATTGGCGTAGAAAACCACACTTAAGCGAAGGTTGCTTGTAGTAAAAACGATACTTTTTATGAATTTCTATACTTTCGAGAGGTTGGAACTGCCTAGGTCGCGCCAGCGTAAAAACAAAAGACACCCGAATGGGTGTCTAGAACACGAATATGCAAGTCAAGTTAATCTAACTCTGCTATGATTCGATGCAATATCTTTTTGCTTTCTAAGTCCTTTTTTCTAGGCTTCCTACCAATTTGTTCGTAAACCTCTTTTTCCTCCAAAAGTTGTCTTGGACTTAAGACAAGTGCCGTTATATTGTTCAACATATAACTCTGTTGTGACAAGGAATCAGACCGCCATACCCACTCGGGCAAGCCATTCATAATAAGATTCCCATCCATAGTACTGGTTATATAGCCAAAAGTAATGTCTACGTCATCCTTACGGAAATCGGACTGCCTACCTCTAAACTCCTCCTTCACAGGTATCTTTTCAAATCCCGCTTCTGCAAGAGCCTGTTCTAACTTCTCTCGATTCTGTATCCATGTAATTACGTCGATATCGTCATGCGGTCGAGTGACCTCCCCAAGTAAAAAATCGATTGCCCACCCGCCACGCAACCAGAACTTGCAATCGATCCCTGAACATATTGCACTGATTTGGTTTAACACCTGTAATTGCATCTCTGTTTTAGTCCCGAAATGTGGATTTATCATAGGAGTCCCCTTGTACAAAACTAATTGCTCTCTTACATATTTCTATCTCTTCAATAAACGATGATAAATATTAAATATAGGGATCGTATACGTATCCCATTTATTTACGTCGTTGACTGATACCCAAGCTATCTCAATAATATCTTCATTCGCTTCATTTTCAGAATCCAGAAACATTTCTCCGCCATTAATCTTAGCTAGATAAGTGTACTTATCGTCCGTACAGTCCAAGAGTTGCTCAATAACAACATCGTATCCGGTTTCTTCTTTCACTTCCCTTATACATGCTTGTTCCGCTGATTCCCCCTCCTCAATGCCGCCACCTGGAAAATTCCATACGATGTCTCCACGTTCGACGTACTGCCTAACCATAAGAACTTTATCGTTTTGAATAATCAATGCTTGTGAAATTATTTGTATCATTCCTTTCAAGTAACATTGCTCTTTCATTCCAAATGGTTTTTGCGATACGTTACAGGACACTTCTTCATTAAAAGAAAAAGCTGCGCAAAATATGCAGCAGCTATGTTCTGAATTCAATCAAACTTACTCTTTTATTCAATGTGACTCCTTCTGTTTTTCCTAAGCGTGAAAATCATTAGAATAAGACCAACTAGATAAAATCCTATTTTTAAATATACGTTCAATAGATTACTAATCGTAATCAATATAAATAATATTAGGATTAGACCAACATTCTCTCGTGTATGTCTTTTATCACTTTTGCTAATGAAAGTACGATATACAACTAAAGCATATATGAATATAAGCCATATTAATGTAAAAATCTTAAAGGAAGTATCCATATTGGGTTTTGCTCCCCCTTTTGGTATTCTCGTTTATCTGTCCTGAATCTTGACAAATGAAATCCATGTTTTATTTAACCATTCATATGAAGTATACCCTCGGCTATTTCTTGAATCCTTCTCATTGTAATACCATTTCTTTGTTCAACTGAAAGTGGATGGGCTGTTGGTTCAAGTTCAATTGAAGGTCTAATACCTACCTTGCGAGTATGTACCATCGTTTTTAAATTAATTGTCTGTTCTGAATAACATGGGACTGAAGTTGATAACCACCCAAACATTGGTTCTAACTCCTTCTCTCTTCCCTTTTTTGTCCAATATGATGCTACCTTTTCAAAATTACTCTTGCTTAGTGAAACCCAAACATCCCATACGAAAGTCGTCTTTTCATCGATTATAGGGATTTCAATATTACCACGTATAAAATAGTCCTTGTCGTCCATTACACATAAGTCTGAACTAAGATTAAACCTAGCATCTCTCTCTTCTGGTTCTGTTTGAAACCAATAATATGGAGCATTACTACCATAACTCATTGGAAGTTCATCATGTTTTTTACCACAGCACGAACAAATATAGCCATTGCTTTTCTTTTTAAAAATGTTCATGAAGAGATCCTTCCCCTGATTGGATTAAGGTAATACCTTTCTACCTGTAACCAGTTCAAAACTCCGCAAAAAGAACCATGTAAACCCTGCATAAAAACCTAATAATGGTCGCTTAAAGGAAGCAGGTTTATTTTTTTCAAAGTAAAAATGTCCAATCCATGAAAGTATATAATGGAATACCCCTAGACCAAGTGTAACTTTTAAATTAATAATTAAAAAAATCCAAGCAAGAAAGGCACATAAAAAAGCAAAATAATGAAGTATTTGATTCCATTTATTTTGATGTGCTTTTTGATACTGTATCAAATCAAATTTAAGCCTATCACGCATTGATGTTAACTCCATTCAGATGTAATAAGATCATTTCTTTGATCTAACCACTTATAACTTCCTTGCGCTGTATCCTTATTATATCACTAATTTACAAATTCAGGATATTGGTACAAAAGAAACGATAATACTCGGCATCTTCTTTCATAGACATATGCCCTATAATCCTGTAATCTATTGTGACACTATAGGAATGTGGAGGTGCTTAAGCTTTGGCGAAAGATATCCGTTCTAGAATTGAAATTGATCAAATTAACTGTGAGAAAGAACTTACTCTCGCGTTAATCGGAGGCAAGTGGAAACTTATTATCCTCTGGCATCTGGGCATCGACGGTACGAAGAGATTTAGTGAGCTTCAGAGGCTCATTCCCCATATCACGCAAAAGATTTTAACCAACCAGCTCCGCGAGCTGGAAGAAGACCAGCTTGTCGAGCGAACCGTGTATCCGGTTGTCCCGCCAAAGGTTGAATATAAGCTGACTCCATATGGAGAAAGTCTCGTCCCAATTCTTAAGCTGATGTACAACTGGGGAAAAAATTATGGCGAAGAGGTGCTCGGCAGAACCTCTAATCCTGAGCTAATACCACTTCACGCTACTGAAAAATAACGAGCATATATTTATTACAAACCGGCAGACTCCGCATGGCGTCTGCTTTTTTGCGCTTTACAGTATCCTGCAGGATACTGACTGACTTGAAAGTGCGTACTTCCATAAATTTCGGTATCGTCCTACTATGAAGTCATCCCTAAAATAATAATTCATCTAAAGGAGACATTTCATTATATGGAACTTCAACTGGCACTCGACTTGGTCAACATCCCTGAGGCAAAACAACTTATAAAAGAGGTAGCTCCTTATATCGATATCGTGGAAATTGGAACTCCTGTTGTGATCAACGAAGGGCTTCGCGCCGTTAAAGAAATCAAAACGGAGTTCCCGTCGCTAAAAGTACTCGCCGATCTCAAAATCATGGACGCCGGCGGTTATGAGGTGATGAAAGCTTCCGAAGCAGGAGCTGATATCATTACCGTGCTTGGTGTATCCGACGATTCCACGATTAAAGGTGCTGTGGAAGAAGCTCGGAAACAAAACAAAAAAATTATGGTTGATATGATTAATGTGAAAGATATTGCCGCACGTGCAGTAGAAATCGACAACCTTGGCGTTGACTATATCTGTGTACATTCCGGCTACGACCATCAAGCAGAGGGTAAAAACTCTTTTCAGGACTTGGCTACAATTAAGCGTGTCGTAAAACAGGCAAAAACAGCAATCGCTGGCGGCATTAAACTTCAGACACTGCCTGAAGTCATCCGCGCACAGCCTGATCTGGTTATCGTAGGCGGCGGTATTACCGGCGTTGAAGACAAACCAACAGTTGCAGCCCAAATGCAGCAACTGATCAGACAGGGATAATGGAAATGAGTACGCTGCAATCTGTATCCTCTATTCTTCAAGAATTGGAGCGCACGCTTCAAGGTATTCAACCGAATGAGATTGATGAGCTTGCTCAGCAGATTTTGACAGCTGAAACGATCTTTGTAGCAGGAGCAGGACGCTCTGGGCTGATGATGCGCGCATTCGCAATGAGACTTATGCATATGGGACTCCGTGTTTATGTGGTAGGCGAGACCATAACGCCAGGTATTACCCAAGGCGACCTTCTTCTGGTTGGGTCAGGGTCTGGCGAGACCAAAAGCTTAACGGCGATGGCATCCAAAGCCCAAAACATCGGTGCCTCGGTTGCTGCCCTTACAATTGCACCAGAATCAACCTTAGGTAAATTATCTTCTACGGTCGTACGCATTCCCGCTTCTACCAAAGAAAGCACATCGGGCAGCTCCAAGCAGCCTATGGGAAGCTTATTCGAGCAAGCCCTCCTGCTGCTGCTGGATACGGTCGTACTAAGCCTTATGGAGATAAAGGAACTTCAAGGTGCGACTATGTTTAAAAATCATGCCAATCTGGAATAAGGGCATAAAAAAACTCGGTATCCTTCCATCGGTATTTTACCGTATGGAAAGAGGCCGAGTTTTTTTGTATAAGTGGTTTTATATGGACAAAGGTTTATTTTCCCGAGGCTTGGCTTGCGCCGTTAGATATTGAAATTATTTAGGGAGTGGCGTAATTCATGTCTCCGATTTCCACCTCAAACTCTGACAGCGAAACCTCTCCCACCTTCACAAAATCAAAATGTTTGGAATAAACAACCTCTACTCCACCCACGTCTCTGATCTTGTTTAGAAAATCCCCAGGCTCAATTTTCACTCCAACTGCGTCCACTGCATCCGCACTGAAAATCGTTCCCGCCGATCCGGTATCGAGCAATACATGTTTCAAGTGTAGTTCTTCACCGCGATAACAAATTGTTACTTCAATAAAGGGTAAACCATACTTTAAATCTATGTTCATCTGGGGCCCCGTACCCCCGCCCATTTCTCTCGAAGCTCCAGTTTCTCGCGGGACGTGTGAAAAAAGCCGTATTCCCGATAAGGCTGCTCCCGATGCAATTTATAATACCGTTTCATGGCAACAGCGGAATCGTCAAAGCGATTAATGACAGCGACTTCATCAACGAGCCAGTATCCGTCCTCCGAGCGGGATTTTAATGCCTCACAATGGTTAGGCTAAGTAATCATGATGTACCCCTGTCCAGCATTAACTATTGTGGTTTTGTTTGGACAAGGGTTCAAGTAACCGAGAGGAGTATTGAAATGTCCATCTAACTTACTTACGAAGCCAACTCTCCGATGACGACCCTAGCGGTACATTTCAATGCCGTGCTCCCTCCACTATCGCTCCGGTCCGCGCGGACTGAACCCTAGATGGGTTCTGCTCCCTAGTCTCACCCATACAAAGAAAAAAGCACCCTCATTGGGTGCTCTCATCTTTGTATGGAGGTGAGGGGAGTCGAACCCCTGTCCGAAAATATTGCCACACAGGCATCTACGGGTGTAGTCACAGTTTTGATGTCACCCGAGCATCGCCCCGTAACCGGCTATGCGTTGGGTCAGCCTGATTGTCTTCCTACGTCCGACCCCAGGCGGAGACCAAACGTCGTATCCCACTATAGTTGAGCCCCTATCCCAGTCACATGGGCGATGCTGAGTAGAAGCACGCTAACAGGTTATTAAGCTGCTAAAGCGTAGTTGTTTTGTGTTTTGCCATTTAATAGGCTTTAGCGTTTTATAGTGGACGCGGCCCCACTACCCGCAACCCGCGCTCAAACTATCCCCGTCGAATCCAAGAACACCCCCGGATTGCCTTCGTAACCGTCATAGACGGTGAAGGTTAAAGGACAAGCTGTAGAGCCAAGTTACACTTGAAATCTCTTTGTTACAATTACTAGTATACCACATGCCTCAACAAAGTGAACACTAGGTTCATGGAAGACAAGGTGTTACCTTCCAACACAGCCAAGCTATCTAGCAATCTTCTGCTTCTCACGCAAAGCACGTTGAATATCGCGTTGAGCGTCTTTCTTAGCAGCGGATTCGCGCTTGTCGTATTGTTTCTTCCCTTTACCAATACCAATCAACAGCTTCGCATAACCATTCCGGATATATACCTTTAATGGAACAACCGTATACCCTTCTTGCTTAGCTTGACCTAGGATCTTGGCGATTTGCACTTTCTTCAACAATAGCTTCCGCGTCCGTGTAGGATCTTCGGGATTGCTTCTGTTCCCTTGATCGAAAGGGCTAATATGCATATTGTGGACAAAAGCTTCGCCATTCCGTATCGTCGAAAAGCTGTCGCCAATGTTGGCTTTACCTGCCCGTAAGGACTTGATCTCCGTGCCGGTCAGGACAAGACCGCATTCATACGTATCTTCGATGAAATAATCGTGTGAAGCCTTTTTATTCTGAGCGAGTAGTTTGCCATCAGCCTTTTTAGTTGCCACGTGAGATCCTCCTCCCGCACGCTAAAATGCAGGTAAATCTTGCTACAATGTGCAACCTATTGTAGCAAGATCAAGCCCGAAAAGCAAGAACCGGCGACTATCTCCGCCGCTTCTTGCTACCATCGCCGTCGTCACTCCGACGACGGCCGCCCTTGGCGAGCGCGTTCACGCCGCTCGCCCAATCGATGCCGCTGCGCTCTGCAGCAGCGCCACCGCCACCACCCGCTTGGGCTTCGCCCCCAAGCGACACCCCACGCCCGCGCTCGCCGCCGCGGCCCGCTCCACTATCCGTCCGCCCTGCGCCGACGGATTGCAAACGCTGGCGCAAGCTGCCGCCTTCGCCGATCTTACCGCCTTTTTCGCGCTTATCGCTCCAAGGCTTACTGCCACCTTTACCGCGGCGCGATTTCCCTTGACCGGGTGCATTACCTGAGAAGCCGCCTTGGCCTGTGCCAATGCCCGCAATGTTCTCAGCTTTGCCATCCCCGCCTCCAGCATGGTTATCAGCGCGACCGCGGCCGCCCGCATCCGTCTTATTTGAACCTTTGCCTCTGGATCTTCTACGACTTTGTTCAGGTCCTTCCGTTCCATTAGCTCCTTCGGATTTGCCGCGGGCTGCCATCTCAATGCGACGAGCAGCGCCATGATCCGCACGGCCACGCTTCTTCCCTTGATTGCCTGTTGATAGGTTGCCAGAAGCATCACCACCCGGATTGGCCCCCGCATCTTGCCCAACAACAGCACCGCGATTGCCGCCTGGTTGTGTTTTGGCGAAGCCACCCTTACCTTTGTAGCCGCCCTTACCCTTCTCCGGCCTGCCACCTTTGTTCTCGGGCTTGCCGCGGAATCCTTTGAACCCGCCTGCGCCTTTGAATTTACCTCCGCCGCCACCGCCGCGGTTAAATCCGCCCTCTTTACGTGGCTTCATATCCAATAATTCAAAATCAATCGTATGATCTTCCATACTCACGCGAGCAACCCGCACCTTAATGCTGTCACCTAAACGATAAATCTTAGATGTGCGTTCACCAATCAACGCGTGCTGCTTCTCGTGATGATTATAGTAATCATCTGTCAAATCACTCAAACGAATTAAGCCTTCAACCGTATTATCTAATTCAATGAACATACCGAAGCCCGTCACGCTCGAGATAATCCCCTCGAATTCTTCGCCGACTTTATCCAGCATGTACTGTGCTTTCTTCAACGCTTCTGTATCTCGCTCTGCATCAACGGCAACACGCTCACGCTCGGAGGACTGTTGCGCAATATCGTTCATACGCGAAGCTAAATAATCATGTCGTTTATCTGGAAGCGTTCCGCCGTTTTCCAACACCTCACGAATGACTCGATGGATAACCAAATCCGGATAACGACGAATCGGTGATGTAAAATGCGAATAAAACTCCGCTGCTAGGCCAAAATGACCTAAACTCTGTGCATCATACTTAGCCTGTTTCATCGAGCGCAACATTACTTTACTAATAACAGCTTCTTCAGGTGTATCTTTGATATCTTCTAATAAGGCTTGCAAGGAACTAGCATGAATCGCCCCGCCCTTACCACCACGCATTGCATAACCAAAGGTCGTTACGAATTCCATAAAGTTCATCAGTTTCTCAGGATCCGGATCTTCATGGATACGATACAAGAACGGTACTTTCAACCATGAGAAATGCTCCGCAACGGTCTCATTCGCGGCTAGCATGAACTCTTCGATCATCATTTCCGCGACGGAGCGCTCTCTTTTGACAATATCGGTAGGCTTACCATCAGCATCTACAAGGATTTTGGACTCCTCGAAGTCAAAATCAATCGCGCCGCGCTTCATCCGTCTGGAACGCAATCTAGCTGCTAGTTCTTCCATTCGTTTGAAATCTTCCATTAAATACGCATATTTCTCCACGATTTCCGGATCTGCCTCACCTGTCAGCAGCTTGCGTACATTCGTGTAGGTCATTCGTTCTTTTGTTTTAATTACACTGGTGAAAATCTCATGATTGACGACCTTCAAATCCTGATCAAACTCCATCTCACAGGACATCGTCAATCGATCTACTTGCGGGTTCAACGAACAAATACCGTTAGATAAACGATGCGGCAACATCGGAATTACACGGTCAGTCAAATAGACGGAGCATCCGCGATTGTAGGCCTCAATATCAAGCGCCGTACCTTCCCGCACATAGTAACTCACATCAGCAATATGCACACCTAAGCGCAGATTCCCATTCTCCAAAAGCTCCACATTCACGGCATCATCCAAATCTTTGGCATCTTCACCGTCAATGGTCACAATGGTTTTCGCGCGAAGGTCACGACGGCCTTGCCCGATGATTTCTTCCTCGGTAATTGAATCTGGTGCTGCTTCGGCTTCCGCTAGAACTTCTGGTTGGAAAGCCTCTGGCAGTTGATGTTGGCGTATAATAGCCAAAATATCTACACCTGGATCATCTTTATGACCCAAAATCTCAATAACTTCGCCCTCGGCAGCCGAACGCCCTTCCGGGTAATTCACAATCTTCACAACGACCTTTTGACCCGAAACGGCTCCCTTAAAGGAATGCTGTGGAATGAAAATATCCCTTGTCACCCGCTTATCATCTGCAATGACGAAAGCATACGTTTCTTGGCTTTGAAAAACACCAACAATCTGCGAATTCGCCCGCGTAATAACACGCACGACTTCACCTTCTAAGCGGCCGCCGCCTTGGCTGCGGGCTGTTATTTTTACAAAAACGATATCGCCGTTCATCGCTGTATTCAGGTCATTCGCGTTGATATAGACGTCCGGATGCTCGCGATCTTCAGGAATTAGGAATGCAAAACCCTTCGCATGCGCTTGCAGCTTGCCCTTCACCAAATTCATCCGCTCTGGAACGCCATAGCGATCATTAGTGCTTCTTACGATGTGACCGGTCTCTTCTAATTTATTTAACGTTTTAATAAACTCTTTAAATTCATTAGCACTTCCAACTCCAAAATGCTTCTCAAGCTCTTTATAGGACATAGGCTTATAAGCCTCTTCTTGCATCAAACTGATAATTTCATTCTCTTTTATCATTTACTCTCTTCACCTTCTTGTGTTGTTCTAGTCCGCTGTCTTCAAGTCCCTTACTCCATAGTATGCCACCTGCAACGAAAGGATAAACGCAGAAATATCAGCGTAAATCTGCTCCCGCTCTTGATCTAGCAATAAGCCATGGGATGATTCTTTATAAATATGCAGTTCCGACATCTGCGACCCGACGGTATTCTGTATAAACGCTGCGCTGCTAGGATGAACGACTCCATCCTTATTTCCTTGCCCGATCCAAATCGGGGCATTAACCCGAGGCAGTACTCTTTTCACTTCCTTAATTAGCTTTCTTAAGCTGACGACGCAGCGAATCGGCGTTTTGGTATATGCACATGACTCGTCTAACAATGTGGAGATCTTCTTAGGCTTTTTCTCTATGTAAGGCATTACATACTGCATAACCCCTGCTAGCGCCGATTTCCTTGACGTAAAGAAAATCGGTGCAGCCAATGAGATGATGCCCGCAGCAGCGCGTTCTCCCGCTAACTTCAAAGCGAGCAGCCCCCCCATGGAATGCCCCATGATGACAACTTGCTTACAACGAGCGGCAAGCTCATCGTAACTCTCCAGCACATGCCCATACCAATCCGTCCATCCGGTGTTCCTCATATCCTCAGGTGAAGTGCCATGCCCTGGCAATCTGATCGCTTGAATCGTATAACCCTCGTCCTTCAAGGTGTAGCCAATTCTTCTGAACTCCGAAGGAGACCCTGTGAAGCCATGAATCATCAAAACGCCAGTTCCTTGCTTCTCGCCATGACCCTTCCAGTAGAATGGCTCTGTTGACTTATAAATCCGTTCTTCAATAATGAGAACTCATCCTTTCACCAACACTTATACATAAATGAAAAAACAGCAGGAGTATAGTTCCCCTGCTGTTATCGTTTTATGTGTGTTAGCTCTTCACTACGTAGGCTACGACAATCGAAAGAATAAAGAATGCAGCAGCAAGCCCCATTGTTGCACGAGACAAAAATAGTTCCAAACCACGAGCTTTTTGTTTACCAAATAAGTGTTCTGCGCCACCGGAAATGGCACCGGACAAGCCTGCGCTTTTCCCTTTTTGTAAAAGGACAATCGCGATTAATCCAACCGAAGCTATGATTAACAAAATTTTCATAAAGATTAACATATTAGCACCCCAATTGCCTATTCTTTGCCTTATACAACTAGCATGAGTATTTTAACATAGTTCGTCCACAAATACAACCAAATCGCCTAAACGATGCCTCTGGCGCTAATCGCGAAAGGAACCCATCGTAGCAGGCCTGCTTGCACTTCTAGCTCTCTTACTTCGCCCTAAGAAAGCACTCACTGCTCGTTTGGCACACCAAAGTGCAAATAACGTAAAACCGATCGCCCATATGATGGCGGGTATCCCCGTGTGATTGGCCAAATTACTTGCATCGCCAGCTTGCTGGTTTTGAAGCACATAGACAATTAAAGATGCCGGTCCAAATACCGACTCCTCCAAGCATAAGAAGGCTAGCAGCAGGTAGTAGAAGTCACGCAGCCATTTTGGCGTTAGCGCTAACACGACAACTGTCAGAACAATAAATCCAACCAAAAACATAACACCAAACCCGTTACGCACGAATAACACCAAGGATAGAATGGAGACAGCAGCCGTCACCTGCAAGCCAAGCCGTTGCTTTCCTTTTGCGTAAGCCGAGAATAGAAACCAAGCGAATATCGAGGCTGTCATATAGCCTGCCAACGACACGGGAATGATTGCCCATGACTTTGTCATCGTGGATAACGTGACACCGCTATGATTGCTATATAACTCGATATACATGACTTTACCGGATAAGGCCAAGGTAGCAACCGCATGCCCAAACTCATGCACCATCGTGTCTAGGTTTCGAAAAAACGAAGTAGGGAGCCAGTGCGTGAGCACCGCGGAACCTATTAGAAACAGAATCGTTTTAACCCAGTTGCTCATAAACAAGCTTCCTCCCTTACCTAAGCGACTTCTACTCCCATTATACGCCAAAACGGGCAGGTGTAAGCCACCTGCCCGCCTTATATTTACATACGGATCTGATTACTTGAAGTTTCTCAAGTTGTAGAATGCTTTTTTACCAGCATATTGAGCTACAGTGAACAACTCGTCTTCGATACGAAGAAGTTGGTTGTATTTCGCTACACGGTCCGTACGGGACGGAGCACCTGTTTTGATTTGACCAGCGTTTGTAGCAACTGCGATATCAGCGATTGTGCTGTCTTCGCTCTCACCGGAACGGTGGGAGATAACTGCTGTGTAACCAGCGCGTTTAGCCATTTCGATTGCATCGAAAGTCTCAGTAAGCGTACCGATTTGGTTAACTTTAACCAAGATGGAGTTACCGATGTTTTCTTCGATACCGCGGGATAGACGCTCAGTGTTCGTAACGAACAAGTCATCACCAACGAGTTGAATTTTGTTACCCAATTTCTCAGTAAGCAATTTCCAACCTTCCCAATCGTCTTCGGAGCAACCATCTTCAACCGTGATGATTGGGTATTTATCAACCCAAGCAGCCAAGAAGTCAACCCACTCAGCGGATGTGAAGGATTTGCCTTCGCCTTCAAGGTGGTATTTACCGTCTTTGAAGAACTCTGTGGAAGCAACGTCCATACCCAAGAATACGTCAACACCTGGTTTGTAACCAGCGTTTTCGATCGCTGTAAGGATTGTCGTGATTGCTTCTTCGTTGGATTTGAAGTTAGGAGCGAAACCGCCTTCGTCGCCAACTGCTGTGTTAAGGCCTTTTTCTTTCAATACGGATTTCAAGCTATGGAAAATCTCTGCGCCGATGCGAAGAGCTTCTTTGAAAGTTGGAGCGCCTACAGGAAGAACCATAAACTCTTGAACGTCAACGTTGTTGTCAGCGTGTGCTCCACCGTTGATGATGTTCATCATTGGTACTGGAAGGGTTTTCGCGTTGAATCCACCAAGGTAAACATACAATGGCACGTCCAAAGCGTCAGCAGCTGCACGAGCAACAGCCATGGAAACTGCTAGAATTGCGTTAGCTCCCAATTTAGCTTTGTTAGGAGTACCATCAAGCTCGATCATTTTGTTGTCGATGCCAACTTGATCAAGAGCGTCTAGACCAATGATTTCTGGAGCGATGATTTCATTTACGTTCTCAACAGCTTTTAGAACGCCTTTACCAAGGTAACGACCTTTGTCACCATCACGAAGCTCAACAGCCTCGTATGCGCCTGTGGAAGCGCCTGAAGGGACGATAGCACGGCCGAATGCGCCGGACTCAAGGTATACTTCTACTTCAACTGTTGGGTTACCGCGGGAATCCAATACTTCGCGTGCGTAAACATCAGAAATAATTGTCATTGTGATTAAACACTCCTTCAATAATATAAATTATTTGTTTAGAATCGTTGCACCCGTCATTTGCTGTGGTTGATTCAATTTCAAGAAATCTAGCATCGTTGGTGCAATATCTGCCAGAATACCGCCATCTCTTAGTGTAACAGATTTGTCCGTCACAATAAAAGGCACCGGATTCGTTGTATGTGCTGTGTTGCGTGAACCGTCTGCATTCGTCACTACATCCGCGTTGCCGTGGTCCGCTGTGATGCAGACAACGCCACCTTTGGCTAGGATCGCTTCAACCACTTTACCGAGACACTCGTCTGTCGCCTCGATCGCTTTCACCGTTGGCTCAAGCAAACCAGAGTGACCTACCATGTCTGGGTTAGCAAAGTTCAAGATGATAACATCATGCTTATCAGCTTCAACTTCCTTCACAACCGCTTCCGCTAACTCGTAAGCGCTCATTTCCGGTTTCAAGTCATACGTAGCAACCTTCGGTGAAGGAATCAACAGGCGAGTTTCACCTGGCAGTTCCGCATCACGACCGCCGCTGAAGAAGAACGTTACGTGCGGGTACTTCTCGGTTTCTGCGGCACGGAGCTGCTTCAGACCGTTCTGAGCCAACACCTCGCCCAGCGTATTATCGAGATCCTTCGGTTTGTACGCGACGAAACCATCTACGGACTCGCTGAACAGCGTCAGACACACGTAGTAGAGGTTCTTTGCCACTTTAGGACCGCGATCGAAGCCGCGGAAGTCTTCATTCGTGAAGACTTGCGATAACTGAATCGCACGGTCTGGACGGAAGTTGAAGAAAATGACGGCATCACCTGATTCTACAAGTCCTACCGGCTTACCGTTGTCACCAACGATAACCGTTGGCATAACGAACTCGTCATAAACAGATTTCTCGTAGGATTCAACAATCGCTTGCATCGGATCCGTGTAAGTAGGTCCTTCGCCATACACCATCGCGCGGTAGGATTTCTCCGTACGCTCCCAGCGTTTGTCGCGATCCATCGCATAATAGCGGCCTTGTACGGTCGCGATTTTGCCTACGCCGACTTCCTCAATTTTGTTCAACAAGCTCGCCATGTACCCCTTCGCAGAATCTGGAGCCACGTCGCGGCCATCCAGGAATGCGTGGATGTAGACCTCACCGAACTGTTCTTTCTTCGCCAATTCCAGCAGTGCAAATAAATGCTGAATATGACTGTGCACGCCGCCGTCTGAAAGCAAACCATAGAGGTGAAGCTTCTTAGCGTTATTTTTAGCATGACGAACTGCGCCTAGAATCGTTTCATTATCGTAAAATTCACCATCACGAATCGATTTCGAAATCCGCGTCAGATCCTGATACACGGTACGGCCGGCGCCGATGTTCAGGTGTCCTACTTCAGAATTCCCCATCTGGCCTTCTGGCAAACCTACAGCCTCACCGCAAGCAGTGAGGGTAGTATGAGGAAACGTCGACCAGTAACGGTCGTAGTTCGGCTTTTTGGCATGAGCAACCGCATTCCCCTGCTCTTCCGAGCGGAGTCCGAAGCCATCGAGAATGATGAGTGCTACCGGTTTCGGTCTGGACATGTTACTTCGCCCCCTGGACGAGTTGAATGTAAGAAGCGGACTCAAGGCTCGCTCCACCTACAAGTGCGCCGTCGATATCAGGCTGTGCCATGTACTCAGCAATGTTGTTCGGTTTTACGCTGCCGCCGTATTGGATACGAACAACATCAGCAACTGCTGATCCGTAAAGACCGCTCACCAATGTACGGATATAACCGATTACGTCTTGTGCATCTTCCGCTGTGGAAGATTTACCTGTACCGATTGCCCAGATTGGCTCGTATGCGATAACGACTTGTGCGGCTTGCTCTGCACTCAGACCAGCGAAAGCTGCTTCTGTTTGTACTTTACAAACGTCTTTCGTTTGACCTGCTTCACGCTCTTCCAATTTCTCGCCTACGCAAAGAATTGGTTTCAAGCCGTGTTTGAAAGCCGCAACGACTTTCTTGTTCACGATTTCGTCGGACTCTGCGAAGTAAGCTCTACGCTCGGAGTGGCCGATGATGACATATTCAACGCCAAGATCTTTCAGCATCACGCCGCTGATTTCACCTGTGAACGCGCCGTTATCTTCAAAGTGAAGGTTTTGTGCGCCAACGTGTACGTTTGTACCTTTTGTAGCTTCGACAAGTGCAGGTAGGTTAGTAAAAGGGGAGCAGATAACTGCCTCTACGCCTTCAACCGTGCTGCCTTTTACTTCGTTTACGAAGCTGATTGCTTCGGAAACGGTTTTGAACATTTTCCAGTTACCCGCGATAATCGGTGTTCTGCTCATGAGTCAGGCTCCTTTTTTATGGGGAAATAATTTTTATTTATCGTTAAGTGCTACTACGCCTGGCAATGCTTTACCTTCCATAAACTCCAAGGAAGCGCCGCCGCCTGTGGACATATGGTTCATTTGCTCAGCCAAGTGGAATTTCTCAGTTGCTGCAGCGGAATCTCCACCACCGATTACTGTGTAACCCTCAGATGTTGCACACGCTTGTGCTACTGCACGTGTACCGTGGGAGAAAGGTTCGATTTCGAATACGCCCATCGGTCCGTTCCAAACAACCAATTTGGATTTCGCGATAACGTCTGCGTAAAGAGCACGTGTTTTCGGCCCGATATCAATGCCTTCCCAATCAGCAGGAATGCTGTCGATATCAACGATTTGCGTGTTTGCATCTGCGCTGAATTTATCTGTAACAACGATATCTACAGGAAGCAAGAAGTTAACACCTTTTTCTTTTGCTTTTGCAATAAAGCTAAGCGCAAGATCAAGTTTGGAGTTATCTAGAAGAGATTTACCGATTTCGTAGCCTTGAGCTTTCAAGAATGTATAGGACAGACCTCCGCCGATCAAGACGTTGTCTGCAATATTCAGAAGGTTTTCAATAACTGCGATTTTGTCTTTTACTTTGGAACCACCAACGATCGCTGTGAAAGGACGCTCAGGGTTGTTCAACGCTTTACCAAGAACATCAAGCTCTTTCTCCATCAAAAGACCGGAAACAGCTGGGATGTAAGCTGCGATGCCTGAAGTTGAAGCATGCGCACGGTGAGCAGCACCGAATGCATCATTCACGAACAAATCAGCAAGATCAGCGAAAGCTTTTGCAAGCTCTGGATCATTCTTCTCTTCACCTTCGTTGAAACGAACGTTTTCAAGCAGGAGAACATCGCCATTTTCAAGCGCATCCACTTGTGCTTTTACGATTTCACCAACGGATTGATCCGCTTTGATCACGTTTTGACCAAGAAGCTCAGCCAATTTCGCAGCAACTGGTGTTAAACGAAGCTCTTCCACCACTTGTCCATTTGGACGACCAAAATGCGCTGCAAGAATAACTTTAGCGCCTTGCTCTACTAAGTATTTAATTGTAGGAAGCGTTTCTCTGATACGGGTATCGTCAGTGATTTGACCGTTTTCTACAGGCACGTTGAAATCAACGCGAACAAATACTCTTTTACCAGCTACTTCAACATCGCGAACACTTTTCTTATTCATCGTAAAAGCCTCCTGAACGTATGGTTTTCTTCCGCTTCTATCCATTTACATAGTAAATCGCACATAAAGAGGAGAATCGCTTCTCCCCTTCATGTGGTTTTTTTATGTGATGATTATGAAATTACAGACCTTTTTTCGCGATGAAAGCTACCAAGTCAACAACGCGGTTGGAGTAACCCCACTCGTTATCGTACCAGGAAACTACTTTCAACATGTTGTCGCCAACTACCATTGTGGACAAAGCGTCGATTGTGGAAGAAGCTGGGTCACCATTGAAGTCGCTGGATACAAGTGCATCTTCTGTGTAGTTAAGAATGCCTTTCATAGGGCCTTCGGAAGCTGCTTTCAAAGCTGCGTTTACTTCGTCAACAGTTACGTTAACTTTAAGCTCAACAACCAAATCCGTTACGGATACGTTAGGTGTAGGAACACGCATAGCCATACCGTTCAATTTGCCTTTAAGCTCAGGAAGAACTAGACCGATTGCTTTAGCTGCACCAGTGCTGGAAGGAATGATGTTCTCAGCTGCTGCACGAGCACGACGAAGGTCTTTATGTGGAACGTCAAGAACGGATTGATCGTTTGTGTAAGAGTGAACAGTTGTCATCATACCTTTTACGATTCCGAATTGATCGTTGATTACTTTTGCGAAAGGAGCTAGACAGTTTGTTGTACAAGAAGCGTTGGAGATGATTGTGTGTGCAGCTGGATCGTATTTGTCTTCGTTAACACCAAGTACGATTGTGATATCTTCATCAGTCGCTGGAGCGGAGATGATAACTTTTTTAGCTCCACCGTTCAAGTGAAGAGCTGCTTTTTCTTTCGCTGTGAAAATACCAGTGGACTCGATTACGATTTCAGCGCCTACAGATCCCCATGGCAGATCCCCAGGGTTACGCTCAGCAAAAACCTTGATGGAACGACCGTTAACGATCAATTCACCTTCGCCAGCTTCAACTGTAGCGTCTAGTTTACCGTGAGTAGTGTCATATTTAAGCAAGTGAGCCAATGTTTTAACGTCAGTCAAATCGTTTACTGCTACGATCTGTACATCTGGGTTGTTCAATGCTGCGCGGAATACGTTACGACCAATACGTCCGAAACCGTTAATACCTACTTTTGTTGTCATAGTCAATTCCTCCTAGGTTTACATGCATTTTATATATTTCAAAACGTAAGCCGATAAGGGCACACGTTATGATGTCAAACTTCTTCGTCATACATGCTTCATAATTTCCAAAGCCGCTGCTTCATCCGTTACTAGTACATCTTCCTGCCCATGTCTGAGCACAGAAGCAATGGCTTCACCTTTGCTCTTCCCGCCAGCGACACCAATGACCACTTCCACCCGATGCAGATCCTCAAGCCGTAATCCGACTGTCGGCATCTTATGAACCACATTCCCTTGACGGTCAAAATAATAGCCAAGCGCCTCAGCAAGCGCCCCATCGGCTGTCAGACTACTCGTAGTCCCTGCATCCACCTTACGGCGGCGTGCCATGACCATAGCATCTCCGATACCATGTACAACAATGCGACAACTGCGCACTGCGTCAACAACTTCCTGAATCTGTGGATCCTGAATGAGCGATTGATACGCTTCTTCTCCAAGATGATCGGGCACATGCAGCAATCTGTATTTCCCGCCAGTTTTCTTAGCCATGATGGAAGCAATCGTGTTGGCTTGCATATCCACGCTTTCACCAAGTCCACCGCGTGCAGGAACGAACAAGCTGCCTTTCATTGATGATGAAAGTGCCAGGTTATTGGCTATTTGCGCCATCGTGGATCCACCCGTAACCGCGATGATATCATCTTTGGCAATATATTTACGTAAGGCAGCCGCGCCAGCGCGTCCAAGCTCCTTCTTCGTAAATACCGACGTGTCGGAATCCCCTGGAACGATAATCACATTCGACAGGTTAAATGCCTTGGCAATACTGTCTTCCAAATCTGTCAGACCGAAAGCCATCTTAATGATCGGCTGCATATCCTCCAGCAACTGACGACCAGACTCGCTGATCTTCATACCGCTTGCGTCAAATTCCAGAAGCCCAAGCTCCTTCAAGAAATCAACTTCACCGCGGAGCACGCGCTCCGTCATGTCGAGTGAGGACGCTAAGGTCCTTCTTCCAACGACGCCGGAAACCAAGATGTGCTGCAGAATCGAGTACCGCTTCTTCATGATGTCCATAAGATCAGGCATGAGCTGTTTCTGTATGTCTAGAATCTCTCTCATAGGACGACTTTGAACGCTCCTGATCCATTGTTGGACGTTTTATGTCCCGGGTATACATTTTGCGTCCCACCCGGGTGAAAAAAAAGTTCCTTGCGCATTTCTTATATTGTTTCTCGATTACAGTTCTTATTATAACCATTTCCTGCGCAACATTCAACATTTGTTCAAACATTTTTCTTCAAATGGGTCTGTAAGGGCTTACCATCTTGCTTTTTCTAGAAAGCTGACTTATAATAACCCTTGCTTCACTATTTCTAAACTATGCGCCCGTGGTCCAATGGATATGACGTAGGCCTCCGAAGCCTGAGATAAAGGTTCGATTCCTTTCGGGCGCGTCCAGTAATAATCAGATAGGCAGTACCCCAAATCAGCCCTTAGCTGATTTTTTTTATGTTTAGTTTGACCTTTCTTGACCTTCGGAGGTTTTTTCGTTATCATACTTGTAGATACTGTAAATAGTATGTACCCAATAGTAGGTAACCCAACCCCAAGGAGGTCATTCTCATGAGTTTTATTCCTATGGTCGTCGAACAGGACGCGCGCGGTGAAAGAGGATATGACATCTACTCTCGCTTGCTGAAGGACCGCATTATATTCTTAGGCACGGGTGTCAACGATGTTGTGGCGAATTCCATCATTGCTCAGTTGCTCTTCTTGGCCGCACAAGATCCTGATAAAGATATCTCGCTTTACATTAACAGCCCAGGCGGCTCCATCACAGCTGGTATGGCGATCTTCGACACGATGCAGTTCATCAAACCAGACGTATCCACGATCTGCGTTGGTATGGCAGCTTCCATGGGCGCATTCTTGCTCACAGCTGGTGCCAAAGGCAAGCGTTACGCGCTTCCGAACAGCGAAGTCATGATTCACCAACCGCTAGGCGGCGCTGAAGGCCAAGCCTCTGATATCGAAATTCGCGCGAAGCGCATTTTGAAAATGAGAGACAACCTGAACACGATCCTTGCAGAGCGTACAGGACAATCGTTCGAGCGCATCGAGAAGGATACAGACCGTGATAACTTCATGAGTGCTAAAGAAGCAGCCGAATACGGACTCATCGATAAAGTCATCGAACGCGTCTAATTTTATACATGAAAAAAACCAGCTTGATCCTCACGCTCCTGAGCGCTGAAGATCGGCTGGTTTTTTGTTTGTCTTATTTCAAATCTTCCAATGGGTAGAAAATTAAATCAATCGGGAACGCCGAGCCTGCTGGAGGTGTAAACTCAATATCGAGTGCATCTTCCGTCCCTGTCGTGCGCGCTAACACTTCCATGCCGTCGAACGCGGTAATAACACCGGAGTAAGGCACAGGAATGATCTCACCGTTAATTTTGAACGGCCCTTTGAACACACCGCCTCTGGCCATGATCATCACAGCCATTTTGCGCGGCTTATCCGCATGAATCTTATAGACCACACCGTAGTTGCCGCCATTCTCCACATCTTGCTTACGCATCACATCATAACCTTTGACGAACGGATCTGTTTTATTATCACCGATCGTTAAGACGGAAGGTTTCGTAAAGCTGGAAGCGTCAATTTTCCATTGAATCTCAGAAACTGGGAACGTCCCGCGAACATGCCCGTTAAAGGCGAGTAAAGGCAACTCCTTTACTGTCGTTGGCGTCAGCATTTTATCCGTTGCGATAAAGGACATTTGAAGCTCGCCATTCGTCTCCACATCATAGAACAGATTCACACCTTGCCCAGGATAGAACTCAGGCAATTTCGCATACACATAGCTTGCCCCTGGCAGAACCGTCATTTCATCCGTGTACACATTGTTAAGCAAGAAATCCACCGAAGCTTCGCTACCGATCAAGTTCGCGTAAACAGAAGGATATACTTCGCCTTTGTTTGTTGTTTTGATCGTAATCGGTTTATCCGTGTTGTTTGTAGCGAAGATAGCCATTGTCATCTTGTTTTTCGTACCATTGATATGATCCGCGTATAAACGAGCTTTACCATTGATATTATCTTGATACAAAATACCGCTGGATGTGAATTCTTCCGGACTGTCGCTGACAAGCAGCGTACGCCCTTGTACTTCTTTCACGTCCTTCGGAAGCATTGGCAATTCATTAAAATGATTCCAAATGGTCGCCCAGTTCGTTTTGATGAACCCGCCAACCGGCTTCATGTATATCGGGAACTCTACTTCAGATAAATACGGTTCATTCACCACAGTTACATAGCTTTTGAACAATTTACTTACATGTCCATGACCATCCTTCACGGTTAGGGTCACTGGATATTGGCCAGCTTTAAAGAATGCTTCTTGTTTCCCTGTCCAATCGAAAGATACGATACCTTCTGCATCTGGATCATAACTCAAATCCAAATACTTAACAGGCTCACCAAGCCTGTATGTAGGCTTCGCAGTCGCAAACTTGGCTACTGGGCGAGAATTGCTATCTTGATCGATGTAGATGCCCTCAGGCGCTTTAAAATGTACGATTTCTACACGTCTTAGTTCATTGTTATACGTGTACTTTGCACCCATGTAATCAGCTAACCATGTCAGTTTCACCAGCAACTTGCCATTCACAATCGCAGCCACTGAATTAAATGGAATGTCGACCCCATTCGTTGTCACCGTCTTGTGATCGGAATCTAGAACAATGTTATAGCCTGACGGAGTCATTTGAATCGTACGAGATAATTCGTTCCATTCCACTTTAAATCCTAACGTATCACCCAAGAATTTGGCCGGAACAAAGGTACTTCCATCAATAATCGTTGATGGCGACTCTAGATGAATCTGTTCCTGATTCACAAATGCTTCTGCTTTATCGATATAAAGTAAAATAAAGGACGAGCTTGTTGATACTGCGTGCGCAGCCGGTGCTGTAAGTGTGCTTACTAGAAATACGAGTACAGCAAGTAGAGCAATCATTTCTTTCTTTACTACATTCATTTCACTTCGGCTCCTTCTTTCAAGCTTAGGGTAGGCGGCGGCTAAGAAATGCAAATAGCCTTATCCGTCACAACCACGCTTATTAGACGTAGCCGAATGAAAAAGGTTTCTCCCTACCACCATTTGTTAACAAATTTGACACTTTTAGAATGTTCCTCAATCGCTTCTACAAAGTGCAAAAAAGCCCCCTCGAAAGGTGGCTTTTAAAGAAATTATTGGTTTTCCAACTCTTCCTTACTGACTAATGTGACTAAAGCGTTTACAGCCTGCTCTGCATCCGAACCTTCTGCACTTATGAAGACTTCGGTCCCTGTGCTGATCGCAAGACTCATAATTCCCATGATGCTCTTTGCATTCACTTTCTTCTCATCTTTCTCAACAAAGATCTCCGATGAAAACTTATTCGCCTCTTGAACAAACAATGCCGCAGGTCTGGCATGAAGTCCTGTTCTCAACTTCACAACGACTGGACGTCTGGACATGGAACTAATTCCCCCTAGTGTGGAGCTTATATGGATTACTATTAATAACAGCGTTTACCTTATGTTTTAATATTATAGCATTTTTCCTTCAAGTACACTAGAAAAAATGCGAAAAACTTATACAAGCGATGTACAGCCCCGTCTTATCTACGAATTTCGGTGTTTTTCGGCTAATTCGTCTATTTTTCGCAGGCGATGATTCACACCTGACTTACTAACACTGCCCGAAAGCATGTCACCAACTTCCTTCAAATTCAAGTCAGGATGCGCAAGTCTAATCTCCGCAACCTCTCTCAACTTCTCAGGCAAGCTATCTAGACCAATCTCACGTTGCAACAACCGAATATTCTCGATTTGCCTAACAGCGGCTCCGATCGTTTTGTTCAAGTTCGCCGTCTCGCAGTTCACGATGCGATTAACGGAATTTCTCATATCCTTCATAATGCGGACATCTTCGAATCGCAACAGCGCCTGATGAGCCCCAATGATGTTGAGAAATTCGATAATTTTCTCGCCTTCCTTGATGTACAGCACGAACCCTTTCTTGCGTTCAATGAAACGGGCGTTCAAGTCAAACTTGTTCGCAAGCTGTGTTAATGCTTTACAGTGTTCTTCATAAATCGAAGCGATTTCCAAATGATAGGAAGATCCCTCCGGATTATTAACAGAACCGCCAGCCATGAAAGCTCCCCGAAGATAAGCACGCTTGCAGCAATTGCCGCGAATAATGTCTTTGTTAATCCCCGTCGTAAAGATGAATCCCTCAGAGACAATCTTTAAATCACTGAGCAGCTCTTGTACTTGACCAGGAACCCTAACAATGTACACATTATTCTTCTTAAGACGCATTTTCTTACGCACAAGTAGCTCCGTGTGTGTATTATACGTCTTCTTGATCAGCGAGTAAATCCGCCTAGCTATCGCTGCGTTCTCCGTAGATACATCCAAGACAACACGCTGACTCGTTAACTGTACAGCCCCATTCATCCGAATGAGTGCGGACAGTTCCGCTTTTTCACAACACGGCTCCGAATCATTGATTAAAGTTAATTCTTTTTTGGTTGTTGCCGCAAAGGACAAGGGACTCACTTCTTCCTTAACAGCCAGCTTTCGACGAGCTGATAGATATGGTCACTCAATTTCTCTGCATCATGACGAAGATAAGTACGGAATAAGACCAAACGATCGGCAATTACTCGATATCCTCTTTTCGTCACTTCATCCAAATCTAAATGAACCGCTTTTGAACCTTTTTCCGCATATTTGGCTTGCACCTGCGGTGGAATCTCACCATTATTCACAATCACATAATCGAACAAATGCTGACCTAAGTGTTCATAAATCGCATCCAGATGATCACTCACGGAATAATCATCGGTTTCGCCAGGCTGTGTCATGACATTACATATGAACAATTTCACAGCATTCGAAGCCTCGATCTCCTGCGCTATCCCTGGAACAAGCAGATTCGGCAGCAAACTGGTATATAAACTGCCAGGTCCGCACAAGATGGCATCCGCCTCACGTATAGCTTGAATCGCTTCGGTGAGTGGCGTTACACCCGCCGGCTCAATGAATACTTTCTTGATTCGTCCATTCGCCTTCGGTATTTTGGACTCCCCAACGACTAAAGTCCCGTCCTCCATAATGGCTTTCAACACGATCGCTTGATTCGACGCCGGAAGGACTCTTCCACGAACAGCAAATACGCGATTCATTTCTTGCACAGCGGTAACAAAATCACCTGTAATATCTGTCAATGCCGCTAGTATTAGATTTCCCAGACTATGTCCGGCTAAACCTGTACCATTCTGAAATCGATACTGCAACATCAAAGACAATAAAGGCTCGACATCCGCTAGTGATGTTAACACATTTCGAATATCTCCCGGAGGCGGCATCTGCAGTTCGCTTCGCAAGATACCCGAACTTCCTCCATCGTCTGCAACGGTCACGATAGCAGTGATATCAACCGGTTTTTCCTTCAGTCCTCTCAGCATAACCGAGAGCCCTGTTCCACCGCCAATAACGACTATTCGGGGCTTACGTTGTAATTGACCAAGCTCCATACTTCTTTCACCCTCTTAATGAGAAAACCTCTATCGAAGTCGTTCAAAGCTGAGCGACCGCTGTAATAGGAAGGTTTTATCGCCAGTTAGAAAGCAGTTTTCGTAATCGGAAACTTATACTCTCTAACGGGGTCACATAGCCGTCTATAAACGGTCCCGCTCGGAATCGCGATGACTTAGACGCACGGTTTCAGTTTCACTGTTCCCCATGACTTTACCTAGATATTCCGTAATGGCAACTGATCTATGTTTGCCTCCTGTGCAGCCAATACCCACAACAACCTGACTCTTGCCTTCTTTTTTATACTGAGGCATTAAGAAATTCAGCATATCCAGCAGCTTCGTCAGAAATTCTTGTGTCTCCGACCACTTCATCACATAGTCGTAGACATCAGGATCTTGACCCGTTTGTGGTCGCAGTTGCTCCACATAATGAGGATTGGGCAAAAAACGCACATCAAAGATGAGATCAGCGTCAATAGGGACACCGTACTTGAAACCGAATGAGATAACATTTATAGATATGCGATTAGCTTCTAGATTGGTGAACCTGGAAATGATTCTTTCCTTCAACTGCACGGGCTTCAAACTGCTAGTGTCAATGACCTGCGTAGCCAAACCTTTGAGTTCCTCTAGCAGCTTACGTTCAAGACCTATTCCCTCAAGTGGCGCCCCATCTGGCGCCAATGGATGGCGACGTCGACTTTCTTTGTAACGCTGAACAAGTGTCCCGTCGGTCGCATCCAAGAATAGAATTTCGTAGCTAAGCGTGTAATTCTCTTGGATATACCGTAAAGACTCTTGGAGCGAAGTGAAAAATTCACGCCCGCGCAGATCAATAACCAAAGCTACTTTGCCGATTTTACCCATCGATTGCACGATTAATTCAGCAAACTTCGGAATTAAAACGGGAGGTAAGTTATCAACGCAGAAGAATCCTAGATCCTCCATACTTTGAACAGCAATAGTCTTGCCTGCACCCGACATTCCTGTAATGATGACCAGTTTCGCTAAAGGGTGGTTTTCTTCCATGAATGACACCTTCCTTTGGGGGGCTTTCGCAGACCAGCTCTGTCCTGTTCATCTACGAACCCGGTCTAGCCTTCTAGCGCAAATTCAACCCTGCAGCTCCAACAACGCCTGCGTCATTGCCAAGTGTCGCAGCAACGATCTCAACGCCTTCAGCAGCTGCTTCTGGTGTAAATTTAAGGAACGTTTCACGAATAGGTTGGAATAGAATTTCTCCAGCTTTCGATACGCCACCGCCAATAATGAAGCGCTTAGGATTAATCACAACAGCTAACGCCGCCATGGAACGCCCAATATAATAAGCAGCACGATTTACGATGCGCAAAGCCACTTCATCTCCGCTTTTCGCATCATCAAACACATGCTTAGCTTCAATTTTCTCGTGGAGGGCTAATGATGTACGCTCACCGCGTTCCACCGCTTCCTTAGCCATACGAACTATGCCTGTTGCAGAAGAAACCGTTTCAAGACAACCCATTTGTCCGCATCCACACTGAATCGCTTCAATGTCAGGAACGATGGACATATGACCAAGCTCGCCAGCCATGCCAGCAGACCCTTGATAAATTTTACCGTTAATAATGATACCGCCGCCAACACCCGTTCCAAGCGTATAGCATACTACGTTCGGAATGCCCGCTCCTGCGCCAGCCCAAGCTTCTCCAAGAGCAGCAACGTTCGCATCGTTATCAATTTTAACTTGTTTACCCAGAAGTGCTTCAAGCGTCTTCTTCGCCGGTACGTTATGCCACTGCAGATTCGGAGAGAACTTCACGAAGCCTTCTGGAATATCCATAAATCCAGCTAAGCCTGCGCCAATTCCTGCTACTTGCTCCCACGAAAACTCAGACTCTTCGACAATTTGACGTACATACTGCGCAATACGTTCAAGGACTGACTCTGCACCTAGTTCTGGTGAAGTTGGACCCTCTAACGTCTTAAGAAGCTTACCTTGCTCATCACAAATACCTACTTTAATATTCGTGCCGCCTAGATCTACACCGATATAAATTTGATTGGACATTACAAGGTCACCTCATGAATAATCATAAAATTTTCGGGCATTTGCTCCTGTTCCCACTATAAGACAACACTGCCGGGAGGTCAAGATTCATCCATACCCTGTTAAAAGAGAAAACGTGGAAAGCGTAGCCCTCCACGTTAACTGAATTGCCATAACGACTTACAGAGAAATACTCCAGTCGTGTACGCTGTTGCCTTCAAGGAACTTCTCAGCTTCCAGCGCTGCAGCACATCCGCTTCCAGCAGCTGTAATAGCTTGACGATACTTCGTATCTTGCACGTCACCACAAGCGAATACGCCTGGGATATTCGTCTCTGTCGTACCTGGTTTCACGACGATGTAACCATGCTCATCTGTGTCAATTTGTCCACCGAGGAACTTCGTGTTCGGTGTATGCCCGATGGCTACGAAGATACCGTCTGTTTCAAGGATTTCATCTTCACCTGTTTGGTTGTTTTTCACTTTAAGGCCAGTAACGCCTTTGTCACCCGCTACAACTTCTAACGGCGTGTTATTCAGCGACCACTTCACTTTCTCGTTACCACGAGCGCGGTCTTGCATGATCTTGGAGGCACGAAGCTCATCGCGGCGATGAACCAAACGCACTTCTGAAGCGAAACGAGTCAAGAAGTTGGCCTCTTCCATAGCAGAGTCACCACCGCCAACGACGATAATCTTTTTACCACGGAAGAAGAAGCCATCACACGTTGCACATGTACTTACGCCGCGCCCAATGTTCTCTTTCTCATTTGAAATTCCAAGCAATCTTGCAGACGCACCTGTGGAAATAATCAGTGTTTCTGTTTCGATTTCGCCTAGACCCTCAACTTGTAGTTTGAAAGGGCGGTTCGTCAATTCAACAGAGTTAACCCAACCTGTTTTAAATTCAGCGCCAAAGCGTTCAGCCTGCTTGCGCATGTTTTCCATTAATTCAGGTCCCATAATCCCTTCGGGAAATCCTGGGAAATTCTCTACTTCTGTAGTTGTTGTCAACTGACCGCCTGGTTCTGGTCCTTCAATAACTAGCGGGCTAAGGTTGGCACGCGCTAGGTAAATAGCTGCTGTTAGACCGGATGGTCCTGTTCCTACTACGACTGATTTGTACATATGATTTCCCTCCTAGGTGCTTTCCTGAGGAAAGCTATCTTTAGTTTAACAATCCATTCATCTATATGTATGAAAGCCGAAACTTTCATAAAGGGATCAAGCTCGGCCATCAAAGATTTGTAAACTTGTTGAAAATCGCATCCATTTTTTCGCGTAAACCACAGGTGTCGTCAATGAGCTTCACATGCCGACTAACCGTGGAAACCGTGACACCATATCGTGTAGCCACTTCCTGATAGGAAATCGTACGACGATGCATTTTGGCAATCAAATATTCTAACGCTGCCGCCCAGCCCTCCGATTTGAGAATCTTAGGCACATTCGGGTACATCTTCGTTAAAAATTCGACCCACAGAATTTCTAAGTCATACTGTTGAACCATATCGTAACGCTTGTGCATATGCGATAGCGCCGTTTCCATGACTCGCTGCCAACTTGCATCCCATACGGGAAGATGAGGCGAGTACGGAGAAGCCTCTACCATGATGTCCTTATTCTCGAGATAGGCAGGAAGGGACTCGCGAATGCCCATGCTTCGCAGTACGAAGATGGCAACCTTCTTCAAATAATCATCCTCTTTGTGATCTAGAATGAAATCCTGAAGAGCGTCTCTCACTTCGTTGTCCGCAATCAAACCAAAGGCTTGAATCACTTGAAGCTTCGTCTCTACATCGCCATGACGCAAAGCCCAGAAGAATGATGACCGCACAAGCGGGTCTTTCTTCAGTTGATCAGGAATGCCTTGCGTTGATTTCTCAAGTGCACGGAACTGCTCTTCGAATGGCAGATGATAGTGATAGCTCCAAGTCAGCGGAAGCGCTGATTTCTCTCTTATCCGTAGCTGCTCTAAGTAGAACTTCGAGATTTCAGCACCTGGATCCAACTTCTGAACCTGCTTCCATAACCGGTACGCTTCTGAGAAACGACCAATATGGCACGCAGCAACAGCCGCATAATGATACAAGCAAGGGTCTGTACCTCCGTCCCCAGCTTTCAGCAGACGTTTGAACAGATGGTACGCTTTCTCATGTTGAGCAAGAATCCCCATCGTCGTTGCCAGCTTAAACACATGCTCCTGTTGGAACGGAAACGTCTTACCTAACAGCTCAGTAAGCTCTGCAAGTTCCTTCTTGTTGCCGAAATGCTGATGGAAAATCGCCATATTACAAAGTGCATGGAGGTTACCAGGATCGATAACCAGCACTTCGCGGATCGTTTCCATTGCTTTCTCGAACTGGCCCATATAATAATAAGCCAGCGCTAAATTGTTGCGGGCTGCGGTGAAATCAGGTTGTTTCTTCACTAATTTCTCCAACTGCCTTACCGCTTCTGCGAACTTACCTTCCTCCAGCAACGCACGGGCCTTATCATGCTCGAACAGCCCTTCTCGACTCTTGATGCTAGTGAGAGGGGCGGGACGATCAAGCTCGTAGCTCAGCATTTCCATCATTTCTTCGGATTCGTCCATGAATTGCCCTGTGGGGTCATTCTCCAAATACCGAACCAATGCTTGTTCTGCCTGCTCGAAGTTTTCCATGTTGGCATAGTTGTTCGCCATATAAAAGTGACATTCTGTCATCTCGGGATCGATGGTTTCAAGGATATGCTGCAAAATTTGGTTCGACTCGTCATAATTGCCCACTTCGGAGAGAACTCCTGCGAGATTGCAGTGATTCACAGGATTATCCTGCTCATACTCTGCCGCCCGCCGGAAATATTTCAATGCCTTATCATAATGAAACCGATCCAAAGATTGAACCGCTCTCTCGAAAAAGAATGCGGCATCCATGTTAATTGATATAACTTTTGGTTTTGGCGCTTCGGATATGCGCTTTTTCTTTTCCATAGCAAGACACCTCCGGCAATTTGATTACACTCAAATTATACCATAGATCGCTAAGAAGCCAAAAACATTATCCGAAGGTAAGATTTGGACCTGGTTTCTATACAAATAAAGACTTAAAAAGTCGCCTTTCAAAACCGAGAAGGTTGGACGATAATCCGAGGAACGAGGAACGGAGCGTAGGTGAGCCTACGTGAGTACCGCAGTTCCCGGATTTCGTTCAAGATTCGATGTCGAACCCACTTCCTGATATAGCTTCGTTTTCAAAGGTGATTTATTAAGTTTCCTTATACACCGCCGTATTTAAATAGGGAGGATAGGGAACCGCCATCTGTAATAATACGAACTGCATCGGACAACAATGGTGCCACAGAAAGTACATTAAACTTACTTGAATGGCCCTCTGGAATCGCAATCGAATCCGTAATAATGACTTCTTTAATGCTAGGGTGATCCAGACGCTGCAACGCTGGGCCAGAGAAGACAGGGTGTGTCGCACAGATGTAAACATCCAGCGCACCGCGCTCTTTTAAGCTTTCCACAACGTTAACGATCGTAGTACCCGTATCGATTAAATCCTCGATAATAATGGGTGTACGTCCTGCAACATCCCCGATCACGTGCGTAATCACAGATTCATTATGCTCAGGGCGTTTCTTAATCATCATGGCGAAAGGCGCATCGAGAATGTTAGCCATTTTCTCAGCTGTTGTCGCACGTCCCGCATCCGGAGAAACGATAATTGGATTCGGTAAATTTTTCTTCTTAATGCAGTCACTAATAAGATCAAGAGCTGTCAGGTGATCCACAGGGATATTGAAGAAACCTTGAATCGCTGGCGCATGGAGATCAATCGTAACAACACGAGTTGCGCCTGCTGACGCGAACAAGTCAGCGACTAATTTAGCTGAAATCGGCTCACGCGGAGCTGCTTTACGTTCTTGACGAGAGTAACCATAGTATGGGATGACAAGGTTGATCGTTTTTGCAGATGCTCTTTTCGCCGCATCCATCATGACCAAAAGCTCCATCATATGCTCATTAATCGGATGGGAGAAGGTTTGTACCAGAAACACGTCGCAGTTACGAATCGTTTCTTCGTAAAGGCAATAAATTTCTCCGCTTTTGAAACGTGATAATTTGATTTGTCCTAGCGGCTGGCCGAGCTCTTTACAAATACTTTCCGCAAGCTTCGGATTCGAAGATCCGGAAAAAATTTTAACATTGTCGCTATGCATGGTTAATGGTTACCTCCGAAGGTTCATTAAATAGATTATACAGTCCTACTCATTATACATGATACGTGTTGAAATTAAAAAGTCACAAGTTGTCGTTTTCGAGCAGAAAATGTGGCTATTTCGTTAAATCCAATCGTTTTTAATAGCTCTCTAGCCTCATCCAAATACTGAGACAACCGTTCCGGCTGGTGCGCATCAGATCCGAGGGTCACGGGAATTCCCACCTTATGGCAGTATTCTAGCATACGGCGGCTTGGGAACATCTCTTTACAAGGATGGCGCAGGCCAGAGGCATTCAATTCGATTGCCATTCCGTATTCCTTCACGGTATCTAAAGCAGCCTTTTCCAGCTCCCACGTATCACGATCCGGCACATAACCAAATCGTTTGATCATATCGATATGTCCGATATAGTCATACAGTCCGGTTCGGACTGCTTTCTTCACTGCCTCGTAGTATTGGGTATAAACTTCAAAAATATCCTTACCTTCCCAACCTGCGAGCTGTCTAAAATCGGAAATATCCCACTCACCGAGAAAATGAACCGAGCCGATCACATAATCCCAAGGGTACGCATCAATGATGGCCGCAATATCTGTCTCGTAGCCCTCCACATAATCGCCTTCCAGACCCACACGGATATCGATCTGATCTTTGTATTTCTCTTTGAGAAGAAGGCATTCTTCCACATAACGGGGAAGCTCCTCCTTCGGCATCGCCATTTCTGGCCAATACGTCTGCGGGTCGACATGCAAAAGCGGCATATGATCAGAAAGCCCCAACTGGGTAAGCCCGATCTCGATGCCGCGTTTGACGTATTCCTCCAGTTCCCCAGAGGCATGACCGCAGCGCACATGATGTGTATGATAATCAATCAACATCGTGAATTCACTCCAGGTCGTTTACTTTATTTTTTGACGTGACGATTAGCCAGCTCTTTCATAATATCATCCAATGGCAATTTATTATTACGTAAAAGGACCATTAAGTGAAAAATAAGATCGCTCGCTTCATAACGAAGCTCTTCATTGTCTTTATTTTTAGCTGCAATAATGACTTCTGCCGTCTCTTCGCCTACTTTTTTGAGGATTTTATCGACACCTTTTTCGAAAAGGTAAGTCGTATACGCACCCTCAGGACGCTCTGCGTCACGGGATGCGATCACCGCTTCAAGTTCAGCTAAAATAGCGAAACGATCGCCACCAGCAACTGATGCAGCAGCTTCTTCGGCAACACCTTCCACCGGAATGTTCGCTGTGAAACAGGTGTAAGTCCCGTTATGACAAGCAGGTCCTACTTGATCAACTAGAACAAGCAGCGTGTCCGCGTCGCAGTCGTAGCGAAGTGCTTTTACCTTTTGCGTATGACCCGAAGTTGCCCCTTTATTCCAAAGCTCATTACGTGAACGGCTCCAGAACCAAGTGTCACCCGTTTGAATCGTGCGTTGCAAGGACTCGCTGTTCATGTAAGCCAGCATAAGAACTTCTTTACTTACCGCATCTTGTACGATGGCAGGTACAAGCCCCTGCGCGTCATATTTAATTTGATCTACTGAAAATGTCATCGAATCTCAACCCCTTTGCCTTTTAGGTCAGCCTTGACCCCGTCTATCGTTAATTCTTTATAATGAAAAATCGTTGCCGCCAGCCCCGCATCAGCTTTACCTTCGGTGAATACATCATAGAAATGCTCGGCTTTTCCCGCTCCGCCAGAAGCAATCACAGGAATCGTCAGAAGCTCGGATACCGCACGTGTCAGCTTCAAATCGAAACCGTCCTTCGTTCCGTCAGCATCCATGCTCGTTAGCAGGATTTCACCTGCACCTAACTCTTCCACGCGTTTTGCCCATTCCAACGTCTTAATGCCCGTCGGTTTGCGTCCACCATGGGTGTATACTTCCCACTCGCCCCACTCGGGATTGAACTTCGCATCGATGGCTACAACAATACATTGCGAGCCAAACTTCCGTGCACCGTCCGAAACGAGCTGAGGATTAAGCACCGCTGCCGTGTTGATTCCAATTTTGTCCGCGCCTGCTCGAAGAAGTCGTTTCATATCATCGACACTTGAGATGCCGCCGCCTACCGTGAACGGAATCGTAATCTCGCCTGCTGTTTGACGAACGACCTCAACCATCGTTGCCCGCCCTTCAACCGAAGCGGAAATATCGAGAAACACCAGCTCATCCGCGCCTTCTTTATCATATATCGCCGCAAGCTCTACGGGATCACCAGCATCACGTAAATTCACGAAATTTACGCCCTTCACCACTCGGCCATCCTTGACGTCGAGACAAGGGATAATTCTTTTGGCTAACATGCTCAGCACCTCCTTGAGACAACCTTATTTACACAATGTCAAAAAATTACCCAACAGCTGCATGCCGATATCGCCGCTTTTCTCAGGGTGGAACTGCATGCCGTAGACGTTGTCACGACCTACAATCGCCGTTACCGGTTGATAGTAGTCCGTTACCGCCAACAGATCGCTTTCCCGCTCCGGCTTCGCATGGTAGGAATGTACGAAATAGACGTGCCCTTCTTCAATCCCCTTAAAAATTGGACTCTCACTCCGCTTATAACTCAATCGGTTCCAGCCCATATGTGGCACCTTGTAGTCTCCACGGAAACGTACAACTGTACCTGGCAGAAGCCCTAGGCCCTCATGTTGTCCATGCTCTTCACTGCTAGAGAACAATAGTTGCATCCCTAAACAAATGCCAATCATAGGCTTACCAGACGCCGCATATTGCTTAACAACCTCATCCAAGCCCGATTCACGCAGATGCTCCATGGCATCCCCGAACGCTCCGACACCAGGAAGAATAGCGCCTTCTGCCGCTAGAATTTGTGCTGGATCGCCCGTTACAACTGCCTCATAGCCGAGCCGCTCCACCGCTTTGCTCACGCTATGTAAATTACCCATTCCGTAATCGATAATCGCGATCATGCCTACAACATTCCTTTCGTCGAAGGAACCCCCTGAACACGAGGATCAATCGTTGTTGCTTCATCCAGTGCACGACCCAGCGCTTTAAATACGCCTTCGATCATGTGATGCGTGTTATCACCGTAATGCACAATAACATGCAAAGTAATACGAGCTTCTAGCGCGAATTTCCACAGGAACTCTTTTACCAGCTGTGTTTCAAAGCTGCCAACATTCAATGTCGGGTACTCTGCACGGTATTCGAAATGTGGTCGGTTGCTGATATCAATCACAACTTGTGCCAATGCTTCATCCATCGGAACGAATACACTTGCGTAGCGTTTGATGCCTTTCTTGTCGCCTAGCGCTTCGCGCAGGGTTTGGCCTAGACAAATACCAATATCCTCTACCGTGTGGTGATCATCGATTTCGATATCGCCCTTTGCATCCACTTTCAAGTTAAAAATACCGTGCTTCGTGAACAAATCGAGCATATGATTCAGGAAGGGAACATCTGTTTGGAGCTCCGAAATTCCTGTACCGTCTACGTCAAAAGAAAGTTTAATGTCCGTTTCATTCGTCCTACGGGCTACACTCGCTGAGCGCGCTCTTACTTGGTCCTGTTCCGCCATCTAGGTCAACTTCCCTTCCTTTTTAAGTCTGATTTCTACGGCACGCGCATGACCTTCCAGCCCTTCATTACGGGCCAAAGTCATGATCATCTCACCGTTTGCGAGTAAAGCTTCCTTGCTATAGTGAATGACGCTTGATTTTTTGAGGAAATCGTCCACATTCAGTGGCGATGAGAATCGTGCTGTGCCATTCGTTGGCAGCACGTGGTTAGGGCCGGCGAAATAATCGCCGACAGGCTCTGTGCTATAGGCGCCTAAGAAAATGGCACCTGCATTCTCAATGCGAGGCAGCCACGTGAAAGGCTCCTGCACCAGCAGCTCACAGTGCTCCGGCGCCAAGCGATTGATCACGTCCACGCCTTCGTCGAGTGAGTCGACAAGCAGGATCGCGCCTTTCGTCGCCGTGGAGACGGCGGCTATGGCTTTCTTCGGCAGCAGATCCAGCTGCCGCCATAACGCTAGCCGTACTTCTTCGGCTAGCTCAGGTGAAGGTGTCACCAGAATCGACGGTGACATCTCATCATGCTCGGCCTGCGCTAGCAAGTCGGCCGCGACGTACTCCGGATCGGCGTGCTCGTCAGCGAGCACGACAATGTCTGTTGGTCCGGCGATCATGTCGATATCGACGACGCCGAACACGAAGCGCTTCGCCAGCGCGACGTAGATGTTGCCAGGGCCGACGATTTTGTCGACCGGCGCAATCGAGTCTGTCCCGTAGGCCAGCGCAGCAATCGCCTGCGCCCCGCCTACGCGGTAGATCTCTTTCACACCCGCTTCGGCCGCGGCCACGAGAATATGCGGGTTAATGCCTTCTTCGCCCGCGGTGGACGGTGGCGTCACCATCGCGATCTCTGGCACCCCTGCGACGATCGCAGGGATGGCGTTCATAAGCACGGAGGACGGGTACGCCGCCTTCCCTCCGGGCACGTACAATCCGACCCGCTTCAGCGGTCGGATGATTTGGCCCAGCAGACTGCCGTCCGGCTGCAGGTCCATCCAAGAGTTGCGTTTCTGCTTCTCATGAAACGCACGAATGTTAGCGGCGGCTTGACGCAGCGCCGCCAGGAACGCGGCGTCGACTTGCGCGTACGCCGCTTGGATCTCTTCGTCGCTGACGCGGAGCTCAGCGACTTCGACACCGTCGAACTGCTGCGCTAAGCGCCGCAGTGCGGTGTCCCCGTCCTGCCGCACTTCATCGATGATGCGGCGGACGGACTCATTTTGCTCCGGTGAGCCGTATTCGACCTCGCGGTTTAATTGAAATTCGGAGGCGGGCATGATCCGCATCTTCATCATCCTCTCTCATCTTGCGTTTCGCTTCAATTTATAGCTTCACTGTCGGCAATACGGTCTGCAGCATATCGCACAACCGTTGGATAGAATCATTCTTCATCCGGTAACTCACACGGTTCGCAATTAAGCGGCTCGTAATTTGAAAAATCTCTTCTTGCTCCACAAGCCCATTTTCCTTCAAAGTCTGTCCGGTCTCCACCATATCTACGATGCGGTCAGCTAGTCCAATCAGGGGAGCCAACTCGATAGAACCGTTCAACTTGATGACTTCGACTTGTTGTCCCTTTTCACGGAAATATTGAGAGGCCACATTCGGATATTTGGTCGCAACACGCGGGTTAATGACCTCTTTCCAATCCGGTAGACCGATAACCGACATGCGGCATCGCGCGATTCCTAGATCCAATAATTCGTAAACATTCCGATTTTCTTCCATCAGAACATCTTTCCCTACAACCCCGATATCAGCTACACCGTATTCCACATAGGTCGGCACATCAACCGGTTTGGCCAAAATGAATTCCATTTTCGCACCAGGCACAGGGATAATTAAACGACGACCTTCTTCCAAATCCTCAGGAATAGGCAATCCTGCTTTCGTAAACAGCTTCGCTGCTTGTTTATAGATACGGCCTTTCGGCATCGCTACTTTTAGAATGTCATCCACCGTTCCAACCTCCTTCTAACTTCCCTCATCTCGCTGAGAGGTTATTCCGCTATCAACTTAATGACTTCAGCATATCCTGCTTCATCCAGATCTTTGATCTGAGTAGGCGTAATAAGTTGCGTGATAACCACACTCGCTTCCAAGTTGTTATCGCTTCTCAGGTTCTTTGCCTGCTGCAAAGCTTCTTCGCGATGCTCCGCATCGTAGGCAATGAGCACACGTTTCGGTTGTGTCACCTGCTCCTTACCTGTTACTTCGAGGATGCGATTTGTTTTCAACGCGAACCCTGTTGCTGGTGCTGGACGTCCAAACTGACTCAGTAAGTTGTCGTAACGCCCCCCGCTACACACAGGGAAGCCCAAATCAGCTGCATACCCCTCAAACGTCATACCTGTATAATAGGAGAAATCTCCAATCATCGTTAAATCAATCACAACATGCTCACTCACGCCATATGCCTTTAGAACGTCCCATACTTCACAAAGGTGCCGAATCGCATCCTGAGCGATTGGATGTTGAGAAACCATGCGAGCTTGCTCGCAAATCTCGTCACCGCCACGCAGCCTTAGCACGCCGTCCAGCTCACGCTCTACATCAGGCGCAAGGGATAACGTTTTAATAGCTTCCCGGTACCCAACGTAATCACGGCTAAGCAGATGCTCCTTCAAAGCAAGCTGAGCCTCTGTGCGCCCATCCAGGGTTTCTTGGAATAATCCGTTCAAAAAGCCAACATGGCCCAATGCGATTTTAAATTTCTCCACACCAGCTGCCTGCAGTGATGCGATCGCTAACGCCACAACTTCTGCATCAGCTTCCGACGACACATCCCCGATCAGTTCGACGCCCGTCTGATAAAATTCCGAATCTCTGCCCGCTTCTTCCTCAATCGAACGGAATACATTGGAATGATAGGAAAGACGGAGTGGAAATGCTTGTTCCTTTAAAAGTGAAGAAGCAACACGTGCAATAGGAGCTGTCAGTTCTGAACGCAGAACAAGCGTCTTCCCCTTACGGTCTAGGAGCTTAAACAACTTCTTATCTTCTGTGGAGCTTGCAACACCAACTGTATCGTAATATTCAAGTGTAGGTGTAATAATCTGGTTGTATCCCCAGCGTCCCATACAGGCCAATACACGGAATTCTATATTTCTGAGTTTCGTAACCGCATCAGGCAAATAATCTTTCGCGCCTAACGGCTTTTCAAATACTTTTGGCTTAGACACCGTCTCACCTCAATAAGTAGGAGTATAATCGTTATCTTCATATATCTTATCTCAAAATACTTTAGTACATTAACGTGCTACCATACTACCAAAATAAAGAATGTACGGCTATTTTAACACGTATCCTATAGAGCGTCAATCATCTATGCCATGTTGAACGGCTCAATTTGCAGAACATATTTGACATGATTTTATTTATGAAATCCGTTTTAAGAATGGCATATAAACCCATAGCACGTCAACTGTGCTAAACAAGTAAAAAAGACATGCTGTCACGGCAGCATGCCTTCTTTAAAGTACGATGAATTAATCTTCGTCTACGGGACCATTCGGAGTCTTACCACCATTCGGTGCCTGTATTTGACCACCATTCGGCGCTTTACTTCCATTTAGCCCATTGCCATTGCCATTTCCATTTCCATTTGGCGACTGATATTGACCATTCCCGTTGCCGTTACCGTTTGGCATAGGTGCTTGTCCGTTTTGTCCATTTCCATTTCCGTTTCCGTTACCATTGCCATTGCCATATGGCGCTGGCGTTGCTCCACCGTTTGGTGCTGGCTTTGGTCCACCATTAGGGCCTGGTGTTTGCGTAGCACTCGGGCCTTGTTGGCCTCCACCGTTGCCTCCACCTTCGATCTTACCGCCGCCTTGGCCCTTGCCTCCGCCGATGCCATTACCTCCACCTTGGCCTTGGCCTCCGCCTCCGCCTTTACCTCCACCTTGGCCTTGGCCTCCGCCTCCGCCGTTACCTCCACCTTGGCCCTGACCTCCGCCACCGCCATTACCTCCACCTTGGCCTTGGCCTCCGCCACCGCCATTACCTCCACCTTGGCCTTGGCCTCCGCCTCCGCCGCTACCTCCGCCTTGACCTTGGCCTCCGCCAAAGCCATTACCTCCACCTTGGCCCTTGCCTCCGCCTTTACCGCGTCCTTGACCCTGACCCACACCTTTAAGCTTTAAATAACCATAAGTAATTGATTCGAGCGTACGGTTATCAACCGCGCCGGTTACCGGCAATCCATGCTTCTTTTGAAAATACTTGACGCCTTGAACTGTCGCATTATCGTAGTAACCGTTAATATCACCAGAATAGCTGCCTAGTGATTTCAGCATCCCTTGGATGACATATACATCAGGCCCATGTGCCGGCTTACCTACGGCCAAACTCGTCGTTGGCAGGGCTACAATCAACATGAGTGCAAATACGATTGCACCTACACGCTTTCTAATCGACCATCCAAAGTTACCTTTTTTCCCATCTACGTTTTTACTACGATTCCATTGCTGCACTTAACCGACACCTTCCCTTTGCCTATAATTTCACTGCGTCTTTACTATTCCCTATCTCTCACTTGTATTAGTCGTTTTTTTGAAATTCTGCTCGAACAATTATGGAAACTCTAACAATTGTTGGTACAAAAAAAGACCCAACATCCTAAGATGTTGAGTCCACTGTATACCTATTACGCACTACCCGATCGAATGACTTGCAAAGGATTGCCCGCCACGAAACTATGCGGAGCTACATCCTTGTGAACAATTGAGCCAGCGCCGATAATCGCATAATCACCAATTGTTACACCCGGCAGAATCGTTGTGTTAGCCCCAATCATCACATGGGATCCAATATTTACATCACCTAATCGATATTCCTTTGTTAAATACTCATGCGCCAGAATCGTCGTATTATAGCCAATGATCGTATTGCCTCCGACATGAATCCTCTCTGGAAAAAAAACATCTACCATCACCATCAGAGCAAATGCCGAATTCTCACCAACGGTCATACCTAGAACATGACGATAAATCCAATTTTTCAAACGTAATGACGGGGAATAGCGCGTAATTTGAATAAACATGAAATTCCGCATGGCCTTCCATCGGCTTACGGTCTGGTAAATTTGCCACAACGCGTTTGGGCCATCTACTGGGTACTTTTCTGTCTTCCTCAATCAGCCTTCACTTCCGCCGAGATCCCTACTAACGGTAACAGGTCAAACATATCATCAACAATATGATCAGGGTTATACTGCTCCAGATAGGAGCGCCCTTTCCATGACCAGGATACACCGACAGAAGTAACTCCTGCATTCTGCGCAGCCTCAATATCATAATGGCTATCGCCTACCATCATGGCTTCTTCCGCCTTGCTGCCTAACTCTTTCAGCGCTGCAATTATGCCCTCAGGACTTGGCTTCGGCTCCTTAACATCATCCACGGTCACAATGACGCTGATATAAGAATCCAACCCACAAAGCTTCAGTCCCATCAACGTCGTAAGTCTAATCTTGCTCGTCACGATGCCGATTTTAATACCTTTTTCGTGAAGCTTCGCCATCACCGTACGTACGTTCGGGAACTCCTTTACAAGCTCATCATGTTTAGATAAGTTAAACTCACGATACTTTGTAATGAGCGCTTCAACTTCTTTACGACCTGTAAAAAACTCCATCTGCTCCACTAACGGGCGCCCCATATTGGGAATAATCAATTCCCGACTAACAGGCTCTGGCGTTTCACCTTCTAAACTATGCAAAAACGATTGTACAATCAATTCATTCGTATCTACAATCGTGCCATCTAAATCAAAGAGTACGGTTTGAATCATAGTTAACTCCTTTATCTGTCTCTTCCTCTTTCATCACTTTGTTTTTATCTACCGCTAATGTCGAAACAATAGGATCCGAATAACGAGCATTCGAGTACCCTTTTTTCCTTCTAATGATAATCATCGTCACTGCCGTGATAACGATTAGGAGCGCTAGCAACTGTGAGAATCGAATATTCCCTCCATAGGTAAGAACACCAGGTTCGAAGACAATTTTCATCGGTGACCAAAGCGTATTCATCAAAGAAGCCAGCCACGCAGGCCCTGTGATGTCCAAGCTGTCTGTACGTACCCCTTCAATGAAGAACCGTCCGATTGAATACCAGATAAAATAACCTAGGAACAGCTCCCCTGCCCGCAAGAAAGGTCTCCGACGAATCCATAACAAGAGCAGCAGCCCTATAAAGCTCCAAACAGATTCATAGAGGAACGCTGGGTGATAAAACGTACCTTCAATGTTCATTTGATTCACGATAAAGTTAGGCAAATGTAAGGTGTCTCTCAGGAATGACTCCTCAACTGGCCCCCCGTGAGCCTCCTGATTCATGAAATTCCCCCAACGGCCAATCGCTTGTCCTACAATCAAACCTGGCGCAAGGATATCGGCGATACGAAAGAAGTTGTAACCCTTCGCTCGAATGTAGAACGAGGCCCCAATGATAGCACCGATCAGTGCGCCATAAATCGCAATCCCACCGTGCCATATCATGAATACTTCCCATAAATTATCCTTATAATCAGCCCATTGGAAGGCAACATAATAAATTCTAGCCCCAATAATGGCAGATGGAACCCCAATTAACAATAAATCCATGAAGAAATCAGGTACGATTTTGAATCGTTTTCCTTCTCTAATCGCCAACATTAAACCGATTAATGCTGCTGTACCTAAAATAATGCCATACCACCGGACATGAATCGGTCCGAGGGAGAACGCCACACTTTCTAACATAGTTTCACTCCCTTAGTTTGTGGTCAATCAAAATCCTCAAAATCCTCATTCAGCGATTCCGTCAATTTATTCGTAAACTGCAGAGCCGCGTTGTAGCCCATACGTTTCAAACGATAATTCATCGCTGCAACCTCTACGATGACTGCTAAGTTTCGACCTGGTCGAACAGGTATCGTTACGAGAGGCAAATCGGTATCAATAATCCGAGTCAGCTCCTCGTCTAAGCCTAAACGATCATATTGTTTTTCTTGCTGCCAGTTTTCCAATTTAACCACGACCGAGATCTTCTTCACGTTACGAATCGCGCCAGCGCCGAATAACGTCATCACATTGATAATACCAACGCCGCGGATTTCAAGTAAATGCCGAATAAGTTCTGGTGCGTTACCCGTCAGCACTTTATCTCCATTTTGCCTAATTTCTACTGCGTCATCCGCAATGAGTCTGTGTCCCCTTTTCACAAGCTCTAGGGCTGTTTCACTTTTCCCAATTCCACTGCTGCCGGTAATCAACATCCCTACGCCGTACACATCCACAAGTACACCGTGTATAGTCGTGCTAGGAGCTAGCTTGTTTTCGAGAAAACCTGTTAGGCGACTTGCAAAAATCGTTGTTGAAAGCTGTGTTCGAAGCACAGTCAAATCCCGTTTGGTCGCTTCCTCCAGCAATTCAACGGGAACCTCGAGTCCTCTCGTTACAATAATACATGGCGTTTCCTCGGAAGCACATAGCTGTTCAACCCGATTTCTTCGAACGCCAGTGGTCAACATTTCTATAAACGTAATTTCGGTTTTTCCCAGCATTTGAATACGCTCTTTGGGGTGATAATTAAAATAGCCAGCCATCTCAAGACCAGGGCGATAGAGGTCCCCTGTTGTAATTAGACGCTTTAAGCCACCCTCACCTGCTAATACTTCCATATGTAGCTGTTCCACCATTTCGGAAACCTTTACCTTTTTGGCCATCGTTGTAGCTCCTTCGAATTTGCTTATGTACCATGTGCTTGCCTTTGTAGCACGCAGGCTTCCAATAGTTTCATCGTAATGGAATACCTAGTTGAAATCAACTACTGTGTTTCATGATGCTCAAAATAAACAAAAAAACCAGCCGATAACGGCTGGCCTTTCAGTACAATCCTTATAGGTTAGGGTTAACCAAGATGGAAAGTGTAGTTTCTTTATCGAAGAAATGAACTTTGTTCATGTCTAGTGCCAATTTAACGTTTGTACCTTCTTTGATTCCGGAACGACCGTCAACACGAGCGATTACTGTGTTAGCGCCGATACCGTTCAAGTACAAGTACATTTCGTGACCCAAGTTCTCAGTCAATTCAACGTTAACGTTGAATACTGTGTTCGGGGAAGCTTCCAAGAATACTGGCTCTTCGTGAATATCTTCTGGACGAACTCCCAGAATCACTTCTTTGCCAACAAATCCTTTGTCTTTAAGAACTTGTGCTTTACCTGCTGGAACTTCAACATTTACGGAACCAGCTTTGAAGAATACACCGCCGCCTTCAGAAGCCAATGTTCCAGTCATGAAGTTCATGGATGGAGATCCAATGAAGCCCGCAACGAACATGTTAACTGGGAAGTTGTAGATTTCTTCAGGTGTAGCAGCTTGTTGAATGATACCTTTATCCATAACAACGATACGATCGCCCATTGTCATAGCTTCGATTTGGTCATGCGTTACGTAGATTGTCGTAACACCAAGACGTTTTGTCAATTTAGTGATTTCCGCACGCATTTGTACACGAAGTTTCGCATCCAAGTTGGAAAGCGGCTCATCCATTAAGAATACTTGTGGCTCACGAACAATCGCACGACCCAAGGCAACACGTTGACGTTGACCACCGGAAAGAGCTTTTGGCTTACGATCAAGCAAGTGAACGATATCTAGAATTTTCGCTGCTTCGCGAACGCGAGCATCGATATCAGCTTTTTTGAATTTACGAAGTTTCAATCCGAATGCCATGTTTTGATAAACAGTCATATGCGGATAAAGAGCGTAGGATTGGAATACCATCGCGATATCGCGATCTTTTGGAGCTACGTCATTTACAAGGCGGTCTCCGATGTAAAGTTCACCTTCAGTGATTTCCTCTAAGCCTGCGATCATACGAAGAGTTGTGGATTTTCCGCAACCGGATGCACCAACAAGTACTACGAACTCTTTGTCAGCAACTTCAAGATGGAAATCTTTAACTGTTGATTCTTCTGCACCAGAATATCTTTTAACGATATGATTTAAACGTACGCCTGCCATGATTTCATTCCCCCTACAATTTATCGTTCAACTGCTTTATTTTTCAACATTTCTATATACACATCTTACCCTACGAACGGCGGACTGACTATGCACAATCCCTACAAAAAAATCACTTTCTTTTCGTTACTTTGTACAATAGCAAGGCCAGACGTACCAAAACCGCATGATTAAACGTTCTAACATCCAGTCCAGTCTCGTTCTTGAACTTGTCCAATCGATAGAGCAGCGTATTTCTATGAATATAAAGCTTCTTCGCTGTTTCACTCACATTACAGTCGAGTGTAAAGAAATGCTCCAGCGTCGTTACCGTCTCGCTATCCAGCACATGATCCGTGCCGCGGAGCACCTGCTCAAGGAAATCAGTTTTTTCTTCTTCCTCAATGAGGTGCAGCAACTTCTCTAAGCGAAGTTCCCAACGCAAATGAATAAAACTGCCTACATGGAAGGATCGGCCCAGCATAATGGTCTCGCGCAGCTTAAGCACCGTAGCAAACATAGACTTCGCTGGTTTCACAGGGAAATCAATCGCTAAGTGGCATTCCCCTACCCATTCATTTGCCAACATCTCATATAAACCTGAACCAAGTGCATCGAGCGTCTGCTCAACACTCTCTTCCTCATCTCCATCACGTTCCTCACTACCACTAGTAATAAGGACCTCTGGTGCTAGGATCAACCACTCCTTTTCCAATAAAGGAATAAGAATAATTTCGGCTTCAAAAAATGATTCCAAAAGCTTCTTTAGCTCCGTATAGGAAACACGCTGATTCTGAGGATAATCTCCATATAACAGCAATGGAATTTTGGTTGAGTATAACGATGACTGCGAAGCAAGTGCATCTGGCAACTCAGCATGACTCGTGCCACGTTCCATTTGCTGCAGCAGCCATTCTCTTAATTGGTTAGACTTTCTTTCATCTTCCGACAGATACGAACCAAATTGCTTCTTCTCTAGGGTTTGTTTGGATTCAATCGTTAGTTCAACAAGCTTGCGTTCTGATGTAGTCAGTTTACTCCCATCCATCTGCAGGACACGAACTTCTTTATGCTCCATTGAAACGAAAAAAAGAACTTCCTGGCCCCGGATCACGCTTCGACTTAATCCTTCGTGGCGCTCTCCCTGATCCTCCACAAGCTGGTGCCAATCGGACTCAGGTATCAGGCTTATCTGTATTGGCGACTGTAAGACCGCTTCCAATCGCTCTTTGACATGCTCCCAAATCATCTGCCTTCACTCCTTATTGCCTATAGCATCTTCTATATTTTTCTCTCTATTGTATCATATGTCTGCCTATTGCTGTGAATGGAAAGGAACCCTCCAGTCAAATTGACTTGAGGGCCCTTATGTAAGTAGTGCTATTTGATTACGCGACGAGCTGTTACGTAGTGATCAGCCCACCAATCTTTATTGATAGATGTGAATTTTACGCCACCTTCACCATACGTATGAATCATCATGCCGTTTCCTACATAAATCCCCACATGCCCAATGTTTTTACCGGAGTCAACCGTTGTAAAGAAAACCAAGTCCCCCGTTTGCAAATTGCTTTTGCTAACGAAAACGCCTTCCTTAGCTTGGTCACGCGATACACGCGGCAACGTAATTCCATAAGCAGCGAACACTGTTTTGGTAAAAGAGGAGCAGTCCATGGTTTTGGTTTGACCATATTTAGCACCAAATTCATAAGGAACTCCAAGATATTTCTGAGCTGTCAAAATCAGTTCTGCTTTCAAACGATCCTTAGCTGAAAGAATACTTCTTCCGCCAATGAAGCTGCCCTTAAGTTCGCTAACATTCCGAGTGATAACTTCATCTTTGCTCTGGGATGCCATAACCATTTTGCCTTGGCCCACATAGATCCCAGCAAAAGAAGGTTTTGAACCACTCCCAAAGAACAAAATGTCCCCTGGTTCTGCCTTATCTATTTTTGTAATTTTCGTTGATTTCATGTTGAATTGCGCTGCTAAAGTTCTAGGTACTGTGTAATTTAGCGTTTCATAGACATAATAGATCAGTCCAGACGAATCAAATCCGGCAGACGGTGCTTCATTACTTTTAGCGTAATCGACACCCACCATTTTTTTGGCTAAAGAAACGGCATCCATATCATCATTTGCGGCATACGCGGAAACAGCTGTTGTAGCTGATAAGGCGATCGTGATCGCAGCAGTGATTCCTATGATTCCTAATGTGCGTTGTGCAAGACTCTTTAACATTGTATTTCCTCCTGTACATGCTCTCTTGGGTGAATTGAATTGGCTAAAATGGAAAACTTCTCAGTTACTAGTACAAGATTACCATGGTAATGAAAAGACTTTCATTCCTAAAATATTTCCTAACATCCATGACATTGGCAATGATGCCAATTGTTTCATTTTGTGATTTCAATCAACATCCTCATGGCCAGTCTCATATTCTCCGTGGAATTGGAAATAATTGTAGTAGCACTTTATTTCGAATTTATTCTCGTAACTATGGAGGTGATAAGCATGAAAAATCATAATCATTACCCAACTTATGATGTCATGGAAGAAAGCAAGGAATGGGATGCCCATACCAGATCTATAGTGACGGGCCGCCTCGTTCGTGAGCAGGCGTATGGCTATTTAACATTCTCCGAGGCCGAAAATCTGCGTATTTGGTGCTCCCTGCTTATGGATGATCATCGTGGAGAAATCATTCAATACATCATTAGCCATATCGATCAAGTACTGGCTGACAATAAAGGTGAAGGAAATAAAAAGGTGGATACACCTCCTATTCGAACTCTTATCCGTCAAGGTCTTAAAGCCATTGACGAAACGGGATGGATTGCGAATAGTCAGCCATTCTTTCAATTAGATGAGACGAACCAACGCAGCATCATGCTTCAAATCAGCAGCGACAGCTATCCACCAACGACAAATTGGGAAGGTATCCCTCAGAAAATCTTGTTTCAAAAGCTTCTTCAACTAAGTATTGAAGCTTACTATGCTCATCCTGTGGTTTGGTCCGAAATTGGTTTCGGAGGACCTGCTTATCCACGCGGGTACACACTTAACAGTCCTGGTGAATTAGAGTCCTGGGAGGCTGTAAAATGACTATGAAGTGGCGTTTTGAAAATGATACCGTGGATATTGTCATCGTAGGAGCTGGCGCTGCTGGAGGGGTTCTAGCCAAGGAACTCAGCGAAGCAGGACTTGGAGTCGTTGTCATTGATGCGGGACCGTGGCGCGATCCAGAGAGGGATTTCGCCAGTGATGAGCTCAGCATGAAGCGATTAGGTTGGGAGGATACGCGCCTTGTGGATGCTGCCCAGCCTTTCGTTACAGGTAAGCATCAATCAGGTATGGGGATTGGAGGAGGCACTCAGAACTTTACTGGTGTATTTCTGCGATTTCATGAGTCTGATTTCAAAACAAAGGCCATCGATGGCGTTGGAGAAGATTGGCCCATACACTACAAAGATTTGGAGTCTTATTACACGAGAATTGAAAAAGAAGTCTCCGTATCCGGCCCGAAGCACTTCCCATGGGGGAACTTTCAAGGTCCCTATCCCTTTCCAGCTTTAGATTCGCTTAGCCCCAATGCTGTCTTATTTCACAGAGGCTGCAAATCACTAGGCATCCAATCCACACCTACACCTTTAGCCATCTTATCTACGCCACTAGAAGACCGCTCATCTTGCACCAATCGCGGTTTCTGTCTACAAGGTTGTATGACTAATGCCAAATTTAGCACCTTGATTATGCACATTCCTAAAGCCGTTCAGGCTGGTGCAGAAATTCTCGCGGACTGCAGAGTCACTCAAATTGAGGTTAATGACTATGGGCATGCCTGCGGCGTTCTGTTTGTCCATGAAGGTGTTACCTATCGCCAACGAGCCAAAACCGTCATCCTCTGCGCGCATGCCGTAGAGACACCTCGGCTGCTCCTGCATTCAGCCACACCTCAGTTCCCTAATGGTTTGGCAAACTCCAGTGGTTGGGTTGGCAGGGCGATAATGACACATAGCAGTAACGATGTTTATGCTAAGTTTGAAGAGGAAGTTCGCTTGTACAAAGGAACTCCCGTCCTGGCGTCTACCCAAGAGTTCTATGAAACTGATTCACGCAGAGGCTTTGTCCGCGGCTATACCTTGCACGCGCACGGCTCAAGGCCTATTGAAATGGCAGAAGGTATTCGCAAAGCCACAGAAGCCCCTTTATGGGGCTCATCATTCAGACAAGCTATGCAAGATTACAATTATTATGGTCGTCTCAAAATGGTAGGTGAAGTACTGCCTGCTTGGAACAATCACGTAGCCCTCTCTGATGAAAAAGATGAATACGGCATGCCCTTGGCATCCTTAAGTTTTCATTACTGCGAGAACGATCTCAAACTCCTTAATCACGCTGTTGAAAATATGAAACTGATTCTCCGGGCCGCTGGTGGAGAGATCGCCTATACCGTTCCAGATACACAACATCTAATGGGTGGTTGTCGAATGGGGAATAACCCTATGACATCCGTAGTTAATTCGTATGGGCAAAGTCACGACATACCCAACTTGTTTATTTGCGATGCTAGCGTATTCGTCACCTCCAGTGGAGGTAACCCTACGCTTACTGTAATGGCATTAGCTGCACGAACAGCCGATTACATTATTGACCTCGCAAGCTCCTGATTGTTATCCTTAACAGCAAGTACACAAAAAGGAAGGAGCCTGCGTCCCTATGGCAATAGCTGAATTTACCATCATCCCCATCGGAACAGCCACAACCAGCCTAAGCGGCTATGTCGCTGACCTCCATAAAGAATTAGAGCGTCATACTGATATCCGCTTTCAAATGACACCCATGGGCACCATCCTGGAAGGCCCCCTAGACCGTTTATTCGAGGTCATCCGTGCCGTCCACGAGGTTCCCTTCTTGCATGGCGCTGCGCGTGTTTCCACGTCCATCAAAATCGATGATCGCCGCGACAAGCCCGCCTCCATGGAACAAAAAATGCAGTCTGTCGCAGACAAGCTCTGAACAGCCCTGCATACAAAAAAGCATCCCCGCAAAAGGATGCTTTTTCTTATGCCTATAAACAAAAAAAGACCCTACGGCCTTGTAAATTTACTAATAAAAGTGAGTCATGTAGGATTCGAACCTACGACACCCTGATTAAAAGTCAGGTGCTCTACCAACTGAGCTAATGACTCGTAGGGAAAATGGAGGCTGATGGATTCGAACCACCGAACTCGAAGAGAGCAGATTTACAGTCTGCCGTGTTTAGCCACTTCACTAAGCCTCCAGATACGAGATACCCGTACTGCCAAAGCAATACAACCATCTCAATGGCTTTGGACGGAATCGAACCGCCGACACGAGGATTTTCAGTCCTCTGCTCTACCGACTGAGCTACAAAGCCAAAATGATTATTTATAGCATGTCCTACATTAATTGTAAAAGAAATGGCGGAGCTGACGGGATTCGAACCCGCGGTCTCCTGCGTGACAGGCAGGCATGTTAGGCCACTACACCACAGCTCCATGCTACAAAAGGTTAAACCATAAAAATGGTGCCGTCGAGAGGACTTGAACCCCCAACCTACTGATTACAAGTCAGTTGCTCTACCAGTTGAGCTACAACGGCGTAAATATGGTGGAGGCTGACGGGATCGAACCGCCGACCCTCTGCTTGTAAGGCAGATGCTCTCCCAGCTGAGCTAAGCCTCCATCTGGTGATTTGGTTTTATGGTAGCGGCAGAGGGGCTCGAACCCCCGACCTTACGGGTATGAACCGTACGCTCTAGCCAGCTGAGCTACGCCGCCACATAAAAGTGTATATATATTTGGAACTGGCGGAGAGAGAGGGATTCGAACCCTCGCACCACTTACGCAGTCTAACCCCTTAGCAGAGGGTCCCCTTATAGCCACTTGGGTATCTCTCCAAGATATATATACGATTCAGGAATAGTATTCCCTGAAAACTAGATACGAAACTCGCGTAAAGGTAAAGTTCTTAGGAATTTGGTTAAGCCCTCGACCGATTAGTATTCGTCAGCTGCATACGTTGCCGCACTTCCACCTCGAACCTATCAACCTCGTCGTCTACAAGGGGTCTTACATAC
>NZ_JCAUAR010000016.1:0-172526 GCF_059692055.1 Paenibacillus sp. J31R109 | reverse complement strand
ATAAGAGCGCCTCCTTGATGGTGTTGGGTTTTAAGCCCGGGACAAACCCATCATACCGAGGCGCTCCTTTTTTGACAAAGGCCATTTCTTAGCCTTAACAGGAATGTTTAGCGCAACGACGGCAGCCGATTAGTTCTCGCCGGCTGCCGTCGTTGTTATCATTGAACTATATTTCTCCGTTAGAGTTTAATCGCCCACCAATGGAAGCATGCGTCATCTCATTAAAAAAAGCGTTCACCCAAGTGAGTGAACGCTAAACCTTCCATTTCGCCGATAGATAAATAGAAACGGATCGCATCGGAGGTCTGCCCACATACTTAACTTCCTCTCCTAGGAAGAAGGCAGGTTATACTTGGAATGTTAAAAGGAACAATCCTATTTGCGAATCACTTTACAAATGAGAGCCCCCACTGGCATCGATCAATTGCCCGGTTACCCAGCGACTGTCGGGAGAAGCTAGAAAAGCAGCTATATCCGCGACATCTACTGGTTGCCCCCATCTTCCAAAGATAGAAAAATCAGCACCAAACTTTTGAGAGGCAGGATCTTGTAGCATTGCGGCATTCATATCTGTGGCAACGAATCCAGGTTGGATGGCATTGATTGTAATTCCACGTGGACCGAGTTGGTTGGATAGAGCGAGCGTTAGTGTGTTGATTGCCCCCTTGGTCATACTATATGCAGGAATGGCAGGCAGGGAGATTCTTGTTATAGAGGATGACAAGTTAATAATTCGACCTTCGTTTCGTAAACGTGGCAAAGCTTGTTGAGTCAGGAAAAACGGCATCTTTACATTAATTTCCATGATTTCATCGTATGACTCTTCCGTAGTATCCTCGATTGGTGCTACTAGGGCGATCCCTGCATTGTTCACTAGTATATCGAATTGAATGTCACCAGTACGTTCCATCAACAATTCATCCAATTTCTTATATAGTGTCTGTATGCTTTCAGAAGCACCAAGTTTCGTACCAATTGTGAATGCGGTTCCTCCATTCTGCTCTATTTCATTCACTACTTCTTCTGCAGCTTCTCGGTTTGCGCCATAATGAACAGCTACTAATGCTCCTTCTTGCGCTAAACGTGTCGCAATGGCACGACCAATCCCCCGGCTTGCACCCGTAACTAAAGCAACTTTCCCCTTCAATCTAGTCATGACTCTAATCACCTCTTGTGTTTAATACGTACACGATATTTATAACACAAGGTAAATTTTGAAATGTTGCTCTCTCATTCGTTGAAAAGATCCCATAGTATTTAAATTGGGAAATTTCAACTATAATGCCCGTTGAAAGTGAATAAAAAGAAAAAGACAAATAAAGTTTTGAAGTAGTTATGGTGTTCAATATGGCTTAAATACAATTAAGTTATGAAGTACTTCTTACACCAAAAAAGCAAACAGTTCATTGAAGTGACGTTACCCGTTACTTCAAGAATCCCGAAGCATTGTTTCCTTCCTAATTTTTCTCTAATATAACAAGTGAATAAACAGTTGCACCCATCTCACCACCTGACATAGAACTCTGAGATACAACATTCCATCCCTCTTGTAAAAGCTGATTTAAATCACTTAAGTTATTCTTTTTATCGTTATAATAATGAACTACAATTGCCTTTTGCATGAATACACTTCCAGATTACCATTGTATCATACATATTATTCCATTAAACTCCCGTTAGCTTAACAGCAGCCGCCAGTCTACAACTTTTTTCATTGCATTTAATCGTTTGCCCTAACTATGTTAAGGTGAACCTTATCACAAGTAACGGCAAGTTTTTGGAGAACATCTCAAAGAGCCTTCAAAAGCGCGTTGACCGGCATAGGTTGTGGAAGGGAGTGCTTGACGTGGTCTCCCTGACCACAGTCTGGAGGAGCGTCTTTTGTGCTTTGGGCGGCGAGGCAAATAATTGCTGGAACTGCGTGAGCGCCTGCCGGACCTGCTGGAGCAGGATTGGGGGCTGACGCACTGTCTGCCAGTTGTCTCTCTGCATTGGTGCAAAATGAAACAGACTAGCGTAATGTCGAACGCTAGTCTGTTTCATTTTGTTCATTTTTAGCTTTTTTCAGCTGCTTTCGCTCGACATGGGCCAATCCCCATTGATGTAAGGTCTCCAACACCGGAGACAAGCTCATGCCGTATTCCGTGATGGAGTATTCCACTTTCGGCGGGATTTGCGGATAAATGACTCGTTTAACGAGTTCTTCCTCCTCCAAATCGCGCAGATGGAGCGTAAGCATCCTTTGAGTGATATCGGGCAGTAATCTTCTTAGCTCATTGAACCGCAAAGGTTTACCTTGAAGCAAATGATAAAGGATAATAGGCTTCCATTTGCCGACGATTGAATCGAGCGCCGCAACGAATTGACATTGAACAGGGTTCTTTTGCATACGTTGGCCTCCATTACAGTACCTTTTTTCATACTATAGCACATTATTGTGCCTACTTACTATAAGTAAGTTTGTATTATATGATAAACCTAGAAAGTGTATTTTTATTAATTACAGAAGGGAAGTTTTAATTCATGGCAACTGTACTGTACATCACCGCACATCCCCTTGATCCTCAGGAATCATTTAGCCTCGCGGTAGGCAAAGAGTTTATTGAATCGTACCGTGAGGCAAATCCAACTGATGAAGTTATTCATTTGGATATGTACAAGGAGAATATTCCACAATTTGATGCCGATGTTTTACTCGGTTGGGGAAAGCTTCGATCGGGTTTGTCTTTCGATCAACTGTCTGATGCCGAGAAATCAAAAGTAGCTCGTCTTGAGGCGATTGTTGATCAATACGTGGCTGCCGATAAGTACGTGTATGTTTCCCCAATGTGGAATTTCTCGATCCCACCAGTTTTGAAAGCATACACGGATGCGACTTCAATTCCGGGTAAGACGTTCAAATATACCCAAAATGGTCCTGTAGGTCTGTTGTCTGGTAAGAAAGCCTTGCACATTCAAGCTAGCGGTTCCGTTTATTCGGAAGGTCCGCTTGCCTCGCTTGAAATGGGATACAGCTATTTGAATAAGGTTTTACAGTTCTATGGGTTTCAATCTCTTGAGGCAATTTTTGTTGAAGGAACGGCATCGTTAGAGCAAGCTTCAGTTATTAAAGAAAAAGCAATTGCTCATGCTACAGAAGTTGCCAAACGTTTCTAATAGGGTGCATCGTTCTCAAAACCCCCAAAATTAAAGCAATGCTTCAACAGGCTAAGGGCGGTGTTGTGTTGTGTTGTGATTCAGATCATAGATCGAAGAAGACTGTTAGCCTTTCCACGTACTGCTCTATCTACGCCTGGGGAATCGTATATTATCGCCAATGCTTCGGATCTTAAGCTATAGACGATCAAGCACTGCTGCACTGTTTATTAGAAATGATATTTACGATTCTATTCGATTATTGCTTCAGTTTGAAGCCAGTATGAAATGGAAGTTTGGATCCTGTCGTTAAAAAATCTGCTTCTTAGAACAAAGAGCAACACGAGTGACTACTACTTCGTGTTGCTCTCTTTATGAGAAATTATGAGAAATAAAGATGAAAAACTTGCCATTACTTGTGGTATGGTCAGACAAATGCAGCCAATCGTGTGTCGGCTTCCGTCATGTCGGGATTGAACTATAGTTCCTCGTTAGATTCCTCAATAGTCTTATGTTTTAATTAGAGTCGCTGCTTAATTCGATTTATGAATGATGGTTTTTTGTTTAAGGGTTTAATGTACGATCTTATCTTGGATTAGCTCCTTTACAAACGCTGTTACAGATGCACGATTGACTGTAGCAAGTAAATTTAGATATATTGCAAAGAATATTAATAGTCGGTCAGATAGTTCGGGTCCTGCTTCAGATGTTTGGCAACCATAGCCCGGAGTTGCTTCGCGCTCATTAATCTGGTCGTTGCATTGCCGAATTTCCCGAGGGTCATGACGCCGGTACTAAGTGCTTCAGGTTCGAGTTTCGTGAATGTGTTGGATCCGACCCGTGCGCAGTGGCGAAACTGTGGTGTGTAGTGGCGGTCACCTTTGGGCCCGATCGTGTATAAGTCAGTTTTCTCGGTAGAAATGGTTCCGACTGCCCCATCCCATTCCTCGACCCCATGAATGAAAGTGTTACGACTAAAATTAACGCCGATCAGCAGGATCTGGGCACCCCGCTGCCAAAGTTTGTGATAGGTGCCGCCCGCTCCGCATGGGGTTTGCAGATGTTCCTCGCCCGCGATAAAGGACTCGGCATCTTTACCAAAGGCTGCCACTGAGTGGGTCGGGTGCAGAGAACGCACTACTCTTGGACGCTTGCGAAAAAGCTCGGTCAGCGCCCCGATGCATGTTGGCGTATACAGGTTGTCGCAGACCGGATTGTCAGTCCCGACATTGCGCCACGTATGCGCCCCCAGCACAATCAACCCGTCCTTCATGTAGTCACTCAGCGCATCAAGCACAGTCTCCGCACCACCCTCGCTCCGATTGCCTTGTACGAAATATGGATTTTCAACGTCCCGAGCGGGTCAACGCCGATATTTTGAAGATGCTCGATCAAATCTGTCTTCGTAAACATAATGTACCTCCGTTTATTCTTATAGGAGGATTTTATCACAAATAACGCCATCTACAGCCAATGTTTACGAATCTTCCGTAAACGAAAAGTCGGACGTTAACAAACGGCAAGAACTGTTCGCTATTTATGGATGATACAATTGTAATAGCCATTTATTGCAACTGCTTTGTCTGTCATATTTTAATTTGAATTTATACTGCAAGCATTGGTCATTCAAAACGTCCAGGCATGGAAATTTCCTAGTATGCAGCCTCTGCTATTTGATCAGTCTTCGACCGGAGCAACCTGTAATTTGACTTCGTCGGAAATGCTATAAAGTTCTTGTCATTTCATTTTGACAAGAACTTTATAACATAAAACAAATAAGCTCAGTGAATGCTGCTTTCAATGTTACTATGTTCTTGTCACCCCACAGCAGCTTCATCCTGATTTCTTATTGAACTCCCTCGTTAGCTCAACCCTTTTCTTACTTAAAATATTTAAGATATCCCCAAAGAAGTAAAATTGGGATAGCCGCAAGAAAACATGCTATAGAAATACTGTCCCTTTGTTTTTTATCATTGGTGCTTTCTGTATTATCATTTGCTCGTTGGCGGTCACCAGATATCAGTGAGCCACTTGTAGTAATAGTAGAGATTATTAGAATTAAACCAATCCAGCCTGATATTCGTTGACTAAAACCACTGTTTAGAAATAATGACAAAACAAAAACAATTGAAGTAACAAAGAGTCCACTTAAAAGAGATAATTTAGCTAATTTCAAGTTTAAACGCCTCCCTAAGTCTTTACCTAATATTACCACATATTGGAACTAAACTGCCCGATAGTTGAGTGTATAGCACAGAAACAAAAACAAGCGATGGATTAGTCCCATCGCTACGTTATAGTCTTCCATATCTTTAACAAGGTATAGGTTAATTTGATGAAAATGGCGTCTAATGCAAAGGTAGTAACATTGATAATGTTGCTTTTTACGGTAATTTAAATCGAAGTCATATAGTTGCCACCATTGACTGGTACATACGCTCCCGTCATGAAGCTGGCTAGGTCAGAAGCGATAAACGCCACTACGTTTGCGATTTCCTGGTCGGTACCTCGGCGACGCATCGGTACAGTGTTGATGTATCTTTCAACGCGTTCAGCATCATTTTTGTTTTCACGATCCTTGTCGGTGTGAGTCCAGCCCGGAGCTATTTGGTTGACAGTGACGCCATACATGGCAACTTCCCTCGCCAACACTCGGTACACACCATCCATGCCACGTTTGGCTGAAGAGTAAGCCGACTGAAGCGGTTGGTTCTGTATAGCCACCTCAGAGTTCATCCCGATGATTCGTCCGTAGCCACGCTCAATCATACGCGGAGCGAAAGCCTTCGCCAAGAAGACACTTTGAAGGACACCTGATTCGAATTGGCTAACGTAATCCTCTGGTGCTTGATCCAACACGGAATTAAATGGTGCATATTGTACAGCATTCGCAACGACAATGTCGACCGGTCCTAACTCCTCTTCAACGCTCTGTTTCATTTGCTGTACCTCATCCAGCTTTGTGATGTCTGCTTTAACGATCATCGCGCGACTTCCGAGCGCATTGATTTCATTACGAAGCTCCACCGCTTTCTGCTCATTGCTAAAATAATGAATAATCACATCAGCGCCGGCAATCGCAAAAGTTCTTGCGATAACTCGCCCTAAATTCCCTGTCGCTCCAGTAACCAACGCTGTTTTTCCCTTCAAGTCTATGCTCAACATGTTATTTTCCTCCTTCTCAAACAGCCGGATAAAATATGACTGAAGTCAGTGTACTACAGTCATATTTTAAAGTCAACTCAACACCATCTTTACTTAGAGTGGTGATTCTGACCAATTTTATTCAATATTTGATGGAAAACCCCGATAAATTTTTCCCACAACAGAAACTTCGCATAAAAAAAGCTTTATTTCTCAATGTATAAATCATTTCGAAATAAATACAAAGATATTCCTTTCTCAATGGCTTCGAAAAGCATGTCCTACTTGACAATGATTAAACTAGACACATTCAACCAAAACATCGCGCTAAACTGCCAGTTCGCTTAATCCCCGCTGCTGTTAATCCTATGCTCTAACTCAGTAAAAAAACATTTACTATCCAGTGATGAGTGAAGTGAACGTTTTTTATTTCAAATCTTTATTTGTCATTTCAGAACTTTATTGGCAATTTCAAAACCAATTTGTCATCCAACAAGGTTCTTTTCTTTTTTGTTGGGTGACAAATTGGTTTTGAAGTGAAAGAAACCAGCAAACACAAGGGTTTGCTGGCTTTTCTTATAAAATCGATTTACAAATTAAGTTTTGAAGTACTTTTACAAAAGTATTACTTCGTTATTCTTACATTATCCACATATAAGATGCCTGTTTCACTTCCAGCAACGCCAAACGCCAATTTGTTGACATCCACTGCTGTCGTATCTTTGAAACTAAACTGATTAGCCTTTTTCGCACCACCTACATACACATCGTACTTTTTAGTAGTGGTATTCAGTACTACTTTAACATCGTACCATTTGCCATTCGTAATTGGCTCTAAAGCCGTAAGCGTTGTACCGTCGTACGCTCTCAAGTAGCCGTTATTCAAGCCAATGTGCACGGCAATTTTGCTGGTGCTGTCCACGATCAGATAATCTTTCCAACTGACTTCCTCTGTGCGCAGCGTAGCTTTGAAGGTCACGACGCCTGTTTGCGAGCCGATTGTTTTCTTCGAGTTCGTATCATTCGTATTGACGGTTTTGTTAATTTTCATGCTGCGGTCCGGCCCCGCCAATCCCACGGAAGACACGTTCTCCACGGTAACAGTACCCCCAGTGGATGTTGTCAGCCAGTTCGTCGGGGCTCCGCCTGCGGCCGGATAGGTGTTCATCGTATCTTTGAAGATGAACGTACCAGGATCAATCGTCCTGCCAAGTGCAGGCACTTCATCTCTCGTAATCGTAACGGCATGATTATAAAATTGCGTGGTAAAATAAGGGTCATTGCCGGGTCCATTGGCGCCTGGGAAGCCGTAGAACAAATTATCTACCCAATTCGATGCCCATATCAGGAACCAGGTATAGTCAAAATTGGTTTGAACCGCACTTTCATTCGGGAGTAAGCCCACCTCGGACAAGCCGTAACGTTTACTGCCCATGACGGATGTCAGTTCACTGTTCGCATTCGTATATTTGGCATCCGAGCGATTCTGAACATAAACATCAGCCCCACCAAGATCTACATATGACGATCCCGGGTAATAATTGTTGTTTACCGCATGACCGTCATCCCGAGCCGGAGACCACACCCAAATCAGATTATTCAAGCCGTGATAATTCGTGTAGCGATCATACATATTCTGCCATAGCTTCTTGTAACTTGCTGCTGTCTTCCCGCCCCACCAGAAGCCAATGTTCATCTCATGATAGGGTCTCCAGAGAACGACAACCCCTTGATCCCGCATCATTTTTAAATAATCCGCGATCATATCGACATGTGTCAGCCACTTGGTATATAGAGGAGTTCCTGGAGTCGTCATGGCATCAAAATCCGTTTGTGACATGGAACTGATGACACTATTCCAGCCGACATCATCGGGTATAGTGTCAAGAGGATTGGTCTCATGCCATGAAATCTGCACAAGTCCTCCCTTTTTCCAGTAATCAGTCGCCTGTTCGACAATCGTATTCCGCTCTGTACTTAAATCGGTAAGAGTTCCGTACGAATGTTTATATCCAAAATCATAACCAATCATGGCAGGGTATTTGCCCGTCAGTTCGGCTACACGGTCGATTTCGTTATAGCCATATTTATCCCCCGTTACCATTTGTCCCGATAGAATCTGATTGTTCGTATACACAGTATCAAAATAATTCAGCACATCCTTCACCGCTTGCGTCGCGTTCGGATTAGCTGGCGTTGCGGCATATGCCTTAGTTCCGCCAATTCCTTGGAAGACAGGTGTAATTAGGGTTGCTAGAAGAGCGCCTACAAGAGACTTGGACAACCATTTGTTCATCATTACGAAATTCCTCCCTTAACATAGTGGTCACTTTCGTTTCATTCATTGCAAGAACTTACCAATCGTCCCCTTGCTTCCTTCTCTGCTATCACCCCCTCAAAATTTAAGCGCTTTCATTATCACTGAAGAACAAGCTTTGAGCCTTTAACAACTCATAACTGTTCATTATGATCCTGCATTTACTTCGGATCCGTCTTACTACTTTCACGGAATTCCGATGGCGTTACGCCTGTTCGTTTTTTGAACTGTTTCAGGAAATAATTCAGGTGAACGAAACCTGTTTGCTCGCAGATGTCCGCAACGCGCATTTCAGTCGTAGCCAAGTAAAAACAAGCCCTTTCGATGCGTATACGCTGCACATATTGGATGAATTGCTCGCCGGTCTTCTTTTTAAACAATCCGCTTAAATACTGCTCGCCCATGTTGACGTATTTCGCCATGCCTTTGAGCGTAAGTTCCTTGTCATAATTGTTATTCACATATTCAATAATTTTGGTGACCTCTGGATGCTCTGAAATGGTCGGCTTCATGCGGTGATCGGAATACAAGCGGATACGCGCTAACAAAAGATCTAAAGCTTGCTGATGACTTGCCGCTTCGGCCCAGACAGCTTTTCCAGCAGGCGCTTGGTTGGATAATCGTGCTAACGACCGATCCAACCGATCGGCGGTATCCTTCACAATAGCAGTTGCTGTTTGTTGATCCTTGAAATCATGCCATGCGAGCTCTAACGCTTTCTCACACTCCACCCATTGCATAGCTTCGAATAGCTGAAGAATGTAACGCTCTTGTTTCCAGGAAAAGCTCTCAACAGGCAATTCGCCTACTATATGAATCGTGGGATCTAAACCATACCAAGTTAGGCCGATCTGTTGAAGCGCCGATACCCATCCTTCTTTCCATGCAGCGGAGGTTAACCATTCAGATGAGATGGGCTCCTTAGTTGATGGATTTAAAGGAATATCCGGCTCATCCGACCACACAAATACCGTCGCAATCCCCCCATCGACAAAACGATGCACAAGTAATTTGTCCTGACAGTCCAAATTGAATCGACCGATAATCTGCTCTTTTCCTAAAGCTGCATCGGCTGCCAAACCGACAAATAGGCGAACATAGGCGGGAAGCGGAAAGCCCCCTACCTCAACCTCGTTTGACTCTAGTTCTTCCTTGCCATGTATAGATCTCCAAGCTTTCAGATATAAGTTAAACATAGGCGCTTTGGTGCGTTCCTCACGCTTTTTGATTAAACTCTGCTTGGTCTTTTGTAAAATGACTTGCAGCTCTTCCGTATCCATAGAAGCTTTGAGCAAATACCCCGCAGCGCCGTACTGGAGCGCTAATCTCGCGTATTCAAACTCGTTCACGCAGGTAAGCATAATAAACTCCACCTCGTGACCTTTCTCCTTCGCCAATCGGAGCAGCTCAATACCATTCATAACAGGCATCATGATGTCAGACAAGACCACATCCACTGGATGTGTTTGCATAAACTCCCACGCTTCGCTGCCATCCTCCGCCTCCGCCACGACTCTAAAACCTAGCGCCTCCCAATCCATAGCTTGGCGAATGGAGCGACGCACAAAGGGTTCATCTTCCAGAAGTAATAAATTCCACATGCTAGACACTCCCTTCTTCACCGTTATTCGATAGATTCAGGCTGATACGGATTTGATAGCAATAAAGGTATGGAAATTCGTACATGCGTCCCTTCCTCTTGGGGAACTAACTCGAGCTTGCCCTCATCCTTATAGAGAAGTGATAGGCGCTCCTTGAGATTGCTTATGCCGATTCCCTTACGCGCGCGTGGCATATCCGTCCTATGATTTTGCATACCTACGCCGTTATCCTGAACATCTAGCAGTAGAAAGCGATCCTCACTAGCAACGGTCACCTTAATAATCCCACCTTGTTTACGATAGACAAGCCCATGCTGAATGGCATTCTCGACAAGCGGTTGCAGGCTGAGTTTGGGAACTAACGCATAGTTCAAATCCGACTGAACATCATATTGCACCTCGAAACGGTGATCATACCGAAACGATTGAATATACACATAGGATTGCAATAACTGTAGTTCATCCTGCAAAAATACCAGATCTCTGTCCGTGTTTAGACTGCTTTCTAGCAGCTTGGCAAGCGCTTTGCACATTTCCGCCGTCGTTTCGTTACCGGCATTACTGGCCGTCCATTTGATCGTATTGATCGTGTTGAGCAAAAAGTGCGGATTCATCTGGGTTAAAAGCATTTGAAACCGAATCGCTTCTTTCTGCCTCTCTTCTAATTTGAGCTGCCCAATCAAGCCTGTAACATCGTCGACCATCCCATTAAAAGCACGGACGAATGACAAAATCTCGCCCCTATGAGGATGCTCGGGCTGTTTGATATTCATTCTTTTCTCCGCAGCTTCCTTCATCCGCGCCTCAAGAAGTCGAAGCGGACGGGTCAACGTCGATAGCGTCAGGAAAGAGATGCCTATAAAAAAAGCGATAATCAACAGATACGTAAGAAATACCTGGCGCTTGAGCGCTTGGATGTCTCCAAAGAAAAAATCAAGCGGAAACTGGCTGACCAAGTAAGAAGAAATAGAAGGCACGTAGGTAGCGTTATAAACGAATTGTCCCGACTTATCGATGGTATACTCATTGGGTTTCGTTTTCCCTTGATTCAAAATACCGAGCTTCAAGACCGGATCTATGGCGAATGCCGTATTGGTTTGAGAAATGACCTTGCCTTGTTGATCGACCATATAGTAGTTTTGCTTGACCTGTATGCCGCTTGCTGAATTCAACAACCATTGATCGATATCGACGCTAGCATGCACTCGCAACCAAGCACCGCCGGACAATTGTGAGAGTGAATATAACGAAAGAACATTCTTCCTCTTGGTCTCATTCAGCGTTCCGCTAAGCACTTGTTCGAACTCCCACTTAATCAAAGAACCACCTAACGGGAGCTTGGCAGACAACTCACCAGCCATCCGAATATGCTGCGGTCCTTCGTTATTTTCTGCGAGTGGAAGTGAGGTATACGCCCTTCCTTGCTCATCGCCCAACGTATACTGAATATAGACACTATTGGGTAAAAAAGTACTCTTCAGCGCGTCGAGTTTTTCCTCGACGATACGGGTCTGTTCGGCTCCCGGCGAGCGGTTCGCCACAGCAATCAACTCTGGAATAGAGCTGTTGCGCTCAATTTGCAAAACCGAGTTCAATGCGGTTAGACGCAACTCGTCCAGTTGAGATTTCATTTGGCTTAGCTGAATGACGTTCTGCTCACTGATTTTTTCCCCAATAATGGTTTCAATTTGGTTGTAATTGTGAATTTGTAGAATGGAGAACGGAATAAAAATAACTAAGAGAAAGGTAAGGAAAATCCGATTCTGCAATTTGGCTGGCCATAGCCTCCGAATTCGTTGAAACATGCGGTCCCCCCTCTAAATCCAGCGTATTACTAGATCTTTTTTGGATATCTTAGCATGTCATTAAGATTAGGGTAAATGACTTCAGCCATCCGCATGAATCCGAGATCATTGGGATGACATCCCTCAATCGTGCAAGACTCGCGATTTGTTTCTCCGAAGAAGCGTTCACCGTCCATAAAATGGACGAATTCATCGCCTGCCGCTTTTGCATTGTGATACGTCCTTTGTATAATGGCTCTTCGTTCTGCCGCCTCCTCCGGCTTCAAATCGAAGTCAGGCTTTGTCAGGAAAAGGACGGGGAGTTCTGGCTGCGCTTTGCGAATTTCCTTGAAAAAAGGCTCGTGCGTGCTTGCTAGGTGTTCGACCGTCGGCGCATTATGATCGTAATCCATAATAAATACGCTCATTTCTAATCCCGCAATGTAAGATGCGAGTTCGGGTTCCCCTTTGGCGGAGCCTGAAAAGCCAAGATTTATATAGTCCGCGTCCAGCCATCTGGACAGCAGTGCCGTGTAGGCATTAGCCGGCCGGGTAGCACAACCTCCCTCGGTAATGGAAGATCCGTAGAATACCATGGGAATTACGAAGGTATACGGCGTTGGTGCTTCCAGCCTGGCATCATCTTCAAGTTCAATTTGCACATCTTCCAGTTCAACATTTCTAGGCAAATGGATGGTGATATCTTCTAACTCATTATTTTTCTCAAAAGTAAGTGTAGCCGTCTCCACTTCGTAACTCTTAGGCGCAATTAAACCAGCATAACGAATATTCATCTTCAATCCAATATACACATCGGCACCTGCGGAACCGGATAAAGGAATTGCCCAGTCAACGTTATTGTTTTTTAACTTCATGTTTATCGTGATCTTCGGGGAATCGGTGCGAAACCGGATACGTCCACCTACAGGGGATTTTGCTCTCTTTGCTACACCCTCTGACGCTATCGCAAGTATTTCCTCGGGAAGCCGCCACAAACGGTGAGGTAATAATTGATGTTGTAATCCGTAGATCTTGATGGGTTCCTGTGTGCAAGGATATTGCTTCATGAAAGTATCATCTCCTGTATTTTGCTACTGACGCACACCCGGTGAAAAAATCCCCCACCACTCCACGTGCGATGGGGGCTCTCCATTTATTTCGTTAATCCGAGCGCCGCAGCTTGCTTCGTCACCGCGTCGGTATACAGCTTATAATTGTATGTCCCTTCTAAAGTAGCAAGGAATTTACTGTAATCCGCGATTGGCGTTTTGCCATAAACGAATTTCGTCATTTCTTCTTGAATGAAGGTGTCCGCATCGGCTTTGTTAAAGCCAGCCGGCAAGTCAATCATCTTATCCACGACAGGTAAACGTGGCAAATTAGCTTCAAGATCAATAAAGGAGGCTTGCCCAGGGAATTTTGTTTTCAAATACGGAAGTTCCGGGCGACCTGTGAATTGGTAAACAAATGTATACCCATTTTCCTTCTTACCTTGATCTGTAATGCTGATTTTATCGCCTTCTACTTTAAAATGTACATCTTTAACCCCGTAATCTACTAGGTTATTACCTTCTGTTGTTGACACATAATTGAGCAGCTCGATAATTTTATTCAACTTTTCCGGTTGTTTCTCGAGAGATTTCGGCAGAGCAATCATAGCACCCGAAGCACCAACATCCTTAGTACCTGCAAATTGCAGACCGTTCGGCCCTTTTAGCGCAGACAGTTGCACCCAATCTGCGTTGGGATTAGCTTGCTTCCATATTTTCACCTGCTCATCTCGAACGATACCGCTCCAGCCATCATAAATAATGCCAACTTTTCCTTGGTACGCCTTATCCTTGGAAGCATTCCCTTTGTTGCTTAGGAACTCTGGATCGACGACGCCAGCATCAACAAACTTTTTCACGGATGTTAAAGCATCTTTCATGGCTGGATCATAAAGCGCATTCGTCAGCTTGCCGTTTAATAAAATACTAGGCGTTAGCGAAGAGGAACTATTGGTGACCCCATAGGCTCCAAACACTGGCGCGAACGTATCCATGCCCGTTCCTGTAATACCGAGTGTATCCTTCTTGCCATTGCCATCCGGATCATTCTCGGTAAACGCTTTCGCAACATTGAATAATTCATCTATCGTTGTCGGTGCTTTCAGTTGCAGTTTATCAAGCCAATCCTTCCGGATCCAGTAGGTAAAAATGGTAATACCAGGCGCCTTAGGCAGAGCGATCTGCTTGCCACCAACAACACCTTTCGGCAATTGGTCGGCAGTTACAAATTTCTTATAATCCCCCAACTTGTCCAGATAAGGTGCCATGTCCAGCAACACACCGCTTTGGCTAAGTTTCTGAACGAGATCTTTTGTAACCAGCATGAGATCAGGCGGATTTCCTCCCGCTATCCGAGTGTTAAGTTTAGTTACAAAATCATTGGCTTCCATTGTCATTGTTAAATCGGTATTCAGCTTTTTATTTAGCTCGTTTTTCACAAAATCGTCCTTGGGAAAACCAGGTCCATCCGCAGATGTAACAGAGCCTTCTTGCATAATTTCAAGCTTTACAGGAGCTGCAGCTGGCTTGGCCGATGCTGCTGGTTTCGCTGACGCCTCCCCCGTTGCTGCAGGTGTTGAAGATGTTTTATTGCTCGAACAAGCAGCAAGTACACTCATTGCAAGTAAAATAGCAGTTACAGATTTCTTTTTCATATTTACCCCTTCTTTCATGTTTATTTTATATGTGAAGGCAATGTCTCGTCTATCTGAATGCGAGATCTTGCTATACACGACGATGGAAATTTATCCTTTAATAGCCCCGATTAAGACGCCTTTTGTGAAATATTTCTGAATAAACGGATACACCACCAAAATAGGCAAACTAGCGGTTATCACAGAAGCCATCTGCAAGGTCGGCGTAGGCACGATGTTCTCCATTGCGTTGTCTACGGAATTGCTCAAGAGCAGCAGTTTACGCACCACAATTTGCAGAGGATTTAAGTTCGCGTCTGTAATGTATAGAACGGCTGGGAAAAAGCTGTTCCAATTCGACACGGCATAGAACAAACCAATGGTCATAAGTGAAGGCACCGACAACGGAACGACAATTCGGAACAAAATGCTCATATCGCCCGCTCCATCGATTCTTGCAGACTCGAACAGCTCCTCAGGAAGTCCTTCAAAAAACGTTTTCATAATTAACAGGTTATAGGTAGCAACTGCGCTTGGAATCACCAATGCCCAGATGGAATTTAACATCCCTAGCGATTTGACCAGTAAATATGTCGGAATTAAGCCGCCACTGAACAGCATCGTAAATACGATGATAAGCAAAATGAAAGTACGTCCCCGCAGCGCTTTCCGACTAAGTGGATAGGCACCAAGCATCGTAATCAGCAAGTTGATCGCTGTCCCTACCGTGGCCGTAAATAAGGAGACCAACATCGCTTGCGGCACCTCTTTGGTTTGAAAGAGATATTTGTAAGCTTCAAACGTGATCGATTTGGGGAAAATAAGGAATCCCCCATTTTTAATTACTTCGCCGTAAGGCGTGAGCGACATCGATACCACAAACAGAAGTGGAAAAAGACTTACAACACCTACGATACATAAGATCACATTAATAACTGCTCCTGCTGCCCGCTCCCCGCGATTGATTACCATATGCCGCCACCCCATTTTCTTGCAATCTTATTGGCGGATAGGACAAGCACCAAACCAATAATCGATTTAAATAGTCCTACAGCAGATGCCAAACTGAAGTTCAGCTGTTCTAGCCCCGTGCGATAGACCCACGTATCGATGATATCGCCAACGGCGTAGACCCGGATGTTATAGAAGATAAACACTTGATCGAACCCTGCATCCAAGATGTATCCCAATTTTAAAATCAAAAGCAGCATGATGACATTCGATATACCCGGTAATGTAATACTCCAAATCCTGCGAAGGCGACCCGCTCCATCCATCATGGCCGCTTCATAAAGCGAAGGATCTATGCCTGCAATAGCAGCGATGTAGATGATGGCTCCCCAGCCGAGATCTTTCCAAATATCGGTGCCAACCAAGACAGAACGAAACCACTCAGGTTCACCAAGGAACGAAATGGCATTGTACCCTAAGTCGCTGATCCAGCGGTTGACTAATCCATTCGTCTCCGAGAAAAAAGCAACTGCGATCCCATATACGATAACCCACGACAGAAAATGCGGCATGTAACTCAAGGTTTGAATCCATCTTTTTAAAAGAAGACTTCGACTCTCATTCAGCAATATTGCAAGTAGGATCGACGGCACCATGCCGAAAATTAACTTGTAGCAGCTGATCAAGAGCGTGTTGCCAAACAACCGGGAGAAATATGGTGAACTGTAGAACATGTCAAAGTATTTATACCAGGGATGTGCCCAATCCGAACCTCCGATCCCCGACAAAATGTTGTAGTCCTTAAACGCGATAATCGCACCATACATCGGGATATACTTGAAAATGACGTACCACGCTATCAGCGGTATGAGCATAAGGTAAAGCACTCTATTCTTCCACAATGCTGCCAATTGGCATGACCTCCATCAACTCTTTGTTGTACCTTTATTATCACATGGCGCCCTTCATCAAATAAGGAATAGAATTACTTATCATCAGTAACAAATTTACTTACTTTTGAGGAATCGTAAACGGCTAACTCCATGCAAAAGACCCCCGCCAGATGTACTGGCAGAGGTCTATACGGGAATCCTTTTATTGGGCAAATGGGTAGTCAAAAGGTACTTGCTGCTTGCTTATTACGCCATCGTTTTGTATGACACAAACTTCATTAGGCTTGATCGTAAACGAGTAGACTTGATTCTCAACTTCCAGATGAACCGCTGTCGATACTGTATCAATCCCTATGATTTCTTTGGTATTCCCGTGCAGATCGGTGACAATTCGTATGCCATGGGTAGCCTGGAACACTTTTTTGCCATTGATATATCCGCTGAAAAAGCCGTCTTTACTCTCAAGTGTAAATATGTCCTGCCCCCATTGCTGGGTATATGTCCGTTCAAATTCCCCGTCCTGAAGGCCGCCCCAATACACGTGGTCCATCGAGATGCTTACGCCATATAGCCGAGAATGGTATTCCAGTATCGAAAGAATGGCAGGCCCGTACCCGTCTTTTGCCTTGCTTGGTTCCGCTGTGAAGGGGTCAATTTGCTGTGGGAAAAATAAATGCTTTTCCAGCACGCTCAAATAAATTTTGCCTAACAACGTAATTTCCGCATAATGTCCATAGTTCTCCAGCGCCTGAATCGCTCTTTGATAGGTAAGACCTTGCGGTTGACCGCTCCAATCATTACTCGCAATATTCCGGAAAAGCGGATCATTGGCGGCAATGGAGGGCAACGGCATCGTTGTCCAGAATTCATCAGGATTCAGCATATGGAAGGCAATAAATTCATCAGCCATCTCTTGCGAAAACCCTCCGAAATACATGACTCGCAAATTATTATGCGTCAGAACATCCATGAATTCGTTATGACAATCCCTGTCATAACAAGCATGCTTGTCTGGACGCCATAAATAGGCGTTTATTTTTTCACGTACTTCGTTCGCTTTTTCCTGCCAATAAGCCTCTTTTCCGTTTCCTAACTCTTGAGAAATGAGAGCAAGCACATCCCTACCGCTACAGGAATAGCTCATAACATCCATTGAGGCGTAGGGGACTTGTCCTAGGCCAGATGGAGGCGTTTCGCCATCCCAACTATCTGGAGCACCCGCCAAGCGTGTGCAGTGATCTTCACCCGTGTCCCAAACACACCAGGTTTCCAGACATCCATCCCCATCGGAATCCCGGTATTTCCAGAGGTAGCTATCAAATCCCTCTAGTACATCATATAGTTGTTGAAGATACCCCTTATCCTTCTTCATCCAGTAATACATTTTCAACGCTGGTAATGGAAAACAGTACCCCTGGAACCAAGCAAAGTCCGCGTGCAATTTCCCTTCAACAACAGAAACCATCCCCGGTATCCGGCCGTCCTCCCTTTGATTTTCCATAAAGATCAGTTGGTTATTAAGAGCTACCTCCATATTGCGCTTCGCATACATTTCGCCGCCCATCGGCTGCGTTTCCAACCACACGTTCGGATAATAAGACCCCTCAACCAGTACTTTTTTATCTAAAAAGACTTGAATATTTTTCTTGGCCATGTCCTCGCATAGGTCAAACAATCTTTGAAGCGTAGCATTATCTGTGGTGTAACTAACTTGTGTTTCCGGCAACGTTGTTGCATCAATTTTCATGTTTTTACTCATACGAACCCCTCACTCCTTTCTTTCACTCGTTAATATTCCATGAAAAAATGTGTACGTGGTCAGATCCCCATGTACGTATAGGAGTAAGGCGTAGAGCTTTTGTATGAATATCGACTTTTAGTTTCCGAAGCCTTTGATAGTTATTGGTCACCGTCAGAAGTTCCGTCCAATCGCCGTTGCTATCCTGAAACTCCACTTTAAAATCCTTTAACATGGTTGAAGGTACATGCCATTTATTATTATTTAGCGGGTAGCTGTTAGGCATATTTCTGATGATCCGGTTCAAATTACTGTCAAAAACAAACCGCAATTCCCCTATGTGCTGAGGGTGATCAAAACTGTAGGTAATCCAGTCCCCCACACGTCCTGTCCATCCGTTATCCTCGTCGCCAATCGATCTGTCATAGCCGTTTCTTAGGGCTTCGGCTTCTCCGTTGGAGGCTTGTAAAATGGCCTTTAGCGTTAGCGGAGATAACGTTCTCTGGTGCCAAGGAAGATAGCTGTCATCGTCCATCAGCATTTGCTGCAGTTGTGGGATTCTCGTTTGATAAATGCCCCGTGGAGTTAGATTTTCCTTTACCGCTATCGCAGCAGCCGTGCCAATTGCTTGCCCTAGCATGGAGCAGGTCCCCATAACGCGGGTCGAGCTGAGTGCCGCATGGGTTGCGCTAAGATTTCTGCCTGCGAAGAATAAGTTATCGATATTTCTCGAATACAGGCTTCGATAAGGAATGCCATACGGTGAAGGAGCACGATGGTAAATCGTAGGATGCCCGCCTTTGTAATAAAAACCTTCAGGGAAGTGATCATCCATGCTCCAGCCGCCATAGGCGACCAGATCATCAAACTTTCCTTCTGCTTCGATGTCATTTTGCGTTAGAATATGATCCCCGATATAACGGCGGCTCTCCCTTTTACCAGGCAAGAACCCGATCCAATCAATCACCCAGTTCTCTACACCATGATCGCCCTGATTCTTCATATGATCCCAGACGCCAAACACGACTTTCAAAAGCTCATCCCGTATTTCTTCCGTATCATGAATGGAATCGCGATCGCCTCCCAGCTCAATCCACCAGAAGTTTGTTCGTTTATCGTGTGGTCGATGCGGAAGATCGTCATCACTTGTAAATGTATGCGCCCATGTAGGCGGGATAAAAGGCTGCGGCTTATCTGTTTCACGGATTTGAAAGAGGCAGCTTAATCCCATCGTTTTTTCATCTGCGATTTCGGGTTCGATGGATTCATTAAATTCACTTGCCGCCTCTCTGCCGATACGGTATTCCGCGCCGGTTAGTGGTGCTAGAATACCGTCTCCCGAACAGTCTGCAAAGTAATTAGCTTCTATGTTATGCCAAGTTTCGGTTGTTAATTGCCAGCCCTTAACCGACTTTATGGTAGTACCTTCCATTTCAGCCCCCAGACAGCTGCAATTTAGCAATAAGGTAATATTTTCTTCGAAGCGTACTTTTTCATAAAGCACACTATCCCATATCGAAAAGTTTGGGGTGTTATTTCGGTAGAGGTTTTCCAGTTCAATTTCTTCCAGCAGACCTGATTCACGATTGTTCTTACCATGGGCACCGCCTATATTCATCCTGATCTCTGAAGAGGCATTTCCACCCAGAACAGGTCTATCTTGCATCAAAACAACCTTCACACCATGTCTTGCTGCCGCTATGGCCGCACACATGCCTGTCATACCTCCGCCGATAATACACAAATCTGTGTGATGACTTCTATTTCTCATACGAATCTATTCTCCTTTAATCGCGCAAGTCGTAACTCCATTATCACTTACAACCGTGCTTCAAATAAGGAATAGATTTATTGATCATCAGTAACAAATTTATTTACTTCTCGTTAGACAGCCGAACCTCCAGCCAACTTCCGTCACTTGGAATCGTCGCGAAGTTGTTGGGTGACAAATAAGTTTTGAAGTACTTCTGACAAATCTTCCTACCTACACTCGCTTTACTGAGCCTGCATTGGCAAATAATCGTGGTAGGTTAAAAATTGATCAATGCGTTCGATAACTTTCAGCACTTCCAGCTCTTCCGTTTTGTAATCGAACAGAACGAATGCGTGTGCCAGATGCGGATACAGAATAAGCTCAGCCTCGTTGCCCGCCGCCGTATACGCTTCGTAGAAGCGAACCGCGTCCTCGGGCACGACTGTAGCATCTAACAAACCATGCATGATCAGCATCGGTGGCTGGCCCTCTCGCACATGATGCAGCGGCGACAAAGCCTTCGCATGTTCATGCCGCATCAGCCAGGCATGCACCTGATCGCTTTCGGACTGCCCTGTTTCCACCATGGGCACTACCTTTTTCCAGCGGGTTGTGCAATCGATGATGCCGTTGCAGTTGACGACGGTGTTCGCCATTGCCGATATCGACGCGTCTTCACCAGGAGCATCATACCTGTCGATCGTGGCGAGGCATACCGCCAGATGGCCGCCAGCGGAGTCGCCAACGACCGCGATGCGCTGGGGATCAATGCCGAGTTCGGCCGCGTGGATGCGTATGTAACGCATGGCCGAGCGGCAATCTTCGATGCACGTCTCGACACTCCGTGCCTGCCCCGGCTCAGCCTCATGCCCATCGCGGGGCATGAGCCGGTATTCAATGCTGAACGTCACCGCTCCGCGCTCCGCGAAGAGACGACAGTGACGGAGCAGCATTTCCGGATGGCCGCCCTGCCAGCCCCCGCCGTGAATCCAGACAACGGCCGGCCTTGCATCAGCCGCATCTCGGTCTTCCGGATGGCACATGAACAACCGAAGCCGACGTCCATCCGCTTCTTTATATACAAGCGTTTCATATGGAAAGACCGCATCCATGATGGCAGCTCAGCTCCTTTTCTTTGTGGGCATCTGTTCCTTGCAGGAGCCGTAGTGATTACGACCACCGCAACACGCGACAACGGTTATTTGCCCAGCTCCGAACCGTCCAATTCCGGGTACCGAAGCACTGGCTTCTCCTCATTCGCCCAGTGATCAAACCCGTGATAGCCATATTCGTGGCTGCGCGTATAACGGCGAAACCGTTCGTCCGGACGGGGATCCCAGTCGGCCAACCCGCCGAAAGCGGTGTCCCGAGGCGCTGAAGAAATGCCCTCGCCATTGCCGTTGCAGGCAGCAACGCAGTACTCGTAGACACCTGCCGGATCGGCCGTCGTGTCGTCGTACGCGGACTGCTCGCCTTCATAAACAATGGCATACACGCCTTCGCCGCGCTCTCGGCGGTACAAGCGATAGCGGGTTGCGCCTAACTGCCAGCCCCATGTCAATCGGAACCCGAGGCCTGTTCGCGTCACTCTCAGCCCGTCCGCTCGCTCCGGAGATGCCCCGGTGAAGTAGACAGGGTAGTCATCGCTCCAAGACCCCGCCTGATCACGGTTGACGGCCCTTATACGCACATGGCGCTTCGTGCCGTTTGTCCCGGATAGCGGCCAACGCAACGAAAGCGCTGGATTCGACTCGCCTACGATGCCTGATGCCGCGACCGTCCAATTCGCCCCGCCGTCCTCGCTGACGGCGATCTCATAGCTTTCCGCCCCTTCGGCTGCATCCCAGACTAGTTCAGCCAAGCTTGATGAAGCCTGGTATCCGCTTATCTGTACGACAGCTGGTTTCGGCAGTCGATCTGTCCACTCCCATCGGCCATTCCCCGCTGGCAGGTAGAACGAGACGCCACCTTCATCAGCCGAAAGCGGCTCCAACAGCACGCTATCGACGTACAGCCGGAACGCCGCGCCGCGTAAAGATGCAGGTAGCTTCAGTGTCACAACAGCTCCACCGCGACCGGCGTACCCGCCGCTAAGTACGGGGCCCTTGCGGACAAAGGAGAAGCCTGCTTGCGGCACCTCTCCGTCTGCCTCATCGTCCGCATCCGCGGCGGCTATGTCCAGAACTACGCCGGCAGCACCGATACGCGAGCCGATGAATAGCGCTGCTTCTGCCTTATCAGCGCTGTACTGGCGAACAAGCCCGGCATGACCGGCGAACACAACACCGCCTTCATCAAACGCAATGGCAGCTTCGTCTCGAAACACGAAGTCGCGCCGATCGTTCAGTGTCACCATGGCTCCGTACGCCGTAGCCTGAACGCTGAGCAAATAACCATAGTCTCCCTTCCCATGAGGGGAAATCAGGGTCAGAAAGTGGCCATTCCCGTCGTAATATTTTCCCTTCGACTCGTCGTTGACATTACGGTAAGCGCCCGGCCCAACCTCAGCCGGAATGCCAGGCGCAGCGTCGTAACCGGATACGCCCGGTTTCAGTTGACAAATCGTAGGAAACGGATCGCGCTCGTGAACGAACCAAGCGAACCGTCCTCGGACTCGCATGTCGCCGACCTGATCATAGACAATTATGTAGTCGCTGCCGGACATCAACACACTGCGCGAATGATAGGCAGGACTGGCATACGGTCCCGCAAGCACGCGGCTGAACTGAGCGAATTCGAGATCGAGCAGCGGCTCAGTCAATTCACTGCGCCCGATACTGCGAAACTCGTGGCCGTAAAGAACGCCGAAGTTGCAGCAAGCCTGCACATCGCCCATATTGTCGTCGCCAACGTCTTCCTTCCGGTTGAAGCTGAGCCGCTTCCCATCCGCATAGTAGTTGATAACGCCGCATCCGCCTTGCCCTGCCCGCCCCCAACGATAATTCGGCCCTTCGTCGATCTGCTGCAAATGTACCGAAGCCTCCATCGGCTCACCGACCGCAGCCCGCATGACGAAGCCATATCCCGTGTATGCCGCCGAACGGAGAGGCGGCCGCGTACCCGTGTTGTCTTCGTGCGGCGCATCGTCCGCAGCGCGCCAGACGTCCGTATTCGGCTGACGCTCCGCGTAGACCCGTGCATCGGCCGGGCTTACACGCAGCAGATGTTCCGCCAGCAGCGGTTCGATGACGCGCAAGCCGAATGCGGCTGAGCGTAGTGTCAGCGGCACAGCATAATCGTCGACGTGCCCGCCTGCGTGCGCACCTTGCGACGGTACATGACGCAAGCCTTCAACCGGGGCCGTGAGTGCACCAAGCAGCCATAACAACCACTTTGTATAATTCGGATAAGCAATCGTATGCTCACCCCATACCCGCTGAAGAGCTATGACCGGATTCAACATCGCTTTTAAATTGTATAGCGTGTAACAGGCCAAATTCTCCGTATGCCGCCCCCCTTTGGTCCCCCAGGAAGCCACATCGGGACGGACGTGGTACTTCGCATTCCGTGCCATCGACCGCTCAAAATCTTCCTTCCAGCGGCGCGCAGCGGGATGCGAGGGAAACAGCGCAGCCATAAGTCCGGGAACGCTTCTCACGTCGACGAGAAAATTAGGATGCCCGGCCAGCATATTGTCCACCGGCATGAAAGCCTCCTCATTATGCGTATAAGCCATAAATGCCCAAACTGCTTTCATTCGGTCGAACTGGCTAGGCGTCATCGCTGGGGCAGCCATATCGAATGTAGACGCCCAAGTATAAAATTCACGCGCAGCTACCGGACTTAGATCACCCGGATTGTGCAGGCAAAATGACAAGCGGTCAATAATCGCTTCCATATCTCCTGGCGTCGGCTTCGTTGCGGTGTAGCCGAACCAGGTATGCATCCGCTGCGGCAGCCAATCGTAGCGGAATAAGCGCGGATATTCCGACTGCCGTTCTTCCCAAGCCAGCGTCCAATCTTTCACCTTGTCGAGCGAGAGAAGTTCGTGCCACAGCCAAAGCTCGTCGACATAAGACCCTTCCGCTGCATCAGCATCTTTTTGCGTCGGATATAACGATATCGCCGTAGAGCGTGTTCCCTCCGCCAAAGGATACTCCCAGCAGAGTGTCCGGCGGCGCCGCGTCCAACGGAATCGGAGCGCCAGTGACGGAGGCGATCCCCATAACGCATACTTGCCGTCATCCCAGAAGCCGCTGTCTTTGACGAATACAGCGGCAGTGATAGCTCCGTCGCTGAAAGACGCCCCTTTCGCCTGCTGCCAGCAAACCGCATTGTCGTAAGGCTTCACTCGAAACGGCAGCTCGCCGTTTCCGTCCACATAACGATCGATCGGCTCCGCACTGCGCGGTTTCGTGTATCGGCGATGCGGCGCAAACGATCGCCATTCGATGACGAGCATCATGCGCTCGCCGGCAGCACAACCGGACATCCGCTCGCGGAGCTCGATGTAATCCATACCTGCAGCAACCGATACCGTCGCAGCGTACTCTGCCCCCTCTTCGAAACGGCATACAAACTCGCATTCGGCAAACACCGGCCCCCTCGCCGTTACACGCCCTTCCGCGTGAACCAGCTTACGGCCGCCGCTGTCAATGCGGGCGATTCCCTCCACCGCGAAGCCATCCAATCGCAGCGTAAAAAGCTCGCCATCCTCAAGTCGGCCTTCTGCAAACCGCACGCTCAGTCGACCGTTATTCGCCAGAACGCTCCCTCTTTCACGCTCAAGCGTCACTTGGCTGTATTTCGTTCCCTGATCGAGTGCCGATCCGCTGCGCCATTCGAATCTTCGTTCAGCTCCCGTCGGAAGATCGGCAACCAGACATAACAACGACTCCCTATCCGTCCGCCGCCATTGGAACGGCACAGCGTCCCCGTCCCCGTCTGCGAGCCAGACCGATTCAGCCGCCGCCTCTTCGTCTGGTCTAACGAAGCTGAGCAGCGTCGACGGCCATGCGTATCCGGTTTTATCCAGGTGATCCTTTATGCTAATAGGCTTGCTTTCCATCCCAGTCATCCTCCTGTTTACGCTCAACTGACACGTTCCGCCGCTTTCGACGAAATGCAAACGGCGGCGCACCGCCGCGCGCCGCCACTATAGCTGTTCGTTATTTGCCGCCTTGAACAGTTTTGTAAAGATCGTTCGCTTCCTTCTCCAGCTGGGCACCGCCCATGTCATTCCACTGCTTGACGAAATCGTCGAAATACGAAATAGGCTTGTCACCGCGCACAATCTGGGCGTAGATATCCAGTTTCAGCTTCGTCAAGTCGGCCCAATATTTGCCTGAAGACGGCAGCACATCAGATTTACCAAAAATGTCCCATACCGGTTTGTTGTACTTATTTAGCAGTTCAACGCTCGATTTGCCTAGCGCTTTCTCAAAAATCGCAGGAGCCGGACCGCCAGCAAACAGCGTGTCGAAGTTATTTTTCAACCCCTCGGTCGCAAGCTTGGCGACATCGTCATAAGGAGGCAGGAACTTTATGCCGCTTTGCGGGTCGGACGGCGTGTTATAATCCCACTGCGTTCCTTTCACGCCGACGCCGGCATCCATGAACACCTGCTCGTCATTGCGCATCGCTTCCATGATTTGGAGCACTTTCTTGACCTTCTCCGGTTGCTGATCCATCTGTTTGCCGAAGGCGAAAACGCTGCCCGCCGTTCCCCATGCCCAGCCGCCTTGTTGACCACGCGGTCCTTTCGGCAGCGGAGCCACTTGGAAATCCGCATCCGGGGCAATTTTTTTCATGGAGGACAGCGCTGATTGCGGGTTGCTCGCGTCGAACGCAGCCATAGACGTACTGTGCGTATAGGCCACCTTGCCTTCAACTAGCTTCTTATCGAGATCTTTACCGGTAACGAATTCCGGATCGATGTAGCCTTTTTTGTACCAGTCTGCCAGCAAGGTTAGCGCTTCCTTCGATTCCGGCACGACCGCGCCGTTGACTACTTTGCCGTCCTTCAGCATCCACTGTGTCGGCATGACGCCGTAAGCGCCGAATATAGACCAGAATTGAAAGTAGTACGAGTTGCCGTTGGTCGACATGCCGTACACGCCGATTTGTTTCAGCTTAGCAAACGCAGCCGTCATTTCGTCGATTGTTTCCGGAATTTTGTCTACGCCTGCCTTCTTCAGCAAATCCATTCGCCAACCTTGTTTCGCATTGAATTGCCCCGTGTAGTACGTGGTTGGCAAGCCGTAATTTTTGCCGTTTAGATTCGAATAGAACCAGCCCTGCTTAGCAAAGCTGTCCAGCACACCTTTCGTTTTGGGCGCGTACTGCTCGATTGTTTTTACCGGCATCTCAGCAATCAGACCTTGACTTGCATATTTGAATAATTGATTCGGATCGTAAATGAACATGACGTCAGGCACATCGCCCGAAGTAAGCAAAATTTGCTGTTTCTGCACGTAGTCGGCTTGCGGAATCGAGTAGTAGTTGAGTTTGACGTTGAACTTCTCCTGCAATACCTGGACAGTTCGGGAATTCGGCGTCAAATCTGCCGATGGCACCATCCATTTGATTTCTATCGGCTTGGCTTGCTCCGAAGTTGCTGCGCTCGGCGAAGCCGTGGATGTAGTCGTTCCCCCTCCGTTCGAACATGCTGTAAGAGCCAACGAGCAGACTGCGGCTAGCACTGTTAACCCTTTTACCCCTCTTTTTGCAAACATCTCGTAACCTCCTGTATGGATATGGTTATGGTTTTATATCGGCATGTCAGTCCCGTAACGCAAGGCCCAAGGCCTAGCCTTTGACCGAACCGAGCATGATGCCTTTGACGAAATAACGCTGGATGAACGGGTACAGGAACAAAATCGGAAGCGTCACGGCCACAATTGTAGCCGCCTTGAGCGACTCCGGTGTATATTCCTCGCGAATCCGATTGATGTCTTCTCCTGGTGTCAGCGACACCGTCGCATCGACGACAGTTCTGCGCAAGAACAACTGCAGCACTTGCCATCGGTTGTCTTGCGTGTAGATCAGCGCATCAAACCAGTGGTTCCAGTGCGCGACGCCCACCCAAAGCGCCATGACGGCCATCACCGGCACGGATAACGGCAGTACAATGCGCAGCAGCACCCTCATCTCTGATGCGCCGTCGATGCGTGCCGACTCGATAATTTCGGCCGGGATCCCCTCAAAAAAATTGCGCATCACAATCATATTGAAGGCCGACACCGCGCCAGGCAATACGAGCGCCCATAGGGTGTTAAGTAAGCCGAGATTTTTCACCAGTAAAAACATCGGAATTGTGCCTCCGCTGAACAGCATGCTGAAGACGAACAGCTTCATAATCATCTTCCTATGCGGAAACGAGCGTCTGGACAAGGGATAAGCAATCATCGCTGTCATCGTCAGCGAAATCGCGATGCCGACGACGGTCCGAATCACCGTGTTGACGTATGCCGACATCAGATCCGGATGGGACAGCACCTTTTCATATGACATCAGAGTCGGATGAAGCGGAAACCAATAAAATTTCATCGCCATCGCATCCGCCGGCGTGCTGAACGAAAGCGTAACGATATACAGCAACGGGTACAGCGTAGTAAGCCCAAAAAGTATTAAGAGAATAGCATTGATCCCATCAAACGTTCGCTCGCCCCAAGTTGCTTTCACAATCTCTCCTCCTTTCCGCTACCATAGTCCCTTCTCCTTGTCATAAAGCTTGACGAGTGCATTAGCAACAAGCACCAGCGTCAGGCCAATCGTTGAATTGAACAACCCCGCTGCGGTACCGAGCTCGTAATCCATCGTGAGCAGCCGGCGTAACACATAAGTATCGAGGATTTCCCCTACGCCTGAAGTAGGCGGCGTCATCAGGTTGTAAATTTGATCAAAGCCGACCGACAAGAAGTGACCAATGGATAGCAAGTACATAATGATAACGGTCGGCGCAAGCGATGGCAGGCTAATATGCCAGATGCGCCGCCAGCGGCTTGCCCCGTCAGCAATCGCAGCCTCGTAGAGACTGGGATCAATGGATGCCAGAACCGCAAAATAAACGATGGACCCCCAACCGGCTGACTGCCAGATGTCGGTCAGCACGATGGTGCCGTAAAAATAGTCCGGCTCCAACAGCCACAACTGCTCCGAAATGCCGAAAAAGCTGAGCAGTTTATTAAATCCACCATCGCTGCCGAGAAACGGAAACAGAATACCGGCGAGCACAACCCAAGAGAAGAAATGCGGCAAATACGTCACGGTCTGAATCGTCCGCCGGAACCAGGTTAACCGAATCTCGTTTAGCAGCAGCGCAAGTACAATCGGCGCTGGAAACACAAACACCATTTTCAGTATAGCAATCAGCACCGAATGACGAAGCGCATTCACGAAGCCGTTTCCTTTAAACAACCTTTCAAAATTCTCCCAACCGGCCCAAGGACTGCCGAGAATGCCCTCTGTAATCTGAAAATGCTTGAACGCGATAATAATGCCGTACAACGGCACGTAGCTGAACAGCAGAAATAATGCCAATCCAGGCAGCAGCATTGCAATTAGCGCACGGTGCTGTTTATAGACGCGCCATTGCCCCTGCCATCTGCTTGTCTTGCCCGACTCTCCGGTCTTTGGAATCGCGCGCCGTATTTCCATCTTGTTCACTCCTCCTTTGTGCATGACGTTCGATCCTCCTTTGTACACGACCAGCGTGTCTTGCCATGTTCGCTCAACAGAAGCCGCAATGTGGTTGTCGGACAGTCGGTCCGCAGAATGCCGTATGCGGCCATCGATTTGCCGATGTCATCAGCTTACGGCTGCTTCCGATATCAACGCAATCATCACATTTTCGTGGCCGATAAAATGGAAATACGCCGCAGCGTTGGGGGCTGCGGCGCATACGGTGCGATCAGGAACGACTCCGCTGGCGATATTCACCGGGCGTCATGCCTTCCGATTTTTTGAATACACGAATGAGATGTGTGGCATTGCCATAACCAATCTCGGCGGCAATGTCGGCGATGTTTAGCTCCGTTTTGAGCAGCAGGCTCTTCGCTTTTTCAATCCGATAACGAGTAACGTACGCGATAAACGTTTCTCCCCAGTGCTGCTTGATCAACTCGCTCAAATACGAGGGGGAAATACCTAGCTGATCAGCGGCGAGCTGAAGCGACAAGTCCTGTGCATATCGTTCCTCGATCAATTTCTTCGTCCGTTCCATAAAGGTTTCCATCCGCAGCCGCTTCAACCCATACAGAAAGTCGATTCCCGGTGCAATAACGGTTTCACTGAACCAGTCGCTCATGGCAAGGGTGGCGTTCATTTGGGCAAATTCAGCGTACAGGCCCCGCCCTGGAAACGTCTGCGTCAGGTCGGGATCATACTCTTGCAGCAAGCGAATGACAGAAACGAGCAGTTGCATGGCATACGTTTTGATTAGCGCAAAGGGAAGACGACTGCCGCTGAGCCCTTCAAAAAAATCATTCAGTTCCCGTTCCGCCTGAACGCGGTCACCTTCCCGAATTGCCGCAAGCAGCGCGCTTTCGCATTCGGCCGGATATGGCACGGAGACGGGCGTCTCCAGCTCTTGTCCCCCACGAACGACTTCATTACCCGCCTTCGGCCAATTTTCCTGAAGCGCATGCACCGCATCTTGATACGAGACAGACAGCTCGCGGAAATCGCTAATCGGTCTGCCGACAGCTATTGTCACCGTCTGCTTCAAGTACGACGAAACCGCATAGCGAATCGACTCCGCCGCCCTGACCGTTTCACGATCGGTTTCAAGCAGCGGCATGTTCAGAATAACGGCTACATGCTGGCGGGAAATGACCGTTTCCGTTGCAAACTTGTCCCGCATTAATTCCTGGGAAATATTCGCGACGGCAAACAAGAAAAGCCGTGTATCTTCTTCGCTGCGAAAACGAGAGGTCTCGCCGGTCGCATCCATCTCGGCCACAAGCACGCAAAACACAGGATTCGGAAAGAGCTCCGTCTCGGCTGGCTGTTGACGAAGCCAAGGGTCCATGCCGGCTTTGTTGCCAAGCAGCGCTGACATCAGGAAATGGTCGCGCAGCACTGGCAGCTGGCTGCTCCATTGCGAGCGAACGTCCCCCATTTCCTTGATCAATGCGGCAATGCCGTTCTCGATTCGGGCGAAACCTTCCGCGTAGTCGGCATCGAACGGCTCCCGATCGTCGTCACCGCCCGTTTCTCCCTTGCCGCGCAGTGTTAGGAAAATATGCCGCAAACCGCTCTGAAACCGTCGTACATTGAAATACGCAACAAACAGCGACAACAACGACAGCGCCGCCGTTGCGGCAATAATCCATATTTTAAGCAATTGCGCATTGTGGGAAGCCGCATCTGCAGGGATCAGCATGGCATAGAGGAAGCCGTATGCCGCCGAGCGTTCGGTCGTCACGTACATGGCACCGACTTCCGTATCCAGCTTGACCGGCCGACTGTCTTCCGGAGAAGTGCCAGCGGTCAGCATGGTGCCAATCGTGTCGGGCTTCTCCAGGCGGAGCTGGCCAGCCTGCACAATGGTCTGCCCCGTGGGCGACAAGACGAGCAAGCCGCCACGACTGTCAAAAGGAAAGGAGCGAATCATATCGGCGATGACGCCGGTCTTGACGTTGACGACAAGCGCCGCATCCGGCTCCTCGTAGAAATAGGGCAATGGGAGGATGTACGTAAGCGCTTCCAGATTTTTGCTTGCATCGCTGCTCATTGCACGTGGCGTAATCCATAGCTTTGTTTTGCGTTCCACCGCTGTTTGCCGTAGGATAGGCAGCCAGGATGTATCGGGGAAGCTGTCCAGGTCGAACAGCACGTTCGATGTCAGCACGAGCTTCTGCTTACGGTGATAGAGATAAACCGAATCAACCGCATGAATTGAAGATGAGAAATTGGCCAGATCGCGTCTAATATCGTTGACTGCCTGCAGCGTGCCAAGCGCTGGGGCTTCCTGGATTTTGACGAATTGAAGCATCCCTGCTTGCAAGGAGAATTGTCCCGTCACTTCTTCAATTTGCCGAAGCAACTGGTCGACCTGCTCCTTCATCTGGGCGATCGCTACCTCGGACGTTCGCTTCACTTCCGCTTCGATCAGACGCAGGCTGGTGTAATAGCTGAACGTTCCGAAACCGATCACCGGCACGATGGAAAAAAGCAATAGCAAGGCAATTTGTCGTTGTCTAATCAGTTTACGAAAAAGGTTCATAGGCTTATCACCGCTCTTCATTCCATCAGGATAGTTGGTCTGTGCGGCTTAATTATAGCAGGGATCGGTTTTCATCGGCATCTTCATATTTTCGGAAGCGTTCTCCCGCGCCAAATAAAGGCATGGCAAAGAGCCCAAGGCTCTTGGGCTCTTTGATCGCGTGCTATTTACGCATGGCTTTGCGCATCATCTACACGATGGAATGCTCGAATCCCCTGTTCTGACGCGCCGTCGCTTTCGGTCAGCATCGCCGACAGCAGCATCAGCAGAAGTCCTTGTCCGTAACCTTCCGCCCGATGCTGTGCAATAACGTGGTACTCGCCGGCGTGTTTCTGTACCCCGGTTCCGGCGGATACACCGCGGAACACGCCTTCCCAGTCCACGTGTGCAAGCGCAGCTCGCGCAGCGCGGTCGGCCATCTCCGTATGGGCTTCGTTTACGTTACCGAAGGGCAGCGCTCGCTTTATGGCATACGCTATGCCGGCAGCGGCGGACGTTTCCAAATACGTGTTCGGATCGTCAATCACCGTCGTCCACAAACCTGACATGTCTTGATACTTCAACAAGCCAGCCAACTGCCGAGTTAAAACATCCTTAATCTCCTGCAGTGCCGGCTCAGCATCCGGAAGCAGCACGAGCAGTTCCGCCGACACAATAGCCGCCCATGCGTTACCCCTTGCCCACAAGCAGCCGATCGGCCCGTTCTTGCCCTCATCCCAGCCGTGATAATACAAGCCGTTCTCCTGCTGCAAATGACGCACATGCAGGAAATATTGGTTAAGTCCTTCCTCAACCGCCGCTCGATCTTCGAATAGCAGCCCTGCCTTCACCAGAAACAAACCGGCCATAAATAGCGTATCTACCCACATCTGCCCGCCGAAGTTCGTTTCCACGAGCGTATGCTCAAATGCGCCATTCTCCAGTCGCTTCGCCCTGTGCATCAGGAAATCGGTTCTCGACTTGATAATCTCTGCATACTTCGATTCGCCCGAAGCGACATACAGCTCGATTAGCGAGAAACACGGAGCCGTCGCATTCACGGTTTCGAATACACGCCCTTGCACCAATTGATCGTCAATCCACGTTCTCAAATATTGCAGCAGCGCGTCATCTTTCGTTGCCTTCCACAACGAAACCAAACCGTACAGGGCTACGCCTTCGCTCCAGTTCCATTCCGCCATCGGCATTCGCCTCGTCGCTTGCGAGACTTGCCCAATAATTGTAGCCAAACTGCGCGACAAATCTGTTCCTCCTTCAGTCTTATGTTCGGATCCAACCGTAAGCCAATGCCGATTTCATTTCAATGGTCATTTTTTTGGAGTGCCGCTTAGACAGCTTCCTACAAGAATTGAACGTCTGGCGTTGTCTTCCAATCAAGGAAGTGTAACCGTGGAACCCATCAAGGGATCACGAACTGAGTTGCCTGTCGCATCAACAGCCACTACCCGGAAAGTATATGCTGTTGCCGGCAGCAAGTCGTTAACCGTATAGGCCGTAACATTGGTTACCGTATCAAGTAGGACTCCGCCTGCATAGATGCGGTACGATACAACCGCACCAGATGTATCAACAGCCGAAGGCCAGTGCAACTGCGATTCCGTGGATGTCACGTTAACAGTGGACAATCCGCTGCTGCCTCCCGGCCAATAAGGAGCTCTCACATCTGCGTATGCCTTAGCAGTTGTAACCGTGTTGAGAGAGCCTGCATCCACAAGTGGCGCCAAGACATTCGTGAAGCTGTTGCCGCTCAGCACCTGACCGTAAATCGCTTGCGTCAGCGAAATCCCTGTTTTCAAATTGACAAACTTGTTATTCTCAATAATGGTATTTCTAACGACTGGCACATCGAACGTACTGCCTTTCACGGCTCGGATGAAGAAGCCGGAAGCATCCTCATTCTGATCGGCCACCAGTCGGTTATTGCGGAATTCGCTGCCGAAAGCTTCCACTGCATAGGCTGTGTTATCCGCTTGCACCCCTAATCCAAAGCTCGTTCCTGCAAGGGTATCGATCAGCGTATTGTTATCGAAACGCGTAAAATACGTATTGTTTAATCGACGCTGTGCCTGCGAGTTGAAGCCATAGGTAACGGCTCCGCCCATATTGGTGAGCACATTGTCAGCTACAACGTTATCAAATGCGTTGCCATACAAAGAAATCGGACCCCTGCTGTCCATGCCGGTATTCCGGTACACTGTCCCCCTGGCATTAGGAACAATGAACGAAAACTTACTCGTCCGGTCCGGCGTAACATCCCAAGGCGTTGCCACCGTCATCGTATTCCCGATCACTTGCGTCACATCGCGCACTTGCCCGATTCCTCGGCCCCCTACGATGATGACTGCCAATTGGCCGTAACGATGCGGATAGCTGTAGACGTTGCCGCTCACCGTTGCTCCAACACTGAGCGGGGCGACTGGCGCTACGGTCAGCTCCGTACCCGCAGCCCCCAATACTTCGCCATAATTGAACGTGCCGCTTGGCGATTCATTCAATACAATCTCGCCGTCATTGTTATCACGTTCCTGCGTGCCGATTCCTTCCATAATGTTACCCGCCACATAGTAATCTGATTTGACATTGAAGCCATGGATGTCTAAACCGTCCATCGGGTGCCCGATCAAATGATTGTTCTCATCGATCACATAACGGGCTAGCATGTGAGTAGCTCCGCTTGCGTATTCGAACGTATTGCCCAGCACCTGAGCATAGGCGTTGACATAGCCCGTCACAATGCTCGCCGCCCTGCCTTTGAAATGATTGCGAACAATAGCAACATGCTCGTCGGCAATGATGCCGAGGGCACTCGCTTTACCCGTCATCGCCTCCAGCGGTGTATCGATGCCGACTTCTGCAACGAACAGTTCACTTGCGGTGCGAAGCGAATTGTCCGTCACTGTAGCTCCCCATGCATGGCCAAGCCAGATGAAGAAATCCGGATAGACCGATGGATTGAATACGTCCAGTGTCATGCGCGCCACACCTGCACGACCGGCAGTCTGGCCATCTCCGGACGAAACGATCAGCGTGCCGGTGCTGGTACCGGCATAGGCGAGCACCGTATCCGTCTGGCTTTCGCCCAGGAGCACGACGCCAGCCGGGAGCCGTATCGTTGATACCCGATAAGTTCCATTCGGGAACCATACAACGCCGCCTCCGTCTTCATGCGCCTGATCAACGGCGCTTTGCACCGAAGCGGTGTCATCGGTTGTTCCGTCGGCGGTCGCGCCGTAATCCGTCACATCATGCACGTCGTTCCAGTGGAAATTAGCGGCCCAGGCGACGCCTAGCCCCAGCGGATCATCGCCTGCTTCCGTTACGGTCAACAGTTGACCGTTATTCAGCCGCACCCAATTGCCGTCTGCGTAATTGCGCACCTCAACCCAATACGCTTGCGTTGGAACTTGATCGACGGTGAAGGTGACAGCAAACGGATTCAGCTCGGTAATCGGCATTTCATACACACTACCAGCAGCGCTCTTCAGCCTGATTGCCGAATCGGCAGCCGCACCTCCGAATTCCCGTGCATCAAAATTGCGGCCAACAAGCTTGATCTGCTGCCCTTCAAACGCCTCCCGCTCGGATATAAACTGTGGTCGCGGATCGTTCAGCGGCTCTGCCTCGCTCCAGCCATATGCGTTGCGAATCCATACGGCGTATGCGCCGGGACTCATGTCTTCGGGCAAGCGCGATACGACAAACGCGCCCTGGTCATCCGTCTGCACGACATCCAGCAAGCGAGCGCCGGCGGACGGCGCGTTGGCGCCGAGCTCCGCGTAGTCGTCGATGGCAACTTCGACTTCGGAAGCAGTCATGCCGTAACCGGAAACGGTAAACAGCGTGCCGGGAGCAACCGCGTCGGATATGCGCAGCACGACGGGAGGCTGCTCCCAAGCCTCTACTTGGACGATTAGCGGAATCGCATCCATGCTTCCCGTCAACAATTGGGCATCGTCGACAGCAAACTCAGCCTTGATCTTATAAGAACCGGCATACAGCGGCGTATAATAGATCGTTGCCGCACCGTTTGCATCCGTAACGCCTGAGCCAATATTCTTGTCAATATAAGTGCCAACATAAGCACCTTCCAACTCAAACGAAACGGACTGGCCTACGAGCGGAGCACCGGCGCTGTCCTTCAGAATGGCACGAAGCTGTACGGTTTCGTTCGGATGATCGACGACCAGCGATGTGTCTTCAAATTTCAGACTGGTCGCTTCATACACTGGAATCGCAACGGATGCGCGTGCTGCAATGTCCGAATAGCGGAATTGGCGAATGGTGCGAATGCCATATTGATATACGACGCCCGGCTCTAGATTTGAATCGACGTACGTGCTCGTGCCTGAACTTACGCTTCCGATTCGGGTAAAATCGGCATCGCCCTGCTTTTTACGCAGGAGGATGGTATCGTCGCTTCCCGTAGCCGTCCACGTCAAAGCTACCTGACGCGTGCCGGCAATTACGGCCTGCAGATCCGACACGGTCGGCGCTATCGGCGTATCGAAGAAGATGCCTTCTACATTCGCTTGCGTGCCGGCAAGCTTCGTAAACCGCAGCTTGAAGCTGCCTCTCACCAGATAAGAGACATATTTGCCGCCGTTAATCGTATCAACCGTCTGCGCATCCAGCACATTGCCGCTTGCGTCCAGCAGTTCAAACTTCTCGACATTCAATTCCGTCGACCCGAAGTCCGTCGTGTAGAAGCTCACCTGATGAGGGGTGTTGTCCATCAACGTAAACGAATGCGTCAGCGTAGTGTACGTATAAACGGTCATCATTTTACGGATGCTGCCGTCCGGCATCCAAAGCGCGCGCACGTCTGAAGATGGGTTCTGCACGACATTATAGCCATTGCTGCCCCCGAGTGTATAAGCACTCACATAAGATGGGAGACTCGCGATATGCGCCGGTGTCGTCGCGTCCTTGCCGGATGCAGTCGTGGCGGTAAAAAACGGCAGAATGTATCCGTCACCACCATAGGTGCCGATCCAATTGCCCTTGGTCATCGTATCCTGCCCCAAAAAGTAGGTCGGAACAGGCGTGGTCGTGGCCGTTACGGTTGGCCCGTCCTCGCTCCAATTGCCGGCTGCGTCGCTGGCCTGCACCTGGAACGTGTACCCTGTCTCCGGCACAAGCCCTGTCACATCGTAGGTATAGACGCTGCTCCCTACAGTTGCAAGCTGCGTACCATTGCGGTAGATACGGTACTGGGTCACACTGCGATTGTCCGTTGCCGCATTCCAAGCTAGATGAACGTCAGACGGTGACTCCTGCGACGAGGTCAATGAGCTACCTGATGGCCATACCGGCGCCGACGTATCCGGTACGGCCGGCGCATCGAAGAAAAAGCCCTGCACAGGCGCCTGCGAACCGGCTTGCAGCGTAACGACCAGCTTAAAGCTGCCCTGCACGCGATAAGTCACGTATTTGCCGCCGTTAATGGTCGATATCGTCCGTGAATCAAGCACTGCTCCGCCAGCGTCGCGCAACTCGAACCCCATCTGGATCGTCTCCGTCGATCCGAAGTCAGTCGTGTACACGGAGAATTGATGCGTTGTGCTGTCCGATAATGTAAACGAAAAGGACATGGTGCTGTACGTATATACGGGAAATCTTTTACGCGTACTGCCGTCCGGCGATTGCAGACCTCGTGGATCCGCCTGATTGCCAGAGACCCAATAGTTGGACCCTGTTTTACTGTAAGCGCTAACATAAGAAGGCAACTGCGCAACATCAGCAGCAGGCGGCGTATCCCTATTGTTCATTGCAGTTGTCGCGTAATACGGCAATACATAGCCTTCACTCCCGTACGTGCCCACCCAATTCCCTTTCGTAGTCGTATCCGTCCCCACAAATGAAGCAGCGGATGCGCGAGCCGACAGGGACCCAAATGTCATACCACTAAAAACAAGCGATAAAATCAGCAAATAAACAAACCAACTCCACTTCTTCAATCTCTGAGTCAAAGCCATATGCGATGCTCTCCTCCTTAGTCAATCGTACGAATGCGTTAGCCTGATTTCTGGCATGCGTGCTCGCAGCCCCCTTTCTACTTGTTGCATTAATCCATTCGAATACAGGCAAGCTTATTCTAAGGTAAAAGCCTATCGGAAATATATCATCAAAAATTCGCATTGCTTTGAACACCGCCTGTGCATAACGTAAATCATATGTCACCCCGATAAATTTCATTGTCCTGATGTTAGATGTTGTCAGCACACCTTCTACAATAAATCCTAAATACAAAAACTTATAGGACTCACCTACAAGTCAAGTATTGGGTGACAAATAGGTTTTGAAGTACTTCTAACAAATAATTGACTACCATCTCATTCAACTAACTTTCCCAGTTAGTTCAATTGGTATCTTCGAGGCATTTTCCACGAAATCCTTTGATACGCCAGAGGATTTGAAGCGACTGCCTAAAGGGTATACACGAGGGATTTGGACGAATCGGATAGATGAGATTGCCCCTGTATCTAAAGGGAAATAGCGCAGCGTAAGTCGGTCATAAAATTAATCACCTACTTTTTCCATTTATGTGTATACTGGATCTGTTATAAAATTCCAAGAATGGAGATGTACATAGGATGTCAGTAAAATCGAAAAAAATGGGTAAACCTTCACAGGGGCGGCCGATTCTGTACTCAATGCTGCTTGGTGTTGTATTAACCTTACTTGTATCCATCGCTGCAGCCATTGCTACGATTGCCGAGTTAGGGGATACAGGGATTATGGCTGCGCAAGGCTGCGCATTTCTAATCATGGCGCTTGCGATTACGCTGCTTATGAGAAGGAAAGACACCACCATGGCTGTCTTTGGCTTTAAACGGTTCATTTTACGCGAACATCAGCATGCACTCTACTATTTTCCTTTACTTGCGATCGCTGTCGTGCAACCTCTGATGGGTGGACTCAACTCGAGTCTTGGCGTAGATGAATTGTTGCTAATCCTCATATTCACGCTTGTGGTCGGCTATACCGAAGAATCAATCTTCCGTGGCATGATCAAAGAAAAGCTGAGCGGCAAAAGTTCACTGTTTTATATTATGTTTTCTTCTATTTTCTTCGGCATCCTGCATATGGCAAACGCGTTTAGCGGGAACGGTCTACTAGCAGTAATCATGCAAGTTGTGAATGCTTTCTTACTCGGGCTCATTCTTGCCCTATTAATCGAGCTGACAGGGAATATCCTACCATTGATCCTTTTTCATTTCCTTTTTGATGCTTTAGCTAAAATGACCGACCCTGCGCTGGATGAGCATGTAGTACTTGTCGTATCGATACTAAATGTGATCTATCTACTTTATGGCATCTATCTGGTTCTCGCATTATCACGCAGAAAAAAAGCAGCGATTTCAATATCAGCATAACGCCAAAACAGGTTCTTCCTTTAAGGAAGAACCCGTTTTTCTCAGTAATACACTGCCTTTTATTACGCTTGTTCCTGCTCTTCAAAAGCACTCATGTTCATATAGGCCAACTCCCAAATATGTCCATCTGGATCCTGGAAGCCCCATTGATACATGAAACCGTGATCTGCTGGATCGGTATATAATTTCCCACCCAAGGAAACCGCTTTGTTGACGATTTCATCAACTTTCTCCGGGCTTTCTGCTGACAATGCAAGTGTCAATTGTGCATACTTTTCGGTGTCGGCGATTTCTTTTTTCGTAAAAGACTTAAAATATTCTTCCGTAAGCAGCATGGCAAACATATTGTCGCCAATCACAAGGCAAGCCGCTTTCTCCTCGTCTGTGAATTGCATATTGAATTCAAAGCCGAGCTGCGTGAAAAACGCCATTGATTTTTTAACATTATTTACATGAAGGTTCACAAAAATATGTGTGGATGTAAATGCCATTTCTATCACCTCTAAGATTGGATTTTTTATTAAAATTTTTCTGTATATCGTTTGAAATTGTCCATGATCGCTTGCCAGCCCGCCTGCTGCATGTCAAGGGAATGGGTGCTTTCCGCATCAAAAATTTCAACAAGTGATGTGGTCCGGTTCAGCCCAAAACCTGCATACTTTTTCTACCTGTGCATTGAATGACGGTCTGAAAAGTTACTCTCGTTTTTGGATCGCTTGTTTCTACAATGAAGCACCTCACTTTAATATTGTTTTTTTACTCTCATTTATTTAGACGAAACCCGATTGCAATATTCATCGGTCCAATTGTTCAGGAAGCCCAAATCGTAAAAATAATTGCAGAGAATTAAAAATTACGATTTAGCCTGTTCATAAAACTCAATATGGCTTCAATGCGTATTTTACCAGCGCATTCTTCGCAACAAAAATACTTAACCTTTCTTTCCTTTGCTTGCTTATATTTTAGCGAACCTTCGTATGCTCTGAATGTTTTTTTACAACATTGACATACGACGTCATAGTAAAACATTTCCAGCATCGATATCCTCCTCCTAAATGTCACATCACTTTTTAGTCGAAATATCGAAGATTGTAAGCAGTTCTCTCGTATATTCTTGCACATCTAAATGAGGCTTTCTCATTAATTCCATGGTGAATCCGTCAATGGCATTTCTAATTGTTAACGCCATTACCCTTGCCGATGGTTTGGTAAATTCCCGAAAAATCCCTTCTTGCATTCCTTGGATGAGAATCTTTTCAATTGGAAGTAAAATGGCTTCATCGTGTTCTGCTGCAAACTGAAGTTTACCATCAGCAGTTATCGTTTTAGAAACCAATTCTATAACAGCAAAAACATGCTGCCGATTTTCAGCTACAAACGCAAGATTGGATTCAATATACACTCGAAGCATCTCTTTAGGAGATTTTTGAGCTTCTATTCGTGGAGCAATGTATGATTGCCAAGCTATATAGTATTCAATAGTGATTTGCTCCAATAATTCCTCTTTATTTGCAAAGTGATAAGAGATAACCCCCTTACTAATTTTTGCGCGTTTTGCAATTTGTCCTAAAGAGGCTTGAGTGTAACCTACTTCTGCAATTGTTTCAATCGCACATTTCACGATTTGAGCTCTACGGGCTTTTTCGATGAATGACAACTCTTTTTGGTCAGTTGGTTTATTTTTTTTATCCATGTTCATATTTTAGTACAGTCGTACTAAAAAATCAAACAAAAAAACCATTTAGTCGAATATTATCTAAATGGTTTTTGAACCCTTTTATACAACTATCCTGCCCGTTTAAATAGTTTAGTAGTGTTGGGTGACAAATAAGTTTTGAAGTACTTTTACAAACGCAGAAAACGCTTTGGTGCCATAAACCGTCCAAATAAACTAATAAAATATCAAATTGTCCGAAAATTTGAACACAACGAAAGGCAATATCGTAACAATTGTCAAATGTAGTTCTGAGAACGAGTAACTTTGGACTATGCATCAAGGGTTGGAATTAATCCTGATCTTATCCATTCATTTCTATTCAAATTGGAACTCTATAGGTTTACGTCGGTAAGCAGTAGGGGAGCATCCTGTCCATCGTTTGAATTGTTTGCTGAAATGCAGACCGTCCTGAAAGCCAAGCTTCGCTGCGATTTGATCGAGGGATTGTTCGGTGTTGTTAAGCTCAAGTCTAGATTGATGAAGAATCATATTGGACATATAAGCTTGCGGTGACATGCCGAATATTCTACGAAATACCCGATAGCAATAGGATGGACTATAACCTAGTTCATCTGCCATTAGGGTTATTGTCCGTTTGGCAATCTGTCCAGTACGAGCGCCAATGCTGCCGCCCTTGACCGCGAGCTCGATCTGTTCGGCCATCCTATAAGCAATTATGTTTCCAGAAGGATCCATTCCATGCTCAGCAGGTGTTTCATTGAAACTACCTAGAATCGCGAACAAGGAGAATAGCTGGGAAATCAACTTCAAGCGGATAGCCGGATGTCGCATATCTTGACCGCGATTGTGCTGCAGCATATGGATCAGCTGCTCGAATGGTACGCGAATCTCCCTCTCTAGTGCGGAATCTCGTCTATGCAGACCGCTACGATGCTGAATGAGGATCGTGCGAAGCATATAATCCTCCACGTCGAAATGCAAAGTGAAGTATGTAATCGGCTTCTCACGGGTACCAATGATTTGACGCCTCATGCCGGGCTTAATGATTAGCAGATCACCCTCTAGCATCTCAAAAGTTTGGTCTCCAACTTGAACATCTTGAACACCCTCTAAGAGAACATTGAGTTCGAATATGGGGTAGTTAAGAGGATAGGTCCACCAAGGAACAAGTGTCTTCCTCCAATGTGACTGATAGATCTTAAATGCCGAATCCACGTTAGGAATGTGGATCGTATCGTAATTCGGAGCCTCGTATAACATGAATTCCCTCCCTGAGCGAATAAATTTGAACAAATTGTCCATATGTCTACCATAGCATGATCTGTCCATATTCTGACATGCAATGTCCATTCTAGTCGTACTTTCTTCGGTTCATAATTAGATTAATTCCATGAAGGAGGCGATTATTAATATGATTAAGAAATTGCTAGGCATCTGGACCCTATTAGCTATGCTTGCTGGTTTGTGGGGGGTTCAGTCAGCAGGTGCTGCAGACAAGTTAATTAGCAATTTCGGTTTTGAGAACGGTCTCACCGGTTGGTCCACATGGGGTGGGACAAGTGGGCAAAGTTCCAGCACTACGCAAAAGCATTCCGGCACATCCAGCGCCAAAATTACCGACAACGTCACCACCACGCAGTACGGACTCGAAAGCGCCAAAATCGCCATTTCTTCCAACACGATCTACATGGTCTATGGATGGGCATATATTCAGAGCGGCACTGCGGACTTATCCATCCGATTCTACGACAGTAGCCAGAATTATATTTCAAGCACCGTTGCGTCCAAAAACTCGCCGACTAATGAATGGACGTATTTGAAAGCAAAAACAACTTCTCCATCCAACGCCGCATATGCGACAGCACTTGTATCCTCAAGCGCCGCGAATACGGGTACGGCATATTGGGACGATATTTACTTGACCTCCGCCTTTACTGATCTCGGCGAGCAAGTGTATGGCGAAGCTCAGCTTCACTCGGCTGTCTTCGGGGTTGATGGATCCGGCAACGGAGTCATCTATGCGGTCGCTGACGGTTCGACATCCAATCCAACCGGTGTGCCGGCCAAAATGACGATTGTCGATTACAACAATAACACGGTCGTCACCTCGAAGCCCTTGAATGGCTCCGGCGTAGCTTGGGCGGCGATACGAGCGACCGACAACAAAATCTACATGGGTACCCCCAACACTGGCCGCTTGTATCAATATACGCCAGGAGCCGCGAACGTAGTAGATCTGGGTGTTGCCTTATCAGGCCAGAACCACATTTATGCACTAGCCGCCGGCGCAGGTGGCAAGGTCTTCGGGGGAACAGCTCCGAATGCGAAGTTTTTCAAGTGGGATAGCACCAATGGTTTTTTCGAAATTCAAGCTTCCAATCCGGTTGCCGCTGGGGAAACGTACGTGCGCAGCATGGCTTATGACATAGCGAACAACCGCACCTATCTCGGTACCGGCACCGACGGTCGACTGATGTATTTCGATAATGATACCGGGAATCGATACAACATCCTGCCTAGCGCCTATAGTGGGGAAACTTGGGTGTACTCGTTGGATTATACGGGCGGCAAGGTGTTCGCTCAGCTGAAAGAGAGCAACAAGATGATCGTCCTGAACGTCGTCCATAACACTGGCGCCGCTCCTACCGTGACACTGGACAAAGAAATCTCGGCCGTTCACTCGCTAGGCGTCTCCAATGCCGTGAACAACAAGGTGTACTATACCGCTGACAGCATTCTGCATGAGTATGACATCGTAGCTAAGACAACCGCTTCCCTCGGCTTCAACCTTGGAACGAATGTAGCAGCCGATATAGGCGTCGTCCAATTAACGGACCAAACGAACTGGCCGGGTTACACGGTTGTAACACTGGGGTATGTCAGCGGGGAGATGAAGCTGTTCAAGTACAACATTCAAACCGGCGCCACTTCGACCACCGTGCTTGACTTCCCGGATACGTCCACATCGATTCGCAGCATGACGGAAGGACCCGACGGCAAAATTTATACAGCCGGCTACCTGACCGGTGGTCTCGGAGTATACTCACCGATCCGTGGCGATCTGGACGAAACGAAGTTCGGCTTCGGGCAAGCCGAGAACATGATCACATACAACGATAAGTTGTACCAAGGCGTGTATCCGGGGGCTCGTATTTATGATTATGATCCGGTTACAGGAGTGAAGAACCAGTTGTTCGAGCTCAGCGGCGACGAACAGGATCGACCGTTCGGCTTGGCGGCCGGTGACGGCAAGCTGTTCGTCGGGACCGTCCCTGGGTACGGCCACCTGGGAGGAGCCTTGACGGTCTATGACATTGCAACCGGCGCCGTCAACACGATCCGCAACATAGTCAACGATCAAGCGGTCATCGCACTTGCCTACTACAACGGCTATGTGTACGGCGGCACCTCGATCTGGGGTGGCAACGGCAGCACGCCGACGACGTCGCAGGCGAAGTTCTTCCGTTACAACGTAGCGACCGGCGCCGTCAACACTTATACGCTGCCGGGTGTAGGCTCCAGTGAGATTCAAGCGATCACCTCTGTGTCACTTGATTCCAACAACAAAATTATGTTCTGGGCGGAAGGTTACCTAATGAAGTATGATCCGTCTACGAACACCGTTACCAATAAAGGACAGAAGTTCTCGATCAATTACACCGTCGGCCAGCAAAGCTTCGTGTTCTTCGACGGGCATATGCTGATCGGCAAATGGGGCGATTTGTACGGCTCGATTGGCGGCAACCTCTTCGTTATCGACAGTGCAACAGACGCCGTGTCCACAATCTCAACCCCGGTAAGCGCAAGCGGCATCGCCCAGGATGAATTCGGCAATCTTTACTTCAAGAATGCAGACAATCTGTGGCGGTACGCATTCTAATCCTTGACCAGATAGAATAGAAGAAGCCTGCGAAATTTCGCAGGCTTTCTTCATGTCTGAATATTACCACCTATATTGATACTGTCTAGGTGCAGTCAACTTGACACCTAGCCGTTTCGCAGCCGTTCGAGGCCAATAAGGGTCTCGCAATAACTATAGTAGTACTACTCCACGCCCATTGACTTTCCTCTCCCAACGTAATAAAATATTTTTACGTAACAAATACTTTGTACACGGAGGCTATCCTCTCCATGCCACAAGAAAAAGATATCCAAGACAGCTATTGCATCCATTCGCCCGAACAGGCAACGGTGCTGCTTAATCCGCTTCGTGGTGAAATCATCGCTCAGCTACTTGAACCTGGATCCGCAACGGAAGTCGCGCGCACATTAGGCGAGACCGCTCAGCGTATTAATTATCATCTCAAAGCGTTGGAAAAAGCCGGCTTGGTACAACGCGTAGGCACACGCCAGGTTCGTAATTTAGTCGAGGTGCTGTACCGATCCATCGCCAAAACCTTCGTGCTCGCCGAGTCTCTCAGCATGAAGCCTGAAACTCTGCAAAAGCTGAAGGATCAAAGCTCACTCGCACATCTCATAACGACCTCCGAGCGAATTCGGCGAGATGCGATGCTGCTTATGGAAGAGTCCGATGTCGGGGATGTCATTCCGAGTGCGACCTTACAGTTTCAAGTCCATTTATGCACCGAGCAGGAGCGGCAGTCATTCATTGAAGAATACACCGCAATGGTTGGGCAGCTGGTGGCACGCTATTCAAGCAAGGAACAGGAAACTTATCAAGTTTTGCTTGCCGTATACCCCAAACCGAAAGCATGAGGAGGTATTTGCATGGGTCAAGAAAATCAAGATAATCAAGAAACCGAGTCCCGCCCAGCTTTAAATTCCAAACAAACCCCTGTTATCACTTGGGAACAGCCACAACCAACTGAACTTAAACCGGATTCCTCAAGCAGTAATGTGATCGACATGGATACTTACCGCCGATTGAATGCCACTACCATAGACACCGAAGCCACAGTGACCGTGCGCGAATTGCCCACTCTTTTGAATGAAGAACCTGTTCGTCTAATCATTATTTCCTCGGGCTTTGGCCAAAAGCATGCTGTGCAAGCCAACACGATTCGTTGCCAAGCTGCTTAATCAGCTAAACCATGTAGTCCATTAAACAAAAAGAACCTAATTTCCATATATGAAAGGATGATTGCAATGAGCTTTATTCCTATGGTTGTCGAACAAACCGCGCGCGGCGAGCGCTCGTATGATATTTATTCCCGTTTGCTCAAGGACCGCATCGTATTTCTTGGTACAGAAGTAAATGATCAAGTTGCGAACGCGATTATTGCCCAACTATTGTTCCTTTCCGCGGAAGACCCTGAGAAAGATATCTCCCTCTACATCAACTCACCTGGTGGATCTACCTCAGCGGGACTTGCGATTTATGATACGATGAACTTCATCAAGCCTGATGTCTCCACCATTTGTGTCGGGATGGCCGCATCCATGGGTGCTATTCTTCTAACAGCCGGTGCTCCTGGCAAACGTTTTGCGCTTCCCAATGCAGAAGTCATGATTCATCAACCTTGGGGAGGCGCTCAAGGGCAAGCAAGTGATATCCACATTCGGGCGCAGCACATTCTCAAAACGCGTCGCGTTCTCAACGGCATCCTCTCACAAACGACCAAACAACCGATCGAAAAGATCGAGTTGGATTCCGACCGTGATTACTTCTTAGATGCGGAAGATGCACGGGCGTATGGATTAATTGATAAGGTCATTGAACGCATTTAACTGTCCAAATAATTACCAAAAAAGAGCTGCATCAATGCAGCTCTTTTTTGTGTAGGGTGCGGTATTCATTTGGTGAAATGCCTTCCACTTTCTTGAAGACTCTAAGAAATGTAGTACGACTGTGGATCCCGACGATCACGGCAATTTCGGTAACGCGCAGATCCGTTTGTACCAGCATTTCCTTTGCTTTTTCAATGCGTACCTGATTGATATAGTCCGTTAAATATTCATCTTTTTTATCTTTAAACACCCTAGATACATACTTGACGGAAACGCCCATCTCTTCGGCAATTTGCTCGAGCCCGAGATCTTGTGCATAGTGATCGTGGATATACTGTTCGATTAGTGATACGAGGTTGCCCGATTTCGAAGCACCTTTTTGGGCTTTCGTCATTTCGATTATTCGCTTGAAAAATTCACAAATCGTTGACTCCAGTTCTTTTGTGCCAAAAAACGACTCTTCGTAGGCACTGCCGTTAAAAGGAAGCTCTCTCTCCATACTCAGCTGCGCGACTTGTTGTCCTTTTTCTGCTAAAAAACGAACGCCTGTCACATACATTTCCTTATATAACTGAAGGGTATGCTCATAGGAAATACTTCGCTGTTCATTGCTTTCTACGATACTCGCTACGACATCCATCACAGCCTGCACATCACCGAGCTTTAAGTAATTTACAATTCTTTGCTCATCGTGAAGCGAATACCGATAGCTGTTCTCAATCGACATTTGATTGGAATCGACAATTTGAAAACGCTGATCTTTATTCCGCTTGCTAACCGCCGTCATCGCCTCGTTATAGGAAGCTCCAATATCATTCACATTCTCATAAAATGTACCGATACCGATCGTAATATCATAATACATGCGAATATCGTACTCAAAAATAGCAAGCATGCGTTGGAAAGCGGGATGCAACAGCTCCGTCTCCTGCGGACCATTCATATTGATTAAGCATACAAACATATTTTGACGGTGATCCAAAACGTAACAAGGTACTTGACTGCCCAGCAGATTCCATACAATCTTTTTAATGCCATTAATAATAAAAATGCGTTCTGTATCCTGGATATCCTCATAGAAGGCAGCTTTGAAATCGAAAAACACGGTGCAGCATATATATCCGGAACGGGTGAATCCGAAGCCCGCCCTCAACGTCTCACGTAAAATTTCTTCCTGATTGATCGTGTGGCCTTTTAACAAAAATAACAGCGAATACTCCACATACTCGTGAGTCTGCTTATCATATTTCACTTTAACCAGCTGGTGGCTATCGGACATCCGATGGATTCCCTGCTGAATGAGCTCGAACTCGTCGGCAGCGGCACTGACCTCATGCTCTCCGTTCACTGACACGCTTTTCTGGGCAATAATGTCCCGGATATTACGAATCGGATTATAGATGCGAAGGCTGAACACGAACGAGAATACGATGCCCATTACCATGAGCACCACACACAGCAGCAGTGTCATTTGCAAAATACCGACGGTATAATGATTGAATTCAGCAAGAGGTGTGAATGAGTAGTAATTCCATCCGTACATATCAGATTTCACATATGCCACTAGATAACGTTTACCACCGATGTCCAACTCCTTGGAAAGGCTATTTTCATCAAAGGAGGCTTTTAATTTCTGGGCTGCTGACGTATCGTTCAAGTACCCTTTGGCATCATACATAAGTTCCTGGTTACCATCAAAAACGACAAAGCTAGTTGAACCGAATACGGCTCCCCCCTTCAATGTCTTTTCGATGGTCTCCACAGCGATATTGATGACCATAACCGCATTATGGTTACGGATTCGGTTGCTCATCACGATGGGGATTACATGTTTGACGTGCACTTTTTCCTGAATGACTTGCGAAACCGGAAGCAGCTCTACACTTTTCTTTGAGCTCATCTTGTTCATCCAATAGGTGGCGTCATATTTTTCATACTTGTACATGTTGTTAAAAAAAGATTCAAAATAATTGACACCACCGCTGACATAGACGTCCTGGTTATCGATATAGACGAACATTGAATCAGCAAAATGGCTGACGATGTTCTCGTTGCGCTGCAAAATACGCGGTAAACGCCACAGCTCGGATTTGACCTCTAAGCTTTGCGTATTTTTGGGCATGAACAATGTCTGAACCGTATCATCGTACAGGAAGCTAACGCTGGTTTCCTGTGCCGTTTTGATATAGGAATCCACCGTATTAGCCGAAGAATTCAGGTTCGTTGAAATACGCTGATTAAACTCCTTTTTCATGAGACTGACGGAATACCCATATTCAGAAACACCGATAATGATAATCGGGATTAAAAGAGACAGGAAATAGCCCAAAATAGTTAGGAACAGTCTGTTGTGCTTATTTTGCATGCCGCTAAATTGCTTTGCCCATGGTATTTTCACAGCTATCCCGCCCTCTTCCCCGCTCCGATGTTACGACAATAAGTTAAGTCTCATTCAACCTAATTATTTGTATTGGTTCCATTAAACCGTACGGCTGCACGTTATATTCAGGTGTGAATTCCTTACCCACGGTTCGGAAAGAACTCCAGTCCGTCGTTGCTGTCCGTCCACGTGCGTCATGAAACGGGCCAAACATATTGCGTGGGCTGCCCATCACTTCAATTTCTAGCTGATTGGCGCCTTCGTTCAAGTATGGCGTCAGATCGATACCGTCCGCAGCCTTCCATGGTACATGTCCTGCAGTTACGCCGTTGACCCGAATTTCCGTCGTCACCGCTGAGCAATCTCCAAGCAGCAGTATGGCTTTGCTCTCCACTTCATGCTCATGATAATAATTCACATCATAAATGATGCTGCCGTTATAGTGGTAGTAGCCCTGTTGACACCAGTCTCCTGTGTGGAGTGTGTCAGGCTCGGCTGTTAGACACCTCTCTGTGCTCACTCCGAAATCACCCATGATGTAGCAATCTTCCAATTCCATCGCCTGATGATAAGCACATGACAACTCCAATTCATTAATCCCTTGGCGAATCCCAGTTAGCAGCACTCGGTCCATAGAACGGTCTACAAACCAACCATCGGCTCCAGATGATACCGATTGTCCGTTTAATCTAATCCCGAACTGACGTGCACCCTCAATCACAAGATACGTAGCTGAAGCTGGTACATCTATGACTTGAAAAGTTAGCTTCAAGCTAACTGGTGTGCCATCCTGCGGATGAGCTTCACGAATCCACTTGTAGCGTTGGGTAATTCCATTATAATACACTTGACGCATTCCAAGCATATCACGGATTTCGCGTTGAGCCACCCAAACTTCCTTCACTTCGGACCAGTCCTCATCCCCTATACGGTAGGTGCACAAGTCCAATGTCAGCACATTGGGCATCGTTCTTCTGAATTGAAAAGCAGGCCCCAAAGTCGCATACAAATCATTGTCAGACAGACTCGCTGGAAGGTTGACGCTAGAAGAAGCGTTCACTACGCTATCGAGCTGCTCCGAAATGATGACATACAGTTTGGAATCCGTCGGCCCAAATCGAGCATCAAAGCGCAACTCACCGTTCTCATTCCAAGAAGGAATCCCTTCAATACTGCCAGTCAACGCGTTCCATTCTTCAACTCGACCTTCAGCTTTGACTTGTATACAGACATCAAACGATTGCTGTCTGTCATTGTTTACGATAAATAAGGTATGTCCGCCACCAGTTTCTTTCAACAGATACAGCAATTCAGGCACTTCTGCCGCATCGCGGTTCTGAATGCTAACAGCCCTTGGCTGCAGTTGTTCAAGAGTTGCGATTATCCGACTGGCCGTATCGACAACCATTACGCCCGGATGAGCGTATAACCTTGCCGGTTCCTCCGACACTCTGCCCTCGACCATTGTTGCCGCTGGCAAACTCGCAATTACCCGGCCTCCGGCTTCAAGAAAAGCCAAGAGCAGGTCGAGTGTGCTGCGAAGCATGGTGCGGACCGGAGGGATGACTACCGTTGTATATCCTGCCAAATGGACGAACAGCCTCTGATCTTGAACCCGGCCGACGTCGGCCATGATCGTCTCATCCCCAAGATCGAAATCATAATGCGCACCAATCATCGTGCGTAACAAATCATTAAACTCATCTCCGTAACGGTCAATACTCGGAATATCCCGATCCAAGCCGCGTCTTACGGCCCCATACGGATCTGTACCAAGCATCGACCAAGCGGTTGAAGAAGGGTGCAGGATAAGAATATCCCTGACAGGCGTACCTTCCGTCATAACAGCACCGATTCGTGCAAAATAATCCTCAATAATCCGGTTATATTTCCACCAGGAAGTCTGGTAATTGAAAACAGGTGGATAATCCCTTTTGCGGCAGCCCTTCATGGAATACAACGCTAGATGCTGCGATCTAACGTTCACGCCAAGCACATACTGCCAATCGCCCATCCATTTTTGCCCTTCAAATGTAAATTCCCAGCCGGTACACCCATACGTTTCTGAAATAACGAATTTCTTGCCGTATTGATTCGCCACACTGGTACATTGTTTGACCGTCATATATTCGTCTGTCTGTTCGCAAAGCATATCAATGCCAGGCACATGCTGGTAACGATAATGAGGCATCACAGCTCCACCCACTCTTGTCGCTACGCCCAAGGCACTTTCCCACAAATAGTGCCCAGTAAAAGCGAGACCATTCTCCTCGCACCAGTCCCCTAATTGTTTCGTATAGGACTCGCAAAATTTCTCCGATACGGTACGCCAGAAATCATGGCGGGCCATCGAGGACATTTTACCATTAAAATAAAGATAAGGAAGTACATCCAGGATATCATAACCACGTTTCTCCGAAAAATAAACGGGCAACGAGTACGTCCAAGGTAACCAACCTCGACCTTCTGTAAATCTGCAATTACGGTCATGGATTCCCGGTTCATCCGTGAAAATACCAGTGATGGTACGTCCAAATTGGTCGCCAACTTCCGCTTTGTAGACTTCGTACGTAGCGTTGATGAACTGGCGAACCGTATCCGCATTCATGCTGTCTGGTGGAGCTTCATCGTTAAACCATTCACTCGGGGCGGACACCTCGATACGGAAGACGAGAAGCACTTCCTCACCAGAGGACAAAGGAGAAAGGGCCGCAGCTGATGCAGCCGAGGCTTTCATTGTTTTTAATGAAATCCTCTCGCAGCTGTGTACCTCATTCCCCTCGATGACCGCTTTAAATACGGCAGCTACTCGGCCGTCGTCTTCAAATATGTCGTTCCCTCGTACAACTTGTATCGTCAAACCTTTAGAACGGTATTCGTCACCTTGGGCCTGTACTTTGCCGCCAGCAGAGCCTGATGGCCAGCGGTCTTCATCGTACAGCCATGCCTGCATGCCGAGTTCTTCGGCTTTGGCAACCGATACTTTGACGGCATCCATCCACGCCTCACTTAGATAAGGCGTCTCCAAACCGTCCCTCGAATGCATGAAAAATCCGCCGATTCCTTGCTCGTTCATATCTGCAATCTGACGCTCTAGCTCTTCTTTTTGCAAATCGTCATTCCATGCCCAAAATGGAACGGACCGGTACGCTGCAGCGGGCAGCTCAAATTGCTTTTTCAATTGCAATAACCATGTCATAATGGGCCTCCTCTTAACCTGTTTCGACTTCCAGACTCCAGCATACAATGCGTTCCCGCTTCCACGTGTAGGTCACATAGATCCGATTTCCACTGGCGATGACGGCTGGATACGAGTATTCTCCTGGCTCAATAGGAATCGTAAACGAGCGATATTCCGCCTCCAAAACCAGCAATTCCTCCCAGTACTCTCCGTTGTCTTTGGAGATACTCAACAGCAGAGGCATGCGCGGTCCTTTATACAGACCGACTGGATTGTAAGCAAGTACCAGCGTTCCGTCATCCATTTGAGCTAAGTCAAATCCGCTGTTGTTGTTGGGCAGGTAAGTTCGGTAGGCTGATGACCACGTTCTCCCCGAATCGGACGAATCGCTGCGGTATATGAATCCTGCCGTGCTCCGCATGAGCATATGCACATGACCTGGCTTCGACTCCCACAGTGTCGGCTGAATGAGCCCTTTGCCCCGTACTAGCTGCCAATCTCCCGATTGCTCCTCATTCCCATGATTGACCGGCACTAGCTCGCTTCTGGACCATGTTAAGCCTTCATCGTGGGAAATATCAGCGAAGCAATCCCACACATCGCCTTCGATGGATGCAGGAGCTAACCATGTGCCATCCTGTAGTACGATTAGTTTGTTTTTAACTGGCCCTCTACCGCCAATGTCTCCCGGGACCAGCTCGACCGGCTGGCTCCATGTCGCACCGTCATCATCAGACAGGGCTACGCGCGTATACCATTCTGGGATCGGAGACCCAACCTTATAGTGGAGCACGATCTGACCGTTATCTTTGCGGAACAACACGGGATTCCAATGCACGAGTTCTTCTTCATCTGCAACCTTGTACGGCTCCGACCAAACGTTATTCGTTCTCTTGGAGCACCAAATCGCGACGTCAGGTTTACCTTCCCTGCTTCCAGCAAAATAGGCCACCAACAGATCCCCGTTAGGAAATTCAATAACCGTTGACGCGTGGCAGCTGGCAAAAGGACGATCTTCCTCGAAGACAAATTGTTTCATTTGCTGTATCAATTTCATCCATTCTCTCTCCTCTACACGTGGTATTGCTCTCTATATTGGCGGGTTAGCGCAAACAGTTGCTCAACCTCACGACGGTTTGAATAGGTCAATTGACGATGGTCTTTGGACCTTGTATGCAGTCCGACTGGCAGTCCTTCGAGACTTAAGTAATATTTCGCATTGACTGGATACAACTGACTTTCGATGACAGAGGACATACCCAGAAAATGCTGCAGCTTCTCCGCTTTCTCCTGCTGTTCTGCGTAATGGCGCGTTAGCCAAACATACAGATCCGGATGAAAATTGCCCATAATGCCGCTATAGCCGTGAATTCCTAAGTGCAGGGTTTCCAGTAAAGTTGCTGTATTGGCATTATATATTTGCAAAGCGCCGCCTACCACCGCATCCAGCTTTTGCCCTATATGATCGGTATGACAGCACGTATCTTTCAAAAAGGTAAACCGGCCGGTAGACTCGCACCATGCCAACAATTCCGGCGAAATCAGCCGTTTATAAGGATAGGGACATTCATAAATACCAAAAGGAATAGCTGGTACAGCATTCATCAAAATTTCCGCATTGCGCTTCCACACATCTTCAGATTCATTCTGCTGCGCCAGCCTGTTGCTGACCAACACAACCGCCTGTACGCCGGTAGCAGCTATTGTTTGCAGCTCTAAGATTTGATCCTCAATCGAATCTGATATATGCCCCGAAGCAATTACCTGAACGCGACCTCTTACTTTTTCCACTACAAAATGGGCAATGTCCCTTCGCTCCTCGAGTGTTAAAAAGAACATTTCACTCGACTGACAAACAGCAAAAAGTCCAGCAACCCCATGTCCAATATACCACTCGATCATTTGCTCCAAAGCCTTGTAATCCACTTGATTCGAATCGGTGAAAGGAGTTACCATTGTAGGCCAAACGCCTTTGGCAATCGGTTGAATCTGCATGCTTATACTACCTCCGTTATTGGATAAGATGCCGTTCACCGCACCATCTGGTCGATCAGTGCGGCGAAACGGGCTAACGCATCGGTATCCTAACTTGCGCTTATTTTTTCTGAGACAATCTGGCTAATGCGCCGTTATAAATTTTTTCCAACTCTGAACCACCCGTATCACGGGCCTTTTTCATAATCGCGTCGTATTCATCAATTTTCTTAACGCCCATAATAAACTTATCGTATTCCTGCTCCAGCATCGTATTAAGCGGTGCCAAAATTTCCTTCACACGAGCTGTTTCTTCGATAGTAAGCGGGGGATCGATGTAAGGATCGTGGTAGGCTTTATCTTCAGAAACCGTTTTCCAGTATGTCTCATGTTCTGCGCTCCAGCTGCCTGTCAGCTTCTCAACCTGCACCTGCGGATCCATATTGGCGAACCATGGTGTGAAGCTCAATTTACCAGAGCCAAGATCCGAGTACATCGCATAGAAAGCTGTTGGCTGCCCTTCCTTAAATTTCATGACATAATCGGATTTCAGCTTCGGCTGACCTTTCTCATCCAATGTATGATGAACACCTTCAACACCATAGCTCATCAGGTTGGACGCTTTCTCCGTGTACATCCAATCGATCAGTTTAATAAGCGTTTCCGGATCTTTCGCTTTGGAGCTGATCGCATACATTTTGTCCGTCAAAGTCGTCGCATAATATTCCGCTCTAGCTTTGCCGCTTGCATTAGCTGGGATTGGAATGATCTGGAAATTGCCGTCTGGAACTGCCTTTTGCAGCTGCTTTGTATAATCCAACGCGAAACCACTGTTGTCAAAGAAGAAGAACGATTTACCGCTGGTCAGCTTTTCGGTCCACTGCTGCTGAGTCGCCACCGCGTAATCCTTATCTAACACGCCCGATGTAAACGCTTTATTGAAAAAAGCAAGTACCTCTTTAAATTGTGGTGTAGATGGGCCATACACATACTGTCCACCGTTAACATCTTTATCAAAGTAAATACCAGTGCCTGTGCCCACGCCTGACCCCAGTGGATAGGCCATCGTTTTAAACAGCTGGTGGATAGGTCCGCTTCCTTTGCGCACAGAGAATGGTGTGGCGTCTGGATAAATCTTCTTCAGCTCCCCAAGCACAGTCAACAGTTCATCGAATGTTTTCGGTGTCGCCAGATTATGCTTTTTCAGCAAATCCGTACGAATGACGGGACCGAAACCGTTCTTCAGCTCATTACGACCCACTGCCGGGAACCCATACAGTTCACCGTTAGCCGTCATCTTCGCCATGTCTGGGTTCTGATCCCAGAACTTTTTAAAATTCGGCATCAATCCCTTATTCATATATTGCAGCAGTGGGACGAATACGCCCGTTGAAGCAAAGTTGTTGACATCCGACATATTGATCTCAATGATATCCGGCAGATTATTCGTCGCCAGAAGCGTTTTCTTTTTATCGTTATAATTGCTGTTTGGCACGTTTTCGAACTTTAATTTAATATTGGTCTGATTAAATATTTCCTGTTGAACTAGCGCGAAGTTTTTGACCGGCTGGTTGGGATGCTCTGGGAATGTGACTTTCACTTCCCGCTCTTTCTCAGAGATTTTGACTGCCCCTGTAGTTGCTGCTGGTTTGTTCGTAGTTGTGGAGTTAGTGGACGGCGCAGCTTCCTTCTCGCTCGTGCAAGCAACTAAACCCGATGCAACCATTACCGTACAAAGCGATAAGGATAACCCTTTTACCCATGTTTTTTTCATGCAAAAACCCTCCCTTTTCGTATAGATAATGGTACTCATACCTCTTATGCCATCATATCGTATCTGCAGATCAGCTTATATTGTCATCGACGATCAGGCATCCCCCCTTTCCCTTACTTCAAAATCACCCCTTCAATGCACCGATCATCGCGCCTTTCACAAAATACTTTTGCAAGTACGGGTAGACGACCAGAATGGGCAGTATGGTTATAATAATGACCGCAAACTTATAGTTGGCAGCAACGACCCGGAAGTTCGACGAAGCGCTGCCTATATCTGCCGTCTGATCGGAAAATTCCCCTGCAATAACGATATTACGAAGCAGCACTTGAACGGGAAACTTATCGCTGTCATTCAAGTAGATCAACGCCGGAAAAAAACTGTTCCAATGATGAACCGAGTAAAACAACACCATCGTTGCCATAACTGGCAGCGATAATGGCATAATGATTTTGAATAATACCTGGATTTCATTAGCTCCATCCAAATATGCTGACTCCTGCAAGGCCATCGGAATACCCTCGAAATACGTTTTCATAATGATCATATTAAATGTAGAGATAGCTGGAGGAAGCACAAGTGCCCACATCGTATCCACGAGCCCTAGCTTCTGTACCACCAGATACGTCGGAATTAGCCCTCCGCTAATAAACATCGTTACCGCGACCATAAAAATGAACATGCCTCGACCGTAAAAATCTTTTCTAGAGAGTGGATACGCACAAAGCGCTGTCATGATGACATTAATCGTGGTGCCTACGGTGGTATAAAGCAACGTGTTGCCGTAAGTCCGCCATATTTCTGGATTTTTTAATACAACCTTATACGCATCGAACGTGATATCCATCGGTATCCATTTGATCATGCCTCTTGTTACCAAATTACCGTCACTGATTGACACGATAAGGATATAGTAGATCGGATACAAAGTGGCAAACACCAGCAATACAAGAAATAAGATGTTGAAGTTGTCAAAAATTTTCGAGCCAATCGATGCATGTTTGTTCATATCTACCTCACCTTTCGTCTACCACAAGCCGGTTTGGCTGATTTTTTTGGAAATCCGATTAGCCGATACAAGCAATATTAACCCTACGACCGCTTGAAACAGTTCAACAGCGGTAGCATAGCTGAAATCGCTGCCTAGCAAACCTCTTCGGTAGACATAGGTGGAGATGACATCTGCCGTTTCATATGTTGATCCGTTGTACAACAGGATGATTTTCTCGTAACCGATAGCCATTAGCCTGCCGACATTCAAAATCAACATGATGGATATCGTGGGTGCAATACCAGGCAAAGTAACGTTCAGCAACTGCTTCCAACGGTTGGCACCATCGATGTTGGCGGCATCATACAATTCCTCGTCTACGGAAGTTAAGGCTGCTAAGTAAATAATCGAGCCCCAACCGATGCTTTGCCATACACCTGAGGAGATAAAAATGGTGCGGAACCATTCCGGCTTCATCAGGAAGTGAATCGGTGTACCGCCAAACCACGCAATGATCTGGTTAACTAGGCCGTCTGTAGTGAGGAAGTTGACGATCATCCCGCACACCACAACCGTAGATATAAAATGAGGCAGGTAGCTGACGCTTTGCGCGAATTTCTTTAATCGTTGGCTCTTTAATTCGTTCAATAGCAGTGCCAAAATGATCGGAGCCGGGAACGCCCAAAATAGTTCATATACATTAATTAGCAATGTATTGCGCACTAGCTTCCAGAAGTAAGGGTCAATTAGGAACTTTTTGAAGTGATCGAAGCCCACCCAAGGACTGGCGGTGATGCCTTTGACAATGTTGTAATCTTTGAAGGCAATGATAATTCCGTATATCGGCCAATAATGAAACAGGACATAGTAACAAAAGGGCAAGAAGAAAATCATATACAAGTATTTGCTTCGTTTCATATTACGTAAGAAAGGATAGGTCTTCATTCGTGAAACGCCGACCTCCTGCTGAACCTTGGACTGCTGGATAGGAATCCCTCCCAAATGACTAGTTGTACGAATCGATTTCTCCAATGCTTTTGGTATTTGGTAACCGCTTCCGTGATTTCATTATAGAGAATGGTTTTCGCTCTTGGAAAGAACCGATGCAGTTTGCCATGATGCACTATTCGCACAAATCCGCCCATGATTCATATTTCGCAGCATGTGCAAATATCGCACGAATGGCTGATGTTTCAGGCGTGGCGCGGGTTTATCATGTTCAAGGCTAAAAAAAGAGACCTGCATGAATTGGATTCACACAGATCTCTATGGACACTATACCGTTAGCTCAGAAATGGAGCGAATATTGCTCATCTGTCAGCTTAAATACACCGTATCCCATCCCGGGATACGGTCAATTTCTCGTATCCACCTTCGGTGATTAGATACGTATCTTCAATACCCACGACCCCGCGCCCGGGGAAAGTGAACTTGGGCTCGATCGCGATAACCATACCCGGTGCCAGCGGATATTTAAAACCCTTGGCGAGAACGGGTAACTCGTCGATCTCGAGCCCGATGCCGTGACCAAGGAATTTCACTTGGTCAGCGCCGTACCCCATGAAGTGGGCGCTAAGCCCAGCTTCCTGCACTTGATCCAGCGCGAGCAGATAGAGATGCTCGGCGATCATACCTGGCTGCAGCCTAGCTTCCGTGGCGCGGAGGACCTCCTCCGCCACGTCATAGGCTCGCTGCAGCTCAGGGTCTAGATCACCGATCACCAGCGTACGCGTCTGATCGATCAAATACCCGTCGATGGTGCAACCAATATCGACGAGGATCGGTTCGCCGCGCTGAATCAGCGCGCGGCCCGAGCTTTGCGGGCTGGACGGGTGAAGCCCCGTGCCCCCGGCCGGCCCGTCAAAATACGTCGGCACCGCTGCCGACGCGCCTGCCGCGACCATTCCGGTTATCAACTCGGAATTGTACGCGCGCATGCGCATCAGCCCTTGGTGCCCGCGCAGCCTGAGCTGATGCTCAATGAGCGCCATCAGCTCAAATTCCGCCATCCCCTCACGAATGTGGGGGATGACCGCCTCCAGCGCGCCGTCCACGACGCGCGCTGCCGCCCGAATCGCCGCGACTTCGTCCGGCGATTTGATCATGCGCTGCTCTCGTACGAGCAGCGAGCCGTCCTCCCAGACCGCGCCGGGCAGCGCGGTCTGCAAACGCATGTACAGCTGGACGGGTAACACGTCCAGCTCCGTCGCCACACGCAGCGTCCCACCAGCCGCTGCGTCCACGCCCTCAGCTCGCGCGCGAAGCCGCTCGCCGAGCGTTTTCCAAGAGCCAAGAGCTTCAACATCCGCTGCTGCTTCCTCCTGCGCACGTACCAAACTGCGACGAACGAGGTAAATCGCCTCTCCCTCAGTTGGAATGAACAAATACCCCGTCTGCATCGAGCCACAGTAATAATATATATCGACATGGTGCGTGACCAGGAAGCCTGACCACCCTCGTTTGCGCATCTCATCTTGCAGCCACTGCTGCCTTTGCTGAAAAATTGTCATAGAAATCAACTCCTATACGCCGTAGATTAACACCCCACTTTCACATTATACATGGAAATAACCGCTATCGCGCTATGGACACTCTATGGCAACTCGTTTCCCCTCAATACACCATCTCCGCTGAAGACTTAATTGTCCAAGTAATCGGCTGCACCACCGCATACGTTCGCGGAAACGCCAGCCGAATAAACATAATAACACCAGGGCGTTTCAACGTAACCGTGTAGTCCCTTGCATCATCTCGGTACGTGTAGGGAAATATTTCCCCCTCATTAACCACCTTAAAGAAGTCAACAACCACTGTACTTTGCAAAAAGGTATCCGGCAAGGGCTCATTATCTGCATCTAAGCGTAAATTCCCCTGCAAATACGCCATCGCAGCCTCTCTAGCTTTCACCTCATCAATGGCATGAATTCCTTGTGCCAGCTTTACCACATCACTTTGCTGTGCTGCCGCATGTACCGCATGATTCAACCCATGCTTTCCCTGAAAAACGGTATGCATCGCTAGTTCTTCATCCGTTTGTAAGGCATACAAAGACATAAACACCACGCTCATTAGCATCATTAAAAGCAGCTTATACACACCGTTCCCTCAACTCTCAAGGTACATATTCACTCATCTTCATACCGGTTGCCCCCATGCGATCTGATGTAGCAGGTACCGGTATACCGATAAGTTGATCAATTACAAAAAGCCGCTGATACGGATACGTAATCGTTAGCTTCAGACCTGTTCCTCTCCAAACAGGTGTGTTCGCATCCATTCCACTAACGCCAGAGTTGGTTCCCACCTCATAAGTAATTTCTCCAGGTACGAATCCTCTTTCCGCCATACGATCCCTGGACTCGGCAATCATCGCTGCATTGATATACCCATGGCTGCCATTCGCTCCGACCTCGAGCATATAATCGACTTCCTTTTGCAACACAGCTTGTCGAACTATGATGACATGCTTGTACACCGGTGAAAACATAAACCAACAGAGCATCGCAGCAAAAAGAATAAACACCAAAATCTGCTTCATGGATTAATCCGCTCAATTGACACATTTATTCTAGCTCCACTATCACTCACTTGCCTGCGCGTTCCCGTACTTCCTCCAACAACATCGATATAAATACCGATAACGACCATTACCAACATCACCGTAACAAGAATTGACCTCATCCATTACCCACGTTGCTACGGTTGAAGCGAGGAAATGTTTGTATTCGCTGTCGTCCCATGCGTGCTTATATTCCGTCTCATTCCCGTGGATCCGTCATTAATAATCGTAGTAAACAAATAAGCAACCACGATCAGCATCATTACCGTTACCAAAATATTTCTCATATTTTCGCGCTCCTAGTGTAATTAGTTAATAGCATCAAATAATCGTTGCCCTTCAACGATCCACGGGTACATAAATACCCGAAATGTATTCAATATCGGCAATCCTGCAAGTACGAAAAGCACATAGGATACCGTTTCTTTCTTGCTCTCGCGTATTAATTCCATTTTCTCTTTATAGTCCTGAATACGTTGTTTTAACAGTTCATAATAGTCCCCGTGCTCATTCAACCTTAGCGCATTCAGTGTCTCACCAAAGCTATGAGCTTCATCGGTCCCCAGTCTCTTTTTAAAATGAACAATTGCCTCCTCAGCTCCCTGATACCACTCATTCAGCAGCAGCTCGACATGAGCTCGAATCGACGTCGTTTGACCGACACATAAAGACAATTTGTCATGCAAATTCAATTTCGAATCATTATAGTATAAGAGCTGTCGACTGATCGCATAAATATCCCGCACGATGCGCTGGGACCGCTTTTCTTTTAGTACCGTAAGTACTTTTTGATCCCACATTAGAAAAATCGACAGTACCACCACGCTAACAAGGACATACGCAGGCTGTATTTGCAAAGCGAGCCAAGGATGCCTGAAAGCCGCATATCCTATAACTCCGATAAGCATCGCTAATACTAAAAGCAACCTTCTCGCACCCTCATATAGGTTCGCATTCATCCAAATTCCGCATCCTAACAGCAACTGTCGCTTCGTCTCTACAACTTTCGTACTCATCCCCAGTAAGGTATACAATTGCGAGGGAATTTTAATCTCTTTCAGCGTGTTTTTTACCTGTAAGGATCGCCATCTCCTTTTGCGAACAGGTATGAGCTTGAGGACATGATAGATCATCAGCATGACAAGCATAAATAATACAAAACGTGTAGCATACTGCAGCACAAGCAGCTGGTTATTGACCATAACCAAAGGATTCACCTCCTTACATTCTTCGCATAGACAAGTAGATTCCCATCAAAAAAGATACAAATATCAACAACAACGCATCCAAAATCATATTCCGACCAGCAGGGTCGATCACATAATATAAATAAGCGTTATCCCCATTTACTTTGAAATTAATCCACATAAATAAGACCATAAACCCGATTGGAGTAAAATTAGCAATACGAATTTCCAATAATCGATTTCTTTCAATTTGATCAAAACGCTGTGCTTTACGCATATCTGTAATAAGCTCTTTCAGGCTATCCCCCACAAAGCTTCCTTCTTTCAATGCCACTCGCATAATCCCGGTAAAATAATCTGCCCAGATGTGACCCAACGACAAGGAGAAGATGCGCAAGCTTTCCTCTGTATCCCTTTGCGTCATCAAATGACGATATAATTGCTCGAAAACAGGCTTAATGGGATATAAAATCCGATTTTCCTCTATACAATACTTCAGCGCAATTTTTATATTTTGATTAGGGTCAATTAAGTAAGACTGATAAAAGACTTCGACAGCAGGAAGAAACTCTAGCCGTGTTCGTAAACGGACACTCACCAGCTTCACTCGAAGCAGCAAATAAGGCATCGAAGCGCCAATCATCGTCATCATAAGCGCACCTTTTATGGATTGGAAAAACAGCCCGCCAGCCAACAAGCCGAATAACAACCCCACTAGACTGATTGTCAACATCACCTGCATGCTAATTTTCGATTCGACGGCTTCTAACAACTCTTTAATATGCTTAGATATCCAGCCTCTTGTCTCCAAATAAGCGGTTAATCTCGCGCTAAAAGTGGCGTTTCTTACATAGTAAAGCCTAAACCTCGCCTTGCGTTGTCGGATAAACAGTTGTAGCAGCGCCCTAAAACCCACATAAACGAGCACAAATAACAACAAGAGAAAGACATATTTGGCGAAAATCACTGCTCTAAACCGCCCTCTTTCCCTTCATTTTCAGTAAATCCGTGCTCCATCAACAGCGTGAACCAAGCTTCATCCATTTTTCTTATTCTACGCGAAGCATGAAGCGACAATTTCCCGGGAAATGTCCATTTGTCTGTCGAGTTGTCATAAAGTGCTAGATTCGTGACGAAAACGCCTTCATTTTCATACCGATATTCGACGATTCGCACAATCTTTCTTTTCCCTTGAACAACCTGCATTTCAATGCCGATATGTGTCACAAATTCAGTAATCCGCTTCGTCAAGCGCTTGGAATCCATCCCTCTGCCATCCAACATGCACATATCTGTAATGGCATCTGGCACATCCTCCAGCTCACTCACATGAACCGTCGTCAAACTGCCCTCATGACCACGTGTACAAGCACGAACATACAAATTAGCATCTTCGTCCCTTATCTCTGCATGACATATGCGTTTAGGAGACTGCCTTAAGGCAAGTTTAAAAGCCTGTAGGCCTGAATGTCTCGGATCTTCCTCGTCTATTTCATATTCGACGATATTTTTATGGGGGAAATCTCGCTTTAAGTGCAATTCGAATCGGGATTCAATCGTGATTATTCGCTCATTATCATTCATTTCGGCAATAATTGCCTTGAGTAGATTCGTTTTTCCTGAGTTTGTCGGTCCAATAACGACCATATTGAAGTATGTGTGGATAAAACATCGAAGTAATATCTCCATGCGGGCATCCATTGTGGCCAGATCTGGCGAGGTAAGGGAGGTTAAATCAAATCTTTTAACTGTGTAAAAGCGTATTGTCAAAGTGGGTTCAGCTGTAAATCCGAAGCCCGTCATCGTCACACGCGAGCCATCTTGCAAAACCACCTCAGCCCAACGTTTCCTAGGATTAAGAGTATCATGGTTGAATAACACCAAATTTTGTTGAATCCGTTCTAGTTCTCGGACGGATGGAAGCTCATACGCAGATGGTCTAGCTACTCCTCCACGCACTTCAAAAATCCGCTTCCCCACAACCTGTATCTCTTCTAATCCTTCCTTCTGTTTGAGGACAAGCTCAAGGACATTTAAGCCAATAATTTCGGCAAAAATCGCTTCAGGTAATGTCGTATATCCGCTGGTTCGAGGTGGAATATCCGAAAGTCTTCTTTTCGATACAAGATCATGAATGATAGCCAGCAGCTTGCCACGGTCTTCTTCATAACCCAGAATAGCGCGATTCAGCGTCTCATTGTACAACTGTTTCTCAATTTCAGATCTGCCCTTTAAGGCAACAAGCTCACTCCGAATATCCTGTACCCATTGCTGAAAAATAGCTTCCTCACCGGTGCCTACATAATCTTGACTGTTCACGGTTACACGCACACTATTGTTCCATTCACCGACTTCCCCATCGGGATGCCTAATGCCAGCAGCCTGTTGTTTCAGATCGTGATTAAAACCTACCACAGCTTCTTCCGTCCTACGTTCATGCATGTACGTAATCATCGAAAACCTTTTCCCACTCACTCCTCTATCCTCCTCAAATGGATTTAGCTAACCACGCGTTTGCCTGTGATAAGCTTCTGAAACCAAGTATCATGCCGAATATTCACCTTCAAAGGCAACTTATAGAAATCAGCAAATTTCCGCGCTACCACCCTCACTTCTTGATGCATAGGATGCGTGGGGGTCAACATCTCCATAAGCTTACCTTGGTTACAACGCGCGAGGGCATCCCCATGTTTACTGACATGTCCAATTAAGTGCAGCTGCGTTTCTTTGCGAATATCCTTAATTGTAAATTCGCTTTGCTTCGCATTGCGATCCGTTTGCACGGCCATCAACTCGAATGCATGCGGCTGCAAGCCAAACACTGCCCCAACCTGACGAATCCACCTCGAGAAATCCTCCTGAAAATGGGCAATATCCCCGGTCGTGACGACAATTTTGCTGTCAGCTTCGAGCAGACCGCTGACCGTCGCCGCATTATCCCAATACGCGCTGACTTCAATAATACAGATATCGAAAGCGCCACGCGCCACCCGCAGCAAATGGATAATTTCCGATGGCGTAAAAAACTCCGCCTGCTCACGCAGCATATTCCCATAAAGGATATGCAAACCATGCGCCTCCTTCGGCTTATCACAGACGTGGAGCAGCCTCTCGGGGGTTAAGCTATGTGCCTTAAGTTCCGCTCTCAACCCATCTAACGTAAAGTAGTGTTCTTCGCGTCCGAGATAGCGATGAAGTTTAGAACTTTTGAGATTCAAACACAGATAACCAACCTTTTTAGATGTCTCCATCGCTAACATGGCAGCCACACCGAAGGACGCCAACGTCGTTCCAATATTCGGTGTAGAGCCAACGAACGTAATTAACTTACCAGTAGGTATCTTCTTCGAGCCCCCCTCGCTTGCTCCATCCACCCATGCTCTAATTTCATCTGCAATCGCAGCTGTACTGCGGCCTGGAAGAATATAATCCAGCTTCATGAGTTTGCACATTTTCACATACTTCTCATTGATCGAGCCATCATGATAATTCGAAAGTAACACGATGATCTTCATCACTTCATCCTGCCCTAGCAAGCCTTCAAGCAACTCCTCAAGCTCCCCGTACACTAGCTCCCGATCTGATAGAATGACATGCGAGTAAGCATGCTCCTTTAATTTAGTTCCTAAATTATTCGCATCCGAAAATATTTGCCACCCAAACGGTTTCTCATACACCACATTCGTAAGCTCATCGACTAACCGTTGATCCGTCGAAACTAAAGCGATCTGCATTGGCTTTCACCTCTCTTTTTTTGCCATATTACTGCTGCACACGCACTTCCTCTATCCCCTCAACTACCTGATTCCAGAATCGACGTGGAGCTAAAAGCAATCACAAGCTTCGCCTTTTTCGCTGAACATAATTGGTCAATCTGAAGCCATTCGCTTTCCGTCAAATTCAAATTGATCTGATCGATCGCCCCATTAGCTTCCAGTCTGGAGATATACATCTTCTCCTCATCCCCCTCAACTTTGGATAGCAAATTTGAATTCTTGGGATTGTCTACCTCCACATTGGCAGATGACTTCACTGAAGCAACAGTCACTTCTTTCTCATTGAACAGCCTGCGTGAGCTCCCATCCGTCCCCGATACATACATGCGAACCCGATCTCCCGCCCGTATGCCATTCGAAACCGAAAGCAGATACTCTCTAGGAATTTGAAAAGTAGCCTGTTGCTCATTCGGTAAAAGATGATAACGATTCACCTTCCACTTTAAAATAGGTTCCCGTGTCCCTAGAGGAATCATAGCTTCCTTCCCGACAACATCAGTAAACTTCGTCATCATCTCCGAGGAGTAACCTCCTTTCTGAATCGACTTGAACTCAAGCATATCATCACGAATAAACTGGCCCGCGCGAATAAAATCCTTCGGAACCACAACCTGTACCGTCTGCTGCAGTTCTACCTGGTTCACTTGTAACACATACACACCGTATACGAGCGCCCCGGCTAGCAGTGCAGCAACTACACTAATAAGCAGGCTTCTCCTGTGGTTCAATTAATCACCTCCTTTCTATGTAATCCTTTAAAAACAACAAAAAACGCAAACCTCGGAAAATTCATCTCCCGAAATTTGCGTTCTTCGCAAATCCAACTCTATTCACTTAAGTTCGAAACAATACAATAAAAGTATCACATAAACTTCCAATTTTCAACATCTATTTACAAATTAATAGACTATACAAATGAAAGCGCCCTGTTATAACGTCATTCCGATTACGAAAGTATCCGCTTATTACTAGATGAGCACTCCCTTACACCAGGATTTCTACTTATGTACACTATCCCTTTGGCTCAGGAGTAATCTAGCTTCACGACAGCCAGACAATCTTTAATGGACCATTTTGTAGTGAGGTAATGATTTATTCGCACTTCTATCTATGTACACTATCCCTTTGACTCAGGAGTATCCTTCTTCACAACAGCCAGACAATCTTTAATGGACCATTTTGTAATGAGGTAATGATTTATTCACACTTCTATCTATGTACACTATCCCTTTGACTCAGGTAATTGTAGATATCTCAGAATTTCGGTTCAAGCGGGATGTTCACCAAAACGGGTGCATCTTCAAGTTGTAGATACCTCAGAATTTCGGGTCAAGCGAGATGTTCACTAAACCGGCTACATCTTCAAATTGTAGATACCTCAGAATTTCGGTTCAAGCGGGATGTCCGACTCAACTAGTTACATCTTCATGCTGTAGATACCTCAGAATTCAGCAAAAAAAGAGACCCAGCTACAGCTGGATCCCCTCATTAACTTCTGCGAGTGTTGGCAGCGCAGGAATTGCTCCCCTGCGCGTCGTAGTAATTGCGCCGACGCGATTCGCGAAGGCAAAGATACGTTCAGCAGCTCCGGCTTCAGCCAGCGCATCCACAACCGTAGCTGGCGTAACGCCTATCCGCGCCAGCTGAAAGAGCATGCCGCCGACAAAGCTGTCGCCGGCGCCAGTCGTATCGACAGCTGCCACAGGCACGCCGGCAATCACGACATCCTGCCGCGCGGTAACTACGCGGCAGCCTTGCGCCCCCAAGGTGATAACGATCACCTTGGGCCCGCGCTGCAGCAGCTGCTGCGCACCCGTGGTCGCGTCCACGCCGAGGAGGAATTCAATCTCCTCCTCGCTGACCTTGACCACATCCGCAAGCGGAAGCTGCGCAAGGATTTCAGCCCGAGCCGCATCCGCGCTCGGCCACAGGGCTAACCGAACATTGGGGTCGTACGACACCAATGCACCAAGGTCTCTCGCTCGCCGCGCAGCGTCGAGCGTTGCGGTACGGCAAGGCTCGGCGATCAGTGATACCGAGCCAAAGTGATAGACCGCGGCCTCTTCCAACCACTGCGACTCTACTTCGTCTGCGCGCAGCAGCATGTCCGCCGCGGGGTCGCGGAAAAACAAGAAGTCGCGCTCACCGTCCGCGCGCAGCGACACAAAAGCCAGACCGGTCTTCGCCTCATCGGTCTGCAGCACAGCTGTCTGCACGCCCACGTCCTGGAGCGTGCGTACTAAATAATCGCCGAAGGGATCTCGGCCGATTTTGCCAATAAACCTAGCGTCGCCGCCTAGTTTGGCGACTGCCGCAGCTACATTGGCCGGCGCTCCACCCGCCGCACGACCAAACTTGCCGACGTCGGCCAAAGCTTGGCCATTCTCCTCCGGCACAAAATCAATCAACAGCTCTCCTAAGCAGACGATCGTTGTTTTGCCCATATCCCCAATTCCCCTCTATTTGTTATATCCGAGCGCACGCATAATGAACGCCGTTGTTTGCCCAATCAATGTCTCCATATCCGGCCGTTCTTCCGTAAAAATTGGTTCAAAAAACTCGCGTTGCTTGTAAAAAAACATGGCTCCCAACACAAACATGAGCGTACTATCGAGAGATTCAAACTCATAGACCCCGTCTTGTCTGCCCTTGTCCAATAAATCACGAACCTTTTGCCACAGTGGGAAAAAAATCTCTCTCATTTTATCTACACGCGGGGTAATCGTGATGATCTCCATTTGAATGATGCTAATTAGCTCCGGATCCTCTGTTCGAATCTTTAGAACTTCCCTAATGACCATTTGGATACCGAGGTACGGATCATCAATACCATAGAAATCTCTCAGTTCATTCGAGGGAAAAAATTGTTTAAACACCTCATGGAAAACGCTCTCTTTTCCGCCAAAATAATAGGAAACCAGAGCCACATTGGCCCCGGCCTCCTCACATATTTGACGTACGCTAGTTGCATCATAACCATGTTTTGCAAATAATTTCTTAGCTGCTAACACAATTTTCATTTTCATATCTGACTCTTGATGACCCATGCCTAGCGGCCTCCTAATCAATAGTTACGCATTTGATTGAACTTGACTTGTGGATAGAGCTGGCTTGGCTTTTTTAGCGACCACAACGAGCATATCAATCGCAAATGCTACTGCGGCAATCACAAATAAGAAACCAACTTCGTGGCCTATCCCAGGTCCACCGAATAAGATATTCATCAACCCGTTCACCGCATACGTTGCCGGGAAGAAATTACTGATAGAATGATAGAAATGTGACAAAAGTTCTCTCGGTACAATCGCACCGGATGACACCAACTGCAAGGATAACATAGCAATGTTAAATAGCATACCTGCGTTCCCAAACAATGTCAAAAACATTTGTGCAACCAATGCAAACGTTAATAAGAATAATGACTCAAAGCCCCACAGCTCTGCAAATCCTTTGTCTACTGATCCACCTAATGCAACAACCATAGTTGCACTAATGAGACCAACAACAACCGCAGCAATCACAGTTATACTGATACGTGCGGCCATTTTTTGCGTTTTAGTCAGAGATGCACCAAGTAGATTGCTAGTTACGCTGAAGTTCATTCCCATAATCATCGTACCCACGATTGAGGCAAGAACGAGCATCATCGGTAACATTTGATTCGGCATATCCTTTACTTTATTCGTGCTTTGTATATCGGAACTTACTTTACTCGCCAGACCTTGTGCAATCTGAGTCGCTTGCTCCGCAGCAAGTTGTGGATTCATCTGTGTTAGAACAGCTGATGCACCTGCCGCTACAGCCTCTTTATTCACTGTTGACGTAATGTTCGCGGCCACAGCCTGCATGATCGACTTCGTCATAGACGGGTTAGACTCATTGACTGTATAGCTGATTGGGACTGTCTGTCCTGGTGTTTGTAATTTTTTTGAAAAATCCGGTGAAATATGCATGACCATCTGTACTTCACGATTATTTAGCTTGCTCTGTGCTTCCTCATTAGAAGAGATGACTTCTGTTTTAAAGGGCAGATTACTCTGCAAGCTTTGAACAATTTTGCCACCCATTGCTTGATCCTCATTAACGATTGCGATCTTCAAATTCTTCGTATTATCCGAAACTCCGGAATAGCCGGTCATCCATATAATACTAAACAGCAATTGAAACGTAATCGCTGTAATAATCCCTACCTTCGTTGTCGCAGGCTTCAAAAACATAGCTATCGACTGTCTCATGTTACCACTCCCCATCATTAAACGATCATTTAAAACGTCCGTTTAAATAATAAGTGCGGCACGCTTTTTTGTCAACCCACTAACAGGCAATGCAAAAAAGGACTGCCCCCGTCATATCATGACTTGTGGGACAGCCGCCTTCGCTTACGATCCAAATCTTATTTAATATAACCAAGCTCTTTGATGCGTTTCTCTGCAGCGTCTAAATACGCTTTATAATTCATTGAGCTTTCCAGCGTTTTGATGAAGCTGTCATACTCGCTAAGCGGACGCTTGCCATAAATGAACTTCGATAATTCTTCTTCAATATAACGATTCGCATCCGCTGCGTTGTAACCGTTCGGGAAGTCCACGAAACCGTTCAAGACTTCGATCCGCGGCTGCTTGCTGGCAAATTCAATGAATTTGGACTGTGGTGCAAACTTCACTGTCAAATACTCCATTTCCGGACGACCTGTAAATTGGTAGAGCCAGAAGTAGCCGCCTTCTTTCCCCATCAGGTCTGTCGGCACAACTTTTGTTCCATCCAGATTATAGTGCTTGCCTTTCACACCATATTGGACAAGCGGAGAGCCATCTTTACCAGATACGTAGTTCAAGAGATCCAGCACTTTTTGCAGCTTTTCCGGATTCTTCTCAAGCGATTTCGGAATCGCATACATGCCTGCGCTTGCACCAATGTCATTTCCGCTGACGAATTGACCGCCAACACCTTTCATTGCTTCTACCTGTATCCAGTTCGCATTCGGATTTACAGCTTTGATCTGTTCAACGAACTGATCCTTGGTGACATTCGGCCAGTCTAGGTACACAATACCAGCCTGTCCTTTAATCGCCTTTTGCTGATGCTGTGTTCCAGTATTCGCCATGAGCTCAGGATCAACCTCACCCGATGCCACCATTTTTTGAATGAATCCGAGTGCATCCTTCATATTAGGGTCATAGAGGGAGTTCACCATCTTATTATCTTTTACATATAAGCTCGGCGCACCCGAATAGGCGATACCATAAGTGCCAAAGACCGGCTCAAACGCGCCAAATTTGCTACCCGTCAGACCGAACGTATCCTTCTTCCCGTTGCCGTCTGGATCCTGCTCAGTGAAAGCTTTTGCAACATTAAAAAGCTCTTCTGCTGTCGTCGGCACTTTCAAATTGAGCTTATCCAACCAATCCTTACGAATCCAATACGTGTTGTAAGGAACCGTAGGTGACTTGGCAATGGCAAACGTCTTGCCGTTTAGAGCGCCTTTCTTCAAAGAAGCATCACCGATAAAATCCTTCGTAGGCTTCAGCTTATCCATGTAAGGTGTAAGGTCAAGCAGCAAGCCTTGTTCCGAGAATTGTTTCAGCTGTTGGCGATCCACCGCAAACAAATCAGGGAAGTTCGCTGATGCCATCCGTACGTTGAGTTGATTTTTATAGTCGTCACCGGAAGCGTATACGGTCAAATTAATTTCCGTATTCAGCGCTTTATCCAGCTCCTGCTTAATGATGTCCTGATCAGGTGTAGGCAGTCCGCTTCCTGTTTCGATAATGTCGATTTTAACAGGCTTGCCGCTCGATGTAGCTGCTGCTTTGGTGCTTTCCGCCGGTTTATTCGTCTCTGTTGTGCCCGTCGTGGATGATCCGCAACCGGCAAGCAGAGTGCCTCCTGCAAATGTCATAGCGAGTAGAGCTGGAACGAACAATTTCTTTTTCATCTAAACCCCTTCTTTCTCTTGAATGAAAGATATGTTTGGCTATATGTTGCCGTCACCGAATGCGCAGGCTGCAGTCCCGAGCATCTAGGGAACGGGATCAACCTTTGACAGCGCCCATCAGCATGCCTTTGGCAAAATGCTTTTGGATGAACGGATACACCAGAATAATCGGCAAGCTGGCTGAAACAACGGCCGCCATTTGCATGGTTTCGGTCGGCAGCATATTTTCCGCATTCTCAAGCGGCTGCTGCGTCAGCATCAAAATTTCACGAATGATGACCTGGAGCGGAAATAAGCTGCGGTCCGTCACGTACATAATGGCTTGGAAAAACTCATTCCAATGGCCAACCATATAGAAAAGTCCAATTGTCATCATGGAAGGGACAGAAAGCGGCAGAACAATTTGCCACAGAATGCGGAATTCCTTCGCGCCATCCATTCTTGCCGATTCAAACAGTTCTTCGGGCAGATTTTCGAAAAAGCTTTTCATAATCAGAACGTTAAAGCTCCAAATGGCATTCGGTAAAATCATCGACCACACGGAGTCAAGCAAACCTAACGATTTCACGATCAGATACGTCGGAATAATACCGCCGCTAAATAACATCGTGAACACAACCAAGAGCAAGAACATGCTTCTTCCCGGCAGATTGCGGCGGCTGAGCGGATACGCCATAAGCAGCGTCAGCACCAGATTGACCGCAGTTCCGACGACGGTAATGAATATGGTTACCCAGAACGCCCGAGGAATCGCCGTTTCCGTCAGAAGCTTATGATAAGCTGAGAAAGTGATGGACTTCGGAATCAGGATAAAACCGCCGTTTTTCAGTACTTCAGAGAACGGGGTGATAGAGACGGACACGACATACATGAGCGGGAAAATGGCTGCCAAGCCTGCAAGACTCAATATAATGACAACGACAGCGTTTACAATTCGATCCTCCCAGCCTCTTACCATATGCCCTCACCCCACTTCTTGGACAACTGATTGGAGCCTACAACCAGAACCAAACCAATCAATGATTTGAACAAACCGACGGCAGCGCCAAGCGAAAAATTCAACTGCTGAAGACCTGTCCGGAACACCCAAGTATCCAGAATATCAGCAACGGCGTAAACTTGAATGTTGTATAAAATGTAGATTTGATCAAAGCCTGCATCCATAATATGTCCCAGCTTCAGAATCAGGAGCAGCACGATCACATTGCGAATGCCCGGCAAAGTAATGTGCCATACCATCCGTAGACGACTCGCACCATCGACTCTTGCGGCTTCATACAAGGTTGGATCAATCGCAGCCATCGCAGCTAAGTAGATAATAGCGCCCCAGCCGAGATCTTTCCAAATTTCCGAACCAACCAGAATCGCCCGGAAGTAATCTGTCGAGGTCATGAAGCCGATCGCCTTACCCCCAGCGCCTTCGATCCAGTTGTTGACGAGACCCGAGCTTTGCGAGAACAGCGCGATGAGCACCCCGTAGATGATGACCCAAGACAAGAAATGCGGCATGTAGGTCAAGGTCTGTACGGTTGTCTTAAACCACCTCAGCCGGCATTCATTGAGCAACAGTGCCATAATGATCGGCGGTATCGTGCCGAAAACCAGCTTATAGACGCTGATAATCATCGTGTTGCCCATTAATTGCCCGAAGTACGGGGAATTGAAAAAGATTTCAAAATGCTTGTACCAAGGATCGGCCCAGCCGCTCTTCCAGATACCATCCAGCATCTGATAATCCTTGAATGCGATAATAATGCCGTACATTGGGACGTAGCGGAAGATAATGAAATAAACAATGCCCGGCAGCAGCATAAGGTAAAAAGCTCGGAACGCCCATATCTGCTTCGCTGACAATTTTGCCCTCGTTTCTCTTATCTTGCTTCCGGCCTTCGTCTCTCGATGTGCAACCATCTGTTGGTCCATGAGGCCACCTTCTTTCCGTTAAATCGCTTGCTCCTAAGTGTTGATCTCAGTATAGCAAGCGCTTTCTTCGGAAAATATACAGTGATCCTGCGAAAATGTACGAATTCTTGCAAACGCTTTATTATTGATTTTCTGTATATAGATCTGCCGGAAGCTCCATTCGGATGAGGGTTCCGACCTCCGGTACACTGAATATAGAGAGCCCATAAGTCGGTCCAAAATTAAGCCCAATCCGCTCATGCACGTTCATGACGCCGATGCCGGTAAATCTATGTTTACTCGGAGCTTTCGTTCGCCCAGCGAATAAGCTCTGGAGCTGGTCGGCGCTCATGCCTAGTCCATCATCCCGAATCGTAATGATGAGTTTTTCCCTTACGCATTTTGCCCGAATCCAAATACTCCCCGTCCGTTTGAGCGGCACCAAGCCGTGAAAAATCGCATTCTCCACCAGTGGCTGCAGCGTCAGCTTCAAGATCCGCAGTTTACGTGTTTCCGGCGCCGCGTCGATTGACATTGTAAATTTGTCCCCGTATCGAATCTTCTGAATATACGCATACATGCGCAGCCCCTCCAACTCGTCCTCCAAAGTAACAAATTCGGAGCTTTTATCAAAGCTCAAGGACAGCAGACCGACCAAAGCCTTAATTGTCTCTCGCACTTCATGAATTTTATGCTGTTTGGCTAAGCTCGAAATACAGGCAAGTGTATTGTATAAAAAATGGGGAGCAATCTGGCTCTGAAGCATTTTCAGCTCGAATTGTTTTTTCCGCCGTTCTGCCTCCCTCGTCTCCAGCAGCAGGTAATGGATCCGCTCCATCATGGCATTGTAGCTTCGCGTCAAGCGGCCAATTTCATCGTTGCCCGCCACATGGATGGTATGCTGAACGTCGACGTCACGTACCCGGTCCATTTTGGCCACTAAGGTGCGCACCGGCAGCGTAATGTATCTCGAAATCATGTAGGTACTGAGCAAAATAATAACAATCCAGAACAGACCGGCCGTACTGAAGTTGCGGTATAGGCTTTGAATGTTGTGGTAGAAATAACTGTTTTCATAAAAAGCAATAAAATACCATCCCAGCTTGTTCATGCCTGACTTGACCGCCACCAGTCCTCCTTGCGGACCCTGTAGTTCAGAGGCACCTACCGGCAAATCCGCGATCTGCGTCACGAAATCTGCGCCAAGCTCCGGTGGAAACACCGACGTGTTATAGGGCAGCAGCCGGTAAGAGCTGAGCGGAAGCGTCGTATCGAAGGAGTGAACCACATTGTTTTTATTGGTGATGATGGCAAACGTTTGATTCTTCGTATTCATAAATTGTGCAAGCATATTCGTCAGCTGTACAAGGTCAATTTCGACAACGGCAATCCCTCGAAAAGCCTTCGACTGCGCCGCTTGAATCGGCAGAACGAACGCAACCGTTTTGCCTGACATTGGGGATTGATAAGGCTCTGTAATAAACATACCGTAGGTCTGTTTGGCTTTGGTAAGCAGTGACTGCATGTAGGGATTGCCGATGATATCAAACGTCGTCTGCGAATTCGTAATGACGTTGCCGTCTTCCCGCACTAAGTACAGGTTTTTATACAGCGTGCTGTTCTTGTTGGCATAGTTGCGGAGCACCTCTGAGGCCTCCTTCTCTTTGCCGTCGTCAAACAAGTCATCCCGCGTCGAGATTAGGAGGAGAATGTTCTGCACGTTGTCCAGATAGGCATTCATATAGAGATTCGTCCGGTCAATAATGACCTGCGCATCCGTCACAACCTGCATGCGAAACAAATGTTCAGCTTCCCGCAGGTTGCTCCAAGCCAAACCACCTAACAAGGCGACCGTTGCGATGGATAAGAATAGAAAGTGCTTCGCCAGCATCGTCCAACTGCTGAACCACGATAGAATTGCTTTCATGCGGTCATCATCCCTTTTTGTATTCTGTCGGCGCTACACCGGTCCAGTTGCGGAACAACTGGGAAAAGTAACGATAGCTCGGGATACCTACCTGCTCGGCGACTTCATATACCTTCATCTGCGTCGTCTGCAGCAGCTGGACGGCTTTTTCCATGCGCAGCCGGGTGACATAGTCGTTAAAGGATTCCCCTGTTACTTCTTTAAATAGCCGGCTCAAATAGTAGGAGCTGAGCCCAACCTCTTCCGAGACGGAAGTCAGCGTTATAGGTTCGCCGAGTTTTTCCATGATGATCTTGCGGGCGAGCTGGACTTCTTTACGTACTTTCCGTGTATCGCCTTCCCCGTACGCGAGCTCTCTTGTGCAGAGGCTAATGAGTTCCGTCAGTGTCCCGGCGGCTAGGAGCTGCGCGGTCATAGCTTCCTGCTCGCTGTGCCGCAGATGTGAATGTGCCGCTATCGCTTCCTCGCGCACGCGGATGCAGTAAGCGATCAGCTTGGCCGGGTTGAAGCGATTCTGAAGCGCCCACGGGCCGAAGTCTTCCTGATAAAAACGCTGCAGCTCCGTTTTGTCCTTCGCTGCTTGCAGCCAGCGCTGCCGGATCAGCGGCGCATCTTGGTGCGCGTCCGGCTCGGTCTCACCCTGCGCGGCGTCGCGCGCAGCGGTTGTCGTCAGCGGCCGGCCGTAAAACAGCAGCGCCGGCGTCACCGCGATCGAGCGCAGCGAAGAGAGCAGATCTTGGGGCTGTCGGACGGCTTCGCCGGTGACAGCCAGGAGCTGAAAGGCGCCGCTCATGTACGGCAGCGCCCCTTCTAGCGCAGCATGCAGCTCGGCTAGCAGCTGATCCATGCGGAGCATCGCGTCCGCTTCGCTTGCGGCTTGGCGAAACACGAGCAGCACCTCGCGGTCGCCGATCAGGCACCATTGGAACGCGCTTGTGTGGTAGTGGTTCGGCGCGTGCTCCCACTGCTTTAATATTTGCTCTAGCTCGGTCATGAGGTGGAAGCGGTTGGTTTCTTGCACATCGATGGCTAGACGGTTCAAGTAGAGCGGCGCCTCCGTTTGCCAAGCCTCCCAAATCGTCTGCAGCTCTAAGGCTGAGACGCTGCCTTCTTTCGTAAGCGTATTAACGAGCTTCGCCAGTTGTCTTCGTTGTTGATCTTGACCGTAGTGGCGAAGATCCAATTGCCGACTCATGGCTGCTCGGGTTTTATCAATCAAAGCCTGCATATCTTCTTCATCGAACGACAGCTTCGTGAAGTAGTCTAAAGCGCCGAGCTTCACTGCCTCCTGCGCATAATGAAAATCGCTATGGCAGGTGAGAAGCACAACCTGGGTCTGCGGCCATTTGTTCCGCAAAGTGCGGAACAACTCCATCCCATTCATAATGGGCATCGTAATGTCTGTGATGACCAGATCAGGCTGCAGCTCCTCGCAGAGCGCCACTGCCTCTGCTCCGTTCTCTGCTTCCCCTACGAGCCGCGCCCCCAAGGTCGACCACGGCAGGGAGCGAAGTTCCTGTCGTAACGGCAGCTCATCATCAACGATTAGCACGCTTATCGGTTTTTCTGACATCAAACTCCCACCTTTCGCTTTGAAATCGCTTTCGTTATTTCCCATCATACCAATTTTTAAAACCTTTGTTTATACAGGGATGTTGCTAAATTGTGTAAAAATCGATGAGGTTCAGAAACAATGCAAAAGAGAGCTGTTACCGACTATGGTAAACAGCTCCCTTTCTATTCTGAAAGATCGTCTTGACGATAGAATATCTGATGATTCATGTTGTTAATCTTTAGGGATTCACTGCGACACCAAATGGGGATAATCCAACCCCGATATTAAGTAGAAGCGTATTAGTAATTCCATTAATAACTGAGACGGTGTTGTTGCCACCGTTTGCCACGTAAATTGCATTTGTTAAAGGATTGACAGCAACACCAGCTGGAAAGTTCGCTACTGTAGTAGAAGTTACTACAGTAACCCCCTCTATAACTGTAATATTGTTTCCTCCCCTGTTCGTGACATAAATAGCATTCGTATTAGGATTAGTGTCCACAGTTTCTGGAATCGTTCCTACTACAGGAACAGCTACAATAGAAAAGTTAATTCCATTTACTACAGATACAGTGCCGTTAGCAGAGTTTGCCACGTATATCGCATTCGTATTACGATTGACTGCAACACCTCTAGGCGTAAAAAATCCTGATGTTGTACTTATCACAGTTTCCGTAACACTATCAATAATGGTAAGCGTGTTACCATTTTGATTCGCCACGTAAATATGATTTGTAATAGGATTAATAGCGATTCCGATTGGATTATCTCCTACTGCGATCAAATTTACAACCAAATTTGTATTTCCGTTAATCACATATACAACGTTGGCCCCTGCTGCTACTACATAGATACGGTTCGTATTCGTATTTACCGCGAGATAAATAGGCAATGTTCCGACATTAATCGTAGCTATGACCGTATTGGTAACTCCATCTATTACCGACACAGTGGAACTGATCGTGTTCGCTACGTAAATTCGGTTCGTGATAGAATTCACAGCGACACCAGCCGGCTGAGTTCCAACTGGAATACTTGTAATAACGCTATTTGTAAAACCATTGATTACGGAGACCGTGTTGCTGTTTGCGTTTGATACGTAAATACGGTTAATAGAAGTAGGAGTGCTATTCGCTGAAGCTCCTGTTGCACCTGTCGATCCTGTTGCTCCTGTACTGCCCGTTACCCCTGTAGCACCCGTTGCGCCTGCTAATCCCGCTGTTCCTGTTGCACCTGTCGATCCTGTTGCTCCTGTACTGCCCGTTACCCCTGTAGCACCTGTTGCTCCTGCCAATCCCGTTGTTCCCGTTCCACCTGTCGGTCCTGTTGCTCCTGTACTACCAGTTCCACCCGTAGCGCCAGTAGCACCTGGCAATCCTGCTGTACCCATTTCACCTGTCGGTCCTGTTGCTCCTGTACTACCAGTTCCACCCGTAGCGCCAGTAGCACCTGGCAATCCTGCTGTACCCATTTCACCTGTCGGTCCTGTTGCTCCTGTACTGCCCGTTACCCCCGTAGCGCCAGTCGCGCCTGCCAATCCTGCCGTACCTGTTTCACCTGTTGGTCCTGTTGCTCCTGCACTGCCCGTTACCCCCGTAGCGCCAGTCGCGCCAGTTGCGCCTACCAATCCTGCTGTTCCTGTTGCTCCAGTTGCTCCAGTTGCACCCGTTGCTCCTGTCGTACCAGTAGGCCCTGTTGCCCCAATGGCCCCAGTGGATCCTTTTGCTCCTGTCGTACCTGTTGCTCCAGTTGCACCCGTTGCTCCTGTCGTACCAGTAGGTCCTGTTGCCCCAATGGCCCCAGTGGATCCTTTTGCTCCTGTCGTACCTGTTGCTCCGGTTGCACCTGTTGCTCCTGTGGTACCAGTCGGTCCTGTTGCCCCAATGGCCCCAGTAGATCCTTTTGCTCCTGTCGTACCTGTTGCTCCAGTTGCACCCGTTGCTCCTGTGGTACCTGTCGGTCCTGTTGCGCCATTACTCATAATTTGCACCCCCTAGTTAATAATGCTTCAGCTCATCGTATTTCTAGCATCTCTTCATTATATGATTGCGAGATAGGAATGCATGGACGAATCAAATAGACGTACGAATCTACACAATACCCTAAGTCTAGTTATATATTTTCACTGTTCAGACGAGTGAACGAATAACCCACCTTATCTCACAAGGTGGGTTAATTTTTTTCATATGTATTTATTCACTTAGCCGCTACCTCAAGTACCCGTTAAGATGCCCATCATGTTCGTTCATGTGAACGCCAGCGGGAACAATCTGAACGCTTAAGCTGTCTTGTTCGAGGAACCGGCAAGTAAAAGTAAACATTTGAAGTGGATGGACAATGTGAACAGTCACAACCAATGTTCGTTCATCCGTCCATACTGCAGCACCATAAGAGGTCGAATCTGTATGCATGATAGGGTCCACTCCTGGCGTCCAATCTCCTAAGCCGAACCGCAAATCTACACGTTTGCCCTCTTTGTAGAAGTAAAGTCCCGGCTCCTCTCCCTCCAACTCGAACTCACATGCTTCATAATCGTACTGATTAGGCTCCAGAATCCATCGCCTTCCCGATATATTCCCGAGAAGCGGTGAACTCACTTTCCCTTCCGGCATGAATAATTTCAATGTAGTAAGACGCTGTTGCAGTGCATTTTCCGCTGGCAAATTGAGTGCAAGACTTGCACCATCGTTCTCTATGAGCGAGGCATAAATAGTAGACCAAAAGCATTCAAAAATAAGCGCTTGCCCATCCTTGTACTCGAGTGTATTAGCAGTAGTAACAAGCACGACCTCTTGATCTGGCAGCACGATGACAAGTTGACCGCCCATACCAAACGCACAATAGCCGTTGTTACGGATCCGCCAGAATTTATAGCCATAGCCCAGCTTACCGTCCAGCATGAAACGAGTGCCGTAGGTGCCGATTCGATTGCCTGTACTGCGTTCTACCCACCCTTCAGGAAGTATGCGGACATTATTCCACACCCCATCCTGAAGGTAAAGCTGGCCAAACCGTGCTAATGCATCCGTTGTGCAGTGCAGGCCGCTGCCGCCTTTGTTAATCCCAGATGGGCAGTTTTCCCACCATAGTTCCACCATTCCGAGCGGATCAAACAACCGGGGGCGAAGATAGGCCAGGACGGAAGTTCCTGTTACCTTGTGCACAATTGCAGCTAACGTATGAGTCCCCGTCGTGTCATAAGCAAAGCTTGTACCCGGCATTTTGGAAGGAGGCGTATTTAGAAAGACTTGGACCCAGTCCTCTGCTTGCTGCTTGTGTGTAGATTTGGGGTGTACCGTAGCCATAAGCAGCAAGTGTTCTATAGTCATCATCGCTGTGTAGGGATGAACCTCATCTTCAAGTTTTTCCGGAAAGAAATCCACAACTCGGTCAGTCAGTTTCAAAAGCCCCTCGCCTATAGCAATGCCTATAGCGGCGGAGGTTACACTTTTGCTTACCGAAAAAATAGGGTGTAAGTGATCTGCTTGGAAGGGACTATAATAACCATCAGCAACAAGTCGTCCGCTCCGAAGAAGCATGAAACTATGCAGAGGGATTCCTAATTCCTCCACCTTTTCCACAAAGGCCAATACGGCATCTGATGCAATCCCAGCCTTTTCAGGTGATATTCGTTCAAACTGAATTTGGGCTTTCTCCATATTTGTCCACTCCTCTGTTAGTGTGATTCCATTGTATCCCCTTTCTATCCAAATGTCTTTGCCGTGCTATGTGTTAAAATGTTGTTGTGTTGTGATTCAAAAATAAGATAAATATACCGAAACCCCTTCCGACTTACATCGGCTTTGGCATCGGTATGAGTAGTCATACTTATTTATTTGCATACTTTAGCTACAGTCCTCACAGATGTTAAATTCGGATAACGTTAATCGCGGTTCACACCCGATTTTTATAAACCCTCATAGCGAAGAAATAAGCCACAATCATGATTCCAACGCACCATGCAAGCGCAATCCATATACCATTGCCCACTGGCTGACCCGACAGCAGCGCACGAATCGCATTCACGATCGAAGTCACTGGCTGGTTTTCTGCAAAAGCGCGAACAACACGCGGCATTGATTCTGTTGGCACAAAAGCTGAGGAGATAAATGGCAGGAAGATAAGCGGATAGGAGAAGGCACTTGCTCCATCGATTGTTTTGGCCGTCAGTCCCGGAATGACCGCTACCCACGTTAATGCTAGCGTAAACAACGCTAGAATACCAGCAACTGCAAGCCATGGCAGTATCCCTACGGTCGAACGAAAACCCATAAGTAAGGCAACAAGAATGATGATGACAACCGACATTGCGTTGGATACCAGTGAGGTCATCACATGCCCCCAAAGCAGTGTGGAACGTGAAATCGGCATAGAGTGAAAACGTTCGAATATACCCTTTTGTACATCTGTAAACAAGCGAAAAGCTGTGTAAGATATGCCGCTAGCAATAGCGATTATGAGGATACCTGGCAGCAAGTAATTCACATAATTATCCGTTCCCGTTTGGATGGCACCGCCTAACACATAGACGAATAGCAGCATCATCGCGATCGGCATGATGGTAACAGTGATAATGGTGTCAACACTGCGGAAAATATGGCGCATCGACCGTCCTAGCATAACGCTCAGGTCACTGAAAAAGTGGTTTTTTGTCGTTTCCATTTATATGGCCTCCTTTTTGCCTACGATTGCGAGGAATATTTCTTCCAATGTTGGCTGTTTTTCAACATACTCCACCTTCGTAGATGGGAACATCTTTTTCAGATCTGACAGTGTGCCATTGGCGATAATTTTACCCTCATGCAAAATGGCAATTCGATCAGCAAGCTGCTCGGCTTCCTCCAGATACTGCGTGGTCAGAAGTACTGTAGTCCCTCCGTTAGCAAGTTCCTTAACGATCTTCCAAACTTCGATACGTGCCTCGGGATCAAGGCCCGTGGTCGGCTCGTCAAGGAAGATAATTTTCGGTTTTCCCACGAGACTCAAGGCGATGTCAAGCCTGCGACGCATACCGCCTGAGTACGTAGAGACTCTGCGGTCTGCAGCGTCTGTTAGACCGAAGCTTTTAAGCAAATCGTCTGCGACCTGATGCGGATTTTTCAGATAGCGAAGCTTAGCAATCAAGACGAGATTTTCCCGTCCGGTCAAAATTTCATCCACCGCGGCAAACTGTCCCGTCAAGGAGATCGACTGGCGCACATGCTCTGGTTTGGTCGCAACGTCGAATCCGTTGATGGAGGCGGTTCCGCTGTCTTGTTTCAGCAGTGTGCTGAGAATTCTCACGACCGTCGTCTTACCAGCCCCGTTGGAGCCAAGGAGGGCGAAAATACTGCCTGTTTCAACCTCGAAATCAACACCCTTTAAAACTTGAAGCTGCTTATAGGATTTGTGCAACCCTGTCACTTTAATTGAAGTGTTTCGCATAAATTTCCCCTCCTTATCGAATAGTAACTTTAGACAAATCTGCCCCCATGCCTTTAAGCGATGCATAAGTCAACTTATCCATGACCGCACCGTCAAAGCAAATGGTTTTGAATGCACGATAATACTTATTGGTCAACGAGAAGAACGCTTGAAAAGATACATTCTTAAGGATTGCGCCTTTAAAAGAAACGTCGTTTACTGCCGATTTATCAAACTTAACGCCGATAAAGGTTTGCCCGTCAAAACATTGCCCACTCAGGTCGGAATATTCAAAGTCCACGCCGTCAAAGATACAATCTTCAAAGGTTGTTTTTTTAAGATCCATCTTGCTGATTGTGACGTCGGTTAATTTCACACCTGTGAATTTGGCTCCTTCCATTCCGGAAACGCTGAAATTCGTGCGCACAAGGATTGACTCATTGAAGCTAACATTCGTAAGGTCAGTTGCCGTTAGGACACAGTCCGTCAGATTCGAGCCGTCAAAATTGGCATCACGTAAATCACTGGATTTAAACGAACTGCCGGTCAAGTCAGCACCTTTAAAGTCGGCACCGCGCAGCGCGCTCGCATTAAATTGACCTTTATGAGCCCTAACTCCTGCAAAGTCGCCCATTGCAAGGTCGCTTGCGCTAAAGTTTGTCACTAGTTGCCGTTCCAGTGAGCGAGAAAGGTTCGCGACTTCAAGGATCGTTTGTTCGATGTCACCGATGCTCTCAATGGTCATGGCAAACGCAGTATCATCGTCTTTGCCCTCGGCTTTGAGTTCACGATATCGCTCCTGCAAATCTGAGTGCAGGTCGGTCTTTAATTCCGTAACACTTTTTACCCCATCGTACGGTGTGAAAACACCGTTTAAATAATTCGTTAACTTCTTATTCATAATCCCATCTCCTTATAATAAGTTTTCTAGTACACGTTTCGAATATTCCCAATTGTTCTTGTTGCGAACGTAAGCATTTCTGCCCTTTTCAGTTATCCTAAAATACTTGCGTCTTCCTCCCTGCGTCTCATCGCCCCAGTACCACTCGATATCGCCGTCTGTCTCAAGCCGCCGAACACTGGAGTACATCGTAGCTTCCTTTAATTCATACTCGCCGCCCGAGCGCTCGGCAATCAGCTTAACTATCTCGTATCCGTAGCGATCCGCTTCAGACAAAAGCCGTAGAATCATTGTATCCGTATGTCCGCGAAGCAGGTCGGATGTGATTTTGTTCTCGCTCATATCGTCACCTCCATATCCACATAATACGGTATACTACTATGACTGTCAAGGTACTTTGTTAAATTAAATACCATATTTGAAAATATCCGCATTTTCACTGGGAATTCAGCGTGTATGGCGGGGAAAATCCAGCAACAATCTCATTCTCCATAAAGCTCTCGCTGAATAAGCCTATTATTTTGAAGCAAACTAAAGGGTGTCTTGCCAAACAAACCTGAAGGAGTGGTATTCATGCGTGAAGGATTGATTCCGGCTGTTCTGGGGACTGTCGTTTCTGCATCTGGCGCTTCAATGCTGAAAAGCAAGTACAAGCTTCTTGGTGTCGGTGTCCTTGGTTTCGGAGTTGCTCATGTGATTCTTGGAGCGATTGATCTCGTGGAACATCGTTAAGTTTGGCGGCATCTGGGCGCTTCGTACCCCGTCCAGAAAAAGAGGCCGTATCAAAGTCAATTTAGACTTTGATACAGCCTCTTTTCGTTAATGATTAGGAATAATGAACCTTCTTCCCGTGCTTCTCAATCCTGGTGTACACCACAATCTACCCGCATCGTTGTTCTCTTCAGCATTGACGAAACTCTCGCGTGAGACGTCCCAAATCGCACGCTCAGTAGCACTATCGCACCATTCCTCCTCTGAGTAAAACAGCCCTCAACTTGGTGACAACGTGATTCCAATGACATCAAGATCGGCTTGTTCGCATGCTTTTCCAATTATTGAATACATTTAAGTATTCGATAAACAGGAGGGCAACAATCATGTCACAACATGGGCAATCGTTCATGAGAGGTACGCTGGTCTTGTCTGTCGCTGCTTTCATCAACCGTATTCTCGGTTTTATCAGCGGCATGTATATCGCTCGCGTACTGGGCGCAGAGGGGATTGGCATCTTGATGATGGCTCATCCGCTCGTCCCGCTCGTCATTACGATTACGGAGCTTGGATTACCCGTCGCCATTTCAAAGCTGGTCGCAGAAGCCAACGCTCGCGGTGAACGGACCAAAGTGAGACGCATCCTGCATGTCTCTCTCGCGGTCACTGGCTTCTTGAGTGTAACGCTCACGACCTTATCGTTATTTGGATCGGAGTGGATCGCATCCATTCTGCTTAGCGATCAACGCGCATATTACGCGATGCTCGCGATCACACCGATCGCGCCAATCGTCGCTGTCTCCGCTGTATTAAAGGGATATTTCCGCGGCATGCAGCAGATGAAGACCATTGCCGCTTCCGATGTGCTGGAGCATACCGTGCAAATCGCATGTGTACTTGCGCTGGTTCACCTCTTGCTGCCTTATGGCGTCGCTTATGCGGCTGCTGGCGCAATGGCTGCCTCTGTTGTCAGCGAAGCGATTAGCCTCCTCTTCCTGATGGCTAGCTACAAGCTTCATGGTGAATCGAAGAGGCCCGGAGAGACATGGGCAAGCAATCTGAAGAAAGGAAAGGGGACACTTGGCGAGCTGCTACAAATTGGACTCCCGACGACAGGGCACGGAGTCATCCATTCGTTGTACAGCACCTTCCAACCACTTCTCATTACAACCAGCCTCGCGCTGGCTGGCGTCGGCACGGCGTTAGCCACGAAACAATTCGGTATGCTAGCCGGTTATGCGTTCCCGCTGCTGTTCATGCCAAGCTTTATTACGCAATCCTTGTCCACCGCACTCATTCCTGCGATTGGCGAGGCAGCGGCGAACAAGAACAGTCTGCTCATCCATGAGCGGATGAATCAAGCGTTGACCTTGGGACTACTGATCGGCGCACCCGCGACCGTTATCTTGTACGAGTGGGCAACACCGCTAACGACACTTGTCTATCACTCACCGGAAGCAGGCTTGCTGCTCAAAATTCTAGCGCCGATGTTCTTCCTGCATTATTTCGATGCCCCACTTCATGCGATACTACTGGGGCTTGGCCGCGCGAAAGCGACGCTGTGGAATTACATCATTGCCACCTTAGTTAAAGGTGTCTCCATCTTTGTGTTCGGCAGCCAATATGGCATTATTGGTGTAGCGTACGGTATTGGTATCGGCATTGTGGTTCAAACATTGCTAAATTTCTTTTCCATCTCAAGCTCGATCGGATTTTATTGGAGTATTCGACCTTATGTCAAGGTTGCGATTTGTATGATGCTGATGCTGATTTGCGGTCACTGGGCCTATACTTATGTTGTCAACCTAGGATTTCCGCCGGCATGGTGTGTAGTCACTTCCATCGTCTTTTCCTTGTTCCTCTATTTCACTGCTCTCGTATTCACCGGTGCGTTGAACCGGAAAAGTACACGCCACCGCTTCTCGTTCCCCTGGTAATTCCCTACTAACGCATAGCAAAAGAGGCCGCACTAAGTGCGAGCCTCTGCTTTGTCATTTTTGGGACTACTGGATACTTCGATAGGTTCAATGTGAATATGGACATGGGATATGTTATGAAGTTCATTCATTCTATTCTCAATATGCTCCGTAATGTCGTGACTTTCGCTTACGTTAAGCTCATGATCTACACCGATGGTCACATCAACCAGCTTATTGTTTCCATGAATGCGGGCTTTAACATCAATTACTTTTTCAACGCCAGGTATCTCGCGAATCGTCTTTTTAATGGTTTGAAGCTCCGCATCGTCAAAGCCATCCGTTAGCGCGTGCGTAGAATCGCGAAAAATATCCCATGCTGTTTTACAAATAATAAAACCAACAATAAGTGCCGTTATAGGATCCAGCCATGGCAATCCAAATTGAGAACCAACGATACCGACAAAAGCACCGATACTCACAAACGCATCCGAACGATTATCCTGTGCAGCCGCCATCATCGCATGACTGTTTATTTTCCTAGCCAAACGAACATTATACTGATAGACCAAGTACATAATAACGGCACAAAAAACAGCCGTCCATGCCGCAACCATATCAGGGGTCTCTATGCGCTCCACCCAAAACTTCGTAAATGCTTGATAGAGTACTTGAATACCTACTGCGAACATAATAAAAGAGGCAATTAACGCCGCTACGGTTTCCGCTCGATAATGACCGTACCGGTGATCTTTGTCCGGTGGTTTTCGCGATATTCTTAGCCCGACTAAAACAGCAATAGACGCAATAATATCTGTGGCATTATTTAAACCATCCGCTGATAACGCTTCGGAATTGGAGAAATACCCGATGGTTAACTTCAAAGCGGAAAGAATAATGTACGTGATTATACTTAACCAAGCACCTTTTTCGCCTTGCTTGATGTCATCATACATGTTTTCCATGCTTACACCACTCTCTATCTATGTCGATGACTATCATACTAGACGAAAGTTGTGTGGGTCTAGAGAAACAGTTTTGCTGACATCCTTAAAAGTAAGATCAAACAAACAATGTTGAGTAAGTCCAAAAAAAATACGACTAGAACAATTCTCAGCTACAAGGCAGCCGCCCCAAATAAGTGGCTTATCGCGATAACCGCGGACAATAAGCAGAGAATTATGGCTGGAATTGCCTTCGAGAACGGATCTTTTGCCACAAATAGCAACATACCTGCCGCTACCAGCATTGTTCCTCCTAAAAGAATTCCTGTAAGGGTTGCGACCATAGATACCCAGATTCCCACAATCATACCAATCGAGCAGACAATCTCAATAAGTCCCGTCAAAAAATTAAAAACAGGTGGCATTCCCAAGCGTTTGAATTCATTTGCCATTTTACCACTTATAATTCTGACCCCTGTAAACATAAAAAACACGCCCACTATCACTTGTAAAATCAAAATAATCATCGTTTTCACTCCAATCTTTTTGTATTCTCAAATACATGCTATAGCATGTATTTGATCTGTAGCGAATTTACCTCTTTCTACCTACTCACCTCCCTTCAGATTACTCATCTTTTACACTCGCGTATAGTTTTTCAAGAATAACTTTCAATTCACTGATTTCAGACATGCTCAGATATCTAGTCACATGATTATGGGCTTCGAGCACCACAGGAAGAACCTTGGATTTAAGCTGAACTCCTTTAGCGGTTAAGTATAAGTTATGCGATCGTTTATCCGTATCATTGACAACGCGTTTTACGATTTCTTTTTTTTCTAATGAATGAATCATTCGAACAATCGTCGTCTGATCCCGATCGATCGTTTCCGCTAAATCTTTTTGAGTTGTAGCTTTATCACTGTCGAGGACACTAAGAATCCCCCATTGTTCAGGAGTAATTTCAAATTGCTTTAGTTGTTTGGTAAAATAATTGTTCATTTTGACATTCGTACGATTAACCTGAAATCCTGTAATTTCGAATAGCTCCATCATTCTCTCCTTTGTTTCTCAGCCTGATTCACTCCGTATTATACATGCTATAGCATGTATAATCAATATCAGCCGAATTTATATCCAATCTTTGAAATGCTCTGTTACAAAATGAATTTCTCTCTCATAGTGCGCCAAGTGACCTTCATCCACCATTTTTTGAAAAGCAGGATTCCCGTCAGCGGCACCATTTCTCAGCGTATCACACAGTACAATTAAACGTTGAATAATCCACTGTTGCAGATTAGCAGGGACTGGAATTCCATAAGATTCAAAGAATAATTGAATTCGCCGACGGCGATCTGAGGCGTGTATGTCAGATTGGTAAGCCGTTGTTGTTCCTGAAGATGAGCCTGGTGCGAAACTTACTAGCGGAACCGATGTGTACAGGGAATAAGCAATATCCCACATGCGCGGCCCAGGACCTGCCATGTCAAAATCTATTAGCGCCACAGGAGCTTCATTCTGAAAAACAATATTATATAGCGCCGCATCATTATGGCAGATGACTTCGTGTTCAGTAACATCAGGATAACTAAGCTGCCATCTTGCCTCCGAATTAGGTATAAATGCTGTAGTCGCATCATGGAAACGACGCAAGAGGCAGGCCAACCCCCGTAAAGTTTCGTCCGACCACATGTATGGGTCAAGCTTTGGATAATTGTTCCCCGGAACTTCTCCGGTAATGAAGGTTACTATTTCACGACCAGCGTCATCGATTCCAAGAAATCTTGGCGCTCCTTCAAATCCTTGTCTGTCTAAATGTAGGAGCAATTCATGCACATTCGCACTCCAATAGCCTATGGGTCGGCGAACCGTATTCTCCTTGCGGACAATGTGATTTACATTACCGCCTTGCAGCACTTCTTCTTGAGTCAATGGGTTTCATTCCTTTTATGTTTCATTTCATATGCATCTTATTCTATTTCCATTTATGAAAATGGTCTATGGAAAGTTTAGTTTTACTCAACTTAAATAAAAAGAAGCACCCTCTAAAAGGATGCCTCTTTCCACTAATTCTGCGTGCAATGTGTTATACGATATTAACGCCACCGCTTGCATAACCAACAACTGTATTAATCAGTGTCAAGCCAGTAGCACTACAAGAGAATACCATGAGCAGTCGTGTTCCAGCAGTAACTGGTATGGAAAGCCCTGTTAATAAACCATCTGAAACAGTTCCAATAGCTACTGCTCCGGTGAGAGCTGGAGCAAGCGTGACTGCTGTTCCCGCAATAGGCGCAAAAGAGTTATCTGGTGCAGTTGATTCATACAATTGTGCCGTTACAGTAATCGTTGTGCCAACTAGAGCAAGTGCAACTGTATTACTCAAGAATGCAGCCATCGAGGTAATCGTGCCATCACGCGGCACGGAGAAGGCCATGTTGGCAACAGCCACCGTATCAATGAGACCACCAATCAGAGAAACACCTGCTGTACTAGTACCAAAAGCAACTAAACTTGTCGTACCGACCAAACCGCCTGCAATTGTTGTTAACGTAACAGGTAAGCCGGATGCGAAAGGAACAATTGCTCCCTCTCCAGTAGCTCCTGTTGCACCAGTTGCTCCGGTTGTACCAGTAGCTCCTGTTAGACCTGTGATTCCTGTTGCTCCTGTAGCACCTGTTGCTCCTGTAGCACCTGTTGTACCTGTTGCACCAGGTAATCCTGCATCTCCTGTTGCTCCAGTTGCACCTGTAGGTCCTGTTGGGCCTGTCCCGCCAGTCGCACCTGTTGCTCCTGTTAAACCTGCAGTTCCTGTTGCTCCTGTAGGTCCTGTTGGGCCTGTTCCTCCAGTCGCGCCTGTTGCTCCTGTTAAACCTGCAGTTCCTGTTGCTCCTGTAGGGCCTGTTGGGCCTGTTGGGCCTGTAGGACCAGTCGCACCTGATTCTCCTGTTAATCCTTCAGTTCCTGTTGCTCCTGTAGGGCCTGTTGGGCCGGTTCCTCCAGTCGCGCCTGTTGCTCCTGTTAATCCTGCAGTTCCTGTTGCACCTGTAGGTCCTGTTGGGCCTGTTCCACCAGTCGCACCTGTTGCTCCTGTTAAACCTGCAGTTCCTGTTGCACCCGTAGGTCCTGTTGGGCCTGTTGCTCCTGTTGGACCTGCTGGGCCAGATAATCCTGGAGTTCCTGTTGCACCTGTTGCTCCTGTTGCCCCTGTGGCGCCAGTCGCTCCTGTTAAACCTGTTCCTGTTGCTCCCGTAGGGCCTGTTGGGCCAATTGGGCCAGTTCCTCCAGTCGCACCTGTTGCTCCTGCATCTCCAGTCGCTCCTGTATCTCCTGTTGCACCCGTTGCGCCTGTTGCACCAGTCGCTCCTGTTGCTCCTCCTTCAGGACCTGGAGCTCCTGTTTCACCAGTTGCACCCGTTGCTCCTGTTGCTCCTGTAGCTCCTGTAGGTCCTGTTGCACCAGTGATTCCGGAAGCTCCAGTGACACCTGTAATACCTGTAGCTCCACTTGCACCCGTGATACCGGTTGCACCTGTTGCTCCAGTTGCTCCGGTAATGCCAGAAGCTCCTGTTGCTCCCGTAGCGCCTGTTGCACCTGTAGCACCTGCTGCTCCGGCTACTCCTGTTGCTCCTGTTGCTCCTGTTGCTCCTGTTGCTCCTGTTGCTCCTGTTGCTCCTGTTGCTCCTGTTGCTCCTGTTGCTCCTGTTGCTCCTGTTGCTCCTGTTGGGCCTGTGACTCCTGTATCATCGCCTACTTCGAATTCGATTTCCATTTCAGACCCGTCATACATCTGAACTTCAAATTCCTTTGCGAAAAACCAATTAATGCTGTCCAAAAACTGAGTAATCATTAGCTGTCTTTGAACTGGTCCCAGATCTTCATCTAGTTCTAGCTTTACTTTTTGTTCGTTGTAGTACTCAATTTTGAGCTTCTCAATATCTTCGATATCGAGTTGATTTAGTAGATTTTCAACTTGTGACCGTTTTGTTGGCAATTTGTTTCCCTCCCGATGATAGTTTTTTAGATCTATACAGTATAGTCAATTAGTTCCTCTAATTCTTGTACATCACACTAGTAAAAAGACATATTTTTCAATAGTTTAAAAGATTGGGTTATTTTGGGAGTCCATGAGTATGAATTACTTACTGTCATTAACTAAGTTTAAAAACTCAAATAGCCCTCACCTTTCCAGTCAGAAAGGTTAAGAGCATTAATTACACAATAGCGCCCCTTTCGGGCGCTATTTCCGGTGCCGTGCGCGGGTCGCTCTGATTTAGCGCCTCTTTTGGGCCTTAAATCCTCCCTTCCCGCCCATCCAGCGGGCGTTGCACTACTTTAGCGCCCCTTTCGGGCGCTATTTCCGGTGCCGTGCGCGGGTCGCTCTGATTTAGCGCCTCTTTTGGGCCTTAAATCCTCCCTTCCCGCCCATCCAGCGGGCGTTGCACTGCTTTAGCGCCCCTTTCGGGCGCTATTTCCCTTGCGCTAGCCCAAATTTCCCAGATTATAAAAAAACAGGCCGCAATCCCAAAGTCGGATTACAGCCTGTTTTTATTCGAAGTGATGACAGATCATTAAGTTTGACGTGCTGCCTGTAACGTTTTCTTTTCGCTCAGACCAAGAATCCGAGTTGTTGAAGAATGAATTTCATCAATAAGCTCTGGATGCTTCAGGAGTGACACACCATAACTCGGTATCATTTCTTTTATTTTCGGTTCCCATTCTTTAATTCGCTCTGGGAAACATTTCGCTACTAGCTCAAGCATAACCGATACTGCAGTAGAAGCTCCTGGAGAAGCGCCGAGCAATGCTGCTAATGAACCGTCTGCTGAACTAATGACTTCTGTACCAAATTGTAGTGTTCCTTTGCCAGCAGCTGTATCTTTAATAACTTGTACGCGTTGACCAGCTACAACAAGATCCCAATCTTCGCTTTTGGCGCTAGGGATGAACTCCCGTAGTTCTTCCATCCGTTTCTCTTTTGATAACATAACTTGCTCGATAAGGTATTTGGTCAGTGACATGTTCTTGGCACCTGCCGACAACATCGTCACTAAGTTATTCGGTTTAACTGAAGTTACCAAATCAAACATGGAACCTGTTTTAAGAAATTTTGGTGAGAACCCGGCAAAAGGTCCAAACAATAACGACTTTTTATTTTCGATAAATCGCGTATCCAGATGCGGTACAGACATTGGCGGAGCTCCGAGCTTCGCTTTGCCATAAACTTTGGCATGATGCTGCGCGACAACACTTGGATTATTACACACCATGAATATTCCGCTAACTGGGAAGCCTCCAATATTTCGGCCTTCAGGAATACCGGATTTTTGCAGAAGATGCAGGCTCCCACCTCCACCGCCGATAAATACAAATTTAGCCGTATGGCGCTCAACACTGCCGCTGTTGATATTGCGTATTTTCAATTCCCACGAACCGTCACCAGTACGTCTTAGATTATCAACACTGTGTTTATATTTAATATCAACGTTTTTCTTCTTTAGATGATCAAATAGTATACGCGTTAAAGCGCCAAAGTTAACGTCCGTACCGGAGTCAATTTTGGTTGCCGCGATCGGTTCATTGGATGGACGATCCTTGATAATGAGTGGAATCCATTCCATTAATTTTTTGGGATCCTCAGAGAACTCCATCCCTTTAAACAAGGAGTTTTTCGACATGGCTTCATAGCGTTTTCTTAAAAACGATACATTTTGATTCCCAAGAACCATACTCATATGAGGCAGTGGCATGATAAAGTCCTGAGGATCCTCGATAAGCTTGCCCTTTACAAGATAAGACCAAAACTGCATAGAATGTTGAAACTGTTCATTAATTTGGATTGCTTTACTTATATCTACAGAACCGTCTGGTTTTTCAGACGTGTAGTTAAGCTCGCACAGTGCCGCGTGGCCCGTACCCGCATTATTCCATTCGTTAGAGCTTTCCTCACCAGCATTTTCAAGTTTCTCAAAAACTTTAATTTCCCATTCCGGCACTAATTCTTTCAGAAGTGTACCTAAAGTCGCACTCATGATGCCAGCACCAATCAAAATGACGTCTGTTGTAGTTTGTCTGTTGCTCATTTTTACCATCCTTATACCCTGAAGTTTGCAGAAAAGATAAAGGCGCGCCTGCTTAAGCGTTACAGCAAGCCCGGTCGCGGCCTAATGAGACACCTTTTCCAGATCATTAATAAGCCAAACGAAAATTATTACTTACTATTATATGATAGTTATAAGCCATACGACAAGAAGTGCGTTGAAGAAGTCTTACACTCATGGGCATGAATTCATGTCCTTGTCATAATATGACGAGGCTTTCCAAGGTAGAATGGGGTAGAGGAGAGAACCGATCCAATTATTAGCAATACAAGTATGCCCAAATTCTAATTAAATAATTTTCGCGTCTCAAAAAAATTGCGAATTCCCCTCACTTTTTTGCGATTGCGCTCGTGGTTAACCAGTACTCTTTACCATTATCATTTCCTCCATAAAGTACTTTGCTTACTAACTAGAATACACCCTACTAATGGTAATGTGTATTTTTATGTTTTATTAAATTGATAAATTATTATTATCATCAATAAAACAAAATGAAAGGCATGAAACATTCACCTATGAAAGCCTGCGTCCATGTACCTGATGCCATCCCCTGCCACACCTCAGCTATCGGCTTAGCCACTTCAATCGTGGACTAATCCTTGTATTTTACCTATAAAGTAAATAACTGGGTCGACTTTACCTTTCTTTATCGAATTCGACAAAAGCCCGCAATTATCGCTATATACAGTTAATTTTTCCCTACTCTATAATGGTTAAATAGTAATAGATTTAGTGGGTATTATGCCTGTAAGTACGATCAAATTGAAAAGGCAAATCATCGGAAACGATGAGACGCAAAGCCATGGCCTAACGCATTCCTTACCCGAATGCTATGGTTGACAGGTTGCCGAATAACTAGGGATGATCCTTTATTCGGGATGATCCTTTTTTTATTCTGGGAAATGGGTAGGAGGGTTCTCATGCATCATTCGCAAGCGGAAAGTTATAATTATGTCCTTGTTTTGCTTTCTTTCGTCATTGCGTTGCTCTCGTCTTACACGGCTTTGAATTTAGCTCGGAAAGTGTCCAATTCAGTCGGATGGCACCAGAAAAGTTGGATTCTGTGTAGTGCCCTTGTCATGGGTGTAGGCATATGGTCTATGCATTTCATCGCGATGCTGGCTTATCATTTGCCTAGTGGCATCACGTATCATATATCTATCGTCAGTATCTCTGTTCTTGTGGCGGTCGGTGGGGCGCTGATTGGTCTCCTTGTGGCCTTTCAAGCCGGTTCGATTCGCTCTAGCTTCCTTATTGGGGGTACCATCATGGGACTCGCAATCAGCGGCATGCATTATATCGGTATGGCAGCTCTACAAAATGTGACGATCCAGTACAGACCCCTACCCTTCACACTATCTATTGTAATTGCCATCTTCGCTTCCATCACAGCACTTTATTTCTTTTTTAAACGCAATCATCAGAGACTGTTAACGAGCTCTTTCATTATGGGTGCCGCAATTACTGGCATGCATTATATGGGCATGGTAGCTGCTGACATGTCGTTCCCTACAGAAACTCATTCTCATAGTAGCAATGCGATGAATATGGAATTGGACTTCTACGTTGTAGCTATGTATGTGGCCTTCGGAGCCTTGCTCATCTTTGCAATCAGCTTCATTAGTTCGTTATCCGTTGATCGACGACTAGCCGAACAGATTGCACTCAAAGCTTCAATTTTGGAATCCGCTATCGATTGTATTTTCATGTTTAAATCGCAAGGCTGGATTATTGAATTCAACCCTGCGGCAGAAACGATCTTCGGTTACACGCGCCAAGAAGCGCTGAGACGTACGTTTTTCGATCTTCTCTTCCCGTTCGATCAAAATGGACAAGATGCTGCTTTATTGTATCAACTAATAAGTCAAAAGGCTGATTCCGTCATCGGCAAACGATTTGAAATTACGGCATACCGCGCTGATCGCACAACCTTTCCTGCAGAAATTATCATCACGAATATGATGTATGGTGGAAAAACCATTTTCACAGCCTACCTCCGAGATTTAACTGAAAAAAGAAAATCCGAAGCACTCATACATCAGTTAGCGTACTTCGATCATTTGACTGGATTGCCCAATCGCAATCAATTTAATGAGCAATTCCAACTAGCACTATCCTATGCTCAGCGACATCAGGAAACCTTAGGCGTGTTGTATTTAGATATTTACCGCTTCAAATGGATCAATGACAATTTCGGTCACCTGATTGGAGACCAAACCTTACATAAATTTGCTTCCTTACTTACGAGTTGCTTACCTGAGAAGGGCTCCGCCTTCCGACTTAGCGGGGATGAATTCGTCATCTTACTTCCCCAAGGGAATCAAGTAACCCTCATCGAACAAGCTCAAACCATCATTACCTTGTTAAAAATACCTTTCCGTATGGACATTGGCGATATTTTCGTATCTACAAATTTGGGGATTTCCATGTATCCCAACGATGGAGAAACCTTAGAGCAGTTGCTTAAACATGCCGATCAAGCCATGTATGCCGCCAAAGAGTTAGGTCGAAACAATTATCAATTTTATAAGCCAGGCATACAAATGAAATATTCGCAGCGAACTGGATTTGAACAATATTTGCAAGGATAACCTCCACTTCTGTTTATTCTCCCCCCTTTCAGGGCACGCTAAACCGCATGGTAATGTAAGGGAATTGGGGGAATTGGCATGATCGAACAAATCCGTGCTGAATTGAACAATCCAGCTGACCTATTCTATGACACCCTAGACAACGGCTATATGCCGATGGAAGTGATCTACTTCCCGTCTCTCTGCGATCTTGCTTTAATCAAAAATGGATTGACCGTTCCTTACTCCTATTGCTTTAATCCGGAAGAATTCGAACGGATGCTTAACGCGAATCCAGCCTTTGGGGTAGTGGATCAATCTGATCATTGGACACCTTTGCTGCTTAAAGGGGCTGTCCTTTTTCAAATTGAAGATCAAGTTTATCGATACGATGTACAACGGAAATTTCAGGACAAGCCCGACACCGTTCAGGTCGAAGTCGCGATTCAAGGACCGCAAAGTGCCTTAACTGAAGACTTGGATTTAAATATTAGCCTCGTTCGGATGCGCTATAATGCGCCATCCCTTTGCGTAGAAACGCATACAATTGGTCAAATTTCGAACACGCGCGTTACCGTTCTTTATGACAAAGGTCTGGTCAATGAAGATGTTCTTGGATTATTAAATGAACGGATTTCCAATATACAAATCAAGCTTCTTCAAGCTGCCGGCCAGCTTATGCAATCGCTATCGGGACGGAGACATCGTTTTTTTCCCGTCATTATCCAAACCGAGAGGCCGGATCGTATCGCAGCCATGCTGGAACGCGGCAAAATCGCTCTTCTTCAGGATGGCAGCCGCTTTGGGCTCATTCTTCCGGTACGGCTCTTTGATTTCCTGCATGCCATGGATGATGACTATGAATCCTATTGGATGAGCAAATGCTTACTCATTCTTCGCTATTTGGCTATGTTTTTAACAATTACACTGCCAGCCCTGTATATTGCAATTGTCTCCTATAATCCTGAGGTGCTTCGCGTTCAATTGACACTTTCGATTGCAGGAAGCCGTGTTGTCGTCCCCTATCCGTCCTTTATCGAAGTCTTCATCATGTTGTTCATGATTGAAGCCTTGAACGAGGCTAGCCTCAGGCTGCCACGCTATGTGGGCTCGACCGCAACAACCGTTGGGGGTCTCATTCTGGGGCAATCCATCCAACAGGCGGGGTTAGTCAGCTCCATTATGATTATCGTGACCTCCGTTGTCGCAATTTCCAATTTCGTCATTCCTAATAACGGTTTTGGCTACTCAGTACGCTTCGTTAAATATATCTTTGTCATAGCTGCCATATTCTTTGGGTTACTAGGTGTCGTCGTTCTAGGCTTCATCTTAATTTCCTATTGGTGCAGTCTTAGAAGCTTCGGTCAACCTTATCTGGCCTTCTATATCCCCAAACTTGAGGCGAAAGCACACCACTATAACCTTAGAAAGGGGTCAAAATAAGTCATGTCGCGGTATACCTACTATCACGTGCTCTATGTCGGCATGATTAATATCATGATGTTTGTCCCCTCGTTGTTGATCCGAGATCGGTTCAATGGTGCTGTTTCGGGTATGCTTATCGCGATGATGATTGGCACCATTCTTTCGCTTGGTACCATGGCATGCTTTGAGCGGTTTCCGGGACTCGGCTTTCCTGAGATCTGTGATCGGTATACCCCCAGGTGGTTTACGCAAGCCAATATCTTATTTGCTGCGCTAATCCTATGGTTACCAGCTGGCATTATCGTGATTTATGCTTATTCAGAAACGGTTCGTATGTTCTTCTACCCAGATATTAACCCCTATATGAATTTGTTTCTCATGGCAACCGCGGCCGTGTGGGCTTGCACGCGATCTACAAGGACTGTCCAATTCATTCATGAAACCGTGGTTATTCTTAGTTCCCCCATGCTCATTTTGTTTATCATAAAAGCCATTTTCAATGAAAATATTAACTGGGATGCGATACGCTATGTGGCAGGCTATGTGAATAAGCCTCCTTCTTTCACAACGATCGCGGCCTCTACCTTCTTATTCTCTGGCTATCTCAGCCTCCTCATTTTTAATCGGCTATATACAGTGGGGTTTAAATTTAATTTCCGCTGGATCGTGCCGTTATTTGGTATTTTATTCCTGCTGATTACTTTTTTTGTGCCTATCGGTTTTCATGGGACAGTTGGGGTTGAGGATTATGTTTACCTATGGAGTATGACAGCGGATTCCATGGTGCTCGAGTACGGGTTTATTAACCGTGTTTTGTTTGCCTTTCTGCTCCTCTTTACAGGTCTATCGCTATTGTTCGTCATGAATACCTGGCACACAACGATTATGTTGCTGCGCTACATGATCAATGGCTCCATTGAAGTTGAAGAAGACCCTGCTCCTTGGGTGAACGTATGGCTCGGATTAGGCATCGGTTTCATCGCTCTTCTTTTCATGCGGGTTATGAATCTGGAACGAAATCAGTATCTCTCCGAGGGCTGGTTAATACTTCGGTTTTTCCTTGAAATCTATTTCCTTTTCCTCATGATGTATTTCGTATGGAAGCAAAAAAAGGAACAGATCCAGTTATGAGAAACAAACTATTGCTCACCTGTCTATCCCTTCTACTTATCTGTTCATGTCTTAGCGGATGCAGCTTTAAGGATATTGACAAGCGCTTCTTCGTCGTCGCCATGGGTGTCGATTGGACAGGCAAAGAGGATAAACCTTATCTAGTCACACTGCGGCTCGCTATCCCCGCTTCAAAGGTCGGCGAGGGGCTCGCCGAAAGCCAGATCGAACACCAAGAAGCCAAAAGTATTGCAGAAGCCGTAAGGAACCTCAAAGCACACGTCGATAAAGAGCTTGATTTCGGTCATTGCCGTATGTTCTTATTTGGAGCTACCTTAGCGAATAAATCCCTCGAAGAGCCATTGAATTGGCTTACCCGAAGACGTGACATTCAATTAATTTCTTATACAGCCATCGCCGAACCTAGTGCACGAAAGCTGCTTGAGTCCAACCCAACAACCGAAAGACTTGCAGGGAACTCCTTTTTTCTCACCTTCGGAAAAGAGGGAACAGTATCTCCTTACACAGTAACTGCATTATTGTTTGACACCTTCCGACGCTTCAAGGAAAAAGGGTTAGATCCCTATTTTCCGATCATAAGCTTTGATGGTGATTCTTACGTTGTTGAGCATCTGGCTTTGTTGAACAAAAGCAATCAGTGTCTCGTCCTCAATCCGCAGGAGACACAGCTGTATAATATGAGTGCTAATGAGTTTAGCAAGGCAGGGATCGCTATCACGTATAATGAGAAACCGCTCGCCTTCTATGTAGCGAAAGTTACCCAACATATCTCGATTCCCAAAGCGGATATTCCGGTTGTTAAGATGCAACTCCATCTTACTGGCATGGTTGAACAGGGCACTTTGAAGTTAAATATTCACAAGGTACAACCGCAGCTTGAGCAGCATGTCAATCAAACTGTAGAGGCGCTCCTCTACAAGATCAGAGATGCCAAGGTTGACCCGTATGGGTTTGGGCTTCATTATTTGGGGCAGCACTTTGGTAAAGAGAAGGATTGGGAGTACTGGAAGTCCGTATATCCAGAGGTGAAGTTCGAGGTAGAAACGCATGTTAAAATCCAAGGCACTGGATTGGTACATTAGGATGCGTGACCAGCTAGCGATTGGTTGCTGTAACTCGATTTTTCCGAGTTACGGCAACCAGTTGGCCACGGATACCTGCTGTAACTCGATTTTTTCGAGTTGCGGCAACCAATAGACCGCGATTACGTGCTGTAACTCGATTTTTTCGAGTTGTGGCAACCAATAGACCGCGATTTCGTGCTGTAAGTCGATTTAATACGAAATAAAATGTTGCAAATTGGATATAATGATGCGTATAGGCAAAAAAAAGTCCCACTACCCGAAAAACTAACTTTTTCCGAAAAAATTAGTTTGCGCCTTGTTGTTTAATTGAATTTGATATCCAATCTGCTGGATATGTTTTATGTAGTACTCTAGCGTTTTTTCTTTAGGCGCACCACCGCCAATGGGTGCGTCTTCTTTATATGCCGTCTTATCTCTCATTAACGCATAGAGAATCCGAGAAAGTAGATGCGCCGTAGCTACACTCGCTATTTTGTCTCCTCTTCGTTTCCTTATCTGTCGAAAGAAACGACCGATCCGATTATTAGACCTACTATTTGCCCAAACTACCTGACAGAGTGTCGATTTAATGTGTTTGTTCCCTTGTACTGTTTTTGATTGTTTCTTCTTGCCTGCACTTTCGTTATTACCCGGACAGAGTCCCGCCCAAGAAGCAAACTGAGCATCACTTGAAAATAATTCTGCTACGTGCGGTCCTATCTCTGCAAAAATAACCGCTGCTGCTTTTGCTTCTGCTGTAACTCGAATTTTTCGAGTTGCGTGCGCTCAGCTAGCACTTGGGGAGCACGTAAGTCGATTTTCCCGACTTGCGACCCTCGATTTTATACAGATATAATATCCAAATGTATCTCTGCCTTATTCCCCGCGAAACGTAATGCCGCCATGCGATAAGCACCATTTCGGTTGCCATAGCCCATCTCCGAAATCACACAAGAACTATCATCCGAAGCTTTCACGCGATACGCGTACTCGCCTAATGAAACACGTATGTCTCCCTCATTCACCGTGATGGTTGTTCGCTCTTCCCCGTTATCCACCAGCAACGGAATTTGGACATAAATTTCATCCTGTTTCGAACCTAGCAGCTCGAATCCCAGACGCAGTCCCGTTCCATCTAATTCATACGTTTCTATGATGGCATCGCAACCTATCAAACCATCCCCCGTATATGTCACACTAAAATGAACAAGATCTTCCTGTTGAGTCACGATCGTAAGCTCATGCTCCAGACCGCTGCATGCCGCCAAATACTGGATCGACTCTTTATCCCCTCGCCAACCTGGACCTATAGCAGCGGCGATTCGTTCCAGACCCGGGCTAATCTGATAATGCTCCCCGATTGTCAGTGGTGTAGATAAAGCAAGCTCCGTTGGTGCCCCTCGCTTATGTAATCTTCCTAGCCCCGTAGCATCGTAACTGGCATTGGCAGAGGTATCAATTTGTAGGGAGTACCCGCCTGCATTAGCAACGATTTGATGAAAGCAATCCGGCGATTGCCAAACATAGCCTCCTGCCTCCGCAGGGCAGCTTGCTTCTGGTATCCCATCGTCAGCGAACCAATAGGCAATCGCTAAGAAAGCACCCATTGTGATCATATATTTATCATAGTAACCATACTCTTCAGTCCCATGCTTGGAAGCAATAGGGAAATTATTTTTGATGTGCCGCGGCGGTACTTGGGTCAGCCAACGTGTAATAGAAGTGACTGCCAAGTGTGCGCAACGTTTGAAGGCACCAGCAAGTTCGCTGTTGTGCATACGATCATATCGAACAGCCTCGTATTCTGCATTCGCGGCGACCAACGCCTCATTGAACAAGAATTGGTTGCTTCTCCCTCCAAATGCAAATTCATAGGCAGCAGATTGTGTATATAAGGTGGTTAACCCACCTTTTTTCAAATAACCATCGAGTTGCTCCGCATATTTCCCTTCATAGCCCAGCCCAATCATCAACTGAATATGACTGCGCGTTGTTAAGTCATAGAGCATCGGACAGCCTGGGTCCTTGTACATGCCAGTCGATTCCTCGAATCGGCCAAGCTGGATTGGCCAATGTTGATCAAAATAAGACGTCACATCCGTAAGTCCTCTTTTCTCACGCAAGAACTCACCAACCATATTGTAAACATTAATGTTGTGAAGCTTTTCGATAGGAACCTCATCACGAGCAACCGATTTATAGTTCCTGCTGGGGCAAATTTCTCGCAGGAGTGTATCCCAGCGGATAACATCATCCGCGCGGAGCCTTCCTGTCTCATGCATCATATGATAAGCGAACATGATCTCCTTAATGGCAAAATCAGCAGGGTAATCCCTCTGAATCGTGACAATTTCAAGGCAGCAATCCGTCATGATTTGTTCCCATAGGGGTACCAGTTGCAGTCGTCTTCCCCCGTGAATCAAACAAGCGATTACGGTAAGAATGCGCGAATAGGAATGTAAATCCAGGCGTGTCTGACCATCTGCAACCAACCGTTTTCTCAATTGTTCTTCCGGATACGCACCCAAGCTAAGCTCCAACATATCTAGATATTGGCTCTTCATCATCTCTTCATCATCTCTTCATCATCTCTTCATCATCTCTTCATCATCTCTTCATCATCTCTTCATCATCTCTTCGTCCTTCCTACCTCTCTTACTAATTCACCACTACTCGGTTATAGACACTTTCATTGCGCTCAACTTTCGCTTGCTTCTTCAACTGCTCAATGATCACATCGAATTGTTTTTTCATAAGATCACTTTTGATCGCTTCTTTCACATCATCGAAACTCACATAGCCTTGCACTATTTTTCCAAGAAACTGCAGGACATAAATGTTATTCCCGTTCGTTATTTGAACAACATCCCCCTTAGTAAGCTTGCTAGATTCGGTAAGGAGAAGCTCATCAATGGCGGATGGATCCTCCGAGCCTTTGGCTCCTAGCTTCATTCCCTCTTGATTCCGTCCTCGCAACAGCACATCAGCCGAGAACTGCTTGCGTGTGTCCCCGAAAGAGGCACCATTTTGTATCATAAACACCGCTTCTTCCGCCTTCGCCTTATGGCTGAGAGGGAATGTCATTATATTCATCGTTACTTCATCCGGTAGTCGATATCGGGTTTCTTTCCATGTCTCATAAGCAGCTTGAACCTCATCTTGTCCTACGCTTAGTTCGTTGTCCCTCATCTTATCTTTCAACGCAATCATCCAATTCGAATGCAAATAGTCGTAATAATTCCATTCCTCGTACTGTGTGGGGCCATAGATTGGGCTTCCCTCTGATACGGCAGCCTTTCTACGTACGTTTTCTTGCTGCCACTGCTTCACGAAATCCGTATAGCTCGCTGGCACCTCGATATCATGTTCACGTGCAAGTTGCTGCTGAACCTTTAATGTGATTAATCGTTCCACCGCAGCCTCTTTTGCATATTCAGCCGGGTTCACACCACTGTAATCCGTCTTCCAGAACGAGGCATTCATTGTAGCTTGATATTTATTTTTAAAATACTGCGCCGTAGCGGCACGCTCCTGCGAGAGAATCAAGTTAAACTCACGCAAATCTACCTCTGTTTCGTTAATCCGCATGACATAAGCCTCATTGGAAGCTTCTGATGTTTTATAGAAGATCGAGGCTCCAACAACGCCTGTGAAGAACACGCACACACAAATCCAAGCAAAGAATCTCTTGCTGCTATTACTGCCTTTTCGATTAGCCTTCATCGCATTCATCTCTCTTCCATACAGTTTCAAAAACAGCTAGATGAGGCAGCCGAAGCTGCCTCTGTCCGCCTGTCTATCTCTGTTTGCCAATCCCCCCTACAATGATTACTGCAGGGTTAGTTTGATGTAATCAAAGGATAATAAATAGTCTGTGCTTGCGGCGTTTTTGCCTGTCACGATAAATTTCAATCCTTTATCCCCGGTTTGGTTATAAGTTACGGTACCCACATCGAGCTCAACTACGCTAGCACTAGCCGAGTAGAGATCCTGCTCCGTACCCACATTGACACCAGCGCCCATTAATTGGAACTTACCGCGGTCATAGTATTTCTTAACGCCAACCTTCACACGATACGTTCCGGCTTTAGGTACATTTATGCGATACGTCACAAAATCATTGACTTCATTCGAAGAATATTTGGTACATAAATCATTGCTGCACGTTGCATCATCGAATGAAATATGACGATCGCCTGAGCTGTCATAAGCCACTAAATCCTCGGTTTCACGCGTGAAGCCTGTGTACGTGACACCCGCTCCGCCATAAGCTCCGCGGTTCGGTGCTGCTGTAGCCGAAACTGTGTTGCCCCAGTAATCTTTCCCGCCGTTACCTGAGATTAGCGTGCCGCTGCCAATAGCTGGTGAACCAGCAAGCAGCTTATAGCCGTCCACGCTATTACGCCCAATGCCGCCTGTTCCTGGTCCAACTAGCTTCGGATCGGCTGTTGACTTATGCACATCCATCGTAGCAGAAGGCTCATTAGCAGGATGTTGACCATAGAACGTATTCGAATCCCAAGTACGTGTATTGTTCACAGACCCAAACTGATATTTTGCCGTCGTACTATTGTTGTAGATAATGTTGTTATAGAACGAGTACGTGTGTGGGTTCGTCGATTCATTCACAATGGTAGGTGACAACCCTGCGCCTATATAAAAGGTATTGTTATAAATAGCGGCACCGGCAAAAGCATAATTTAAATAAACGATATTGCCCAAATCATTCTGCGAGATGTTATACCTCACCACTAAGCCTGTGTCTTCCGCAACGGTACAGAACCACACGAGACCATGATGATTATCATGACTGTAGCTGTACTGCCATATCGTTCCCGGGCTCATGAGATCGGGATCATACATGTTACCATCGACACCCGTACTTCTGTTGAGATAGCCTTCGTTATATTGCAGAACCGTATTTCTGGAGCTTCTTGTGAAGAAGGTATTCCCTGTTGTTCCCGTCGCTGTATCATGCGCAACGTTATTCTCGACCACACCACCGTCTGCCAGACGTATGATCATCGCGTTCTTAGAAATGTTATACAGCGTATTATTGCGAATAGCTAAATTGGCATACTTCACGTTGCTCCAGTCGGCTTCACCAGGGTAATAGGCAGGTGCATCGAAATCAATCACTGAGTTGTAAGTGACGATTCCTTCATTCTTCACATCGTGAATCAAGTTATCCTCAATACGGATATCATTCCACTGCGTCGTTGCTGACTTTCCTTCAAAATAAATGCCTGCTGTTTTCTTGTTCGCAAGCGTGCCACCGACAGAGCCCTCAATATCATGAATCACATTATTGCGAATGTAGAAATGGTTAATCGTCCCCGAAGTATCTGCTACAACTTCAATCCCTCGGCGATCCCCTTCCGTTGCTGCATCATTCGTAATATCGAGATTATTAATTTCCCAATATTGTTGGTTGGAGAAATAAACAACGCCTTGCCCCGTCATCCCATTGCCGTCAATAACTGGCTTAGAACCCGAACCGAACATATCAATAGAAATAGCTCCGCCCGCTGCGCTTCCAGATCCACCTGGGCGCAACTGTCCAGTCCATATCCCGCCTGCTTTAAAGAGAATCTGGTCACCTGGTTGAAAGGTTACACTGTTCACCTTAGTCAACGTTTTCCAAGCGGACGCTGCACTCAGTCCACTCCCACTATCATCCAGCCTAGATGAATCCACATAGTAGGTATTTCCTGCAGCGGAAACTACGGGTGGCAAGGCCAGTGCACTAGCGAAAGTAACCAAAGAAATGGATAAGCTGAGCACTAGGTTAACCCATGTTCTTTTTCTCATACATCATATACCCTCCTCAGTCGCTCCATAGTCAATTCAAACACTCCTCTCCCAAAATGATATCGCTTACAATTCATATTGTAACGATCTCACCCTTAGAAAAAGGGTAAGATTTTTACTCCTTTCGTGTATTATTTTGTTGCACTTGTACTACAGCTAGTGAGCAACCGGCTTGGCTAAATTCTCCCGAACTTCTCGCGAAACTCGGAAGGGGTTATCCCCATGTACTTCTTGAAGAGACGGGAGAAATAAGGACGATCATAATAGCCTAATTTTTGTGCAATCGTCTCGGTGGAATCTGAACCGTTTTTAATCATTTGTGCGGCTAAATTCAATTTGAGTTTGTGCACGTAATCTGTAAAATTCTCGCCAGTTAGCTTCTTAAATTGTCTGGAAAAGTAACTAGGATTCAGGAATAAATGTTGAGCCACCTCACCGGAAGTCACATTCTCCGTCAACCTTTCTAGAATATACGTTTCAATCGCATGCAGTTTAATTTCTCTGGAGCTCACTGCGGCCTGTTCCGTCTTGGCAAAACTGCGACAAATGAGTGCCTCAATGAGAGACGCGATCTCATTTACTCTCTGAGCCTGCTTCACTTCCTGAATCGTCTCTGGATCCATAGGAATATGAAGTACTTGTAGTCTTTGTACAAAATGCTCAATGACTAACGCAGGATTCATGTCCGCCTCTCGGCTAATTGTAAGTAGACTCCCTAACAACTGCTGTGCTGTATCACCGTCTCTGCGTTCCAAAGCTTCTTGGAAAAGTTGAAGTTCCTCCTCAAATCGAGGCGGTGTTGAAGACTTCCAAGCTTTCACCTGCGATAAAGGCAAGCGCACAAATGGATTGGACTCGTAAAAACAAGTCCTATTCGCTTCACGCAATTTCTTATACGATGCAGGCACTTCTTCGACATTTGTGAACGAGTTTGAATACATACCTCGCAAGGTCAGCTGTAAATAACGCTCCACTAGCTGGTTCACCTCGTTCAAATAACAGATCAGATTCTCAAAAGGTTTCAGTTGTAGATCACTTTGCCTATAATTCATAATGACGATAAAGCAAGCATTCTCATCATGATCCGTCATATATCGGCCGGGTAGAAATGGCGTCAGCTTCATGTAATTGTTCGCCATATTAAATTTGTCTGCTATTTCCTGCGCAATGTTATAGACCGCATATCGCATAGTAGGCGTATCCTGACGAGCGTATTTTAGACGAAAAGAAGCGCCGTCCAGATGAACAAGTCCTAATATGAAATCGGCATATACCCAATCCACACCAAGCCTTGAACCGAATCGAATCACGCTATCGACAGAGTGGAAGCCTTTCATCAAATCCTCCATGAAACCCTGTTTGAGCAAAATCAGATTCCGCTGCATATCCGACATATAGTCATTATGCGCCAGGATTCGATGCTTGCTTTCAAGCGCTTGAATCACCTTATGTACAGCTTGCAGCATACGCTCAGCGCTTAACTCATCCTTGTTAATATAGTCGAGCGCATCTAACTGCAGCGCCTTCTTCGCATATTGAAAGTTCTCATGATGTGTTAGAAAAATGAGGAGCACGTCCGGGTTCAGCTTTTTCACTTGATCAGCAAGCGCGATTCCATCGAGCTGCGGCATCCCAATATCCGTAATAAGGACATCAGGGATCCAAGTTTCTGCCTGCTGGAGTGCTTTAACCCCAGATTGGCACACTCGCACTTCACTGAAGCCCATATCCTTCCACGGAAGCAGCCTCTCCAAGAAACGAAGGATAGGAACATCATCGTCGACGAGCATCAATTTCTTCATAAGCGTTCCTCCCCCTTCGTTATTGGAATCATTAGCGTCACACTTACCTGATCTCCTTGCTGAATCACGATCTCCGCCTGAGTCCCATAGGTGAGTCTCATTCTGGAGAGTGTGTTCTTCATGCCGACATGCTCTTGACCATTAAACATCTCATCCTGACCACCCGACTGGATCATTTCCTGTAAGGCAGCCCTATCAGCTTGCGTAAGTGCTGCACCATTGTTCGCTATCCGGATGGAGACCACGTCTCCCATCTTGCTCGCATGGACGGCAATCCGAGGATGCTCTGGCGCATCAATGAAACCATGGACAATCGCGTTCTCTACCACCGGCTGCAGCAAAAGGGAAGGAACACGCATGGCCCGAACCTCCTCATCCAGCTCCACGATAAAATCGATATCGAGGCCATTACGCATTTGCATAATCTTCACGTAATCCTTTAAGAGTGCACATTCTTGCTCCAGCGAGTTCATCGTATAGACATTCATATAGGCTCTCAATAGTCTAATTAACGAATCAATCTGCCCGCTATGCACGTTATCCCCATCCAACATCAGATTACACTTAATGGATGTTAATGTGTTCAGCAAAAAGTGCGGATGAATCTGCGCATAGAGCGCTTTCAATTCGATGAATCGCTTCGCTTCCTGCTCTTTCTCAATATCCATAATTAATTGCGTGATCTCATCCAGCATGCTGTTAAAGGAGCTGCCCAAAAACGCAATTTCATCCTTTCCTTGCACCTCGAAGCGAACTGTGCGATCACCTGTACCGAATCTGGCAACGACGTTTTTCAGCGTTGTTATCGGAATATGAAGTCTTCTGGCCATCCACATGGAAGCCACAATAAATAGCAGTATACACAGGATGATTAACAAGACTACCGAGAAGAAAACTCTGGATATTTCCCCTGTTATTTCCCGTTGTGGTGTCTGCAGCGTTAATTGCCATTTCGATTTGGGAATCTGATAGTCATTCCGCATCAGAGCCTGATCATCAGCAGCTTCTTTAACCGAGTCCCCCGTATGATAAATATCACCACCGAATTGATCCTCAATCTTAAACTGGCTGTTACTCAGATCACCAATCACTTCAGCGAAATAGTTGAAAGGAATGCCAATATACAATACACCGAGCGTCTCATTCGTCTTGGTATTACGCAGCAATTGCGCCACATAGTGATGCCTTCTGCCATTATCATTGGCTGTCGGCGTGCGATTCAGCGCCGTATTCTGCCACTTAATGGAGTAGCGTGCGCCTCCCATATCTTCCTGTACAAGCTCATTCAGATCCTGCGAAATGAGATCCTGCAGCTCCGTATAATCGGAAGAGCCTGCTTCGGTTTTGATAATGTAACCACCCGGTGTGACGATAAAGGTTCTCACGTTAACTTGCGCCAGCTTGGTTGTCAGCGTAGTGAGTTCCTTTTGAATATTTTCCAAATACATATATTCTCGAAAGCCTGCAATTTTCTTAACGCGATTCAGCTCACTAATCCCCTCAAGAAGAATCGGATCTTGATTTAATTGTATCGATAAATACGCGATTTCATCGACCATCTTGCTGACCTGGATGCCGATGACTTCAAGTAAGCGTTGATTATTATTTTCAACCTTATCGGTAATAACATTCTTCAGCACGGAGTAGGAAAGCATCGAAATTAAGAGCACAGGCAAGAGCACAAAGAGAATGAGCAGCAGCTGCAGCTTCTGATAGTAGGATACATTTCTGAATATGCTCATCGGTTCTTGAACCTCGCTCGCTTAATTATTACTTTCCATTGTAGCTTAGGTTGATTCTGGGAGGAAGGTAGAGAACTGGAAGCTCACTTCACCTCTCCTTACCCTTTCACGCCTCCGAGTGCAATGCCATTAATAACTTGTCTTTGTAATAAAATGAATACAGCAATGACTGGAATAATAGCTGAAAGAGAAGCCATCATCGTAATGGAATAGTTCGCGCTAAATTCTTCTTTAAATTTCAAAATACCAAGCGGGATTGTATAGAGGGTATCTGTATACAAGAAAATGAGTGGATTCTGGAAATCGTTCCACACCCAAATGAACTTAATAATACCCACCGTTGCGATAATCGGCTTACATAACGGCAACATGAGATTCCAGTAGATACGCAGGAAGCCCGCCCCATCCATTTTGGCTGCTTCAATATACTCTTGATGAATACCCAGCATGAATTGGCGGAGCATGAACGTGAAGTATGTTGAGAACATCCCCATAAGGATTAATCCAGCATGTGTGTTATATAAGCCAAGCGTCTTAATCAGTACATACCTTGGCACCAACGTCGACTGCTCAGGAATAATCATGAAGCCGATCAGCAGCGCAAAGATGATGTTTTGCCCCGGGTACCTCAGTTTCGAGAACGAATAGGCCGCCATGGAGGAAAATAGAATGGTAAAAAACGTTTTGATGAGTGCAATTTTAATTGAATTGAAATAGTAAAGGCTGAAATGGACATCCCCTAACCAGACGGTTGTGAAGTTATGAACCAAATTCCAACGCGTTGGAATCCATTGGATGGGGAACGTCATGACATCACTCTCGAACTTCGCAGCAGCGGAAAGCATCCATACGAGAGGTGCCAACATGAAGATGGAGATAATCCCCATCAGAATAGTGATCACCCATTTGCCATAATCGATCTGACGGTTTTGCAACATGTGAAGGTCCTCCAATTAATAATGTATTTTACGATTCTGAGCTGCCCATGTGAAGGAAGTCAGGAGTGTGATAATCAGGAACAACGCCCAGGATAGCGCAGAGGCATAGCCCATTCTAAAGTGTAGGAACCCTTCTTCGTACAAGTAATAAACAAGCACTAGCGATGAATCATTAGGACCCCCATCTGTGAGAAATTTAATGAGGTCAAATACTTTAAAGGAGGAGATGATTAACGTGATACTGAGAAAAAATAAAGTAGGACTCAGCAGAGGCAATGTGATGGTCCAGAATTGCTTGATTCGCGAGGCACCATCGATATCTGCCGCTTCATATAAATCCGCCGGGATATTCGTTAACCCTGCTAAATAAATAATGATTTTGTAGCCGATCGATACCCAGATCGCGATGATGATAATGCTGTATAGCGAGAATGAACTGTCAGCCAGCCATTTTGGTGGATTGGTCATGCCTATGGAGATTAGAAATTGATTAACTGGCCCTTTAAACGGATGCAGCAGAGCTCCCCATACCGCAGCGACGGCAACCGTTGTTGAGATGTAGGGGATAAAAAAACTAACCTTAAAGTAATCTTTGAGAAAGACGCGTGAATGAATGAGAATAGCGAATAAAAGCGCAATCAGCATGCCTAGAGGCACCGTAAATAAGGTGTAGATCAAATTATTTTTAACAGCCAAATAAAATTTATCATCCTGGAACATCTCGATATAATTCTGCAGCCCTACGAATTTAATGGCAGAGAACCCACCGACTAAATTCCATTCGCAAAAGCTCAAATATAAGGAGAATACGAGCGGAAACACACCTAGCATCAAGATGCCTAGAAACTCCGGTGTCGCAAATGCATACCCTACCAGCACTTCTCTCCTGCGGTTCGTCCAATACTTCCCTTTCATCCTGCTCACTCCATCCCTTGTTCTTATAAATCAAGTATATAAGTTGGACGACAGCATCTTTTTTCAGATTTTGACGTCTTGTGTGTATAATTTTGACCATATAAAACACGGCTGTGCCGACCTCGGAGAGTCAGAATCTAAAAGAGATGCGAATTTGCATCTTTTTCCACTAGAGAAGTCTCGGTCTATTAGGAAAGATGCGAATATGCATCTTTTTCCAGCCATTTCCTCCTTTTTATTGAGTTTCGTTAAAAAAAGATGTATTTTCGCAGCAATTCTCAAATAAACGGTCTATTCTCCTAAAAAGGATGTATTTTTGCAGTTCTCTGCTCGGATAGAGATGCTTAATGAGAAATAGAGGGGTAAGCATCGCGCTCACCCCCCAACGTAAAAAAAGAGAGAGTATCGAGTACTCTCCCCTTACATACACTATTTTGTATTCTGCTTTGCAATCTTTTCTGCCTCTGCCATCATTTCCTTCTGGATCTGATCGAATGGGGCATTATCTAACATATATTTCGAGAACAGCTTCTCTGTCACATCTTTCTTCAACTGAGCACCGTATGAGATGCTGATGCCTGAATCTGCCTTTGTCTTCACATTTTTATCATATACCGTGTCAAAAAGTGATTGCTCATCGATGAGATTCTTCTTATCACCAACAATCTTAGCAATAACCGTTTTCCCATCGCCTTTCTTCCACCCTTGAAGACCTTCCTTCGTACCGCCTGCTTCCGACGTCATATAGCGAACGAACGTGAATGCCGCCTCTTTATTCTCGGACTTCTCACCAATGGCCATGTACTCGCCACCCATAATGGTATTGCCCAGCTCTGAATCCTTCGATGCTCTAGGCATTGGGGCGAAAACCGTTTGGAAATCATGCGGATACTTCGTAACATCCAACGCGTTAGCTAAGATAAAACTGCCGACGAACTGCATACTCGCATTCCCGTTCAGGAACTCTTGGACACTGTTATATTTGGATGCCACGACGTCTGCCATCGGCTTTACGGATTTATCCTCTTTTTCCAGCGCGCGTCTGAATTCGAAAAATGACTTAAACGATGGATCATTGTAGTTCGGCGCCAAACTAGCGGTTACGTAGGGATTTACACGTTCGCTAAAGGCCGTTGGATTCGCATATTCGCCAAATGTATGGAAATAAGCACCAGCGCGCGGACCCTTGGTCAGCTTTTTCGCATAGTCACGGAAATCATCCCAGGTCCAGCCCATCTTCGGCACACTTAGGCCCGCTTCATCCAAATGCTTCTTGTTCAAAGCTACAAACCAGAATGTAAGGGCATCCATAACACCATAATAGTGATCCTTGTATTTCGGAGTGGCATGATACTCTTCATCTGGTTTTACATTGTTCTTCTTAAAAAACTCGTCCAAAGGAGCAATTGCGCCGTTCGCTGCACGCTGCGTGACCTGCTCGATATTCGCGAGCTTAAATACATCCACTTTCTCGCCTGCGGCAATGAGAACATCCAATTTCTTAATCGTTTCCGCAGAGTCATTGGGAACAAGCACTTTGGTATCAACTTTAATGTTCGGGTATTTCTTCTGGAAAGCTTCAACCTTCTCTTTGTATCCTGGCTTTTCTTCCCATGTAAAATAATTAATCGTCACAGGAGCTTGCGCCTTAGCGGTTTGGGCAGCTGCACTTTCGTTAGGGCTGCTTGTCGCCGTTTTGCTGCCTGATGAACAACCTGTGATTAATGCTGCACAAGTCAGCAGGGCCATGCCAGCCGTTATTGATTTCTTCATATTGAAGATCCCCTCTCTTCATGTTCAAGTTGTTCCTTACTGCCTTCATTGTAATGAATTGTGGGCAGAGGGGGCGTGTATATTCTTGTCGCATGTCGTGTATGATTTTGACAGATGCACAAAGAGAAGGCCTTCCCCCTCACCTCATTGAGTTGTGGGAAGCCCCTCTGGGTATTCATATATATTTAATCAAAATACTTTCGACATGCTCCAAATGCTCGCGCATCGCCGCAGAGGCCAGCACGGGATCTCCGCTGACGATCGCTTCATAAATCACCTTATGTTCCTTCAGCAGCTTGACCGCTACTTCCTGATTCGCATAAAGCTCCGCACGGCGGATATCGCGAATCATCATTTCCATGGCGTTGCGGATGGACTCAAACGTTTGCTCCATAATGCTATTATGCGTCGCTTGAACGAGCAGCTGATGGAATCCGAGGTCCGTTCTTTCCCCTTCCGCATCATTGCCTACCGAACTCCCCATGTCTTGCATAATGCGCTGCAGCTGGGCTAAGTCCTCAGGCGTTCGTTTCCGTGCAGCAATGGATGCAATCGAAATCTCCAACGATTGCCGCACTTCCATGAGCTCAAGAAGCGTGGTCCGATTCATGCGAAGCGACGTCCACTCGGGGAGCGTCACCTCGGAGGGCGCATCGCGAATGACGCGGCTTGCTCCCCCCTGTCGAATCTCAATGAGACCCATCGCCTTCAAGGCGCTGAGCGCTTCCCGCATCGTGGAGCGTCCGACGCCGAAGCGCTCGGACAGCTCCTTGGTGGAAGGGAGCTTATCCCCCATTTTCAATTGTCCCTGCACAATCATCTCTTTGATCTGCTGAGCGATCTCATCATAGTGATTCTGTTTCTGCAGCTTCGTAACTTCCATAGGAGTACCTCTTCTATCCGATAAGTAGCACGTGCACAATCCCTGGACCGTGAACACCAATTGTCAAATCGTTCTCAATATCCGCCGAGCGGCTTGGACCCGAGATGAAGTGGATGCCGGCAGGCAAATCTTGTCTTGCTATCTGATCGAGTGGGGCGAGTATCTCGCCTAGTCTCGTTCGCAATCGTTCAATCGGCAGCAGGACGATCAAAGCCGTAGGGAGCAGGCTCACCGATCGGCCCTTCTCTTTCGATGATAACACAGTTAGCGATCCGGTGTAAGCCGCGGCATGGTCCGCCATCACGATGCCCAGATCGGCATTCGCTGCACTGGCCTTCCAGTTGGTGCCTTCATCGGTATTCCATACCGAGAAGTCAACCTCTGGAAGCGATTCGCTTAGCTCAAGCGCATGCAGCTCGGCTTGATCCTGGTGAATCACACGTTTGACACTTAACGTGTTGACGAGTTCTTGGATTTTAGCTTTGGCTTCATCCATCGATGGAACCCTAACTACGTATCCGCCTGCGGCATGGAAGTTCGCTGTGAAGTTCTCGACACGTTCTTCTGGGGACCAGTTGAACGCTTTCCAGCTATCCGAAGCGCCTTGGAAAGGATGCGCCGGTTTCTCCGTCACTCTAGCACGCCCTAGCTTGTTGGCGATGCCTTGGATAAAACGTTCCTGCTCGGCCAGCGATTGCTGATCCAGAACTTGCAGCTTCTCCTGCCACTCTGGCGTTATGTCTCGTTTACCCATGATGATGTCCTCCCTTTTTGCTCCGCGCTGCCAATGCCTCAGCCAACTTGGCTTGAATCGCCGGATCGGTCTCCGTAAGTCCATGGCGAATCTCTTGCTCCAGTGTTTTCCAGCCTTCGCGGAAGGATGCCTTCGGCAGACTCGGTGTTACGCGATAGCTGTTCCAGCCTTTGAGCGGTCCAACCTTCAGGCGGATGCCGCCGTCGCGAACGACCAGCTTCTGGCCGATTCTGCCTAGCTTGAGCACGGCGCTCATTCGCTTCGAGTTGCCCATCAACGCTGCAAAGCCCTTCATCCCCGCCGCCTCGACTTTATCGCCATGGCCGGCTTCGACCTTACGCCTGCGCAGCGACACCAGCATATCGTGCAATGGAATCTTCACGGGGCATGCTTCATAGCAGGCGCCGCAAAGACTTGAAGCATTGGCGATGTCGTCCCATTCCGCCACATTTTTCTTGAGCGCTGGCGTGAGCACAGCGCCGATTGGTCCGCTGTACGTGCCCCCGTAGGCATGACCGCCGATATGGCGGTACACCGGGCACGCGTTCAAGCATGCGCCGCAGCGGATGCAGTTCAGCAGCTCTTGGAACTCCGGATCGCCAAGTTGCTGCGAGCGACCGTTGTCCACGATGATGATGTGCATCTCTTCCGGCCCATCGGCATCTGCGTCTCTTCTCGGACCTGTGATGCCGGACATGTACACGGTCAGTTTCTGACCTGTAGCTGAACGAGGAAGCAACGTTGCCATGACCTCGAGGTCTGACCAAGTAGGGATAATCCGCTCCATCCCCATCAACGTAATTTGCGTCTTGGGCACCGTCGTGACCATGCGGGCGTTGCCTTCATTTTCAAAAAGGACCATCGATCCGCTCTCCGCAATGGCAAAGTTACAGCCCGTCATCCCGATGTCAGCTTCCAGGAATTTCTCTCTTAGTTTCTTGCGCACATAGCCAGCCAGAATTGTCGTATCCGGGGCCAACGTCTCCCCTGCATCCTTCGATAAGAGCTCAGCGATTTGATATCTATTTTTATGAATAGCTGGAATGATAATATGCGATGGCGTTTCATCCGCCAGCTGAATGATGTATTCGCCTAGATCGGTCTCGATCGCTTCAACGTTAATAGAGGCCAGCGCTTTATTCAAGTGCAGCTCCTCGGTCACCATCGACTTGGATTTCACAACCGATTTGGCCTGTTTGGCTGCGGCGATTTCCAGGGAAATTTTGACCGCGTGGGCATCGGTATCGGCAAAATGCACATGAACCCCGTTCGCTCGCGCATTGTTCGCAAACGTCGTTAAGTAATAATCCAAATGCGCAATGGTATGCAGACGAATCTGCCTGCCGCGCTCACGCCAATCGTCCCAGTTTCCGTGATCAGCCGCTGCTTTCAGCTTCCCGCCGCGTAGCCGCTCCGTCGTAAACTTAACCGCTTTGCGCAGAAATTCATCGTTCAGCGCGATATCTGCCCGTTCCTTAACCGTTGTCGCTTTCCCCGTAGCTGTGTGGCTCATGCGTGCTTCACTCCTTCATATAGCAGCTCAGCCAAATGCATCACTCTCACCGGCTCGTTGCGATAACGCAAATTCCCTGCAATATTCATCAAGCAGGCCAAATCCAACCCAACCAATACCTCAGCCTCGGTTTCCTTCACGTGGTCTACTTTCTCCTGCACCATAGCACCGGAAATATCCGCCATTTTCACAGAGAACGTCCCTCCGAATCCACAGCAGTCCTCGGCAAAAGGCAGCGGAACCAACTCCAAATCTTTGACGCCTTGCAGCAGCGCAAGCGGCTCTTCCTTCACGCCGAGCAGCCTGCTTCCGTGGCAGGACGGATGATAGGTGACTTTATGTGGAAATACAGCACCCATGTCCTTAATATCGAGAACATTAACTAGGAACTGTGTAAATTCGTACGTTTTATTCTGAAGCTGTGTGGCTTTCTCCATCCACTCCGGCTCATCCTTAAACAAATTCGCGTAGTGATGAATCATATACGTGCAAGAGCCCGAAGGCGAAATCACAAAATCACTGTCCTCAAATGCGGTAAGAATGGTCTTCGCAGTTGCTCTCGCTTCATCCCAGTAACCGCTGTTATAGGCAGGCTGCCCACAGCAGGTTTGCACCTTCGGCAATTCGAGTAGAACACCGTAATGCCCTAGTAGACGTGCAATCGCTTCGCCAACCTTTGGATATAATGCATCACTTAAACACGTAATAAATAAGGAAACCTTCATGAGAAGCCCCACTTTCTTTCGTTAACTTATCAGGTTGTCAGACATGTTGAGTGTAGCATAAACCCCCTCGTCTTGAGAAGGGGTATTTACTTAAATTACACGATACTCGAAAAAATAATTTCAGAGGTAGACGAATTCGCAGCTGCGAATTGAAGCATTCGAGCCCCCTCCTCAAACAGAGCATCTTGCTCTTGTTTCGAAAGCACCCGGAATGGTTCTATATGCAAAACAGTATGATCCCGCTTGCTGATCAGCTTCCAAGTTCCCGTTACGAAGCCGTCTACGAGAATAGTTGCCCGGATGATGCCATTCACCGTGAAAACACGTTTGCGGTACGTCTCGTCCATAATCCGGCTGCGATCCGCATATGAGAGCAGCATATTATCGAACTCGCCGAGGAAGCGTGGTGCGGAAGGTGTATCGTCAGCAGGTCGAGGTGCATCCGGCAGATCGAATAATTCTTCGCCTCGTCCATTTTGGAAGCTGATTAGCTGTGGACGAAGGTTTTTTATCACTTCAAGTATACGAGTAAGTCCTGACCACATCTGGATATCCTTGACGGTAGCCGGTCCGAATGCGGCTAGATATCTACGAATGAGCCATTCTGGCTCTAACGAAGAGGACAGCGGTTGGCCGAGCCATGCTTCAATGGACGTATGTACCGCTTGTCCGCTTTCCCCCCAGATGCCTCTCGGTGGCAGTTGCACTAACGGTACCTTATTCCGAACCAATCCCACGGCAGCCTCTGGGTCGAGCCCTGACCATTGTTCGGATAGCCTTATGCCCAATTCGTTCAAAGTCATTGGCTCCTTCTCGACCCACGATCTTCCTGCTGCAGCAAGTGTTTCTTGGTCTATGCCATGAAGCTGCTTGCCGAAGGCTCCCTTCAAGCTGCGATCCATAACAGGCTGCAGTAACGGCCGCAGATGCAGGGCGTCATTAGCAGAAGCCAAGTGCAATGTCGATCGCATTAGCGCCATGCGGACAACCTGCTTACTCCGCAAAAGCTCAGACAGTTCTTCATGACGAAACGCGTCTATTCGCGACCACAAACTAAAGTAAGGGGCGTTCGGGGATTGCGCCTGCATCCCAACCAGTCTTTCGATAGTCTCCAAGACAGGAAGCTTCACACGGGTAAGCAGCATTTGCCTTGCCAGCAGCGCACGATTTAATTCACGGTTCGTGAGTACCTTCATCGTGATATCTCCCATCTAATTACGGTAGTTTTGCTTATATCCCTATAATAAACGATACACCCTGACAACACTATGTCAGGGTGTATGTATTCAGAGTCGCGTCCCCCTACCCCTTCCGCACCGGGAACCGCAGCACCATCTTCGTCCCCTGCCCCAGCGCACTGGCCGGTGTAATCTCGCCGCCGTGCTTCGTCACGATCCAGTTCGCGATCGCGAGGCCTAGGCCCGTGCCACCCGTGCTGCTGCTGCTGCGCGTCCGCGACTTGTCGCCGTGGTAGAAACGGTCGAAGATATGCGGCAGATCCTCTGCCGCAATGCCGACTCCCGTGTCCTCGACGACTAATTCAACGTCATGCCCTCGCTTGCGAGCAATGACACGAATCGTGCCATCCGCGGGGGTGAATTTCATACTGTTGTCTAGCAGAATCACCAGTAGCTGGTGGATGCGTTCCACATCCCCTATCAGCTCAATCCCGCTCTCGACGTCCGTCTCCAGCTTCTGCCCCTTCAACTCCGCTAACGGTTCGAACTTTTGCACGACTTCGTGAATAATCTCCGATAGTTGCAAAGGCTTGAGCATAATTTCCTCTTGATTGGAATCCGCTCTGGCCAGCGTCAGCAGCTGTTCCGTTAAGCGGCCCATCCGCTTCGACTCCTCTAGCACGACAGACAGCGGTTCACTCATATGCAGGATCGATCGATCCGGATGCCGAAACGCGAGCTCTACATTCGCTCGAATAATGGATAACGGCATGCGCAGCTCATGCGAGGCATCTGCCACAAATTGCTGCTGTTTATCCCAGGATTCCTTGATCGGGCGCAGCGCTTGATTCGCTAGATACATACCTGCTAACACGGTTATAGCGCCGCCAACCACGATCCCGATTAGAATAAGCTTAAACAATTGCTTCAGCATATTTTGCTCAGAGTCAATGAGGCTGATGGCTTGAATCGCTACAATCTTGGTCGTCGCCTCGCTAAAAAGTGAAGTAGGTGTAATACTGTCTAATCCTTTCGCCTGGGAAATATCGGTCAACACCTTGAAATTCATCAGTTTCGGCTGTTCATACTGCACAGCATGAACGCGATAAGAATGATTATCGAGGCTCACCGTCTGAGGTGCTGGAATCGATCGATACGGCTTGAAGGCATTCACCTCTTTCCGCATCGCAGCACCGCTTAAGATCGGATACGAATTTCCTTGATCATCCCATAGCACCACAAACACGCGCGGATCGATCCCCTGAACTTGAATTAACGTCTTCTTGGTCGTGCCTTCCGCAGGTTCATCAGGCGACATGATTTGCGATTTCGTATAGAAAAACTGCGCATCCTGCTGAACTCGCTGCTGTAACGATTCATCCACATTGGCATACAATTGATGGCGTAGTTCGGTATAGACGATGATGCCCAGACCAACAATGATGACGAAGAAAATAACCGCGTTCAACGTCGTTAGACGAATTCGGGTCTTTTTGAACATACAGCATTCTCCTTCAAAATATACCCGACATTCCGAATCGTATGGATCATGTGATCATAATCGAGCGGTTTCAGTTTTTTGCGCAAATAGTAGACATACACGTCCACGACATTGGACCCTACATCGGAATCAAGTCCCCAGACACGAAGACAGATTTGCTCCCGAGTCAGAATTTGACCCCGATTTCGCAGCAAGTATTCGAGCAGCTCAAATTCCTTCAAAGTAAGCTCCAAAGGCCTTCCGGCAATCGCAACTTCCTTCGTTCTACTTATCAGTACTAGCTGATCATAAGATAGACGATCTTCGGTCTCGATTCCCCCGCGTCTACGCAGTAAAGCCCTCACCCTGGCAAGTAATTCCGGTACGCCAAAAGGCTTCGTCATATAATCATCCGCACCTGAATCGAGTCCCTTCACCATATCCTCAATACTATCTCTTGCTGTGAGGAACAGGATTGGCGTCAGAACTTGCTTAGCCCGCAAGGTATGAACAATTTTGACACCATCCATCCCAGGCAGCATCCGATCGAGCACCAACAAATCATAGATACCTTGCTCTGCCAAATAGCAGCCCTCTTCGCCGCAGGCAGTCGCATCCACTTGGTAGCCTTCTTCTACCAGCAAGGTTCGTATCGTTTGCAGCAACGGCAGCTCGTCTTCCACAACGAGTATTTTCATCGACTTTCCTCCTAGTTGGTACCCGCTACCTCTCTCATAGTTTTAGTATAAAAGGATTAGATGAATGCTAGCTTAAAAATAGCTGAGTTTAATCTGTATAAATGAACCAGTCCAGTTCTTTGGTTGCTAGCAGCTTTTTCTGTCCATTTTGGAACTGGTGGTAGACATTGAATTGATACGTTTTCATATCACTAATCTTATAAATGGTATCTTTGTTCGTGTACGTGATTGTGGCATCGTGGAAGCCCACTTCTAGAGATTTGGACGGATCCTTCCCATCCAGCTCGTAGGTTTGACTAACGATAATTTCCTTACCACTCTCACTCAATTCGTCTCTCAGCTCAACAATCAAGGAATGGTCCTTCATGCTCGTTTCCACTAAGGTATCCCTTTTTAGATCATAATCGAAATTCAGCATAACCGTTCCTTTTGTAAAATCGATCTGTGTCCCGATATGACTTAACGTAATCGTATACGGGTAGACGTCTAATGTTGCGAAGCCATGCTGCGGCTCTTCAATCTCTTCAGGCAACTGAAAGACAGCGGCGTTGACATAGCCATTCTCTTCAGCTACACCTGAGAAGGTAACTTCATCGCCAAGAATCAGCTTTAACTCTGCTGTTTTATAGCCTTTCGGTAGGGTTGCGTACACATAGACAAGTGCTTTGCCACCTGGAATGACCTTATTGCTAATCTCTGAAATGCGAGCCGGGAAAACCGTCCCATCCTCCGCCTGAAACTGCGCAACTTGCTTGCGCAAATCCGTGAACCGCTTCTCCAAGTTAGCGACACTCAGCTGCACCGTGAACAGATCGGAGCCTTCGCCAGCGAACGTTTGCGTAGAACGAACAGAATACGCTGCGCTTTGCCCAATATCGGTCAGTGTTCTCGTCCCGTAGGCAGGAATCACCTTCATCCCCATCAGCTCTTTATTATGATGAAAGGTGAGCAGATCACTCACTTGATTATCCGCAGCCTTCTCTTGTAGGACGAGATTTAAGTCCTTGAAATCGCTCGTATACGGGATTTTCCCAGCCAATTGTAAATTGATCTCTTTGCCGGGCTGGAGGCTGATCACACGGTCTATCTGAATTAAACTTGCTTCAATATTGACCGCATCATCTAGTTCAAAATAACCCTTCAAATCTGGAATAGGCAGTGCCTGACTCCCTTTATTCGTAAGCGTGATATTCGCTGCCAAAATGTCTTGATCTTCCCACGGCAATCGCTGCAGGGATGTCAACCGTGCGGTATAGGTGCCTGATTTGTTGGAGAATTCGTAATCGTTACCTAGCGAAACCTCAACTTCCACAGCTTCCGGCACTTCGAAAAAGGCGACAGGCAGCTTCAAGCTGCCCTTGCCGTCACTTCCAGTCGTCGTTTCCGTGATGACAAGCTGCCACCCCTCCGCTCCCGCTTCCCTAGGAATAGACCCGCTGAGAAGTCCTTCTTTTTCAGCCAGAGGTTGCAGATCCGTCCCTTTCCCCAGCGTTGCAGCTTGCAGCGGATACATGTGCCCCTGGGCAGTACGAATGAAATAGCTCAGATCTGGCAGCTTCATACTGCCTGTCCCTATATTCTCCATTTGAACATACAAGGACGGTAAATAGAAATCGTCATTTCTACTTATGGACGTGCGATTCATGTTCAGATGGAAAGGCGTACCGTCAATCCCAACCGAACGCTTCGCTCCCACAGGCGTCACCACGGTGTAATCACTTGCCGGCGTCAGTTGACCGATCACACGCTCATAGCCAGCAACGGAGAAATCTAGCCCAACGAGCTTAAAAACGAGATCCTGAAGCTCGGTTGTCGCGTTCACTTTCGCATAGAGGCTATATGATTCACTCGTGCCAGGTGCGATCCCATGCGTATCGCCGCTCTGCGCTAACTGGTTGACTTTAAACGTACTGCCAGCCTTGGACTGCAGGCGTACCCAATAATTTTTAAAAGAAAGCTCGCTCACACCGCCGTTATGAACATTGACTTTAAAGGTGACCATCCCATCCTGATCGCCAGGCAATAGCATGACATCTTGAACTTCCATGTAACTGTCCTCATTGATGGAAGCCTTTCCTAACGAGGTAGAGCCAACAACCTGCTCCTTCTGGGGCTCCGCGGATGTAGACGAAGCAACCCCAGCTCCGGCCGAAGCCGAAACGGGGGAATCTGCGCTGCTTAGGAGGAAGAGGAACAGGAGCCAATGAATTATTTTACGGTGAGAAATCATCATGATGCATACATCCTCCTTGACTAGCGTTACTCCTGCAAGTACGTGTTCACCTTATTCTGAATGACCTTCGCAACCTCTTCAGCGGATTTCTGACCTTGGAAGAACGGTGCTGTTTCTTCGGCAACGATATTCGTGATTTTTAGATCGTTTTCTGCATATACGCTAATATTGTTCAAAATCTTCTCCATAGCCGCAACATCCTGCTCTGTCGCAGGTTGAACCGTTGCTGATTTACCATTATTCATAATCTTCATTGTTTTGCCGCCGCCTTCGCCGCCAGTTCCGAGCGTTTTCAAGAAGTCGATTTGCGCTTTCGCTCCCGTCTTGTTTACCGCAATGCCCGTCAACTCTCGAGCCGATTGCATCTCATCGGACAACAAGTACTTCACGAATTCCCAAGCTTCTTTCTTGTTAGCAGATTTGCTGTTAATCGCAAGCGGCAAGGAGGAAGTAAACTGAGTTCCTTTGGCTTCGCTCTCTGAAGGCAGATTGTAGTACCCGCCTTTGCCATCCCAATTCATTTTCGGCATCGTATACATATCGGTGTACATCAGGATGTTCCCTTTTGGTTGGAAAATAACATTGTTCGGGTCCGAATTATCCGCAAGAATGATCTTATCGTCATACATGGATTTCGCAAGCTTAAGCATGTTAATAAAATCAGGTGTATCGAACTTGGCTTTCTTCACACCGATATCGGCGAATTTTGAGAAGCTGCTATTGAGCATCGACGTGATGAGCTCGGCAGGCTCTATTTTGCCCATAGGATACGTATCTGGCTTACCGTCATTATTTTTATCTGCGACCATCGCGCTCGCTTGTTTCTTGAAATCCGCCCAAGTCCACTTGCTGTCATCGATCTTTTGGGAGCTGAGCACAGCCTGATTACCGAGCCACATATTTAATCCTACTTTAATTGGAACCGCATATAAGGAACCGTTATATTTCATCGCATCGAAAATACCTGCGTAATAGTTCTCCTTTTTGAATGAAGCATCTTTACTCATCAGGTCGCTGATATTTTCCAAAAGCTTCTTATCGGCATATTTCTGATACGGAAGCCCGCTCGTCACGATGATATCTGAGGCTTTACCGCTCATGAGCTCAGCCCCTACGGAACTTGCGTATTTCTCCGTGTTTTTTGGGTCTGGCTTCTGCATAATCATCATCTGCTGCTGCCCTTGACCTTGTGCTTGGCCTTGTGGCGCCGTTTGAGGTGCTGCTGCATACTCTTTAATGTTAATTTTGGTGTCGGGGTGCAGAGCCTCGTATTTCTGTTTGGCTAGCTCGAGAAAACGATCGGATGTCATCACAGATAGTGTAATTGTTTTGTTCCCTGGGGCTGGCGAGGATGTACTTCCTGTATCCCCCGTAGTTGTCGTCGTATTGGACGAACAAGCCGTGAGGGATAACATAGAAACGAGTGAGCAAGCGATGACCGATTGTTTAACTGACATTTTGCGCATAAGAAAATTCCACTCCTTTAGATGGGTTCCAAAAAATAATAGCCACGGTGCATAGAGCACCTAGTACTGCATAGTCCAGCAGCTCAATTCGGTAAGATAATCCTGCCCACTGGGCCATGGCAAAAATGAAGACAGCTGCAACAGGCACATACATGAATATGCGTTGCAATTGGGTATACACGGGTACTCGTTCCAGCACCCATAACCGAATGCCAAGCAAGAGCAATGGCAAGCCGAACAACATGCCCCCTAGGAACAACCGGCCTGTTAGCCGATTAGCGGCGTCAATCACCAATTCCTGCGGAGATGGGACATAGCCCATCTGGGCTGCTTCCTGCTGCCAGAGGTTGCGCAGCTTTTCCATATAAAACGACAGATCAATGATCTGCTCCGGCACCCATTCCAACGGAATGTAGAGGTGAAACTGGATGCCCTTCCATAGGGCCGTGATGCAGACGGTCATACCGAGTGTAGCCAGTGTGCTAATGAGCAATGCTGATCGTTCGTGAATCACGGCATCGATCCAGTTATCTCTAGCCAATCTGTTTCGTAAAACACCTTGGATGATTGTTAACTGTCGAGCAATTAACCGTACGAACAAGTAGATCGTAAGCATGCCGCATACAAACAATTGAACCAAACGCCATTGCGCCATTCGTGTATGAGCAAGCTCGTGGTTGACGATTATGAATTGCCCAGGGCTGTAACCGATTGAATTGAGCACCTCGTTCACTTGGCTTTCCCCCCCTGCAACAGCGCTAGGCTTACCAGCCAATTGCAAGGTTTCAATGCTCGTATCTGACTGGATATCGAATAACGTCGTGATGGGAATCAGCACATTCGGAGTGCCATCGTCGGACATGTGCCGAAGCAGTGAACTTTCCTCCTCGATCACCCCGATGACCGTAAAAGCAACACCAAACAGCTCCATCGTTTTTCCTACGACCTGATTGGCATGGAAGAGCTGCTGAGCAACAGCTTCGCTCACAATAGCGACCCGGCTGTGTTCCTCCACCGAGTTTCGCGCGAAAGAAGCACCTGCCTTCAGCTTCATCTCGTTAAAATCCGTGTAGGCGCCATTCACGCCGAACACGTCGGCATTCAGCCGGGCAGCGCCATATACGGCGCGTGTTTGCTCCCTCGCTGCATAAGCGATGGGCAGCGGTGCCCACTTTTTGGTCAGAAGCTCCGCCTCTTTCAAGGACAAACCCACTGGGCTTGCTCGTGCAGCCGATGGATCCACGTTCACCGTGATCTGCTGCATCCCGTAGGAGCCGTTCGACTGCTCCCAGTCCCTTACGACAGAAGCGATGAATCCGCTGCTCGCCAGCAGCAACAGCACACCGGCAAATACCATCCATGCGGCCAATCGGGAACGCTGCATAACCTCCCTCCTCCCTGTTAGTCATTTGCACGCACGCGGTCACCATCCGAAATCGACTTCGAGCTCGACACGATCACTTTATCCAGAGGCGTAATTCCATTCTCGATGGATGTTTTCGTATCATCCGCATCCCCGATCTGTACATTCGCCCGCTGCGCAACGTATTCTGTACCAAGTGGACCCTTCTTCTCTTTTAGGAGCAGAACGTAGGTACCTTGATCATCCTCTCGCACCGCATCGTTAGGCAGGAGCGAGCGAAGTGAAGCTGTTTTTTTTACAATATCGAATTCAGCTGTTTCCCCACCTTTCAATCGATCATCCTTCAGCGTGAAGGTGATTTCCTTCCCTTTTTGCGTAGACTGGCTAGACTGATTGGAACCCGAGGGGCTTATTGCATCCCGAATATCGATGATTTGCGCGGAAATTCTAGCATTGTTGAGCGTTGAGAAAATGAGCTCCGTCTTATCTCCCACCGTGACATAAGACGCCTTAGCGTCGTCAATGGTAGCCTTCATCTGCTGACCTTTGGACAAATCCGCTATGCTCACCGCCGCTTTCCCGCTAGGAACAGGAGCTCCTTTCACTGCGTTGACGGCTGTGACAATGCCACTGACAGGTGCGGCCATCCGCGAAAACTCTTTAAGCTGACGCTGTTGATTGGCGATCTGCCGCTCCAGAATTTGCATATCCAGCTGCGTGCTTTCGATATCGCGGGCTATGCTGCGCAGTTGCTTCTCATCATTGCTGCGGAAGGTGTCCTGATAATTTTCTTGAAGCTTCTCCAAGCTCAACTGCTTCTGGGCATATCGCGCCTGATTATCTTGTAGCGCGTCTTCGGTCTCTCTTGTTTTAAAAACCACTAGCTCTTGGCCAGCCTTCACCGTATCCCCAACCTTCACTTCGACCTCACTTGCGGCCCAGTTGGTCTCCACATAGACATCAGCAGTCTCTGCGGATTCCACCGTTCCCGAGCCTGTGACCTCATGTGACAATGTGCCTGCGAGCGCCTTTTCCGTGGTAACCTCAGCCAGCGATATACCTAGCAGGGTATTGGAAAAGAACGTCAAGGCCACCATCGCAATAACGAAAGTAACGATTGCCTTGCGGATTCCCTTCTTCTTGGCGCGTTCGCCATCGGCGGCGGCCATTAATGCATCCATACAACGTTCCTCCTATAGGTAATCCGTCTTACCCTTTTATGCCAGATAACTGGATGCCTTCAACTAAATACTTCTCTGCATACAGAGCAACTAGAAGCGGAGGCAGCATATATACCACAGAAGCGGCAAAGGCGATGCCTCGCTCCTCGTCTCCAATAACGGCTAAATACACAGATAACGGTTGTTTAATCGCATCATTCAAGAAGATCAGCGGCTGCTCCACCATATTCCAGTTATCGATGAAAACGAGGATTGATAGTGCTGCTACACCTGTTCCGCACATCGGCAGAACAATCCGTGTCCATATGTAAAAGTGACTCGCACCATCCACACGTGCCGCTTCGATATAACTCGCAGGTACGACCATCATGAACTGCCGCAGCAAGAACACGCCGAAGGCGCTGAAGATGCCCGGGTAAATAATCGCCCCATACGAACCGAGCAGACCTAGCTTTTCCGCGACAATAAAATTGGGCACCAGTGTCACCTGAAAGGGCATCAGCATCGTGACAATGTACAAAAAGAAGAGCGGCTCGCGAAACCGAAAACGTAAATGGGCAAACGCATACGCAGCGAGCGAAGCGACAACCAGTTGGCCAGCGATGATTGGGACTGTCATTTTCACTGAGTTCCAGAACATGAATAGGAACTGTGGTCTTCCCACCAATACATCGTAGAATTGTGACAAGGTTACGCGATCTGGTATCCATTTCATCGTGATGAATGGGCCATCATCTGTATCGCCAGAAAGAGCAGCGTAGTTGCTCGTTATCTCCGTTTCCGCCATGAATGAGTTCGCAATGGTCAGCGCCATCGGGAACAGAAATCCCGCCATAAGCGCACTAAGCACAGTGATTAGCACGAATCGCGATGTTTGGCGTCCCAAGCGGTTAGTTAGCGGCTTAATGCGAGCTGCTTGCATGTAAAAACTCCTTTCCAGCGTGGATCCTCCGCTATCCGATTGCTTTGCTGATGCGTCTCTCCACCACGAATAACGTCAAGACGAGGAATACAATCACCACAGCCATTAAAAATGCAGCAGAAGTGAGCTTCTGATAATCCAGCGATTTGAACATATTGTTCATATAATGCTGCAGCATATAAATGTTTTCATTCGGGTAATTGCCGGCAATTAAGTACGTCTCTCGAAACATTTTGAAGGAGTTAATAATTGACATAATAAAAACAAAGAAAGCAGTTGGCGTCAGGTAGACAAGCGTAATGGACCGCCACTGCCGAAACTTGCCCGCTCCATCCAGCGACGCTGCCTCGTAATAATCACCCGGGATGTTCTGGAGACCTGCTAGGAAGAGGATCATATTGTAGCCGATGTTTTTCCACAGATAGACAATAATCAGCACATACAAGGAAGCCTCACTTTCCATCCAGTCTTGCGGACGTATTCCCCAGCCTGCTAGCCAAGCATTGATCGTCCCATGGAGGTCGAACAACGCATTCCACACCAGCACCACCGAAGCCACCGGTACAACAAGCGGACTCAAGAACGAGATTCGGAACGTTTGGCGCATCGGCAATTTGCGATTGAGCATCATAGCTAGTCCTAGTGCAATCAACATGTTAAGAGGCACACAGACTGCCATAAACAAACTTGTATTCACGGCTGCCCGCCGAAAAATGGGATTACCCAGCAGCTCGCGATAATTCGCTATCCCCACAAATGAGCCATCCACAGGGCTGTCCATGAGCGAATAATAAAACCCCATCCCAAAGGGGATCAAGAAAAACACCGCAAATCCTGCCACGCTTGGCAGTAGAAAAACAAGTGCTGTAAGCCCCTCGTTGTTGCGTAACCATCTGAGCACCAATATGTTCCTCCTTCCTACAGATCACATTCTCTCATGTGAAAATTAGAAATGGATTAGAAGGGTAGCCTTCCTTCACTTACATTGCTGCATATTCTGCTTGCTAACCACACGCGTCGATATGCCTTTCAAAACAAAATAAACCCAAGACAGATGTCTTAGGTTTTTAAACAGAATTCATATCAGATCTGCCTTGCCGATCACGGCCACATTCCTGTATACTTTGGCTGTATCAAGCGCTTAATACCCTACGCGTTGCTAAGGAAGTGACCCTGATGTCCTATGTTCGAAATATTGGTTTGAACGAGAATCCGCTCTATTTTGCCTATCAAAGAGAAAGCATTGGATCTGAGCAATATCAGGGTACGTTCCACGCCCATCAAGGGATAGAAATCTTACTTGTTCACAAGGGACATGGGACCTTGATCGTTGATCAGAAGAGCTATGAAGTAACCTCCGGGATGTTATGTGTGTTCCAGCCTTATCAACTGCACCATATTCAAGTTGAACCCGAGACGCCTTTCGTGCGCACCGTCGTTCAATTCGAACCTTCCGTATATGAATCCTACTTTGAACATTGGCCGCGATTGCTGGCTTTTTTCAAACATATCCATACCAGCACGCTGCAAACGCCCTGCCTATACGGGCTCAGTGAGAGTGAGCTGTTTCATTCGCTTTTCCAAAGCTTAGAGGCGAAGCTCCCCTCTATAAATAAAAAAGATGAGTTAGAGGAGTACTCCCTCTTTCTCATCGCTTTTTACCGAAGCTTCATGCCGCTGTGGGAGCAGCACGATGGTCAGATTCGCTCTGGCCCTACGCGTAAAACCCATCAAGCTGAGCGCATTCTCAGCTGGTTGGAGGAGCACTACACGGAACCGCTGCGTTTGGAGACGATGTCAGCAGAACTGCATCTCTCCCCATATCATTTGTCCCATTTGTTTACCGAGTGCACAGGTACCAGCATTTCCGACTATGTAACCGCTCGCCGACTGCAGCAAGCCGTTAAGCTGCTGATGTCTACGGATCAGACTGTCGCTCGCATTGGCGAAGCGGTTGGTGTGACGAATTGCTCTTACTTTTGCAAAATGTTCAAAAGCCACATCGGCATTACGCCGCACCAATATCGCAAGCAACTACTGAAGCAGTATGAGGCCACTCTTACTCTGCTGCCGTAATGATCATGGCATCGCGCTGTGCGATAAGGCACAGCTCTGCCGCTTTAAACGTATGCTCCTGTGTCATCGCCACTTCCGTACGGTTCAAGCAATCTAAGATCAGCTGACCAAAGTAAGGGTAACCCACTTGGCCGCTGACAGCAAAATGCTGCTCCCCATCCTTGTTAACGAGATACACATGATTACTCGTCTGTTCTCTGGCGATATCCACATATTTACGAAGCTCTATGTACCCATCGCTCCCCAGAATCGTCATGCGGCCGTCGCCCCATGTACTTAAACCATCCGGCGTCATCCAATCCACGCGGAAATAGCCGGTTGCGCCATTGTCTCCGACCAACGTAGCATCACCGAAATCCTCAAAGTTCGGATACTGCGGGTAATTATAGTTGGCTACTTTACTGTGTACAACCTTTGCATCTTTTGCCCCCGTAAAATACAGGAACTGCTCGATCTGATGACTCCCAATGTCACATAGAATGCCGCCGAATTTCTCCTTCTCAAAAAACCAATCCGGTCTGCTCGACAAACCAATGCGATGCGGCCCCAAACCAATGACTTGATGAACGCGACCGATCGCGCCTTGTTCAATTAATTGTCCCGCATAAATGGCACTTTCCACATGCAGGCGCTCGCTATAATAAACCGCATATTTCTGTCCTGTCTCAGCTACTTTCGCACGTGCTGCTTCCAATTGTTCCAGCGTTGTGAACGGAGCTTTATCCGTGAAATAATCCTTGCCGCTGTCCATCACGCGCAGCCCTAGTGGGCCGCGATCACTCGGGATCGCCGCTGCTGCTACAAGTTTCACCTCTGCGTCCTGCAGGATTTCGTCTAGCGAAGTTGCCGCACGAACACCAGGATATTGGCTAAGGAATTTATCCACCTTGGCTGGATCCGGATCGTACACCCATTTCAATTCCCCGCCCGCTTCACGAAGTCCATTACACATCCCATATATATGACCATGATCCAGTGCTGCCGCTGCAAAAATAAACTCACCTGGCTCACAAACCCTTTTAAAGCTCCCTTGTGGAGCATAATTCATGCCATCACTTTTTTGCATTATCGTAAATCTCCTCTGTTGTTATTTGAATGAACTTCCTGTTGTAATCGTCTGTGGCGCGAAATTTTCAATGGACGTGTTCTTCTCATAAAAATGCGTCGCATTCGCCTGCACACCGCTTCTCGTGTAAAACGCATCATCCGCGTCGAGTGGAAATTTCACCAGCTCGCCTGTGCTCGCTGATTTATAAATTCCGGTGATAAGCTCCAACGTTTGGCGGCCGCTGATCCCATCGATCAACACAGGAGCGCCCGTTTCAATCGCCGTTAACACATTGTCGATTTGGCCGACATGTCCGACATAGATCACTTCCGGCAAGCTGTTGTACAACGTTTCGAGCTCTTCCTCCAGCTCCTTATTCGGCTCTGGGAACCCATTCGACGTCGAGTTCGACGCCTTCACTTTCCATGGCGCAGATACGCGCGCTTTCGATCCTTGAAAAATCAACTGCTGCTCCTCACCGTGGTGAACGACTGAGCTTGTAATTTGACCTAAGGACCCATTCGCGAAACGCAGCATTCCGATGGACAAGTCCTCGACCTCGGCATTGTCATGCGACACATTGCTCATGAAGGCTTGGACCTCCGTTGGGCTGCCCATCATCCAGAGCAGGGCATCGATATGATGGACCGCATGATTCAGCGTCGGACCTCCGCCTTCCTTCTCCCACGTACCACGCCACCAGAGGTCATAGTAGCAATGACCGCGCCACCAGAAGGAATCGACTTGGGTGTGGACGATATTGCCCATAAGGCCGCTTTCCAGCACAGTCTTCATTTTCATCATTGGCGTCTTGAAACGGTTCTGCGCTACAACAGATAAAATATTTCCTGTGCGCTGCGCAGCTGCATTCATCAAGTCGCATTCCTCGAGCGAGGAAGCCATCGGCTTCTCTACCATCACATGTGAGCCTGCTTCTAGAAACTCAACCGTGAGCGAAGCATGCGTATACGGTGGCGTACAGATAGACACGAGATCGATATCCGCGTCTAGCAACTCTTTATAATCCTTCACAGCCTTCGCATCTTTCAGTTCGAATTGGTCAATTCGTTCCTGCGCTTTATCCTCATATATATCGCTAATCGCGACAATGGTACACCGCTCCGGAAATTTCAAATACGCTTCAATATGCGCTCTTGAGATCGCACCCGCACCAATAATTGCTACCTTTAGCATGCCATTCATCTCCCTGCTATTTGTTACTCAAAGCATAGCAAGAATGCGGTTACAAATGTGACGCTATCTTGTGCAAAAATGACGTTACTTTGCGGTATGGCATACAAAGAAATTCATCTAAGTGCTTAACAAGCACCGATGCCGAGCTTAACTATTTTTTGACTCAAGTTGATGGAGAAAATCTAGTTAGTTTAACCAGACGCGTTTGTGGAAGGTGGCGGCGATGTGGGAGGGGAATCGAGGGAGTAGGTTGCGTTAGATTAGAACGGAACAACAAAAACCAGCTCAAAGTGAGCTGGCTTTCCACTCTAACAAACGTTTCTAGGACTCCATGAGACCATACTTTCTTTTTATCCGCTCCAGCTTCTCAATCATCGGCCTCGATATCACGAACAAGAAAAACACCGTCGCAATCGCATGCACCAGATCAAACCAAAAACCGGAGATATAAACCGCCAGTAACGCTCCCCAAGAGAAGCTTGGCGTAGACATCAATAAAGAGCCCAAGTTAATAATGCCTCCATAGATCAGCAGCGTTGCTACTCCCCCAAACACACACAATGAGAGCTTGTTCTTCTTAAGCATTCCCTTCTTAAATAAAAGTCCAGCCACGAAGCCAACCAGGCCAAAACAGAACATTTGCCACGGTGTCCACGGCCCCTGACCAAAGAAGAAATTGGAGACGAAGCCTGCGGTCGCTCCAACAAGAAATCCTGCTTCTGCCCCAAAACAGACGCCGGCAATAATAACGATCGCAACAACCGGCTTGAATTGCGGCAGCATGAAGAATGCACCTCTCCCAGCAACAGCGATCGCCGCCAAAACAGCAATAACAATGAGCTCGCGCGCCTGTGGCTTACGATTTTCAAACACCATCGCAAATGGGATCATCGTATAGAGCACGATTAGCAGGCTAATGAAATAATATTTGCGATCATCGAGTACCAAAACCCCCAGCATAATCGTTGTAGGAATAATGATAAGAATGAATAGGGCGGCTACGATAGTTCGTCGACTTAAACGTTTACTAACTGCGGGCTTCTCAGGCAACAATCGATCACATCCTCTATCGTTACTGCGTCTGGCCAAATATGACGCGCCATGCGGTTCGCTGCTGTTGTGTAGAAACTATTCCCTGCGAAAAACTGATGAGCAGTGTTACTCGTTATCATGCTGCCATCAAAAAACATCGCACAAATCCCCCCGTACACAGCGCAGAATTCAATATCGTGCGATACCATGATGATCGTGACACCTTCGCTTTGAAGCTTTTTAAGGAATAAGCCTAGCTTTTCTTTAAAAAAGCCATCCAACCCCTTCGTCGGCTCATCGAGCAGGAGGATTTTCGGCTCTAATAACAGCACTTTGGCAAGTGCCGCCCGCTGCTGCTCCCCTCCGCTAAGGTCATAGGGATGCATATTCCGTAAGCTCTCCAACTCCGCGAAGTGAATAACTGCTTCCACTTTCAGTTTCTTTTCTTCCAACGTCAGCTTGGTATCCGCCAACATCTCATATAAATCCAATTCAACCGTTTTCGTCACAAATAATGTGGAAGGATTTTGTGGGAGGACGCCTAATTGATGGACGAAGAGTTGTTTGGCTTTCATTTTAGAAGGAGGATATCCATGGATCTCGATCTTCCCACGATATGGCTGTAAAATCCCATTCATAAGCGATAAGGTAGTCGTTTTCCCTGTTCCGTTGCCTCCAACCAAACAGTAGAACTGCCCCTCACGCACTTCAAAAGAAAGATCCTTGATGATGTCTGCCCCCTGGCGTTCATGCCTAAACCAGACATCTTTGAACGAAACAACAACTGGACTTTGGTGAGTTGTGGAGCCTTTTGGCTCATAAGTGATCGACGCTGCCTCTCTGTCTGCCAATAACGAATTAAGCCACTGCCGTCCCTCTTTGACGGTCACAGGAGAGGCCTCCCCACCGCCACCAACAACACCAGCATGTATCTGCATCGGCGATGGCATAGCAGCAAACATCGGGTGCTTCCTCACCCGCAACGCCTCACCAACCTTAGCTGGTTGATCATCTGCGATCACAGAGCCTTGATCCAGCACAATGAGCCGATCCGTTAGCGGCAATACCTCCTCCAATCGGTGCTCCGTCATGATAATCGTTGTGCCTAGCTCACGATTGATTTTACTCACGGTTTCCAAGAAATCCGTTGCTGCGATTGGATCGAGCTGGGAAGTGGGCTCATCCAGAATGAGCACAGAGGGATGCATCGCCATGATCGAAGCCAGATTCAGCAACTGCTTTTGTCCGCCTGAAAGCTCCGTCACACATTTATGAAACCAGGTCTGAATCCCGAAAAAGCTTGCCATCTCCGCCACACGCAACCGAATCGTGGATTGATCATAACCCAGGCTCTCCAGCCCAAAAGCCAGCTCATGCCACACCTTATCCGTTACAATTTGATTATCTGGACTTTGCAGCACGAATCCAATCTCTGAGGCTTGCGTCCGCTGATCTACTTCATCTAATGCCGACCCGCAAAAATGAATAGCCCCACTGCGCTCGCCATGCGGGGCCAGCACAGTCTTAAGGTGCCTAAGCAGCGTGCTCTTCCCACAGCCGGATTTGCCGCAAATTGTAACAAACTCTCCACTTTGTATCGTCAAGTTTATCACCGAGAGCGTCTCTTTCGCTTGCAGCGGAAAAGCAAAACTCAGATTCTTGATGTCATATATCGCCATTTGATCTCCTCCACAATCTGAATGAACACCGGCAGCAAGCATAGAGAACCATAAGCAACGTACACAATCACACTAAGTGGCGTTATGTGCTGCAAGTGAATCGAGGGAAAAAAACGCATCGTATTGTGCCCCATCCAAGCGCCTGCGGCGACAATGACGATAAGCCCTGCCATGATCATACTCGTCCTTCCATCCCGTCCATCGAATCGATAGAGTGAGAAACTCGTTCGCCCTGGCAGCCCATAGCCTCGTGATTTCATTGAATCTGCCGTTTCAATCGCGTTTTCTAACGCCCATGTCGTCATGATTGAAAGAATACGAATCCCATTGCGTGCCCTATATACGATGTTACCCTGCATGGCATCTCGCCCAATGCATTTTTGAGCGTTCGAGATCACTTTCAGCTGGGCCAAATATCTAGGGACAAAACGAAGAGCCATGGAGAGAACGAGCGATAATGCTGGTATCATTTTGCCGAAAATAAAAATAAATTTATCCGATGTCATTACTGCGTTATAGCAGGAAAACCACAAAATAACCGTCACATACATACACGCGGCAGCAATTCCGTATAGGATTGATTCCAGCGTTATCGGATTCCCATTGCGTAAATAGAACAGAATCGTGACACCCGCATGGCTAAAAAGTGGATTCATCACCGCCATTATCACAAGCATCGGAATCAGGTACAGCAGATTAAATTTGACTGCTCGCTTCCCTTTTAACATAACGGAATAGAGAGCACTGCTCAGGAGAGCAATAGCTTGGAATACGGGATGCATGAAAACCATACTGCACACGAAAACAGCAACGAAGTAGGCCAAATTAACCCAAGGGTGAAACGTCGAAAAGGAATCACGCATTACTTTTTCCCTCCTGCTGCCTTCGCATCTCCACCTACATCGCGCCCCAAGTCACAGGTATACACCCAGTCGATGACATCACGCTCTTTGAGCATATAGCGACTCGCCCCATAATTCGGGAACCAGCCATTCACCTTATACATCCAACCGCTCAACTCGCCGCAATCAAATTCATACAGATTATGAATCCCTTCAATATAGTTGCTGTTATAGATCGGAGTCATCGAGAACTCCATATGAATCTTGTTCTTTTTCATCTCTCGCAGCAGGACATCAAACACAGATTCCCCCTCATAAAAGGTGACCGTCTGCGCCTTGTAAATAACGCCATCTGCTGGCAGTACTTCGAGCTTATCCTTATTAAAGCTGCTCATATGGTTCAAAATCGTCTTACACGTCACGGATAAGGTAGCCGTTAACGTTTTTTTCTTGTTGACTGTGACATCCTGCCACTCAACAGGCTTCGGTTTGCCCTCAGGCACAGGTTCGGTTTGAAATTTATCCTTCGCTGGTTCTGACATTGGCGTTGGCGTTGCTGGTTGAGCGGATGGTTCAGGGCTAGTCGTTTCCACCAAGGGTTTCTTTGGAACCTCTGTTGGTTTGGGTTCAGCAGCAGGAATAGCAGTTGGCTTTGTATCTGCAGCCTCATCAGCTTTTGTAATCGCTGCTTGTGAATCCTTAATGTCGTTAACCGTTTCTTGAACCGGCTGCGTGATTGCTGTTGCCTGTGGGGCATCCGTTGTCACTGCCAATGGTGTTACTGGAGCTTCTGAGCGGCTTATCTCAGGCTGGATGGAGCTTTTCGGGCTATTCCCACCCCAGAAGAACGCAATGGCTAGCACGCCAACAATCCCCAATGCTATCAACCATTTCTTTATGGGCATGCGTTTATTCACATCCTTCAAGAATAAAGCAAGGGCACTCACATGCCCCTGCTTTTCATTTCCTATTCTATTTTACATCTGTCATATCGTATAATCGTGCTTGCCCTTTGATAAGTCGGTCATACGCCACCAATGCATACATCGCCTGATCGGTTGCCATAGCATCTACCTCACCTGGCTTGCCACCGCCATTATCCACACCGCCCGATTTCACATGATAGAAACCGCCATTGTCAGCGGAAAAGCTTAACAAAGCGTCCAAGGTTGATCTGCCATTTTTAACAAATCGAGCATCCGTATGTGGGTTAATCCCAAGACTAGCTAGCGCCACAATAACTTGAGCAATGCTTTCAGAGTTAGTCGCTTCATAACTTGCATAACCGCCATCCGTTGTTTGCGCTTTGGATAACCACGTCAGTGCGCGGTCCACAGCCGCCCCCACTTGCTGATTCGTTTTCACATAGGGAGCCAGACCTTGAATGGCCATCGCTGTGATGTCTGCATCCGGTTCATCTGCTTTCTCACCTAATGCCCAACCGCCGCCTGTGATCTCTCTTTTCAAAATAAAATCAATCAACAACTCTCTTGTTGTCTGCGTCTTAACACCATTAACAATCGGAATGTCGTAGCCTTTACTATCTAGTGCAATGAGGGCGAAGATCGGGCCATTGATGCCTTGCTTAATCAGCGTCTCGTAGTCAGCGAGCCACTCTCTCAAATTGTAGCCTGCTACTTGATCCACATTGCGTCCAATCGATGTTAAGCCAAGGATAACTCGGTCATACTCCGTATACTTTATCGCGTGCAGTTTGCCTGACTTTTCCTTCAAAATCTTTTCCACATTCGCGCAATACTTGGCGTAATAAGCATCTGGAACTGGAACGCCGGAGCGCGCCAGTCCGAATACCGTCCAATCTCCACCAATTGAATTCACCGTTGGATCCGTTATCGTTTGCTGCAGAAACGCCGCTGTTTGATTTATTTGCTTTTCAACCACAGCTTTATTGCCTAGATCTGGCTGCTGCGTATCCGGTTTGTTATCAAGCTTATACTGGTAAGCTCTCATCGCAACAACCGTTGCCATCTCACGGGTTACTTGATCAGCCGGTTGGAAACGATTATTCCATCCTGACATCAGTTCTTGGGAAATAATTGTTTGTACAGCCGCTTTTGCCCAAGCCGACACTTGATCCAAATCGTCAATCGTTGGCGTCTGCTCAGGAGATGAAAGCTTAAGCGCATTAAACATAATGACCGCCATTTGCTCACGTGTCAGCTTCTCATTGGGACTAAACTGGTCTGCGCTCATTCCTGTAATAAATCCAGCTTGATACGCAGTATTCACGAAAGGATAAAACCAATCCCCTTGTGTCACGTCGTTAAAGTTTATGGCCTTAGCGATTTGCACATCCAGCCCAAGAACGCCTACTAACATTTTTGAAAACTCAGCTCGCGTAACCTTCGTTTGCGGACTAAATTTACCATCGCTGCCCTCGACAAAAGCTTTCTCTGTCGCTTCGCTAATCGCATCAACAGCCCAAGGGGAGATCGTGTTGGTGTCGGCGTAAGTACCGCGTGTTACCTCTTCAACGTTTTCTGGCCGCATTGGTTCTGCTTGTGTCTTATCAACCACACATAGTACGATTGCTATAATGCTAAATAGTGCTGCAATCCTCTTTGCCTTCCATAAACTTTTCATTTCTGATCACCTCAAGCAATACTTAAAAGTGGAAAGAAGAGGATTTCTCCCCTTCTTTGCTAAGCTCGTTCTATTTTTTCTGCTCATGCAGTCTTAAGATAACCACTGCAACCATCTCTCTCGTTACAGAAAGTAACGGGTTGAAATACCCATTATCCTCTGTCAGTAACCCTGATTTAATGGCTTGATTAATGTATGGTAATGCCCAATCAGCAACTTGTGATTGGTCTTTTAGTTCAACTGCCAGCTGGTCCTCCGTCGAAACGCCTTGTAAACGGCCAAGAATTACAGCCATTTCCTGTCTGGAAATTGTTTGATTCGGTGCAAAGGTATAGTCTGAAATACCTGAAATCAAACCCTTAGACTTCGCTGTTACTATATACTTGTAATACCAATCTTCGGTGCTAACATCCTCAAAATCCGACTCACCGCTTATTAACTCGCTTCCTGTATAACGGACAATAAGTGCGGCAAACTCTGCTCTCGTTAATTCACGTTTAGGTTCAAATTTAGCTCCAGTTCCTTCCATATAACCCAAAGCAGTGACTTTTGCTACAGCATTCTGTGCCCAACTAGAAATAGCAACTGCGTCTTCATATTCTTTTTCCAGCGTATTTTTGGTTTCTTCGGTAGGTTCTGCAGGCTTACCTGGAATATTAGGATTACCAACGTTACCATTACCTCCTCCTACCGGTGGGGTATAGACATTTCCAATGTCTTTCCCGAGGTCTTTCGTGTACTGCCAACGAAGAACATCGTTATTTTGTAACGTATATGAACCAGCACTATAGTTTGGAAATATACCATTTACAGCATACATCCATCCACTTTGCTGCCCTTTATCAAACTCCCCTAAGTGATCAATCGACTGTACATAGAGGCTTGCACTTGAACCTGTATAAGACAACGCAATACTTTGGGAACTAAGTACTCTTTGCAGCAGTGTGAATGCTGTATCACCAGACTGCAGAGTAACAGATATAGGAGCAATGATATCCCCTTCACCCAGTGAGCGTTTTTCAACTGACAGTGTAACCTTCTGTGTTGTACCAGGTCCAGCTCCACCACCAGAACCAGGTGCTGTTACTAGCGTCGCTTTAAAGGCTAAAAACTCCGTGAAATGCTTCGTTTTAATTATTAAGTCGCTATTCTCGCTATAAGCATAAACATCATCGTTTCGATAGTTACTATTGTCATACTTAGGTATCGCGCTAAAATTTCCGTTTTCATCAATAAAACCAGCATTTCTGTCGCCCATTCCCTTTAATTTCAAGGTAACGTGTTGATTAAACTGGATGCGGCTATCACCGCCAACCTTAATACGTGAATCGATACTATCTAGCTTACTACCACTGCTCGTAAGTACTACGTTCACTTTATTCGTTAGAGAGGAATCTGTTGTATTTAGAATTCTTGGCAATTGAATTTCATTGTTCCAATTAACTGATGTAACTTGTGTATAAGCTGGTATGTTCAATTCGGTACTGCCCCGTTTAGCAATAACCTCTGGCAAAGCTGGTGTTGTGAAAGAGAGGGTAATTTTATTCGTCGCTGGATCATTATCATCTGTCGAGAAGGATACATTGGACTCACTCGCGCCAACATTGACGATCTGATCCCCCGACGTGTTTACATTATGAATGGTCAATTTATTACTTGCTGAGTTACTAACTAACGCAGCTGGTAATGCTTGGAGTGTTAGCGTCCCTTTTTGACCTTGACCTGCAAATGTAACCGTAATATCTTGTTGATTGCTTTCTTGCGTAATATGATCGATTGTCAATCCTGTAGTGCCAGGATTAAAGCTCCAATTCGCAGTTACATTAGCACCAGAAGTGAACGTATCGCCAACTAGTTTAATCTGCAAGCTCGGATTGAGCGTTCCGATATTCGTATTCGAAGCTATTGCAATGGAAGGCCAGCGGCCATAATAAAATGTAACGTTATCATTTTCGTTTAAAATATAATCTGCTGCACCAATTAAAGGTGAATTACCATTCACTTTATACATCCAACCATCATATCCGCCAAGACTTCCTGCAGCTTGACCTGCTATGGAGGAGAGATAAGGACCATAACTACTGTTTTGAATGACAAAATTTATGCTCGACTTCTCAAGTGCTTGTTTCAAGGCATCCATAGCTGTTGGCTGACTGCCATAGACTGCTGCAGTTATCGACTGCTGTGGTAGTATTGGGTTATTAATGCCATCAACGTTTATTTGTACGGTAGTTAGATTAGGCTTATCCGCCAAACGTTGCCAAACTGATTTACCCTGCTGAATATCAGTTAGTGCGATTAATACTTGCTCCGTTGCCATCAAATTTTGGCTTGGCGGAGTTACTTTCCAAGAAAAAGCTCCATTGGGCAGTTGAAAGCTATAAACAGCATCAACAACAGTGTGACCATTGACGACCCAATTTGCAGACAACATGTCTTCTCTAACTGCAACCAAACCTGATACCGATGTGGCCCAACTGTTTGAATTGTCACCATACCCCCACTGACCTGCAGAATTAAACCCAGCATTGTCTAATTGCCTTTGTTTCAATAACGTTTTTGCACGTACTATTGCAGCTGCAGCTGCGCTATTGGATTGATAATTGCCAAGTGCAAGCAACGCCATCCCAGTAATATCTGTATCTGATTCACTTCCAAAGAAAGCAAACCCGCCATCAGACAGCTGTAAGCTAAGTAAATTGTTTAGCGCTTTTTCTTTGGCTGTATCGTTCCAGGTTCCGACGTCATGTCCCCTCTTCTTGCCTGTATCCAGAGCAAGCATCGTCCAAATCTGTCGGTTAGAACCTCCAAAGGAACCTGTTGTTGGGTTTTGCTGAGCTGCTAACTCTGCGTATAAATTACGATCCGTTTCCCAAGCATGGGAAGGATCAAGATTCATAGCCAACAGGCCAAATATTAAATTAATATGGTATGTACTGCTGTCAGTAGGTAGTAAGTCACCAGGATCGCTTTGCTCCCAAGAAGGCAGTGTCCATTTGCTATTATGTAGATCTTCCCCAGCGCCCCATAGTGCAACCATCTGCCACCAAGAATTGAGTTCAGAGCGATTTTGCTCATAAAATGAGACGGTATCCGCGATCATTGTATTCAATTTCGTACTTGGATTTACTTCGACTGCTCTCGCAGCTTGTGGAACGAGCAATAAAGCTATTAGAGCTAAACTAAGAAGAGTAGAAATCCCTTTTTTCATCAAACGGAACAAACCAATCACCTTCATCTTCCTTAAAATAGTTTTAAACAAAAAAAACACCTTCCCCCCGGTTCCAGAGGAAAGATGTCTTTGTAAGAATCATGTTAATCAAAAAATTAACCATTCTTTTAGCAAATGCAAAGAAACATCCTCCTCCCATCCTCGTGGGGGAAAAATAATAAACTTATCAGGCAGGTCTCCTGGCTTCGCTTCATCGCTTGTACAATCTCCTTCCCCTCTTGGTATCGAGAGTGGCTATGATTGTTAGCTCAGCGTTACAGTGGCGGGACCGCATCGGACTTCAACCGAACTTCCCTATTAAGCTTCCGCTAGATTCAGCGGAGAGCACCTATTAAGCTAGTCTATGAAATTGTTTGTAATCATGACGAATTGTACATGAGTTCTGCGTAATAGACAATCCTTTTTTTCCACAAAATCAAAAAGGCAACCCCACAAGACCCCTTGGTCCTATGGGACTGCCTCTCTTCTACCCGTGAATTTCGTAAATTAGTATCTACAAATACAACGTGTAATGATAACCAATAGAATGAACAATACTAGGATGCTAGCAGCTGAATTGTTTTTCGGTGGACATGGAGCTACTGCGTGAGTAGTCACTGGTTTAGGGAAAACATATTCAGTTTGTTGGTAAGACGCGTGTAGGTGGATCGGTTGCTGCATGATTGGCGCTGGAGCTGGCATCGGAGTGGGAGTCGGCATTGGCATTGGCATCGGCATTGGAGTTGGCATTGGCATTGGTTGCATTGGGTAATTCGGAACTTTTACATATTCCATGAGAGAGCACCTCCTAAATGATTCCCTTAAGGGACTTACACAAGCTTACGGTTTAACTCAAAGGTTATTGTTGAAGTTGGGTGAATAGCTTACAACATCAGTCTATGGGGAAGCACCTACGTTGCACACGGTAAACACCCAGTTACTGAATAAATTGGGTGGGTGTCATGGGCGAACGAGCATACAGCTGCCATTTCTCATACCTCTCATCCCTTAACTCGAATTTTTCGACTTACAGTTGCTATTTCTCCGCTTTCTCATCCCCTAACTCGAATTTTTCGACTTACGGTGGCTACTTCTTCACCTTCTCATCCCCTAACTCGAATTTTTCGACTTACAGCTGCCATTTCTCCACTTTCTCCTCCCCTAACTCGAATTTTTCGACTTACAGCTACCATTTCTCCACTTTCTCATCCCCTAACTCGAATTTTTCGACTTACAGCAGCTATTTCTCCGCCTTCTCCTCCCCTAACTCGAATTTTTCGACTTACAGCAGCCATTTCTCCGCTTTCTCATCCCCTAACTCGAATTTTTCGACTTACAGCGGCTACTTCTCCGCCTTCTCATCCCCTAACTCGAATTTTTCGACTTACAGCGGCTACTTCTCCGCCTTCTCATCCCCTAACTCGAATTTTTCGACTTACAGCAGCCATTTCTCCACCTTCTCCTCCCCTAAATCGAATTTTTCGACTTACAGTTGCTATTTCTCCGCCTTCTCATCCCCTAACTCGAATTTTTCGACTTACAGCGACTACTTCTCCACTCCCCCATCCCCTAACTCGAATTTTTCGACTTACGGCTGCCATTTCTCCACTTTCTCATCCCCTAACTCGAATTTTTCGACTTACAGCTGCCATTTCTTCACTTTCTCATCCCCTAACTCGAATTTTTCGACTTACAGCGGCTATTTCTCCGCTCCCCCCTCCAAACCCCAAAAAAAAGGACCGCCCCCTCAACAGAGGGAGCAGTCCTTATCTTTTACACGTATGGGTTATTCTCACGTTCGAAGCCGATCGTTGTTTTCGCGCCATGCCCGGAATAGACGATAACCTCGTCATCCAACAGGAACAGCTTATCCTGAATGGAATCCAACAGGGTATTGTTGTCTCCACCAAGTAAGTCGGTACGACCGACCGATAATTTAAACAATACATCACCGCTGAACAGGTGATTATCATACAGGAAGCTCACACTACCTGGAGAATGACCAGGGGTGTGGAACACTTTGAGCTTAATGCCCAGGAACTCCAGCACTTGTCCCTCGTCCAAAGCAAATTCCGCTGGATCCGTCACAATCGGAGCACCGAGGTCAGGCCAGCGAGCAGAGCCGTTTTTCTTCGGATTCGTTAGCCAATCGGCTTCCAGGTCATGAATATACACCGGACACCCCTTGAGCTTACGAATCTCATCCACGCCACCGATATGATCGAAATGCGCATGCGTCAGCAGAATCGCCACGATATCCATATCGGCAATCTTCTTGATCAGCGACTTCGGATTCATACCGGGATCGATAATAATACCTTGATTCGTCTCTGGATTCGACAGTAAGTACGCGTTCGTCTGAACCGGACCCAGGACGAAGGATTGAATGTTAATCATCGTGATGCCACCTTCACCTTTTTAGAACGATTCGATCAATGAACGAAGTTCCTTCACAATAACAGCATGATATCCGTTACCTTCGCCATATTGACGGCCCATTTCGGCTCTGGCTACTTGAATTTTTTCGTTATAATCAGCCGCATCGCGATCTGGATTATCTTTCTTGAACTGCGTCATCACCGCTTGCACGTTCTTCGGACGAGGTCCCCAGTGCCCAAGCGAGAAGCCGCCAGTATCCGTGAACACGACGATTGGAATCCCACGTCCGCCGCCTGTCAGGAACTGATCAATAACATCATAGTTTTGCTCAATGATAAGAACTTCCGTAGGAATACCGCTATCTTCCAAAGCCTTGAAAACTACCGGCACATTGCGAACAACATCGCCACACCAGTCAGCAGCAATAATCAAGCAACGAAGATCATCGCGATTATTCAACGATTCAAAATACTCTTTGTCCTCTTCATTATCCCAGGCAAAACCATCGTAATACGCCAAAAATTGCTCTTTATTTTTCTCCATACTCTCGATAAACTGTTTCGGCTTTAGGCCTGTACCTAACTTACTAGCAAGATTCGCACCCATCGTTTTCATCCTCCCTAGATCGTCCATATTCCCTTTCATTGTATCAAAAGCAAACGAAACCGCCAAATCAATATGTTGCTATGCTTTCGTTTTTCTTTTGAGATAAAATTGATAGCCCGCATACAAGATCGTCAGCACGACCGCAGCGATAATCAATGGTTTAATATAAGGCCCTGCATATTCGCCGATCGTTTCCCAGTTGTCTTTCAATTTCATGCCCAAATAAATATACAAAAACGAGTAAGGAATTAACGCTAGTCCCGTATACAAGGTGAACTTACCTAATGGCATTTTGGCCATTCCGCCTGGCAAAGAGATCGCATGACGAACAATTGGAATAAATCTCGCTGTAAAAATCATCCCCGTCCCATACCGGTTAAACCAGCTCTCCGCTACATCGATATGATGCTTACTGATTAGAAGATATTTGCCATATCTTTCCAGGAAAGGTCTGCCGCCGTAACGTCCAATCCAATACAAAACAACTTGAGCCAATGTTCCCCCAACGACCGCGCACACCATGCCGCCAACGAAGTTAATTTGACCTTTGGATACTAGATACCCTGCGTAGGCTAAAAGCAATTCGTTCGGAATGACCTCAAGCATGAGTCCAAGGAATATCCCCCAGTACCCCAGGCCTTCCAAATATACCAAAACACTTTGAATCAACTCATGCATATGTAACCCTCTCTTCGCTTCTTTCTTTTGCTGGTAAAAACAGCCCCCATGGGCTCATATATCTGTGCTGATTGTGTTGACTATTCTGATATTCTGCTTTTCTAATCCCATCCACATTCTATCATAGACAGGCTCTTATCCTCTACTTGTATGCAACTCATTGTTAAAATACACCAATTGATGTTGGCACATCACTCCATGTTGAGTCAATTTGCTTCATCCGATATTCCGATTCATGCGCTGACAAGCCATTGCATAAGATGTACAAGACCCTTGTACAGGAGGCGGACCCTATGTCCCGAGTATGGATTATCAAACGCAAACATGTTGTTCAACTAGCAGCCGCGCTTCTACTCCTTCTCATTGGATGGCTGTATGTCAATCGCGATACCATCCTGCCCACATTAGCCGAGCCAACGGCAGAACGCACCATTCACATGGTTGTTGGGGAGTTCAAATCCACTACCGCTGATGGCAAAACCATCGAGGCTTACCGCTGGGACCCTGGCTCCATTCCCGTTAAGAAGGGTGAACACATCAAGCTCAGCATCCTTGGCATCAATGGTGAGAGTCACCCCTTTTTCATCGAAGGGCTCAATATCAGTGGTGAGATCAAAAAAGGTAAAGAAACCATCGTACATTTTACCGCCAATCAAGCAGGGACGTATCGCCTCATCTGTATGACGCATACGGATATGGCCCATAATGGCCCGATGGTCGGTTATATCGAGGTGTATTAAATGGCTTCTCCAGCGAAACCTTAAACCATCCTTCTGCGAACTCGAATCGTCATCAACAGGCGACTCGACATCAGAAGTGGCATTAAGGTTTTTTTTCGTTTACACTGATGCCAAGCTCAATTGAATCCCAGCGAAGAAGGTGCTTCCCTTTTTGAAAACACATGTACTCGTCGTCGATGACGATGCCCATATACGCGAATTGATGCGTTTCCTATTCTCCAAAGAAGGTTATGCCGTCTTTGAAGCAAGTGATGGTGAACAAGCCTCGAGACTGCTGGAAATGGAACAAATCCATCTCGCTGTTGTTGATGTCATGATGCCGCTTCGTGACGGTTTGGAGCTGTGCGCTGAAATCCGCAAACACTACGACATTCCAGTTCTTCTTGTAACGGCCAAAGGAGACATGGAGGATAAAGAAAAGGGCTTTGCCTCAGGCACCGATGATTACTTAGTAAAGCCGTTCGAGCCGAAGGAACTGCTCTTCCGAGCGCGCGCCTTATTACGGCGATACCAGCTCGTTTCTTCGGAAATGATTACACTTGGCCACACGGTCATCAATCGCAAAAGCTATGAAATCACGATCGCAGGTGAAACGCTGCTGCTACCGCTCAAAGAATTCCAGCTGCTTGCGCAATTGGCGAGTCATCCAGGGCGCATTTTTACGCGAGAGCAACTAATTCACATGCTGTGGGGCACAGATTATGAGGGTGACAGTCGAACCATCGATGTTCATATCAAGCGATTGAGGGAGCGTTTTTACGAAAAAACTAGTGACTTTATAATTACGACGATGAGAGGACTTGGTTACAAGCTTGAGGTGACAGAAAGGTGAAAACTTTATATTTTCGCATCGTTGTTACGTTTATTCTCATCGCAATGGTCAGCTCCATGCTCGCACTCTTTCTCTCGAATTGGTATTATCTAACGAAATTAAGAGATCAGAACGAGGAGCAGATTTGGAAAATTACAACGGAAATTCGCACGCTTTACGAGGAAATGCCGAGTGTAGAGCCCTCAATCTATTTCACCCATATCGCCAATATGGGCTTCCAGCTTTATGTTGTGAATGAGCAGATGGCTGGGACCTTCTATGGGGCACCGTATAAACATACGCAGTTCGATCCGGAGCATATTCAACGTGTTCTAGCGGGGGAAACGTACCGTGGAATGCTGCAAGAGCGGCATGTTCTCATGGTGATCGGTTATTTTGAAAATAGCCTGCGCAACAGTATCGGTGTTCCCCTTCAGGTGCAAGGGAAATCGTATGCCTTGTTTGTTCGGCCTGCTCTGGAACAGCAGATCGGCGGCGTTCGTGTCCTGATGGCTTATCTACTCGGACTTACCTTTCTTTTCAGCATCGTCCTTATCATCATTCTCTCCCAACTTATCGTAAAGCCTATCAAAAAATTACGAGAAGCCACAAAGCGGATCGTTGGAGGCAGCTACGAAATAACGATGGACGTTTCCCGGCAGGACGAGATCGGCGAGCTTGCACGAGATTTCACCTACATGGCCCAATCCCTCAAACAGGTAGAAGCTATGAGGCAGGAATTCGTGGGCAATGTCTCGCATGAAATCCAGTCTCCCTTAACCTCAATTCAGGGCTTCGCCCAATCCATATTGGATCAGACGACCTCCGAGGAGGAGAAGGAGCGCTATCTTCATATCATTTTAGATGAAAGTAAAAGGTTGTCCTCCCTCAGTAAACAGCTCTTAACACTAGCCTCGTTAGATAAAGAAAGTCATGTAGTTAAGCGGACTGTGTACCGGCTAGATGAACAAATACGCCAAATTCTCATTTATACAGAGTGGCAATGGTCTGATAAAGACCTAGCGATTGAGTTGAATTTACCGGAAACTGACGTCTCGGCAGACCATCAATTGATGCATCAGGTTTGGCTTAACCTTATTACGAATGCTATTAAATACGCACGCCCTCATGACTCCATACACGTCGCGATTCTGTCATCAGAGACGAAAGTCACCGTTACGGTAAGGGACACAGGGATTGGCATGTCGGAGGCGGAACTGCCTCATATTTTCACCCGCTTTTACAAAGCGGATCGCTCTCGAAACCGTGCCAGTGCCGGTACGGGTCTTGGTTTATCCATTGTTCAGAAAATCATCGAGCTGCACCGTGGCAGTATTCATGTGCAAAGTGAACTCGGTAAAGGGACTACTTTCACTGTTAGGCTCCCTCGAATGTAATCTCCCATTCATCATCCGTTCATATTCCTCTCCTACTATTTGAGATAGATTTAGGAGAGGGGAATGAACCTGCATGAAACCTACGTTATCACGTCTTGCCAAGTTTGTAAGCAGTGCCAAAGGTGTCCGAATCGTACTCATCAGCTGGTTAGCTGCCATCCTTTTATTAAGCGCATTTGCGCCATCTTCCAAAGAAGTCGCTCAAAGTGGCGGTGAAGGCAGCCTTGGTAGCCATACACTGTCTGAAACAGCTAAACAGCTACTGCAAGAGGCCTACCCTACCCAAGACGGCTTAACCGCCATACTCGTGTTCCATTCCGAGAAACCCATTACGGATTCTGAACGTGGTGCTATTACGAGCATCAGTACGTGGCTGGCTTCTGATCAGAAACCACCCTACGTCACGCGTTCTCTACCCTTCCATCAAATGCCTGCCGCGCAGCAAGAGCTCTTATTTTCCGCAGATCGAACAACGCTCTTGTTAACACTCTCCCTACAGAAGGATCTGGCATCTGGTCCTGTCTACGATACCCTTGAACAGATTCGTCATATGTCGGAGCAACAAGGATTGGGGACGATGCAGCTTGAAATTACAGGTCCTGCAGGCATCTCATCCGATACCATCATGCTCTTCAAAAAGGCCGATATTGTGTTAATGCTCGCCACACTTGGGATTATTCTCGTCATTTTAATCGTCATCTATCGATCCCCGCTTCTAGCCTTGTTACCTTTGGTTATCGCGGGCATGGTATATGCAGTCGTCGATAGACTCATAGGCTTAGCTGGCAAAATGGGCTGGATATTCGTCGAGAAGCAATCCCTCTCGATCATGATGATTTTGCTTTTTGCCGTGTTGACGGATTACTGCTTATTTATCATAGCGCGCTACCGTTCTGCCCTGCGGACAACGGATTCCAAGTACGAAGCGATGTCGAAAGCTTTCTCCCATGTAGCTGAACCGATTTTCTTTAGCGGCGGCACCGTGCTAATCGCCATGCTCACTTTATTCACTGCTGTGTTTAAGCCCTATCATAGCTTTGCTCCAGTGTTTGCCATCGCGATGGTCGTCATTTTGCTTGGTGGACTGACGTTGATTCCTGCCATGTTTGCCTTGATTGGACGGAGAGCTTTTTGGCCGTTTATTCCACGTGAGGAAGCGGCGCTTGTGAAGGAGGAGCCTCGCGGCTTCTGGGCGTGGATCAGCACTCGCGTGACCACAAAGCCACGGATAACCGCACTTGTGCTCATAATTGTACTGTTGGCACCTGCGCTATCTACACTAGGCACGCGTTATTCATTTAATCTCATGATATCCTTCCCTATCGATATTTCTTCCAGACAAGGTTTTGAAATTCTGGAGGCACGATTCCCACAAGGGGAATTGGCGCCAGTCACTGTCCTTTTGGAGTCGAAGAAAGCAATCGTAAGGGACGAGTCGTTTAGCAGTAAAATAAATACGCTGACCGGACTTATTCAGGGGCGTGAGGGGATTAGTTCGCTTACGCCAGCGTTCGGTCTTGAAAACGCTGATTTACCTAGGCGCACGCTGAAGCTCCAGTTAATCTTAAAGATGAATCCCTATGATCAAGCTGCGCTTGAGGTGATTTCTGGTTTACGCGAGGATAGTGCTGCCTTGCTTGAGCAGAGTGGCTTCGAGCCTGGCCAGTTCACCCTGCATTATGCTGGTCAGACTGCGGAGCAGCTTGATGTTCGTACTATGAATAAGCGTGATACGCTCGTTATTTTCTCACTTATTACAATATTGATTACCGTTATGCTCATCTGGCAGTCCCGTTCCATTCGACTGGCGCTCACTATGATGGCCACCATGCTGCTGTCCTATGCAGCTACAATGGGAATTGTGTGGAGTGTGTTTCATTTCGGATTTGGTCACGATGCCTTCAGCTACCGTCTGCCTGTGTACACGTTTATCTTTCTCATCTCGTTAGGTGTGGACTATAACATCATTTTGGTATCTCGCGTGCAAGAAGAAGCTCAGCGCTATCCATGGCAAGTAGCCGTGCAACGTGGTGCTGCATTAACTGGTGGCGTCATTTCTTCAGCAGGCATCGTGCTGGCGGCGACCTTCTGCGTCTTAATGACGCAGCCCTTACAGGAGCTGCTGCTGTTTGGCTTCGCGATGGCTGCTGGTATTCTCATCGATACCTTTCTCGTACGAGGCATGTTGCTTCCAGCACTGATGACTACTATGGAGCCACGTGTGGCAAAAGCGAAGCTTTCTTCACGAACTTGGGCGCAATAGGTCCTTGTCACGAGTCGCTCTCCGCCCTCTCTGTGCATACACATATCAGAGAGAGGAGCGTCGAACCCTGTATGGTGTATCAGAATCAAAGTGAACGTCACAAACAGCAATACCCTAACGCTCGTGCTATTCGGAGAGCATGCAACAAGGAATTATATCGAACCATTAAGCGGCTCAAAATTTGGCTGACCCCCGAGCAAATTAAGTCCGCTGAGACCATCTATGTGAAAAAAGTGATACTGAATCTCCCCTTCATCGTCGATAATGGCAGCAACCGTCGCTTACTAGCCGACTGGTTCGCTGAACACGTAGGACCGGAGATCGCCCCTATATGGAATGTCGAGCTGGAAAGCTTAACGGAGGCGTTCCGCGACGCATTCGGCGGTTAATATCACGGAAGGCCCGGAGTGATTCCGGGCCTTTTTGCTGTCTTTTTTCCTTCCACTTTCTACTCCTAGATCTTTCTGCTCTTGCTGCTCTTCTTGCTTTCCCTGCTCCTACTGCTCTTCTACTCCTACTCCTACTCCTACTCCTACTCCTACTCCTACTCCTACTCCTACTCCTACTCCTACTGCTACTCCTACTGCTACTGCTACTGCTACTGCTACTGCTACTACTACTGCTCTTCTACTCCTACCGCTACTCCTACTACTGCTCTTCCTGTCTTCCACTCTTTCTACTCTTCCTGCCCTGCAAGTTCTTTAAAAAGATGCGATAATGCAGTTTTTTCAGCTCCTCTTAACTCTAATTCAGTGATTTGATGCAAAAATACATCAATTTCACCTCTTTTTCCGTCTCCATACTCAAATGACACTAAAAAGATGTATATTCGCAGTTTTTCCTAATATTTGACGAAAAAACTCTATAAAAGCTGCATATTTGCAGTTTTGTGGTGTTTTGAATTGCGAGGTTGTGCCTTTTTTTTAAGGTGAGAAAGTTTGGGAGGGTTGGGGAGGTGGGTAGTTTGATTAGTTTCGGTGGTTGGGGAGGTGGGTAGTTTGATTGGTTTCGGTGGTTTTTGTGGTTTTGGTGGTTTCGGCGGCTTCGGCGGCTTTCGCTGGTTTAGGCGGTTTCAACGGTTTCGGTGGTTTGGCTGGTTTGTTGCTTCTTCCTCCCCCTCGCTTCGCCAAAAAAAAGCCGCGGGGCACAACCGCCCCCGCGACCTCAACCATTATTTAAACTCAGGCAGCCATGTGCCATGCGCCTCAATCATCTCGTCACACATCGCGACGATATCATCCATCGACAGCTCCGCAGCTGTGTGCGGATCTAGCATCGCGGCATGATAAATATGCTCACGTTTATGTGTAATCGCAGCTTCAATCGTCAACAACTGCGTGTTGATGTTCGTACGGTTCAACGCCGCTAGCTGCGGAGGCAGATCACCCACATAGGTAGGTGTAACGCCGTTGCGATCTACCAAGCACGGCACTTCCACACACGCTTCACGCGGTAAGTTCGTGATTAAGCCAGTGTTCATCACGTTACCACCGATCTTGAACGGAACATCCGTCTCAATCGCCTCGAAAATGTACGAAGCATACTCATGTGAACGCACATGCGTCAGATTCGCATCGTTCACAAGATCCTCGCGCATTTGTTTCCATTTGCTGATTTGATTGACACAACGACGCGGATACTCATCCAGCGGAATGTTGAAACGATCCACCAACTCCGGGTAGCTCCGTTTGATGAAATACGGATGATACTCAGCATTATGCTCGGAAGATTCCGTAATGTAGTGACCGAATTTCAGCATCATTTCATAGCGAACCATATCCTTGTGCTTCTCTTTTTGCTTCTCAGCTGCACGCTTCTTAATCTCCGGATACAAATCAACGCCATCCTTAGATACCTCGAGCAACCACGCCATATGGTTAATACCTGCGATTTTCGCTTTCACACCTGTTTGATCAATTTCCAAATGCTTAAACAACTCCGGCACGCAAGCCTGCACACTGTGACATAGACCTACTGTACGCACACCGCCATACGTATTCATCACATTCGTCAATACAGCCATTGGGTTCGTGTAGTTAAGGAACAAAGCATCTGGACACACCTCACGAATATCCGCAGCAAAATCCAGCATAACTGGAATCGTTCTCAAGTTGCGGAAAATACCACCAATTCCAACCGTATCGGCAATCGTTTGACGCAAACCATACTTCTTCGGAATTTCAAAATCCGTAATCGTACATGGATCATAACCACCTACTTGGATCGCATTTACCACATATTTAGCACCGTTAAGCGCTTCTTTGCGGTCTGTATACGATTTAATAATGGATGTGCTTCCACTTGTTTTCTTGATGTTATTCAACATATTTGCTGAGTCTTGCAACCGTTCATGATCAATATCAAAGAGAGCGATTTCAAAGCCTTGTAATGCGGGTGTAAGCAAACAATCACCGAGTACATTTTTCGCAAAAACCGTGCTTCCTGCACCTAAAAAAGTAATTTTGGACATGTGAGATTCTCCTCCAATAGTTCATCTATTTCATATCTTTACTATAGCGCATGCTCGGTTTTAAAAATATGGATTGAAACAACTCCAATATGGACATTTGTAGTTTAATAGGGTACGCTCAAAATAAAAACATAGCGAGGCATCTATGATTCCAGAGCACACCTATTTCTCAGTAAGTATTAACCCTCTTCATAGTAACCTTGAACTGTCCGTGCTTTTTAGCGGTGAAGGCAGACCTTTCCCGCTTCACAAAACGGGACCCGCTGTTCATGATTATTTTTTGATTCATACCGTGCATGCAGGAAAGGGTACTTTTGAAATGTGTGGACGAACCTATGTCTGCCAGGCCGGGGATACCTTCATCATTTATCCAGGCGAGCTGTTCACCTACACCGCAGATGCCAATACGCCTTGGCACTATACATGGGTTGCTTTTACCGGCCGTGCCGCAAGCACAACACTTGCACAAATTGGCATGTCACCCGAGCAAGCTGTCATATCTGGCAGCACACCACGAACAATTAGGCACTACTATCGCCATATTCGCTCCTCCTTTCGCCAAAGCGATTTCCCCCAGTTGGATGAATTGGAAGCCGAAGGCTGGCTGCGCTTGCTTCTACGTGAACTTGGCCGTGTGAATACACACCATATTTCCGTTAAACATACGGCAGAAACCGATATTAAGCGCCAAATTGGTCAAGCCATCCGCTACTTAGAGCTGCAATACACCCAAGCTGTCTCTATTGAGCATCTCGCTCGCAACCTGGGTTATCATCGGACCTATCTATGCAAAATGTTCAAACAATCCACTGGCTTGTCCCCTATGCAGTATTTATTCAACATCCGCATGGAAAGGGCTAAGCAGCTGTTACGAACGGCCATGACAATCGATCAGGTTGCCTCGTCCGTCGGCTTTAACGATGCGCTCTACTTCTCCAAGCAGTTTCACAAATGGAGTGGTTCTGCGCCCTCGGTCTATCGCAAGGAGCTCAGAAACAATCAGTCAGAGTGACATTTCCTCATGACATGTCGAAGAGCCTATACCAACATCTTGGCATAGGCTCTCTCAACACTTTATTACTTCACGCCATAAAAGCTAAGCGTTCCAGAAACTTCATCTGAACTTACGAATAAGTTCTTCCCGCTTACTTTAAGGATACCCTCTGGTGACTCGCCGCCTGATGGCAATAGGCCCAAGTAATTTGGTTTTGTTGCATCTGTGATGTCAAAAAATAAGATAGCGCTAGCACGCTCAGAAGCTACTGCTAGCATCGGCTTACCATTGATAACTCCAATGGTTAAGTTCTCCACTTCACTGCCTTTATTAGCACTTCTGCTATCGGGATACACACCAACTTGAGCTGTCATTCGATCAATAAGCTCCATGCTGTCATAGATGGCTTTACCTTGTAAATCCCACACCATAATATTGCGTCCGCCTGCTTTAACGCCGTCTTTAAACTCATCCTTACCTAAATCGCCTTCGTTGGCTGTAATCACATACTTCCCATCCAAAGACCATACAATCCCGTCCGCTTCAGGGCGTGCCGTCATATCTTCCGTAATCGATACCTCACCATTGCTCTTCAAATCAGCTTTATGCTTCGTTACTCCTAAACCGAACATATTGATGATTTTTTTGGAAGCTAAATCAACGATAGCGATGGCATTATTCTCTTGCAGTGTAATTGCTGCTTTTGAGTTATCCGGGCTAATCGCTACATACTCCGGTTGTGGATCATTCGGGTAAGTCACGCCTCCACCAACTTGGCTTAAATCAATCTTCAGCTCCGTATGTACGCCTTTCAAGACATCTCCATTCGGGAACTCGATAATCGATATCGAACCAGGACGCTTGACGCTCTTCATATCAATTTCGCCTGTAGCAGGATCGATCTCTTCATCCTCATTACACACCACAGCGTATTTGCCATCGCTAGAGATTGTAACGGAGTCGGGTCCTACGCCGATTTCATATGTCTTAACAGTCGCTTGTTTTTCAATATCCACAACAGCTAAGTAACCTTTATTCGCTACATTTACATTGTCGCCAGCTCGAACACCTACAAGTACGTACTTGCCATCAGGTGTACTTACGACACTCGTCACTTCAGCTTCTTTAGAAAGATCCGTGAAACTAATCTCTTTCTTAACCGACACGGCTGCTAGGTTCTCAATGGATACCAATGCGATGCTGCCCAAATCTGCTTGGGTAACGATTAACGTTTTACCATCTGGCGTAGACGTTGAGATTTCAGCCTTTTTATTCGGCATTTGATACGTTGTGAGTAATTCCAAACCTGTTTTATTTTGAAGTTTGATAACTTCATTCTGAATAGTTTTGAATGCATCTTTACTTAGTTGCGCAGAACCATCGATTAGGTACGGCTTTTTATCCAATTGAACGGATTTCCCTTGAAAAGTAGCCTCAGTGGAATCCAGTTTTACGACTGCTTGTACGCCGCCAACTTGAATTTGAATAGAACGGTCTTTGTCATTCCATGTCACTTTGCCTTCCATTCCTTCAATCGTCTTGCGTAACGGAAGATCCGTTGTTGTTTCTGCTGCCATCGCGTAAGCAGGCGTTAATCCTGCCACGACAAGCAATCCCGCCATTGCCCCGCCAACTACAGTTTTCATCATTTTTTTCAACACAAACACCCCTCTTATTGGAATATGCTCTTCCAGCATAGAGGAGTAGTGTTAATTTCAAGCTATGAATATGTAAATATTTTGTAAATACCAATCAAAATAGAACCAGTTTACACTTAAATCTCGATATCCACAATCAGGCTGTCTACACGCCCAACTTCACGGATATACGCTGCTACAGCTTGATGCTCAGGGTTTGGCCCGTATGCCACTAAGGCTGCTTGATCTTCAAAACGAACGGATAGTACGACTTGAAAACCTTGATTTTTCTCAGAAAAATTAAGACCTGCTTGAATATCAACGATACCGGTTAGATGTGGACGCAGTGCTTTAAAACGATCAACAACCTCTTGCAGCTGCTCCTGTGTTGTTGTTTCACCAAATTTTACAAGGACAATATGATCAATCATGGTGTGAACCTTCTTTCTATGTCTATAATCATTTCGAACATTAATAATGAACGACATTAATCTTATCAAAAACAGAGGCCGAGTACCACCCTCGATTCAAGTTGAGAGCGGTACTCGGCCTCACTAGCTTAATTGGCTCTGTGGGCTTGTTCTTCTTCGCCTAGCGGATCACTTACCAGCTATGGCTGCAATCCGATCGGAGCTCAGCACCTGAGCACCCGTTTTCCCTGACTTCGCGGCTCGAATTAATCCCGTTGCAATCGTATGCGCATGAATGGGGCGATACTTACGAAGGCGGCCCGTCATTAGTGGGGCTACCACGATCGACAGGATGCTCCCTATCTTCTCGCCTAGTCGGAATTCCCCTCGGTTGCCAAGAATGAGTGAAGGACGCAGCATGTGAAGTGCACGAAGCCGCATTCCCCGCAGCTTATCTTCCACTTCCCCTTTCACCTGGTTGTAGAAAAAGGAAGAGCTTCGATCGGCACCCATCGCTGTCACAATGGCGAAGCTATCTGCTTGTCCCTTGCTTGCCACTTCAGCCAACATGAGGGGATAGTCGCGATCAACTCTGCGGAATTGCTGTTTCGAGCCTGCCTTTTTAATCGTCGTTCCTAAGGTACAAAAGACATGAGCATGCGCAAACTCGGATGACTTCAGATTCTCACTTAGTTTAGCGAAATCAATCACTCGCTGCTCTAGTTTACTTTGTCCACCTGTTTGCTCCAGATCCATCTTCTTACGCACTAAGGCAATAACCTTCTCATAGTCCGGATCGTTCAGTAGCTGTTTGATCAGTTCCTTGCCGACTAAGCCCGTTCCTCCTGCAACAATCGCCGTTCTCCCTTTCATAGCGCGCCTCCAACGTCATATTTATACATGATCATCTTCCTCATACAACCTTTTGTTATCCACTACGACACGATTTCTTCCGCTTGCCTTTGCACGATATAACGCATGGTCTGCCCTGGAAACCATATCTTCGAGCACCATCGTTCCGTATTCCAAGGTCGGTGAGTATTCTGCGACTCCAATGCTGGCCGTTATTTTGACGGTTAGCGACTCTTTTCTGTATGGCTCCTCTTTTAAAACCTCACGTACCTCCTCTGCTACAGCAGCACTCTCTTGCGCATCCTTTCGCAGTAACAAAAGAATAAACTCTTCACCGCCATACCTGGCTACAATCGCATCCTCTCCGGCATACCTTTTCAAAACACTTGCAACATGATGCAGTACGCCATCGCCAACCAAATGACCATACGTATCATTAATTTTCTTAAAATGATCAATATCCATCATCAAGACGGAACAAGTCTGTCCTGAGTAAATGCACGACTGCAGTTGCTTGTTTCCTTCAAGCATCATATACCGTCGATTGTGAACCTCTGTCAATTGATCCATCCATGCCGAATGCTCCAATAACGAAATATATGATTTCAAACGATCAGACATGAGGTTAAATGTCACCACTAATTGACGCAGCTCGACAGGTGCATGTTTTATTTTATCTGCATTGATCTGGTAATCATAATTGCCCTTCTGAATGACCTTCGTTGCACGCAGCAAGTAGCGAATCGGCCTTTCTATTTTGGATGCAATCAGCACAGCAGCTGCTACGCTCAGTAGTAGAGCAATCAACGAGATGACAATAATTGTCACGCTTAATTCATTGAGCTTCTGAAAGATTTCCTTCTTCGTAATTTCCCCAACAACAAGCCAGTTCTTCTCTTGCGACCAACGATATTGACCGTAGACACTCTCACCTCGGAAGCCAATATAAGCACGATCCGCCTTACGATTCACCAATGCTAGTTGATAAATTTCCGGTGTGACTCCTTGGGGATGGAGGTAATTCTCCATACGCTTGGACGCCGTTACAATATTGCCGTTTCCATCAAGCACATAGACTTCACCCGTATCCCCGAAGCTGAGCCGTGACATCAATGTATTCAGCATTTCAAGCGTAACAACACCAAGCACAATGCCTTTGAATTCACCATGATCGCCTAGCACGGGAGATGAATATGTAATCATAGGTGTACCATTTTCTTTGGACATGACAACACCTGAAACAAAGCTCTTCTTTTCCTTGCCGCGCGCGTAATATTCACGATCACCTACATACATCTGTGTTGAATTTGAACGTATATAACCGTCAGGCTCCACAAAGATAATCGAATTAAATTCAGATTTTACCTTCGCGTAATCTTGAAATTCCCGCTTCAAATCACCGATGCGATGGAACTTGGCGTTATCTGAAAGTGCGAAGCGTTTAATGGTATCCAGCTTTTCCTGATTCCAATTTTCAATATATAAACTCTGCACATCGATCACTTGCTTAAGTTGAACCCCAGCCTCCTCGATCCGATTGCCCTTCTCTATAAAATAAAAAGGAATAATGATCGAGAACGCCAGCACCAAAATGATACCGCTGATCCAGAGTTGCAGTCTTATTTTAATGGTATGATTGGTAAAAAGAGAAAACAAATGCCCCATTGAGGTTTCCCCCTCTATTCTATATATCTGCATTATACCTTATATGAGGACAAAAACAGACAAATTTCACTAATTCCCAGTGTAATTGTATGAATACTTAGAAAGTACTCTCGTTTGAAAAGTACTTCTCTATCGCTTATGCTATTTTGTATGTAGAAAAGAGGTAATTTACCCTATGAAAATTCTTGTACTGACCGAAAAACCAAGTGTAGCCAAAGAAATTGCTCGCGTGCTGGGCTGTAATCAGAAGCAGAAACATCATTTCGAGGGCCCTAAATATGTTGTCACCTGGGCACTCGGTCATCTCGTTACGCTCGCTGAGCCTGATGATTACGATCCCAAGTACAAGACGTGGAACCTTGAAAATCTGCCCATTATCCCTGGCAAAATGAAGCTCAAAGTCATGAAGGAAACTTCGCAGCAGTTTCGTGCCATCGAGCATCTCAGCCGTCGAGGTGACCTGTCGGAGCTGGTCATCGCAACCGATGCGGGGCGCGAAGGCGAACTTGTCGCGCGCTGGATTATGGAGCTGATCCGCTGGAAGAAGCCGTTCAAACGGCTTTGGATCTCGTCGCAGACGGATCAGGCCATCCGCGAAGGCTTCGCGCAGCTGAAGCCTGGCACCGACTATAACCGGCTGTATCAAGCAGCCGTCTGCCGTTCCGAGGCCGATTGGCTGATCGGCCTCAACGTAACCCGCGCGCTGACCAGCAAGTTCGGCGCGTCGTTATCCGCTGGGCGCGTGCAGACGCCCACTCTGGCCATGATGATCAACCGTGAGGCGGAAATCCGCGATTTCCGGTCCGTCGACTACTGGTTGATCGAAGCCGAACTCGGGTCCTTCCGCGCCCAGTGGCGGGACCCGAAGACCGGCGACTCGCGCATATGGGACCGCGAGCGCGCCGATAGCTTGAAAACCAAGCTGCAAGGCCAGAACGGCCGTATCGTGCAGGTCAATAAAACCGAGAAGCAGATCCCGCATCCGCTGGCTTATGATTTAACGGAGCTGCAGCGCGACGCGAACCGCAAATTTGGCTTCTCCGCTAAACAGACGTCCAATGTTCTACAACGGCTTTACGAGCAATACAAGTTGGTCACTTACCCGCGAACGGATTCGCGCTATTTGACCTCGGACATGGTACCGACCTTGCTCGGCCGTTTGAAAGGTGCTGCTATTGGCCCTTATGCGGCGCTGGCTGCACCTTTTATCCGGAAGCCGCTAACCATCACGAAACGAATTGTCGACGATTCCAAAGTCAGCGATCACCATGCCATTATACCAACAGGTGAAGCCATCTCACTTGCAACATTAAGTGCAGATGAACGTCGACTCTATGATCTAATTCTTCGCCGCTTCTTAGCTTTATTCAGCGGTCCTTGCCGCTTCGATGAAACGAAATTAACCATCGAAATCGCTGGCGAGAAGCTCTACGCTTCAGGCAAAGTCGTGAAACAAGCGGGCTGGAAAGAGGTCTATGGTGCCACGGATTTCAGCGATCCTGATCGCGAAGACAATGATGCCGAAGAAGATTCTGGACAATTATTGCCAGAGGCTTCAGAGAAAGACACCGTTACCGCTCGCAACGTCCGCCAAGTTAGCCGCCAAACGAAGCCGCCTTCTCGCCATAATGAAGCTTCTCTGCTATCGCAAATGGAGAAATTCGGTCTCGGCACACCTGCGACTCGCGCAGATATCATCGAGAAGCTCGTGTCCTCCGACACGATTGAGCGCCAAGGTTCCTTGCTCATTCCTACCGGTAAGGGCACACAGCTCATCGAGCTAGCTTCCGAAGAGCTCCGTTCACCCGAGCTTACGGCACGCTGGGAACAGGAACTTGAACGCATCTCCAAAGGTAAAGGCAGCATGGAAGCTTTTCTCAGCGGTATTCGCAAAAAAGCAGCCGAACTTGTTGACGAAGTCAAACACAGCTCCGCAGCGTATAAACCGCATAATTTGACCGGCAGTAAGTGCCCCGACTGTGGCGAGTTCCTTCAGGAAGTCAAAGGCAAAAGAGGACGTTACCTGGTTTGTTCCAGTCGGGAATGTTCCTATAAACGTGAAGCTGACGGGCAATTAACGAACCACCGATGCCCGCAGTGCCATAAGAAGATGGAAATCCACACAGGGAAAGCAGGCAAATATTTTCAATGCCGTCCCTGCAATGTCGTTGAGAAAATCGATGGCGATGCGAAGGGAGGCGGCGGTCGCAAGGCTACAGCCAAGGCCAACCGCCAGCTGATCGAACAATTCTCCGATTCTGCCGGCGTTGGGAACTCACTCGCAGACAAGCTGCTTGCAGCCCTTCAGCAGAAGAAAGACGACTAATGCCAAGCATAAAGCCCAAGCGACTTCGCTTGGGCTTTTGCATCGGCATGTTTATAACTATGTTAAGTTTTGGTTAAAATCCTGCCTTTAACCGCTAATTCAAGATCTTCTAACGTTGTGATCCCCAAGCTAACCAGCGCATCGCCTGCTTCCATATGTACATTGGCTAAGATATGCATGCTTGTATGGGGCACTAATGATTTGCGAAACTCGTGAAAAAGCACCGCATTATAAGTTTTGAGAACCGTCATAAACTCAACAGTTGGCGGAACGAGTCCGCGAATTTCAGACGATCGCCAGAAAAATTCTCTCACATGCATAATATCGGCACCCGTGCGGTTCAACCTTCGAATCATCGCAAAAAACTCATCAACAAGTAGTTGTCGATCCGGTTTCATGTGACCATCCCTCCAAATAACTTACTTCTTCTTGAAGGATACCACAAATAGTTCTTAAGTTCCATATCAACCCTCACATGAAAGGGTATAAATACCTATGAAATTTGCGGATTTTTTCGATTCCCCTTCCATTTGCCCCTCTGCTCCCAAAGCATATCCACTATATAGAGCACAACACCCAAATTAATGGCAAGATCAGCTAGATTCATAATGCCACCTCCGGAGTGAAAAACGATGAAGTCAGTGACTTTCCCGAATAGCAGACGTTCAATTCCGTTACCAATAGCTCCACCAACAAGAAATGCAGCAGCGCTTTGTTTTAACGGGCCTGGAAAGCCCCCTTTTTTACGATACCACCAAATTCCTGCGACAATGAGAACGGCCAGAACGCCGAGTATAGGAGCCCATCCCTGCAGTGAACTGCCTGCTGCCCCGCTATTTTGATAATACGTAAATGAGATGATATCTTTATAAAATGGCATAGATTCACCCACCGTCATCACGGAGCGTATCCAATACTTAGACAATTGATCAATAGCTGTAGTCACTAGAATAATTGAATAAAATAACATCCTAAACCTCCCATTCGTTTCCTCAGCCTTACTCTATTATCTTACTTGAAAAGAACGGATAACTGCTAATTCTACGTATTCTCACTTGATGCCAACATTAAAAGCCCCCCCAGTCATCCTGTGGCGGCCTCCTGCCTATCTATCCTGTTGTCCCTCAAGTTAGACTCATTAACGTGCGGTATAGCTCCCCTGGCGTGTTGGCCATATAGTCTGGTTTTCCGCTGTGCAGCAGCTGCGGAGAATCGTATCCCCATGTCACAGCTACGATGGGCACACCTAACTTTTTACAGGATTCAATGTCTCGTATTTCATCCCCAACATAAATCATGCGCGTAGGCGTGGTTCCCCACTGCTTCATTACTTTGCGAATAGAGTGATGCTTGCCAAAAATATGCTTCGCTGAAATGATCTCCTTAAATGCACCCTCCAGCTTATTCTTTCGTAAAAATAGCCGAATATTTGCTTCTGAATTGGAAGAAAGAATCGAGCTCTTAACGCCTTGCGCGGAAAGCTTTGCAACAACCTCTTTCATACCAGGCACAATCTGCAAGGAACGAATATTTTCGTGATACAGTTGTCGCCCTGCCACCATCAGCTTAGGAATTTGGAGCACAGGCACCCCTAAGCGATCTACGCGTTCAGAAATCGACATCGAGCGTAAAGGGCCTAAGTCCTGTTCGCGGATAGGGCGAAAACGATGTTGGATGGCCATTTCATTGTAAAGCTTAACTAAAAGCGCCCTCGAATCGACAAGTGTCCCATCAAAATCAAATAGGATATGTTTTACCATCTGGGTGTATATACAAATAAGGCCGGACCCTCGGGCGGCACTTGGCGAATTTGATTATGTTTAAACTCTTGGGCTGGGTCTAGGACCACATGTGGATTACTTACGGTTCGCAAATCTTCCCATATACAACAAACCCCGTTGTCGTAGCCTGCTGCACCACCTGCGAACATTTTACACCCTTTGCAATATTGCTCCTTTTGCTGCGCATCCAGCTTCACGACTTTATTACGAAGACAACAGTAAATTTCATTAACTGTGTTACATACATTAACATGAGTGATCATTGCCATTTACCGTCAACTCCTTGCTGCATTTTGAGTGTGTAATAGTAAGTTTATCGAACTACTATTAAGTGTATGACAATATTTTGTAAACGGAATAACATTTCTCACGATGGGCCGTCCAAATTTGCTACAATATGGACATATACAACGACAGGTTTGGAGGTGCTTCACCTGCAGGACTCTTTGCATTATGTGATTCCGTTTCTCATCTTTGGCTTTTTTATTTATCGAAGGACGAAGCGTACCATTGGCTTTCAAAAGCTTTCCCGTGGCAGACTCATCTTTCGTCTGTCCTTATTTAGCCTCCTCGGGGTCATCATTTTCCTCTTGGGCTTCGTGCACCCCATCCATTTCATCGGCTATCTGATCGGACTTGCTGGCGGTACGTTGCTTGGACGTACAGCAATCCGCCATACCCGCTTCGAGCATAGGAGCGATGGCTGGTATTATCGTACACATCTCTGGGTTGAAGTCACCGTGCTCGTTCTCTTCCTAGGCCGCATTGCATACCGCTACGCAGCTGTTGCCCTGTCGACAGGTCCAACAACTACTTTTACACCTGCTGAGCTCTCTCAGTTTTCAAAGGATCCTGTCACCGCTGGTGTATTCTTCATCATCGTGTCCTACTACGTTTTGTTTTTCGGCTACTTACTGCGTGAAGAAACCAAACTGGATCCCGCAGTGTTAGCGGAACCCGCAGGAGCTCCCGCTCCTCAGGTGAACGTTCGGGTGGAGTAGCAAAAAAGGGATATTCCCTCTGGTCCATTGACCTGGTGGAATATCCCTTTCTTGCGTTTGCGCCCGTTCGGCGGGCGATGCTCGGTTTTAGCGCCCTTTTGGGGCGCTATTTGCCGCGCCGCGCGTGCTTGCCCTGGAATAAGGCCCCTTTTGGGGCGCTATTCGCCGCGCCGCGCGTGCTTGCCCTGGAATAAGGCCCCTTTTGGGCCTTATTCCTTGCGTTTCCGCCCGTTCGGCGGGCGACGCTCGGTTTTAGCGCCCTTTTGGGGCGCTATCTGCCACGCCGCGCGTGGTTTGCCCTGGGATAAGGCCCCTTTTGGGCCTTATTCCTTGCGTTTGCGCGGCTACGCTATGCCGCCTTTCGCTGCCTCCTCGGCAGCTTTGGCGAACTGCGTGCTGTACAGCCGTGCGTACAGCCCTTCCAGTGCGAGCAGCTCGCTATGCGTGCCCCGCTCCACGACACTGCCCGCTTCGATCACCAGAATGTGATCGGCGGCCAGCACCGTGGAGAGCCGGTGCGCGATCACGAGCGTCGTGCGCCCTTGCATCAGCTCCTCGAGCGCCGCCTGCACATAGGACTCGGATTCCGAGTCCAAGTGCGACGTCGCCTCATCGAGGATGAGGATGCGCGGGCGCTTCAGGATCGCGCGAGCAATCGCGATCCGCTGACGCTCACCACCGGAGAGCCGGTGGCCGCGCTCTCCGACCATCGTGTCGTACCCCTCGGGCAGCGACACGATGAAATCGTGGATGTAGGCCTGCCGACAAGCGGCCTCCATCTCTTCACGCGTAGCGTCCTCCCGCGCAAAGCGCAGGTTGTCGCCAATCGTCGCGTGGAACAGAAAAGACTCCTGCGTCACATACGCGATCTGCGCGCGCAGCGACGCTAACCCCACGTCGCGGACGTTGACGCCGTCGACCTCGACAACGCCGGCTGTCGGGTCGTACAGCCGCGCGATCATTCCGATCAGCGTCGACTTCCCAGCGCCGCTTGGTCCCACGAGCGCGACCATCTCACCAGGCTGCGCCTCAAAGGTGACGTCGCGCAGTGCATACTGCACCGACTTCCCTCTCTCGCCAACTCCGCCCAGCTCCACGGCCCTTCCTCTCATCTCTGCACTTCGCTCTTCCAATCTTCCCTTCTGCTCTGCTCTTCTCTCCTCCACTTTCTCGCTGAGCCCGACTGCGAATTCTTCCGCTCTACCCTGCTCGCCAACTTCAGCCGGCTTCCTACGCTTCCCTACTTCTAGCTCCCCCACACTTCCCTTACCACGCGGTTCCCCCGACTTATAAGCAAAAGACACCTGCTTATAACTCACACGCCCTGCCACAGGCCCTAACTGACGTGCTCCCTCGGCATCCATGACATCAGGCACCATGTCCTGATACTCAAAGATCCGCTGGAAGACCCCCAGCGCAGTAGCGACTTCAACTTGCAGATTCAGCAGCGTACCTACAGGCATATACAATCTTCCCAAATACGCCGTAAACGCGACGATCGATCCTAAGGTCATATCCCCGTTGATAACGGAGTAGCCGCCATAGATATAGATGATGGCCGTGCCTAACGGCCCAAGCGTATTCGTAGCCATTCCGAACCAACGGCCGACTAAATTGAGGCGCAGCTCGAGATCCATTACCTTTTGATTCATCTTCGTGAATTCTTGCTCTTGCTGTTTCTCTCTGCCAAAAATCCGGGTCAACAACGCACCCGAAATGCCGAAATTTTCATTCAGCTGCGAGGTGATTTCCGAACGCACTTTTTGTGTTTCGAGCCGCAAGACCTTCCTTACCTGGGAGACCTTTTTTACAGGCAGCACAAAAAGCGGAAGAATGAGCACCGAGATGATCGCAAGTTTCCAATCTAGCGCAAACAAAATGCCTATCGTCGTGAATACGATAACAATCTGCGTGATGGAGGAGACCACAATCGATGTCACCACACTCTGTACCGATTGCACATCGCCAGTGATCCGCTGCACAATTTCGCCTGAGCGCGCGTCTGTGAAGAACGCCATCGACTGCCGCTGCAAATTAACAAACAAGGACTGTCCTAAATCCCGAATAACCCCTTGGGTTACTTTGGTATTGAGATGGTTTTGCCAAACACCGAGCACACCGCTAAGCACGGGCAGCAGAATCATCAGCAGCGCCATAACGGACAGCAGCTTTACACGCCCCTGCGGGATTGCCGTATCAATAATTTCTTTCATAACGAGTGGTGGAATAAGCCCAATCACTGCCGCAAGCAGCGCCAAACCAATAATCACCATGATTTGTCCCCAATAGCTTTTGAACAATAACAAAATCCTTCGTATCGATACATCCTTCAACTTGGCCTTGGGACGATTCCGGTCGGACAGCCGCCCCATTCCCCCTGGCCCTCCTGGTCCTATCACTCACATATCACTCCGATCTTTCTCCTCTTTGCTGCCCCTCAGCTACAAAGGAATTGCATAGGTGATTGCACGAACAACTTCATCTGCCATTCGCAATACATGATATAACGAAGTCGTTTGCAGCACATTGTACTGTCTTGGTCCATCAACATTGACGATCGCCGCAATCGTATAATCACCAATAGGCGGCAGCACTTTACCGACTGATTTCCCGGGTGCCAACGGCTGGTTCGATAACTGGTATAAACCTACACTTAATTTTTGTCCCAAACAAGCATCTATCGCAATCACCACGACATTCGGTGGAACTTCCTGCAAGCGAATTGCCAAGTTACTGGCATCACACGGTGCCGCTAACGTACCAATAACATGCGGATAGCCTAGCTCTTCAAGCTTGCTGCCAACGAGTGGACCTAGTGAATCCCCAGTTGAACGATCGGTCCCGATACACACAAAAGCCAACTCACTTGGCTTCAACTCTGTGTTCAATGCGATCTGTTGCAACAGCTGCCCTAACTGTTCACCATTAACCTTTTTCCAAAACTGCGCTTGCAGCTCCAACGGTTCTTTCTCCATCTTTGCCTCCCTTCCAAACATGTTGCACTTTATTTTATCCTGATAAAATGTTAGTTCTATTGTTTCATAAGGAGATACGCCCTGTCCACTTACCTATCGCCATCTGCACGCACACCAAATAAGCGTTACTCGACAGAGCAAAGCCTATTCATGCCGCTTGTATCCTGACTTATACCTTCTTAATGTACGCGATTCATCCGAACAATCCGATAATAGAGCTGACCGCTTACCTCTTGTTCCACTTCCAAATAGCCTTCCGTATGTACATAATCCCCCAACATAAACGTGGAAGCATCCGCTGAATCTGCATGTGTCAGAAAGAGCAACGCTACCTTATCATCCCCAACTACAAATCCAACCTGTTCTTTCACCTGAAACTTCTCGATAATTTTCCCATGATGTGATCTCACGATATGATGAAACCGCCAAGCGCCTTCTTCCTGTACGATAAAATAAAGGACACGATTTCGATGCGCATTGCTAAATTCCCGCGTCACACCAATCATACATACCTTTTCACCAATTCGCAGATATTCATCAATCACATACGATTTCAGTCGTAAACGGTTGACGTTCTTGCTCTGGATATAATTCTCCATCTCATCTATCGAGCGGTGATCCTTCGGATCTTGTTTCGTTGCATAGAATACTTCTTTAATAAAAGTATCCGTTTGGAATTGCCTTGCCCCTTTGAAATGGTTATACGTATGAAAAAATTGCTTAATCACGACCCGAATGTCTTCCGGAATGGCAGGACCTGTTTCCACGTTGTACATGCGATCTGTTCGACCCGACATTTTAATTTTATGAAACCAGCTTTTCCAGACACTAACTTGCATGTCGTACGCGTCACCTACTTTCTTCCAACCATTTTCTCATTATAGGCTATAATCCTCAAAATTTCGATAAAAATCGCAGATTTTCGCGCAAAAAAAAGAGCATCCGCCGCTATGCTTTCATTTGCGAAAGACACAGCGAACATACGCTCTTATTCACCCTGCATATACCATATTGAGTAACTGTCTTATAGTACGCGCTTTGCACCTACATATCTTGAGCCCCAATAGGAGCTAGCGAGACTATCAACCGTCACACCAACGGACGTTGTTGAGGAAATGAATTGATTATTTCCGATGTAAATGCCCACATGATTGACGATACCTGAAGCAAAGAAAACAAGGTCTCCCGCTTTCAAATCCGTCACTCTTGTCCCTGCTTGATCGTACATTTGCACGGAGGTGCGTGGCAGCTCAATGCCTTTGGCCTCGTATACATAACGAACGAATCCTGAGCAATCGAAGCCCTTGGGTGTCGTTCCTCCCCATCGATAAGGCGTCCCCTTAAAAGTCGTTGCAGCTTGTATAATTTGAGCTGAAACGGATGACTGAACGACCTTGGCCACTGGAGCTGCTAGGGCTGCGGGTGGGGGTGCAATCCATGCTGGCTTATGAGTTTTACCGTCTTGTTCGACGATAGCGATTTTATTCGCATCATTCCACGCAATCTCAGAGCCAAACGTCTCTGTGATGAAACGTAGCGGAACATAGGTACTTCCCTCAAGCAAGGTAGGACTGCTCTCTAGTTCAACTAACTTACTGTTCACGATCGCTTTCTCTTCGTCAGTAGTAAGTTGAATGGATTGCTCTTTGTTCATGAGTGTGACGACAACTTCATCGCCTTGCTTCGCCCAACCCACTTGATAACCTAACTTCTCCGACAACACGCGAAGTGGCACTTGGAGTGTACCGGCCTTATCAATAAAAGGCTGTACCTCTGGGAACTGCACCAAGTCATCGTTGACTTGAACCTTCACCGAAGAAGAGTCCGTTGCCGCATGCGCGGATGGCGCGGCGAATAGCGAAATGGCTGCGCCTACAATAGCGCATGAACAAATAAAGCTTTTGGTAAAAAGTTTCAAAACGTTGTGCCTCCTTGAAGCCTCCGAGGTTAGTTGACGGGTTCGGGAAGAGGTTTTCCCTAGTAAGCCCCATTAGCCTAAAACTAGACTAACTGAGCATTCATTCACCCCAAATAAAGAAGTCCCCCGTACCGGAGCTTTCGATGCTCCGAGATTCGGCATTTTTTGTCTATGTTAGACTAGCACAGTTCGTTTTGGCTTGACAACTTTTACACGGCGGTAATTATTTCCTTTTCGGGTGAAAATCGCAAAAAAACAGCTACTCTTTTCAGAGTAACTGTCTGCAAAATGACCTCAGACCAAGCCCACTGGCTGCCTGTATACCTCTGTAAACAGGACTTCCTTAATGGGATTAAACTCACTTTCAGTCAAAGGATTCGGATAACTCATGATATGGAGAGGAAGCATCGCTTGTCCTTCTCGCAGTGGAGGCTGTGCATAGGGAAATCGGTTCAATTGAAAACCACAGCGCTTATAGAATTCAATTCTCCGCGTCGCATCTATGGTAGTTGGAGGCTCGACTTCAAGTACCATAGGCGTGCTTGCACTGCTCATGTACTTCATCAGCATTCGCTTGCCAATCCCGCCACCTCTTATGGCAACATTGACAGCAATATGTTCTACAAATCGAAACGTGCTAAAGTTCCAACTAGCCAAAAAACCGAGCAATTGCCCCTGGTCATCTCTCTCTGCATCGATCCTGTAACTAGGATGAGGTAAAAGCGCCCGCTGACCCTCATACGTTCTTATTTCCGTTTCTGGAAAAGCGACTTTCATCAGCTCAAATATCTCTTCAAACGACTCCTCATTGACCATCCGTCCCCACCTCCCTTCAAGTTAGCTATAGGTTATCCAACTGTGCAGCTTCTTACTTTCCAATAAGGTAGGGGGATCGTCATCTTTACTCGACACTTGTTTTAGTCCTTACCATTTTGAGAAAAAGGTATGTGCCGCTGCATGGGAACCAGGAGGTGTCGCATGCCCCATGAAGGGATACACTTTAATCGATTTGTTTGGGGATTCAATTCGGTTATAGGCAGCGAATATCGCTTCTGGTAAGCAACACGTATCCTTCAATCCTACGGAAATGTGAACAGGCTGCCCAATACGATCGCCTAGGTTCATGATATCGAAATAAGAAATCGTTTTCAGTACTTTAGGCAGATATTCTGGGAACCGGGTAACTAGATCAGCCGCTTCGCTGAGTGAACTAACCGAATTCAACAAGCCTAGATCCATGTGACAATGATTCGGTACATGGGCAATGGTTGCCCGAATGCGCTTCTCAAGTGCAGTAACGAGTAAGGCAATCCCTCCGCCTTGGCTTCCACCGTTTACGAATACTCGCTCACTGTCGATCTCTGGCTGCTCTAACGCACATTGCACAGCACGCATGGAATCGATCGCAACCGCTCGATAATAGCTCGTCTCCGCATCGAGAATCCCCTGTGTAATCCATCCCTTCGTCATGCCGGTCTCCTGCGGCAGCAGGTTACCACTCTCGCCGCCTTGCCCGCGTACATCAACCGCAAGTACCGCATACCCCATAAGCAGCCAAGCTGCATGATCCTCTGGTCTTCCCTTGGAACCTGTATAGCCCGGGAATGTAACAATACAAGGCACCTTCTTAGACTTGTACTCTGCAGGCAGTAACAACCAAGCATGAATCGGTGTTTCCGCAGCACCCCTCAAAACGATCTTATTCACTTCTGCTTGTACAAAATTTGATGGCACCGACTCTCTTGTATACGATGCTCCTTCTGTAGCTTCCGCGTAAGCGCGCTCCCAGAATGCAGCCAGATCAGTGGGCGCTGTTAACTCCGAATGATAATTATGTAGCCCTTGAATACGATTTTCAATTGCGTTCATTTCGGTAAGTCCCCTTTGCATGTTTTTCCCATTTTAACCTAGATATACGAGTATGACTATCGGAAATTTGATGATTAGTTCATCCTTCGCTACTATGTGAACTCCTGCGAACCCAAATATAAACAAAAAAGGACCACCCGAAGGTGGCCTTTTCTCTTGCTCGTAAGCGGGCGGCGGGAATCGAACCCGCGCGATCAGCTTGGAAGGCTGAAGTTCTACCATTAAACTACGCCCGCATATTAAAAATAACGAAGTGGTCGGGACGACACGATTTGAACATGCGACCCCCTGCTCCCAAAGCAGGTGCTCTACCAAGCTGAGCTACGTCCCGAAGTGTGAATAAAGTATAAATGGCGCGCCCTGAGAGATTCGAACTCCCGACCTTTTGATTCGTAGTCAAATACTCTATCCAGCTGAGCTAAGGGCGCAAAATATTGGAGCGGAAGACGGGGATCGAACCCGCGACCCTCGCCTTGGCAAGGCGATGCTCTACCGCTGAGCCACTTCCGCACGGTATTATTTCTCTTTCGCTCAACAAGTGTTTCTCTGAGGCGACAAGGAATAATATATCAGGTATTCAAAACAAATGCAACTATTTTTCAATTTTTTTTATTATTTTATGAAAACGCCGCCAAAGGGCAGTACTTCCCGTGCTATGCGACGCAGCAAACTATCCGATTTCATATGCTCATCTAATTTGGGATCAGGCTTACAAGGCTGCATGAGTACGTGACCCTGCCCCGTTATCTCCCAGTGATAATTCATATGTTGGCTCGCCAGCGTGTTGCCGTATACACAGAGGCGCAGCTTAGCCTGCCGCGGGTAGGCAACAAGGCAATGGACATCAACATACAAGGGCTCCACAGGATCTAGGGCCATGTGATGGATAGGGCCAGCTGTTAGCAAACCTAGATTACCAGGGCCGTGAAACTGCATTTTAACTAAATCTTGCGTGATCAACGTGTTCTTCATACTCTGTAAATGCGTTGTAAACGTCACACCTTCCGTATAGAACAGCACATGACGAAATTCAAACAATAGATCGTCTTCTGCTTCCAAAGGGACGACAGCCAAACTATACGCTTCTGGCAAGCCCATGAGCACACGCCCAGGACCGAGTATGCGTGATTGGATCAACCGCTTCTTCCTATACATGCTGGGAAGCTTCATCAGTGCATCCTCACGCTGCTCTGGCCTCCCCTGAAAGGCAACAATTTGGTTCGGGTGCAGAACATGCACGGCCTCTCCCTTAAGAAGCTGCAGCGTAGCCATCCTGGCTTGTGAGCTTGCATTTTCATAGATAATCTCCAAATCATACAACCCCCTTGCCGCTCCTGCTAACGCATCCCACGCTTCCTTCTCTGCCATACGAAGAAACGAAACACACGTCCAAGCAAGAAATATCCTACTACTAATGCCGCTGCCGTAATGATCATGTAGGTAATTTTACGATTACGCTTATCTTTGTCTAAAGCAACTTGTTCCATAGCCTTCAAGCGATCCTGCAATTGCTCGTTATCCTTCTTAAGCGCCTCATTCTGGCTCAAAAGTCGTTGTTCAATTTCTTGAGACTGCCTGACAGCCTCCGATAGCTTGTCCTTCTGTTCTTCTAATTGCTGCTTCGTAGCGTCGTAATCCTTCTGAATCTGCTCTACATTGCTTGGTAATTGATATATATCTTTGATCCGATCTAACCAAGAAGCGTGGGCGGCAGGTGCCGGATACAGCAAACCTAACAAGATCACGAGGACAACCACTGCTTGTCCATTTGCAGCCATTTTACGTATGCGCATCCGCACTCACTCCCATCATTCTCGACATTATCTTCTATTTTACAGCAAAAATCACCCCTTCACCACTTCTATCGCTTGAACTGGATACCGTAATATCGTTTTCATTTTGGCAGGATCAATCTTCCTCGGATCTGATAAGTAAATCTCATGATGGAGTCCACGGTAGCTGAGCTGCTCTTGTGAAATGAAATGCTCCATCTGTGCCAGTGTTTCTGGTTCTGTCGCATACGGGCCCACGTGCAGCATCTGGACACAGAGTCCCTCATGTATAGTTTCATGCCTTACATCGGCAATAACCTTAAGCTCCTTCTTCTTCACTAATGCACCATTGCGTGCTTCTTCCACGAGCTCCGCCGTTACAAACACAGGCATCCGAATCAACAGCTTCCAGTGCCACTCCTCTCTGGGCACCTCTAACGCAGTTCTTGGATCGCCATCCACCCACCACTGCCCTTCTAACTTCGGTACAGTAAAATCTTGCTCAGCCTTCTTACAATAGCCCTTAACACCATAAGCGACCGTATACAGAGCTTCTGTTGCGCTAGCGAAGGTCCTACCATTGGGGTCCCCTTTCCCTACGATCGTGACATAAGAAATAGGTTCAAATTCAACAACTTGAGGCTTGGTCGGAGCCGTATAGTACGTTTTATAGGTTTTGGCTAAATCTAATTTATCCATGATGAATGAACTTCCTCTCTTTTTCTTTTAGTATACTTAATAAACCCTGACACCTCTATGTCAACAAACAGAAAAAACTTACCTCTCGCAACAATATGCGAAACAGGTAAGTTTTTGTCTCTTGAAAAGGATATGTAATTATTCCGTAGCTGGTGGGGTAAACGAGCGTTGTGCAAATTCGGCATCCAACATATAGAAGGCATTGCTATCTTTATCAATGCGTTTCAATTTATTAATAATGCTGTCGAACATCGCTTCTTCCTCTACCTGCTCATCAATGAACCATTTCAAGAACTGCATCGTCGCATGCTCTCGATCGTTCAACGCTAAGTCAGACAGGTGATAGATACGTTTCGTTACTTCTTGCTCATGCAGATACGCATGCTCAAATGCATCCAAAATCGATTCATACTGGTTCACCGGTGTATTCATGCCAGCAAAGCTGACCTTTTTCCCACGGTCATTAATAAATTTGAAAATTTTCATTGCATGGAATTTCTCTTCTTCTGCTTGTACTTTAAAAAAGTTCGAAAACCCATCCAAGCTTTCCGCAGCGCAATAACCAGCAATAGCCAAGTAGACATGCGCGGAGTAAAACTCATAATTCATCTGTTCGTTTAGCGCTTCTGTTAGTGTATCGTTTAACATCTGTGCACACACCTTTCTGTATGGTTATCTCTTGCGTATTCCCCATACATACAAGATTACCAGAATTGTGCATAGAAATACAAACGGAAGTAATAATTTTAATAGATCTATGTTCAAGCCGTCACACTTTTGGCTTTAGATGCCGAGATGATTTCCTTTAATTGAGCATACAAATGATCTGGTGATTCCGCGCAAAGCAGTTTCTTCTTCCCGATCATCGCAATACACTCTTTCTTGCAATGTCTGCAATTGCCAAGGCAGTCTTTCTTCTTCTGCTTCAAATCGGGAAATTCATTCTTTATGGATTTATATATTTGTTTGGATCCGAATTTCTCATTTCTGCAGCAGTATTTAATCGTTTTCAAATGCGATCTCCTCCCGCCATTTCGCGTCTATCACTACTCTTGATATTAGTGATAATAATAATCAATGTCAACCAAAAATTTGACGGGATTGTACGAAAAAAGAGCTTTCTTCAATCCTCGTTAAAAGGATAAAAGAAAGCTCTTTTTGTTTGTTTGGATGCGCGTAGAGGGACTTGAACCCCCACGGTCGCCCGCTAGATCCTAAGTCTAGTGCGTCTGCCAATTCCGCCATACGCGCATGCTGTAAATAAGGCAAAATGGTGAGTCATGTAGGATTCGAACCTACGACACCCTGATTAAAAGTCAGGTGCTCTACCAACTGAGCTAATGACTCATGTCTAGTAATAAAAAAATGGCGGAGCTGACGGGATTCGAACCCGCGGTCTCCTGCGTGACAGGCAGGCATGTTAGGCCACTACACCACAGCTCCACACTATGTAATACTCCTCTTGGTAAGAGGTTGGTTGCGGGGGCAGGATTTGAACCTGCGGCCTTCGGGTTATGAGCCCGACGAGCTACCGGGCTGCTCCACCCCGCGACGTTACTATTTAAACATAATATGGTGGAGGCTGACGGGATCGAACCGCCGACCCTCTGCTTGTAAGGCAGATGCTCTCCCAGCTGAGCTAAGCCTCCATGGGATTAAGAATAAATGGTGACCCGTAGGGGACTCGAACCCCTGTTACCTCCGTGAAAGGGAGGTGTCTTAACCACTTGACCAACGGGCCTCGTAAACAGGCACTTCTACAATGAAAGCTCTTATGGCGGAGAGAGAGGGATTCGAACCCTCGAGACGCTTGTGACGCCTACACGATTTCCAATCGTGCTCCTTCGGCCAGCTCGGACACCTCTCCATAAAAAGGCCTGGTTTTTGAAAAATAAATGGCTCCCCGAACAGGACTCGAACCTGTGACAACTCGATTAACAGTCGAGTGCTCTACCAACTGAGCTATCAGGGAACAATGCTTGGCAACGTTCTACTCTCCCAGAAC